>CAYFYC010000119.1:0-2220 GCA_964347305.1 uncultured Acidimicrobiaceae bacterium | reverse complement strand
CGGTGGCGGTGCTCCGCGGGGGGCGGCTCACCAACCTCGCCGACATCCGTCTCCGACTGTGGTTCGTGCTGCCGATCGCCTTCATGCTGCAGGTCTCTACCGTCTGGCTGCCCGACCGGAGCTGGGCCCAGACCGCCGGCGTCAGCATGATCCTGCTGTCGTACGTCCTGCTCACGATGATGGTGATGGCCAATCGCGACCGCCCGGGAATGTGGCTGGCCGGTATCGGAATCCTCTTGAACTTCACGGTGATTCTCTTCAACGGCGGAATGCCGGTGATGCGAGAGGCTGCCGTCGTCGCCGGAGGATTCAGCGGCGCATTGGACTTCACCTCGGACTTCAAGCACATTGTGCTGGACGAGTCGACCATCTTCCCGTTCTTGGCCGATGTGATCCCCGCCCGGCTCATCGGTCAAGGACATGTCCTGTCCCTCGGCGACGTGTTTCTGGCCGTCGGCCTCGGGCGATTCCTCGAAGCCGAACTGCGCCGACCCGTGCGATGGTTCAAGCCGGGAGTGAAGTTGCAGGGAGGCTCGGCGACACGCGGCTGAGCTCAGCTCCTCTGGGTCAGAGGATGGAACTCGCCCCGCCGGTCCAACACGGTGCGCAGGAAGGCAACGATCTCGGGGTCGTAGTCGTAGGCGGCTCCACGATGGAGGCGATCCATGGCTTCGAGCGGTGAGAACTCGAGTTCGGACCGTGATTCGTCGTAGGCGCTGGCGATCTTGACGATCTTCGCGGCCACAGGGAGGTTGGGATCTCCGCCGTCGCCGGGCGAGCGGAACGGCTGGTACTGCCGGGCAACGACGTCTGCAACCTCGGCCAGGTACTCGGTCTCGCCCACGATCTCGGCCCCCCACCGAGCGAGATCGTTTTCGCTGAAGCCCATGCGCAAGACCCCCGGCTCGTTGAGCGACACGCGACCGATGTCGTGCAGGTAGGCCGCGTACTCGGTGAACTCGACGTCTCCGGGTCTCAGGCCCATCTCGGTGGCGACGGCCACCGCCAGATCTGCGGTCCTGTGGGCGTGCCCGGGATCGGCGTGTCCACCGACCTCCGGTATCTGTGCGAGAGCACGGATCGTCTGGCGGTACGTGCGCTTCGCCTCCGAGAACCGACGAAAGGCGGAATGTGCGAAGGCGTAGGGAAGCGCAGCGAGCACCAGCGCCCACCAGCCGATCGACTCGAAGGCAAGGCCGAACAACGCTCCGGTGGCTACCAGGCTGACGAAGACGGGGAGGTCTCGCGCGGTCTCGAACGCAAAGAAGAAGCTCGCCCTGCGACCTGGTTCGAATCGAAAGACGACACTCGAAATGAGCTCGACGACGAACGCCGCTCCCGCCGCGACCACCAGGAGCACGGCGGCACCATACGAACCCGGATCGAGCCATTCGTTGACGTCGATGACCTGCGTTCCGAGTCGGTACCCCCCGACGTAGGCGGCGAAGGCCAGGGACCGCTTGATGAAGGACAAGAACACAACTCGGGGATCGTCACGCCTGAGAGTGCGAATGGCCCAGTTGACGGCCAGCCCTATGGCCATTGCGGCCAGAGCAGCCCTGGCGGTGAAGGCCATCGTGGGGCCGTCCTGACCGGACACCCGAATGAACGGAAGACTGGCCGCAACCACGTATGCCGGCGTGAACTCCGTCCGGCCGGACGAGGGCACCGCCACCAGCCCGAACAGGGCGATCGCCGCAGCGGCGACCGCCATCCAGATGAGCGAGGTCTCGACATCGAGTGCAAGGAGGAGGCCCGTCGCCAGCGCGGCAGATGCGAGGAGCGCAGAAAGAAACAGCACCCACAGATGGGGACGAGTGTCAGCCGCCTGCATGTGCCACCTCCGAGCCGAGCGTCGGCAGGTCGAGATCGGGGGGACCGTAACGCTCGCCGAGAGTCTCGAGTGCCCGCTCCAACGCGTCGAGCACGTCGTTGTCGTAAAGCGGGGTGTCGTCACGACGCAACGCATCGAGTGCAGCCCGCTGACTCATGGACATGCGATACCCGCGAGTCGACACCATTGCGTCGAAGGCGTCGGCAACGGCGAGCACGCGTTGCTCCAGCGTCGGCCGCGTCGTGTGCCGGTGACCCACCTGACCGAAGTCCTCGTGGGAAAGGCGTGGATGGGCCCCGGATGCCACTTCCACCATCGGACGGAGAAAGTCGACTTCCGATAGGAGATCGTCGACGCGATGGGTCGCGACGCGGAGAGCACGGTAT
>CAYFYC010000118.1:0-2412 GCA_964347305.1 uncultured Acidimicrobiaceae bacterium | reverse complement strand
GCCTCGAGTCGCGCTATCTGCAGCGTCTCGGAGGGGGAGCGATCCGGGCCACGGTACGGAGCGGACCCGACCAGCCGACGGTCGTGGAGGTCGAGATGGCGAGGGATGCCGATGCGTGACGACACCCACACCATCCGTGTGTTCCTGGTCGACGACCACGACCTGATGCGGGCCGGGATCAGGGCCTATCTGGGCGACGGCATCGAGGTGGTCGGCGAAGCCAGCGAGGTCGACCCGGCGATCGAGATGATCCTCGACCGCGATCCGGATGTGGTGCTCCTCGACCTGCGGTTGCCGGGCGGTGGCGGCCGTCGCGTCCTCGAAGCCGTGCTGCGTCGCAACCCGGACATCCGTTTCCTCGCCCTGACCGTGTCGGACGATCCGTCGGACGTGATCTCGATCATCCGGGCCGGTGCGCGGGGCTACCTGACGAAGGACGTGATCGGCCACGACCTCGACGACAGGATCAGAACCGTGTTCGAAGGCGGCGCCGTCGTGTCACCACAACTCGCCGCCTTCGCGGTCGAGGCGTTCGATGGTGACGCCGCCACCCGGCTCGATCCTGCACGGGATCTGCTCACAGAACGTGAACGACAGGTCGCGGTGTCGACCGCGAAGGGTTACACCAACGCCCAGATCGGTCACGAGCTCGGCATCTCGGTGAAGACCGTGGAGAAGCACGTGTCCGCCGTGCTCAGGAAGCTGCGTGTCACCAACCGAACCCAGGTGACTCGTTGGGTGCTCGAACATCCGACGCTGGACGAGCCGCTGCCCTGAGCCCCCTGCCGGCTCACGCAGTGATCAGATCCCTTCCAGGATCCCTTCGAGCGCCGCCATCCGATACTCGGCGATCGCCTCCATGCGCTCGGCGGAGAAGTCGCCGGTTGCAGCTCGACCGTATGACCACGCCGTCGTCCAGGCGTGACGCAGCGCCGTGACCGTATCGAGAGCGACCTCGTCTTCCGCAGGCAGGGGCCGAACCGATGCGTACCCGTCGAGGAACGCCGCACGCAGCCGCGCTGCACCCGTCTCACCGGCGATGTTCTCCAACATGGCTCCGAGGTCCTGGAGGAAGGGTGCGCGTCCGCAGTCGTCGAAGTCGATCAGCGCAGTTGCGTTCCCCCGGTGGACGCAATTCGAGAAGATGACGTCGTTGTGGACGACACCGCGGTGGGTGGCATCGTGGGGGATGTCCCCAAAAAGGGCGACGGCACCTGCGACGGTCGTCTCGATCAGCTTGCGGTGAGCCGGTGGGCCCACCGAGGGCAAGAGGGGGAGGATCAGCTCGGCCGGTTCGATCGAAGGAGCGACTGCAGACTCGGGCCACGCCGCAGAGACCTCGTGGAGGTGGGCGAGGCACTCTCCGATCCGGCGCGCGGTCGCAGGTCCCGCACCCGCACCGGGTCGTCGCACCCGTCCGGGGATCCATCGGAGCACTGTCACGAACAGCTCGGTGTCGTCTGTCGCGAAACGGGCGATGGGCTCGCCTCCAGACGTTCGCATCACGGCTGGCGCCTCAAGACTTCCGACCCGCTCGACCTCGTCGAGAAGCCGGGTTTCGAGCGCGATCTGCTCCATGGTGCGGGCGCCGGGCCGGTGCAGACGAACCGCAAAGACACCTCTGGACGTCGTGGCCCGGTAGACCTGGTTGTTGGCAGACGGGATCTCCTCGGCATCCACGAGCTCCATGTCGTACTGCGCGAGCAGTCGAGCGAGCAGCTTTCCGCCACGACGATGGCGACGTTCGGGATCTCCGCTCACCATGACCCGATTCTGGTGACCACGACGCGGATCGGAGCGCTGAAGGTGGCGTCGTACCACTCGTGCGTCCAGCCGAGGCGCTCGATCTCGGCTCCGTACCTCTCCATGTATCTGGAGTTGCCGAGGGGGGACGCGATCGCCGCCTCAACCATGGCCCGACCCTCCATGGTGTCGATGATCGTCGGCTCCGGCATCGGACGAGTATGCCAGTCGGCCACGTGGGTTGCCCGAGGAGGGGACTTGACGAGGTGTGGGGTTCGTGCGACACTTCATCTCCCCGCCGGGACCCCTGCGGTCGCGGTGGGCTCCACCTGCGCCGGGCCGTTCCAGGTACTGCGCGCATGTGGTATGCTTCGAGGCCGCGCCCGACTTCGGTCGGTGGGCGGTCGAGGCTCCTTGACAACTGAACAGCGTGTCAAAAGCCAGCATGCGTCTGGCCGAACGGATCCACCTCGGTGGACTCGGACGGACAGGCGATGCAAACAAAACCGTGTCACGTTCGCCCCGGTTCGCCGGCGGCGCACAAAGGGACCCCCGTCCCCGACGTGACACGACCTTTGAGTGTGACTCCTGGGTTCGCTTACAGCGAATACCACAAACGTCATGCTCATGGTCAAACTTTCGATGGAGAGTTTGATCCTGGCTCAGGAC
>CAYFYC010000117.1:0-2835 GCA_964347305.1 uncultured Acidimicrobiaceae bacterium | reverse complement strand
GCGCATCGGGTTGATGATGCAGGAAACCGGAAGCGATGGACCCTCCGGGTCGAGCAAGACGGCATCCCCGTCCTCGATTCCTTCGCCGACGGCGATGAGACCGAGGACCTCGTCGCTGCTGAGGATGGCATCGGCGTCGCCCGGTCGGTGGATCCGAAAGCGGTCGAGCACCTGGGTCCCGACCAACTCGTCGGTGGACATCCCCAGGTAGGCGGCGGCCGCCTCATTGGCCCGGCGCACCCGGCCATCGTCTGCGATCACGCACAGCCCATCGCTGATCGCGCTGAACACGGCCTCGAGCCGATCGCGCTGCCGTGCCACCTCCGTCTCCGAGTTGGCCCGCAGCGTCTCGTAGAGATCCTTCATCTCGCGCGATGAGATCGCCAGCGAACGCTCCAGGAGGTAGCGGCCCTGGTCGGCGGAGTCGTAGTACCGAGAGACGCGTTCGAGCAACGCTCGCCAGGCCGTGGCATCGGGCGGCTCGCCCGGGCCGATGCCCAGCTTGCGAAGCTGGCGTCTCAAGGTGGGGTTCACTGATCAGGTACTTCGGTGATGGTCGTGAGCGTCATGGTCTGGTTGTGGAGATCACACGTGCCGTTGGCGTAGGGAGACAGCTCGCCGTAGGAGTAGAACCCGACCTGCAGCGTCCCCTCCGGGAGCGCGTCGAGGCACGCCTCGACCTCTTCCTCCGTTCGTTCGCCGAGGACGAGGCGGCGCCCGACGCAGCTGACGGCGATGGCGACGACGTCGGACCGGTCGTCGCCGACCGCCGCGAGCTCGGCGGCCTCCTCGGCACCTCCGATCACCCGGTCGAAGTTCGCGCGCATGAGCTGAACCGACGAACCGGCCGGAATGTCGCCCGCAAACGTGAGGGAGTGGGACGCCTCGTCGACGGCCAGAATGGTCCGCACCACCTCACGGTCGGTGGTGTCGGTCCGGAGGGCCAGCGGGAACAGCAGCGCCGTGGCCGGCAACCCTGCCGCCAGCTCACCGAGGTACTCCTTATACAGATCGAGTGCAGGTCGGCCATCGATCTCGTACAGGACGTTCCCCTCGGAGCGCGTCACCACTCGCTCGACACCGAAGATGTCCCAGCCGCCGCGAGAGCCATGCCCGACGACCACCCGGTCGCCGTAGAGCCCGACGGCCGCCACGTGGCCGGTTCGCATCACTCCGTCCGCCAGCACCCAGGTCCGGTCGAAGCGATCGCCATCACCGGCGAGCCCCCCGGTCACCACCACGTCGGCGGGCAGGGCCTCGTTGAGCCCCCGCACCAGCTCCGACCCGTTGATCTCCAGCCCGTCGGACAGCACGAACACCGCCGCCAGGCCGGGCCCGGCAAGCTCGCGCCCGATCTTCTCACCGGCGACGACGGACCCGTCCGCCGCATCGACCGGAGCCGTTGCCGAGCGGATCGTGGTGGCTTCGAACTGCATCACCGCGACGGACCACGTGCCGTCGTCGACGCTGGTACCGAAGATCTCCCCGGCCGTGGAGCAGCCGAGAACCACCGCCTCCGGGTAGGCGGCCAGCAGCTGCTCGGTCACGGCCGGCTCCCCGAAGAAGCCGGGATCGCCGAAGGCGAGGACGAGGGTGCGGGGGGAGTCCCATGCGGGAAGGGGGCTGCTCCAGCCGCTGTCGGGTCGGTAGCGAATAGCAGACGCTTTCATCTCTGTCCTTTCTCTGTTGCGGGGGTTGTCTGCAGGGGCAGCGCCGAGGTGGGGTCGGCGGGACCATGGCCATTGGGTGACAAGGGAAGCTCCAGGCGGAATACGCTCCACTCGCCGTCCCGGAGGTAGTTCACGCTGCCGCCCATCCGGCGGGCCAGGCGCCGCGCCACCGTCAGGCCCATGCCGACCGGCGCGGGCTGGCCGTCGTCGTCGTGGCCGCGCCGATAGGGCTCGAACAGCGCGTCACCCACCTCGGCGGAGAGGCCCATCCCATCGTCGGCCACGTCGATCAGCGCCCCCTCGTGACGTGAAGCGAAGCGAACCTCGATCCGCTCGCCGCCGTACGCCGCAGCGTTGGTGAGCAGGTTGCGCACGATCTGTCGGAACCGGAGGGCGTCCGCGATCACCGGCGGCGGAGCCCCGAGACACGAGACCCGGGCCGCGGTTTCTGCCGGCAGCTCCGCGATCAACTGCGCCACCTCGGCTTCGACGTCGACCGGCTCGAACCTGAGCGCCAGGCCCGAGATGTCGCCCCGGGCCGCCACCAGGAGGTCTTCCAGCACATGCGCCAGCTCGAGGCTCTCGCTCCTGATCACGCCGATCACATCCTCCAGCTCGGCATGCGAGAAGGCGGCCACGTCGTCGCTCAGGACGTGCGCGTATCCGAGCACCGCCGTGAGAGGAGTCCGCAGGGCATGGGAGACGCCGGCGATCAGCTCATCCTTCGACGCGAGGAGAAGCTCCAGCTCCCTGAAGACGTCCTCGCGCTCCCAGAAGGCGGCGATCATCGTCGCCACGGCCTCGAGGACGGTCAGCTCCTCGGCCGTCCACACCCGGCCTGGATCGTCGGTGGTGAACCCGATGAGACCCCGCCAGGTGCCGCCCACGAATATGGGGATGTCGAGCTCCTTTTCGATCCGCTCGGGGCTGCCGGCGTAGAGAGAACGCTCGGGCTCGTCCAGCTGGTCGGGGCGGAACGCAAAGGCACGGCCTCGCTCGAGTTGGACCCGTGACGTGGGCATCGAGCTCCAGGGAACGCATGTCCAGTACGCGCGGTTCTCGACGAACGCCTCTGCGGTGACATCGACGAGCGTCTCGGTGCAAAGGCCGAGCCCTGGCACGTCCACGTTGCGCTCGACGAAGACAGAAGTGGCCCCGGTGACCT
>CAYFYC010000116.1:0-2937 GCA_964347305.1 uncultured Acidimicrobiaceae bacterium | reverse complement strand
GAGGCCCCGCAGATGAACCCTTCGCGGAGCCTGATCAAGGGTGTGGTCTGCGGGGTCCGCGTGGAGGACATCGAAGAGCCCACCATGCGGGAGATCCGTTATCTGGACAAGCTCGTCGACGAGCTGGCGAGGGGCAAGGCGATGGAGAAGATCTTGCGGGAGCCATGATCGGATCGTCCGCGCGAAAGGCCTGGATCGTCGTCCTGCCGCTGCTGCTTCCCGGCTGCGCGGGGGGCGACGCCCGCGGAGCGGGTGGCGAGCCGATCGTGGGCGGCCCCTGCGAGGGCTGTGAGGCGGTCTTCGTGGGCATGCCGGAGGTGATCCCCTCGCATACGCGCATCGCACCGCCGGACGAGCCGGGCGAGACCCTGCGGATCGAAGGGCGAGTTCTCCGGCCGGACGGGCAGCCCGCGCCCGGCGTGATCGTCTACGCCTACCAGACCAACGCGGAGGGCATCTACCCACGCGACCGCCGGCTTCGCGGCGCAGCCGCCCGGCACGGCGCCCTGCGCGGCTGGGCCCGAGCCGACGACGAGGGCCGCTACGGCTTCGACACCGTGCGGCCGGGCGGCTACCCGGGCTCGGACATGCCTCAGCACATCCACATGCACGTCATCGAGCCGGGGCGCTGCACGTACTACATCGACGACATCGTCTTCCGCGACGATCCCCGGCTGACCGACGAGAAGATCGCGAGCTACTCTCCCGGCCGCGGCGGTAGCGGCGTTGTCACGCCCCGGCCGTCCGGGCCGTCGGCCTGGATCGCAACGCGCGACATCGTCCTCGGCGAGAAGATCCCGGGCTATCCGCCGCTCGAGCCGATGGACACCCCGCGGGCCCCAGAGGTCGACGAGTTGGCGCGAGCGATCGACCCGAACTCGCTGGACGACAGCTTCCTCATCACCGAGCCGGAGTGGTCACGCGACGGCGCTCGCATTCTCTTCGCCGGCGGCGCCTGGCCCGATCTCGACATCTATGCCCTCGACGTCGCCAGCGGCGAGGTCCTGCTCCTCTTTGCCAGCGACGCCACGGACTACATGCCGAGCGGGTCTCCGGACGCCGATCGGGTCGTCTTCGCCTCCACCCGCAACGGCAGCCACGATCTCTTCGTCGGACCCGCCGGGGGCGGCCCGGTGACCCCGCTGACCCACCGGAAGCAATGCGACGACACCGAGCCGCGCTGGTCGCCGGACGGCGAGTGGATTGCCTTCCGCTCCGATTGCGACGGCAACCGGGAGGTCTACAAGGTTCGGACGGACGGTTCGGGACGCTCCCGGCTGACCCGGCACCCCGACGAGGATGCGGAGCCCTCCTGGACGCCCGACGGGAGCGAGATCCTCTTCACCTCGTACCGGGACGGTCAGCCCGAGGTCTATCTCATGCGGGCCGACGGGTCCGGCCTCCGGCGACTCACCACGACGCCCGGCGGCCACTCCCGCCGCGCCGAAGCCTCTCCCGATGGCGGGTGGATCGCGTTCGGCTCGAACCGCGACGGCGACGAGGAGATCTACCTCATGCGGTGGGACGGCTCCGGGATTCGCAACCTGAGCCGCCACCCCGCCCGCGAGTACTACAGCCGCTGGTCGCCCGACGGCTCGCGGCTCGTCTTCACGTCGAACCGCGAGCGAGAGCGGAACGCCCTCTACGCCACGAGTCCGGACGGCCAGAGCGTTGAACGCCTCTTTCCTCCCGATTGACCCAGCAACGACCGTCCGCCGAGCACCTGGGGTTTGGAGGTGCTGGGCGCGTCAGCTCCCGGCTCTCCGACCCGTCGAGGCTCATCGCCGCGATTCGCCCCTCGTCCTCGTCTCCCAGGGCGTGGAAGGCGACGCGCTGGCCGTCCGGCGATCTTGGTAAGGCCTCCGGAGCTCACCGGCGGATCATAATGCGGTTCAGCTCACGCAGGTTCGTGATCACGGGAACGTCCCGGTCCGTTGCCCCTCCCGAGCGAACGAGGAGCGCGGCCCAGAATCCGGCGGCGCGTGCCCCTTCGACATCAACGATCCTGTCACCGACGTGAAGGATGTGCTCGGCAGCCATCCCCATCCGCTCGCAGGCGATGTCAAATAGACGTGGATCGGGCTTCTGAAAACCGACTTCGGCTGAAGCCACGACGAAATCCAGGTAGGCGCTGATGCCGAGTTCGTCGCAGAAATACGCAAGGCCTTTTTGCCAATCGGAGATCACACCGAGGCGTAGTCCGTTCTTCTTGAGACTTCGGAGTACGGACGGGACCTCGGCAAAGAGTGCGAGGCAGGTGGGGCCCATGAGGTCTCGAATGGCTCGCGCGTGTTCGGCGCAGTCGATGCAAACCGGTCCTCGTACGTGGGTACGTTGGAAGAGGCGGCGCGTGAACTCCGTCCAAAAGAACATCTTGGATTCGGCCGCAGCCGTAGGGCTGTACGAAGCCGCGTAGTACTCGAAGACGTCGTACAACACCTGATGCTCCCAAGGGTCGGAAGCCAGCCCGGCAGCGGCCAGGTACTCCATGTACGTGCGTCCGCGACCGATGCCCGTGCGGTGGTAGACGAGTGTGTTGTAGAAGTCGAAGGTGACCGCCCGCACCGACATGATCCGAGGTCTCGACTCCAGAATGTACCGCGGGCGCGCCGGGATATGCTGCCGAACTGCCTATTCGGCTGGCAGGAGCTTGTTTCGCAGAGTGCCGTCAGGTTCGAGCAGGACCAGTGAATGGTGGTCTTGGCAGTCCTGGTCGTAGGCCGTGGCCGCCACGGCGATCGTCGAGCCGTCCGGTGACCAGGTGCCGTAGACAGCGTGCTTGAGCAGGCGACGGCGGTTCGAGCCGTCGGCCGCGACCGCCCACAGGCCCTCCAGGGTAAACAGAATCTCCTTGCTGTCGGGTGACCAGGTCGGGAAGACCCCCTCCCCCACCACGAGAGCGACGTCGGAGCTGCCGGGAGACACGGCGTAGATCTC
>CAYFYC010000115.1:0-2987 GCA_964347305.1 uncultured Acidimicrobiaceae bacterium | reverse complement strand
CCCCGACCGACCTGGAAACGGTCTACGACCTGCCCGAAGGCAACACCAACCACGACGAAACCAGCAAGGTCAAGGTGAACGCCAAGGACTCGGACGAACGTGACTGGCGAGCCGATGCGGATGGCGGCGAGGGCACGCCGGAGGGCGAGAGCTCGGTCAACTCGTTCGAGATCGACGGCAACACCGTGACCGGCACTGCATCGTTCGTGGACATCTACCTGGGCGACAGCGCCACCGCAGAAGGGACGTTCACGGCAACCTGCCCGTGAGGGTTCGACTGCTCGGAAGAGGCTGCTGCCGGAGATCAGAGGCGCCGTACGACCGAGCCGATCGCGTCGAGGACCGACGGCGGGTCCGTGACGATGGCGAGGTGGTGAGCGTCGGCCTCGGCGACGGGCCAGCCGCGCCGTGAAGCCTCATCCGCCTCCGCGCGGTACGCGTCGCTGAGCAGCACATACCCGCACGGCCACGTCGACCACTCCGGGGGGACCGCCACGGGTTCCTCGTAGAGAGCCCGCGGGAGCCGCGGCATGTCGCTCCGGAGGGCTCGGCGCTGCGCCGAGTCGGGCACGAGACGCTCCACGACGTCCGGGGGCCACCAATCGAGCCAAGGCCGCAGCAGCCCGTCGACCGTGTGCCGGTCGAGCAGGATGCCCATCGCCGAGTCGGTTCTGTGTTCGCCGCTCGGGGGCGGCAACGGTGCGTCGACGAACACCAATGCGGCGCGCCGTGATCCCAAACGGTCGCCGATCTGCGGCAGATACACCCCGGCGCCCGAATGGCCCACCACCACGATCGGATCGTCGGTGTCGTCCACGCACGCCATCGCCGCATCGACGAACGTCGCGGAGAAGGACGTCGACGCCTCGGCGATTGCAGTCGCATCGGCGATGCACACGCGCCGGCCACGTCGACGCGCCGCTCTTCCGGCGGGTTCCCAGGACGAAGGGCCCAGCAACGGGCTGTGCGCGAAGAGCACCGTTGCGTCGATCATCGGCCCGGGTCAGTCCGATGCAGGCATGCCGTCCGGCTCTCGCAGATGATTCACCGGATGGGCGACGACGTGGCCGTCCTTGCCGGCGAGGTCGAGCTCGACGGGGTCCCCGTAGTCCACGGCATCGGCGGTGCGTTCGTAGACCGCCTGCGTGACGAGCATCGTCGTGCCCGTGACCTTGTTGGCGGACTCGAGCCGGCTCGCCGTGTTCACGACATCCCCGACGACCGTCTCACGCGCCGAAGACTCGCCGCCCATGAGACCGAAGATCACTTCCCCGAGACCGATGCCGACCCGGATGTTGAAGTCACAGCCGTAGACCCGGCTCACATAGCGATGCATGTCTGCGGCTACGGCGATGGCATCGAGACCGGCCTTCACCGCCCCGAGTGCGTAGTCGCCCTCGTCGTCGTCGACGCCGAACACGGCGAGCATGCCATCACCCATGTAGTTGTCGACACGCCCTCCGTTCTCCTCCACGGAGTCCCCCGCTCGATTGAAGAACCGATTGAGGATGTGGACGACATCGTAGGGAGGCAGGGTCTCCGACATGGCGGTGAAACCGGCGACGTCGAGGAAGAGAACGGCGACGTCGACCTCGCGGCCCACCGGTCCGACGTAGTGACCTTCGCCCAGCTGCGACGCCATCTCCACATCGAGCCGGTCGAGGACGAGTCGCCAGAAGCTCGCATCGCCGAGGGCTCTCGTCTGACACGCCAGCCGCACCTCGTCGGGGAAGTCGAGGCGGCTCGCCATGGCGGCTTCCTTCTCGGTGCGATCGGAGAGAGCCTCGAGCCCGTCGACGACGCGAATTCGACATGTCGAGCAGCGGGCGCGACCGCCGCACAGGTGAGCGATCGGAATCCCCGCCTCGACCACCGCATCGAGCAGGGTGGTGTCCTCCGATGCGTCGACGTCGACGTCGTCGGGTGAGACGTGGAGATGGGACATGGGGCGAGGTTAGGACGGTGCAGCCTCCCGGCGCGACGCTCGACGACGCACGGAGCCCCGCTCACCGATGCAGCGAGCCGGCGAGCTGGATTGCGCCGCGGCCAGGCAGGAGGAGCCAGCTGTTCGTGGCCGGCAACTCCCCTATTGCCGCTCCAACTGCTCGACCAGTGCGGGTATGGCGCTCCGGAGAGCTTCCTCATAGTGGTGGGCGATGTCGGCGGCGACCTCGTGGAGCTTCGGGTCGTCCGGTAGGGCGAAGCGGTATTCGATGATGGTGCCGTCGGTGGTGGGTTCGAACTCGATGGTGTGCCTGAATCCGACGAACCCGTTCGGGGTCTCGACCTTGGTGAGATCGGTGACGTAGTCGTAGGGACGCCAGTCGAGTATCTCCTCGATCACGGCGTTGGAACCGTGCATGCAATGGTTGGCGGAGCCGATGCCGCGTCTGCCCCCCGTGGCGTCCTTGACTTCGACGGCGGTGACCCACGGCTGCCACGACATGCGCTGCGCCGGCTTCGTGAGGAATTCCCAGGCGGTCTGAGGCGGGGTGGTGGTCGGGACGGTGACGGTGAGGATCGACTCCTCCTTGGTGACGATGACCCGGGCTCGTTCGTCTTCTTCGGCCCAGCGGCGCTCGAGGTCATGCACCCAGGCAGGCACGTCGCCGACCCCTTCGAACTCCTCGGTGTGGGGCAGCATCTGCAGCGCGACGGGGTCGATGCCCGACACGTCCAGACAAGCCTGGCTGATCAGGGCGTAGGCCTGGGCGCCGATATCGTCCGCGACGCGGTTCTTCAAGAGCCGGTGGGTCACGATGACGTCGGACCCGAGGAGCTCGCTGTGGCCCGCCACCTCCTGGAAGATCGCCTCGCCGTGGTGAACGACGAACTTCAGGTCGAGATCGGGGATCCGGTCACACGCATCACACTCACACGAGGATGCCTGGTGTACGTCGCGGCGTCTCCGCCGGAATCCGAAGTAGCAGCGCTCGATGGTGTCGAGCAGCATCGACCCGTCGATGATCTCGCCCTCCGAGTAGGTG
>CAYFYC010000114.1:0-3292 GCA_964347305.1 uncultured Acidimicrobiaceae bacterium | reverse complement strand
AAATCGGGCGCCATAACACCCACTCCGCAGAGCGCTCAGTATCGGCACCTCGGCGTGCGGGTCGGTCGGATGAGTCAGAGCCACCAGGTCCAGGACTCACCGGTGATGGGTGGGTCGGTCAGGAAGTCGCGGAGAGCAGCGATGACGTTTCCGGGGTAGGCGAGGGTGGCCCGGTTGAACCGTCTCGGGTTGGTGAAGACCAGACCCGAGTGTGCCTTACCGGCACCGGCCCACTGTGCGGCGAGCGGCATGAAGTCAGCCACGTTCTCGGTGACGAGTGCCCGCTCGTTCTGGGTGGCGTAGGTGAGGAGATCCTCGTCCCGCATGCCACGCAGTGCCGGATCTGCTGCAACCGCGACGAGGTCGAAGGACTCTTCGCCAAGGCTGTCGGCGATGCCGGGGGCGTGCATCTCGTCGAGAAGCAGTTTCACTTCTCGAGCAGGTGGCGCTGGCGACGCCACGACGCCTCCGCCTCGTCAGCAATCCTCGCCCGTTCCGCGACCAGTTCGTCGATCTCATCGGTGTAGTCGGCGTAGTAGGCGAGTGCTGCGTCGACGAGTGCCTCGGGTATGCCGAGCAGGCCGGCGGCCCGGGACCGGCGCTCCGCCGTTGCAACGTCACCGCCGACGAGGGCTCCGATCACGTCGGCGACCTCGGGCCCACCGACGAGAACTGGTCGCCGTCCCGAAGCACCGTCTCGGAACACGACCATCGGATGGCCTTCCATGCGTAGGCCCTCATCGATGAGACGTTCCGCCAGTGTGGAGACCCCGACGTCGCGCCGATGGGCGCTGGCCTTGAGCCGCCGGTGAAGCGGTTCGTCTGAGAAGCGTATCGAAACAACAGGCATGACTACATCGTAGTCGGGTGTCGCCACGTTGCATAGAGGATCGCTCGCCACACGCCGATCGACTGATCCCGGGCCTACCTCATCTCCCGAGTCCCCGGTACCGGCACATCGAAAGGCGGGTTCTCGAGGATCGCGCGAACGCGGGCACGCGCCTCTCGTGGACCACCGGTTTCCACTCAGTCCGGGGGAACGTCCCGGCGTGTGGTCAGCGGCTTGGTGGTGGGGGCGCGGTATGAGCCGATCCACTCGTCCTTCCACGTCCGATCGAACTGTTCCGGGTTGCAGCTCGGGTGGTAGATGGCGAGCAGCTCCTCGGTGATGCGCTCACGATGTGAGGCCGACCCGCCGGGGATGACATAGCTGGCGATCCAGAGGTTCCACTTGCCTCCGGCGCGTTCGATCCACCGTCCGCTGTGAGGGTGATCGAACGGGAGGCCGGCTGTCGAGAGGTCGTCGGCGTGGCCGAGATAGATGACCTCGAACCGTTGGCTCTCGGGTGACGACTTCGTGAAGACGGCGAACAAGCCGGGCGCCTCCGGGGCTGCCCATCCACCGAGCACGCGTGGCCCGTCGAACGGGTATCCACCGAGTGAGCCGAGACGGATCATCCGTACTCCTCGAACTCGGACTCCTCGCTGACGGACTCGGCCCAGGCGACGGGCCACTCCGGCAGACCGGCCTGCCGCGCGGCCTCCGTGAAGAGTTCGATGGCGGCGTCGACCGCCTCGTCCGACGTCGGTGCCTCAACCACGACCTGGGCGGCATAGCTCGTGGTGCCGATGCCGCTGGCGATGCCCTCCCAGCGGGCCACGGCGTCGGCGAGCTCCACGATCTCCTCGCGCTCCATCGGGCGATCTCCGTCGGCTCGCACCGAGATGCTCCAGCGCACGTCCGCTCCTATCGAATCGTCGCGAGGGTGTCGGCGAACGCCTCGAGACTGGCCAGGTTGTGACCGGACCATACGGTGTCGATGTGCGGCAGCGCCACGGACATCCCCAGGCTCGTCGGAACGAACTCGGGTGCGTCGCCCATCATCGGGTTCATCCAGAGGATCCGGTGGCACAGCCGACCGAGCCGCTCGAGGGCGTCGTCGAGCAACGCAGGATCGCCCCGGTCGAGGCCGTCCGAGCAGATCACGACCAGCGCCCCTCTGGCCAGGCCGCGTCGTGCGTAGCGGCGGACGAACGTGTCGAGCGAGGCGCCGATCCGGGTACCCCCGGCCCAGTCCACCACCTCCTCGGCGGCGCGGGCGAGGGCCTCGTCAGGGTCGCGCCTGCGAAGCGAAGGGGTGATCCGCGTGAGGCGGGTGCCGAAACAGAACGCCTCGACCCGGCTCGTGGCGCTGAGGGTGGAGTGGGCGAACTGGAGGAGGTTGCGCGAGTAGTCGGCCATCGATCCCGAGATGTCGAGGATGAGGACGATGCGTCGGGGTCGCTGCTTGCGTTGTCGCCACCACAGATCGCCCGGCTCGCCGTGGGCGCGCATCGTCTCGCGCGCCATGCGGCGCAGGTCGAGCCGGCGCCCGCTCGTGGCGCCCCTGTGACGGCGGGTGCGGCGCAGCGGCGGTGCGGTGCGCAGCTTCGCCATGATGCGACGCAGCGACGCCAGCTCCTCCTCCGTGCACTCGGCGAACGACTTGGTGCGATCGACGACCACGCCAGACGCCTGCGCTCCGAGACGGGTCTCCTGCTCGTCGCCCGCCCCGTCCGGCGTCTCACCCGACGGGACGTCGAACACCGACTCCGCACCCCTCGCCGGCAGTTGCTTTGCCATCGCCTTGTCCGCAGCCGGGTGCCCGCCCAGGAAGTATTCGGTGAAGCAGGCGTCGTAGACGGGAATCTGGTTGCGGGCGTGGACCAGGGTGATGCGTCCCGCCCAGTAGATGTCTTCGAGCCGGGAGGGATCGAGCACCGCCGCCGCGGTGGCGAAGGTCATGGCATCGTCGGTGCCGACCGGGAGATCGTTGCTGCGGGCGAAGGCGCAGAAGTCGACGAGCGTGGCGAGCGGCTCTCGATCAGCCGCCACCGACGATGCTCCCGATGCGCCGCTCGACGACGTCGAGATCGTCACGATCCTTGACGACGGAACCCAGTGAGTAGCGGAAGGTCTCCTCGTCCACGTCGGTGGCGTCGATATCCTTGAGCGCCTCGACCCAATCCAACGTCTCGGCGACACCGGGTGGCTTGGCGAGGTCGAGACCCCGAAGCCGGTGCACGGCGGCGACCGCCTTGGCGGCGAGGACGCTCGACACCCCGGGCAGCCTCGTCCGCACGATGTCCTCCTCGCGTTCGGCCGTCGGGTAGTCGATCCAGTGATAGAGACAGCGCCGCTTCAGCGCATCGTGGAGCTCTCTCGTGCGGTTGGAGGTGAGCACGACGAGAGGGCGGGACGGCGCCTCGATCGTCGTCCTCTACGCCATCCGCAAGGAAGCCGATCGGGAGC
>CAYFYC010000113.1:0-3340 GCA_964347305.1 uncultured Acidimicrobiaceae bacterium | reverse complement strand
ACCACGACCACCACGACCACAACGGTCGCCGCGCCCGTGACGAGCGATCCGTTCACTCTGGGAGTGGCGTCCGGCGACCCCCTCGACGACGCCGTGATCCTGTGGACGCGGCTGGCCCCGGCCGACGGGCTGCCGATCGACGACATCGACCTGGTGTGGGAGATGGCGCCGACCCCCGACTTCGCCGATGTGGTTGCGACCGGAACGGCCACCGCCATCGCCGCGCTCGGCCACTCGGTACACGTCGACGCAACGGGTTTGACGGCCGACACCCGCTATCACTACCGGTTCATCGTCGGCGACCACGTGAGTCCGGTGGGAGTCACCCGCACCTTCGCCGCCGCGGGAACTACCCCGCAGCGTTTCCACTTCGCCTTCTCGTCGTGCCAACGCTGGGAGCACGGCTACTACGCCGCGTATCGGGACGTGGTCGAGCACGGCGATCTCGATGCGTTCGTCTTCCTGGGTGATTACATCTACGAAACGGTGACCGACGCCGGCCCGCGGTCGACGGGTCAGGACTTCGAGTGCGAGACCCTCGAGCAGTACCGGGCGCGCTATGAGCGCTATCGCAGCGACCCGCTGCTCCAGGCCGCCCATGCGGCGATCCCGTGGATCATCACGTGGGACGACCACGAGGTCGAGAACGACTACGCGGGCCCCACGAGCGAGGGTGATGCCCCCGTCGACGCGTGGCTCGAGCGGCGGGCGCAGGCATACCAGGCCTGGTACGAGTTCATGCCTGTCCGCCTGCAGGCTCCCGACGGGCCCGACTTCGAGATCCACCGGACGATCGCGCACGGCGACCTGCTGGCCTTCGAGCCGTTCATCGCCGAGCTGGGCCCGGCCGTGCAGCGGCGCGACGACGCCGTGCAGTTCGCCGATGGGCACACGATGGTCGGCGACGAACAGTTCGACTGGCTCGTCGAGCAGGTGCGGGGATCGGGTGTTGTGTGGGACGTACTGGCGCAACAGGTCTTCATGCTGGGCGCCAACGCCTTGCCGGATGCCGATCCGCCCGTCGTCGTCGTGGACACGTGGGACGGGTACAGCGGAGAGCGTCGCCGGCTGCTGGAGGCGCTCTCACCCCTCGCCGACAACCTCGTAGTGATCAGCGGCGACTTCCATTCCGCGGCGGTGGGCGAGCTGCGAGCCGATCCGTTCGACCTCACCACACCGGTCGTCGGTGTCGAGTTCATGGCATCGAGCATCTCGTCGTCCTTCTTCGACGACGATCCGGTCGTGGCCAGGTTGGTGCCGATCGCGCTGGGCGGCAATCCGCATCTGCGGTACTTCGACACCCGACGGGGCTACACCCGCTGCGAGGTCACGCCGGAGCGGTGGACCGCCACCTACCGGGCAGTTGTCGACGCCACCGACGAGGCGTCGGACGTGTCGACGATCACGACGTGGCAGGTCGCCGCCGGCGCCGCCGCCCTCATCGAACTCGATCGGGCCGAACCGGACTGAACCGATCCGAGCCGTGGCGCTCAGGCCTGAGCCCGGGCTCGGATGAACTCGAGGATGGCGATGTGTGAAGGACCGGACGCTGTTGAACATCTCGGCGATCACCGCATGGTGACGTTCCTCGTCCTCGATGATGAGGTTGCCCTCTCTCGACGCCGTAGAGAGGCGAAGGGCTCGATCGAGCCCACAAGTGACGAACTGCTCTAGGGCCTGATGCCGGTTCCTGGCAAGATCACGCCACTCGAGGGAGAGGGACGATGAAGAAGGGAATCCTGTTACACGAGGCGGCCGACGACGTGGGTGTCGCCACCATGGACTTGGCGGCCGGCGAGGTCATCGAGGCATTGACGCTCGAGGGAGAACCGGTCGGCGAGGTCGAGCTGGTCGAGGACGTGCCGCTGGCGCACAAGGTGGCGATGCGCACGATCGACGAGAACGAGGACGTGCTCGAATACGGACGTGCGATCGGGACCTCGGTCGTTGCCATCCGACGCGGGGCGCACGTCCACACCCACAACCTCCACGGCAAGCGGTGGAGTGGCCGATCACAGATCGTCGATCATCGGGGGGAGCAGTCATGAGTGACTTCCGAGACATCCCGCTGACCGGCTATCGCCGCGACAACGGACGCGTCGGCATCCGCAACTTCGTTCTCGTGCTTTCGGTCGACGACATCTCGAATGCGGCCGTGCTCGGCGTCGAGAGCCTCGTGCGGGGCACCCTGGCGCTGCCGCACCCGTACGGTCGCCTCCAGTTCGGTGCCGATCTCGACCTCACGTTCGACACCCTGATCGGGTACGGGAGGAACCCCAACGTCGCCGCGGCCATCGTGATCGGAATCGAGCCGAACTGGACCGACCACATCGTGGAGAACATCGCCGCGACCGGGAAGCCCGTCCGGGGATTCAGCATCGAGCGCACCGGCGACCTCCAGACGATCGCCGAAGCCGCCCGTGTGGCTCAGGAGTACGTGCAATATGCGAGCGAACTGCCGCGGGTGCCGGTCGCGTGGAACGAGATCCTGGTCTCGACGAAGTGCGGCGAGTCCGACACGACGAGTGGTCTGGCCTCCAATCCCACCGTGGGACGCGTCTTCGACCGCCTGGAGGAAGGCGGGGGCACGCTGATCTTCGGCGAAACCACCGAGGTCACCGGCGCCGAGGACAAGGTGATGGAACGGTGCGCAACCCCCGAGGTCGCGGCCCGGTTCAAGAGGGCGTTCGACGACTACCAGGACCTGGTCAAGTCCCAGGGCGTGAACCTGCTGGGATCACAGCCCACGGAGGGCAACATCCGGGGCGGCCTGACCACGATCGAGGAGAAGGCGCTCGGCAATGTCGAGAAGATGGGCCGATGCTCGGTCGTCGGCTGTCTCGACCCGGCCCAGGCTCCGGCCGGACCCCCCGGCCTGTACTTCATGGACTCGTCCAGCGCCGCGGCCGAGATGGTCACGCTCTGCTGTGCCGCCGGCGCCACCCTCCACCTCTTCACAACCGGGCAGGGGAACATCATCGGCAATCCGGTTCTCCCCACGATAAAGATCACGGCCAACCCGCTGACCGTCGAGACGATGTCGGAGCACATCGACGTCGACGTCAGCGGCCTGCTCCGCTTCGAGTACAGCCTCGACGGCGCGGGCGACCGCACCATGGAGGTGATGGCGCGCACGATCAACGGACGCCTGACCTGCGCGGAGACCCTGCGCCACGACGAGTTCGTGCTGACCAAGCTGTACCGCAGCGCCTAGCGGGCACGCGGCGATCGAGCAGCCGATGGAGATCAGCGTTCCCTACGGGCACTCGACGGTGTCGGCGACGATCCCCTCCGGATTCGACGTCGACATCGTCGAGCTGCCGCACACCACCCCCGCCTC
>CAYFYC010000112.1:0-3391 GCA_964347305.1 uncultured Acidimicrobiaceae bacterium | reverse complement strand
GAGGGTCGCGCGCGATCCGAACTGCAATGTCACGGCAGCACGCAGTTCGGTCGCCATCGGGCCGACGCCAGAGGGTCACGGGCGATCCGAACTGCAATGTCACAGGCCGGCCGACCATGTCACGTCTCGTCGCGTCGGCGGCCGATCAGGTGGAAGAGTCTGCTGAGGCGTCGGTACGGATCGCGGCGGCTGGCTTCGAGCTCGACGGCGAGGATGGCGGCGACGTCCTCATCCGCTGGCTCAGGGCCTTGCCAGAGATCGGTGAACAGCCGGACGCCGTACCACGCAACGATGTCGATGCCCCGGGTCTCGAGTCGTCGAGTGATCTCGTCCACGGTGTCGGCACGAGTCGTCATGCCGAGCGAGTTCACCTCACTGCGTGCATCGAAGGCTTCGAGGGCCCTGTCCCACTCGCCTCTGCGCGCCGGCGCCACGGCGAGCGTCTCCCGGTTCTTGGTGACGATGGACACCATGCCACCGGGTCGGCACGACCGTGCGATCGCCTCGATCATCGGGTCCGGATCATCGAGGTAGAGAAGGACGCCGTGGCAACAGACGACGTCGAACACCTCCCCGTCGCGTCCGGCGTCCTCCCCGCGGCCCTCGGTGAGCGTGATCCGCATCGCAACGTCGTGCGGTTCACGTGCGATGGCGTCGGCAGCCTTCGAGAGCATCGCCGGCGACGAGTCGAGGATCGTCACACGGTGCCCGCGTCGCGCCAGCGGTATCGATTGGTTGCCTGCGCCTCCACCGATGTCGAGGATCGAATTCGGAGCCGGTTCGAGGTGCGCTGCCAGATGCGAATCGATCACATGTGTTCTCGCCAGGCCGGTGATCGACCCGTAGTGCGCGTCTACGAACGTGGGTACGTGACGCGACCAGGGGTCGGCATCGTGATCGCTCATCTCCCTCAGCTCTCGTCGCGCATGTCGGGGTCGTCGGCCTTGAGCTGCGCCTCCCACTCGTGGCGGCTGAGGTATCGCTCGGCGGCCTCGCGACGGGCGCGGCTGATCCACATGTACCCGCCGACGATCACGGCGAGCACGATCACGATGAACCACCAGGGGAGCCCTTCGAGGCCGGGAGCGAGGCCTTCGGGGCTCTCGGATGTCATGAGGAAGGTTCCGTGCGACATGGGCCTAGCCTACGTTCCGCACGTCGACGCCCGAAGGTTGCACCGATGCCAGCTTCTGTGACATTCGTCCGCCACGCCGAAACCGAGGCGAACGTGGCGCGCCTCTGGCAGGGCCAGACCGACACCGCGATGAGCCGTCGTGGCGAGCAGCAGCTGGCTGCGCTGCGGTCGAGGCTCCGCGACGCCAGTTACGACGTGGTCGTCGCCTCCGACCTCGGTCGCACGGTGGTGACCGCCGAAGCCACGGGGTTCGACTTCGAGCGGGACGAGCGGTGGCGCGAGATCGATGTCGGGGAGTGGGAGGGGCTCACCTACGACGAGATCAGAGAGCGAGATCCCGAGCGCTGGAAGGCGTTTCTCGAAGGTCGCGACATCGAGCTCGGTGGTGGCGAGAGCTTCACCGACATCCGCGAGCGGATCCGGTCGGCTCACCGTGACCTCGTCGAGCGGCTCGGACCGGACGGCAAGGCCCTCGTCATCACCCACGGTCTCGCCACCGCCATGGCGTTCTACGGAGCGCTCGGTGTCGAAAGGGAGATGGCGATCCGGGTTCCGGCGAACACGTCGCTGTCCACCCTCCAGAGCTTCGACCTCGACACCCACATGCTGACCTCCTACAACGACGCAACGCATCTGGACGACCACGACCCGCCCGGCCACCCCGGCGAGACCCGTGTGGTGCTGGTGCGGCACGGCGAGACCGAGGGGAACATCTCGGGTCGCTGGCAGGGTCATCAGGATTCGGCGCTGACCGAAGAGGGAGAACGTCAGGCCAAGCTGCTCGGAGCGACGCCGCCCCTGGTCGACGTGGTCTACAGCAGTCCGACCGGCCGGGCCCACCGAACGGCGCATGCGATGGTCGCCACCACGGGCCACGAGATCGATACGCACGACGATTTGCGGGAGATCGGATTCGGCGAGTGGGAGGGCTTCACCGTCGACGAGATCCGCGCCCGCGTGGCCGCCCCCCGCGTCGTGCTGAGCCGCTCCCGCGACCCTGAGGTGTTCGACCGGTTCCGATCGCACGGCGTCGACGTGGCGCGCGGGTACACCGGAGAGACCTTCGGCGGGGTGCGTGAGCGAATGACGGGCGCCATCGAGTCGTTCGTGGCCAGGCACGAGGGGCGCCGCATCGGTGTCGTCTCCCATGGTGGCTCCACCCGGGCCTATCTGTCCGGCATCCTCGGACTCGAGTTCCCCAGGGTGCGCACGGCGATACGTTCGCTGCAGAACACCGGTATCGCCCACGTGGGCTACGACCGGAGGGGTCCGGCACTCATCGCCTGGAACCTGGCACCCCACCTGGACTGACGGTGCGCATCCTCGTCGTCACGAACGACTACCCGCCCCGACCGGGGGGTATTCAGCAGTGGATCGGGAACGTCGTGGATGCGCTCGATGCCGACATCCGCGTGCTCGCTCCCGCCGATGGTCCCGCCACCAATGAAGGAGGGGAGTCCATCGTGGTGCGCGGTCGTCGCAGATGGATGCTGCCGACTGCGGCCACTCGCAGATGGATCACGCACCATGTCGAAGACTTCGACGCCGACGTGGTGTTCTACGTCGCGCCCCATCCACTCACGTTCGCCGCCCGTTCGGTCAGGGAGGCGACCGGGGTCCCGTATGCCGTCATGACCCACGGGGCCGAGATCACACTGCCCGCAGCGGTGCCCGGCCTTCGCAACCTCCTCGCCGGACCCCTGCGTGCCGCCGACGTCGTGTTCGCCGTTTCCGACTTCACGGCCCGGCGGGTCGCCCGTCTCAGCGGCCGGGCCGTGATGACCGTGGGTGCCGGGGTCGACATCGATCGCTTCGGTCCGACCTCGGCCGGATCGGCGTCGGAGCCGCTCGTGGTCGGCTGCGTCAGCCGCTTGGTGCCCAGAAAGGGGCAGCGGCGACTGCTCGAAGCGGCGTCCGTCATCGCCGAGCAGGGCAGGGACGTGCGCGTGGTGCTCGTCGGAAAGGGCCGTCAGGAGCGCGCGCTGCGCCGCAAGGCCGCCGCGCTGGGGGTCGCCGTGGACTTCCACGTCGATGTTCCCTGGGCCGAGTTGCCGGAGCGCTACGCCGAGTTCGACGTGTTTGCCATGCCCTGCAAGAGCCGCTGGTTCGGGCTCGAGGTCGAGGGCCTCGGCATCGTCTTC
The DNA here is from genome assembly GCA_964347305.1 of uncultured Acidimicrobiaceae bacterium. GTDB lineage: Bacteria > Actinomycetota > Acidimicrobiia > Spongiisociales > UBA5794 > CAYFYC01. The sequence goes on along the minus strand of CAYFYC010000112.1, from coordinate 115 downwards.
CTCGAGGCCTCGGCGTCGGCGATCCCCGTCGTCGCCGGTGACAGCGGCGGGGCGCCCGAGACGGTCATCGAGGGCTCGACCGGCTTCGTCGTCCACGACACCGACGGTCTCGTCC
>CAYFYC010000111.1:0-3648 GCA_964347305.1 uncultured Acidimicrobiaceae bacterium | reverse complement strand
TTGTCGCCGATGCCCTGGATGTTGTGCTCGCCGTAGCCGTTGTAGAGCATCGTCGGGCACTCCAGCGCCTCGACCGGCACGATCCGGGAACCGTGGCGCTCCTTGAGGTAGTCGCCTGCGCCCAGGGTGCCCGCCGACCCCGACGCCGACACGAAGGCGGCGAGCCGCTCGCCGCCCGACGCTTCGAACACCCGCTCGAGGGCTGGTCCCGTCACTGCGTAGTGGCCGAGGTGGTTGCCGAACTCGGAGAACTGGTTGAGGATCACGTTCGTCTCGTCCTTCGCCAGCTCCCTGCAGGCGTCGTAGATCTCCTTGACGTTCGACTCGGTGCCGGTGGTGCGGATGACGTCTTCGGGACCGTCGATCCACTCGTCGAGCCAGGCGAATCGCTCCTTGCTCATGCCCTCGGGGAGGACGGCGACGCCGCGACAGCCCATGATGCGGCTGATGGCGACGCCACCCCTGGCGTAGTTGCCGGTCGACGGCCAGATCGCCCGGTCGCGGGTCGGGTCGAAGGCCCCTGCGACGATCCTCGGAGCGAGACACGCATAGGCGGCGAGCACCTTGTGGGCCCGGATCATCGGAAAGCGGTCACCGAGCGCGAGCAGGATCCGGGTTTCGACGCCGCTCAGTTCCGGAGGGATCTCGAGGTAGCCGGGCACGTCCGACCACCCTGTGCGGTCGGCTGCGTTGTGCCAGTGCACTCGCCACAGGTTGCGGGCATCCGCATCGTCCGGCCCCACGTCGGCGACGGCTGGGGAGACCTCGGCGCGGGCTGTCGAGGGGTCGGCGAGCTGGGCGAACGTGGGCAGCCGGATGTCGCGCTCGCGGAGCGCGGCCTCGTCGATCACGTCGTCGAACAGACCCAGCTTCTCGGTTCGGGTCGGCATTCGTGGCTCCCTCCGTTCGACCGCTCCGGAGTGTATTGACGAAAGCCCGTGAGGTGTTGCCACCAGCAGGCGCCCTCTCGTCCTACCGGCGCACTGGACAGCGAGATACGCGGTCGGGTTGTGCGGCTCCCAGTCGACGTTGCCCCCTCCCTGCGTCCCTTCTAGGGGAGGGAATCCGGCGCGGAGCGCCGGCGCTCGGCCATGCCGTTGAGGATCTCGAGGACGCAGCGGTTGGCCAGGTAGGCCGTGATCTCGCCGGGCCCGTCATAGGCGGGTGCGACCTCGACGATGTCGGCGCCCACGACACGCAGGTCACGGGACAGGCGGCGCAACGTGTCGAGGAGCTCGCGGGACGTGAGGCCCCCCGGCTCCGGCGTTCCGGTGCCGGGCGCCATGCCCGGATCCACGACGTCGATGTCGACAGAGATGAAGACGGCATCGGCACCGTCGGCGGCGTAGGCGACCGCATCGTCGACGACGGCTCTCAGCCCCCGGTCGACGATCTCCGTCATGAGGAAGGTGCGCATGCGTTGCTCGGCCATCCACTCGACGATGTCCGGCGGCGGCCAGTAGCCCCGCAAGCCGATCTGGACGAAGCGGTGCCCGGGCACGGCGCCCGACTCGATGAGGCGCCGCATCGGTGTTCCGTGACCGTGCAGGGCGCCCGCCGGACCGATCGTTCCCGTGTCGGCGTGGGCATCGAAGTGGATGAGGGCGACGTCGCCGTGGACCGCCGCGATGGCTTCGGCGTTGGGCCACGTGATGGTGTGATCGCCGCCCAGCACGATCGGGACGGCGCCCTGACGAGCGATCGTGGTCACGCCTTCCCTGATCTTCGCGACGCTGTTGCCGACCTCGCCGACGGGAAGCATCAGGTCACCGACGTCGACCACACGGAGCTCTTCGAGGGCGTCGATCCCCGTCGGCAGATGCGGGCGGGACCCGTCGAATCCCAGATAGCCGACCTCACGGATTGCCTTCGGGCCGAAGCGGGCTCCGGGACGGAAGGAGGTCCCCCAGTCGAAGGGGGCTCCGACGATCACGACCTCTGCGTCGCCGACGTCGTCGATCGGACGGGCCGGGACCCCCGAGAACGATGCTCTCGAGGCATACGACACCCACTTGGAGGCTTCGAACGGTTCTGTCATCGAGTGGTCACCCCGTGCTCGTGCGGCCGGCCAGCAGGGGCCAGGTCCCTCGGTGTTCGCCTCCCGCTGTCGGCCGGGATGCTATCGGGCGTGGCTACGAGATGTGTGTCACGTAGCGACTGAGCACGACATCCCAGCCCGGCTCGTATCGGTCGCGCACGGCCTCGGGCTCGTCGAACCCCTCGAATCCGCTGTGTACGAGCTCGATGCGCGTCACCTCGGCACCGATCGCCTCGAAGCGGATGACCCACGTCGAGCGATGCGCATCCCGATCCAGATTGGGCTTCCACGACACGGCGAAACCCCCGGGAGCGTCCCACTCGAGGATTCGCCCCCACTCGACGACGTCGCCGTCTGCGGTCACCTCGGCGATTCTCCCGTCGACGTGCTCCTCGAACAGCACGTCGGTGACGGCGTCGCCGTGGATGGAATGGGTCGTCGTCGGCCACCATTGCGCCATCTCCGTCGTGAAGATCCGAAACGCGTCCTCCCGGCTCCGTTCGACCACGATCTCCTTGCGAACGACCAGTTCCGTGTCGGCTCCCATGTGTGATTCCTCTCGTTCTGCGTGCTGCTTGAACTCGTCGAGCACGCCGGTCCAGAACCCGCCCCAGTACCTGACGATGGCTCCGAATCCCTCCGGGCGAATCCGGTAGATCCGCCGGGTTCCCTGCTTCGTCACACCGACGAGCCCGGCCTCCAGCATGAGCTTGAGGTGCTTCGACACGGCGGGGCGGCTGACGGGGAGCTCATCGGCGAGCGATGCGACGGAGCGTGGCCGCTCGCGCAACAACTCGAGAATGGAACGCCGGGTGCCGTCACCCATCAAGTCGAGTAATTGGTAACTCATCAGTTACGGTTACTCTACAGTTACGGATGTCGGACCGCAAGTGCCAATCGACCCTGTACAGCGGCGTGGAGGGCGACCACGATTGAAGCGGAAGCCCTGAAAGGAGCCGGCATGCTGATCGTCACCGGTTACGACGGATCGCCGCAGGCCGAATGGGCGGTACGGAAGGCCGACCAGTTGGCCGCCACACTCGGAGCCGAGCACCACATCGTGATGGTTGCGCACCTCTCGGCGTACAGCGTCGCCACCGCATCGATGCCGAGCAGCTACGACATCTACGCCTACGAGGAGGAGTTCCTCCAGACGGCGGTGAAGGAGCTGCAGGACACGCTGAGCGTCGAGCCGAAGGTGACACTGACTCGCGGCCACCCGTCGCACGAGCTGTCGAAGTACGCCATGGAACACGGCGCCGACCTGCTCGTCGTGGGTTCGCGTGGCCGGGGTGCGGTGCGCACGATGCTCATGGGATCGACGAGCCACGGCATCCTGTGGCAGCACCCGTGCGACGTGCTCGTGGTGCGTGGTCCGAAGGACGACGAGGAAGCGACGGAGTAGCCACGCCTCGCGTGGAGCGCGACCCGCCGCCCGCCGTATGATGCGGCGATGGCGGAGCGGATGAACACGTACAGCTCGCGGATCACCCAGCAGGCGTCCCAGGGCGCATCCCAGGCGATGCTCTATGCAACAGGGCTGACCGAGGCGGACATGGACAAGGCCCAGGTGGGCATCGCCTCCATGTGGTACGAGGGCAACTCCTGCA
>CAYFYC010000110.1:0-3925 GCA_964347305.1 uncultured Acidimicrobiaceae bacterium | reverse complement strand
CCAGCTCTACGGGCTGACGATGGCCTCGGAGCGACCCCGCCACCGCATGTACGAGCAGTGGCATCCGCTGGGTCCCATCGGGATCATCACGGCGTTCAACTTCCCCGCCGCGGTGTGGGCATGGAATGCGATGGTGGCTGCAGTCTGTGGCGACACGATGATCTGGAAGCCGTCGCCGCTCTCTCCCCTCACCGCCATCGCCCTCACCAACGTATGCCACCAGGTCATGGAGGGCACCGGGTTCGAGGGCGTCTTCAATCTCTGTCTGGGTGACGTCGACCCTGTCGGAAACGCCATGGTCGAGGACGGTCGGCTTCCGCTCATCTCGGCCACCGGCTCGGTCCGAATGGGTGCCCAGGTCGGCGCCAAGGTGGCCGCCCGGCTGGGCAAGTCGCTGCTGGAGTTGGGTGGCAACAACGCCATCATCGTCATGGAGGACGCCGACACCGAGCTGGCGGTCCGTGCCGCGGTGTTCGCCGCCGCCGGCACATCGGGGCAGCGCTGCACGAGCCTGCGCCGGCTCATCGTCCACCGGCCCATCGCCGACGTGATGGCGAAGCGCCTGGCCGATGCGTATTCGACGATCCCTATCGGCGACCCGTTGGAGGACGGCACGCTGATGGGTCCGCTCATCACGCCGGATGCAGTGACGAACACGAAGGCGGCGCTCGAGATCGCCCTCGAGCAGGGCGGCGAGCTGTTGTATGGCGGTGAGGCGCTCGATCGCGAGGGCAACTTCTTCCAACCGACGCTCGTGAAGATCCCGGCTGATGCCGCGATCGTCCAGGAGGAGACGTTCGGCCCGATCATGTATCTCATCGAGGTGGACAGCCTCGACGAGGCGATAGCGGTCCAAAACGGGGTGCGCCAGGGCTTGTCGTCGGCGATCTTCACCGACTCACTACGCAACGCGGAGCGCTTCCTCTCGCCCGAGGGCAGCGACTGCGGCATCGCCAACGTCAACATCGGCACGTCGGGAGCCGAGATCGGCGGCGCCTTCGGCGGCGAGAAGGAAACGGGCGGCGGCCGCGAGTCCGGCTCGGACAGCTGGAAGGCGTACATGCGCCGCCAGACCGTCACCATCAACTACTCGACCGACCTCCCCCTGGCCCAGGGCATCGAGTTCGGATAGGAGCGATCTGCGCGCCAACCGAGTGGTGAGGTGTCGCCGAAGAGGCTGACGACCGGTCGTTCCTTCGTCAACCGCAGCTGAGATCGAGGGTCTTAATCCCCTGACCGCACCGCCGACTGTCGCTCTATGCAGAGGCTCGCGAGTTCGGCGATCTGGCGGAGCGTTGGCGGCATCCAGTTGGCTCTGGCACTGCTCCTCGTTGCCGCCGCAGCCAGCATTTTCGTGATGTTGGACAATCAGTCGCGCTCTGGAGGCGACGTTCGCGATGAAGCCTCGGCGCTCGTACTCCTGACTGACCTCCAGTCGACCCTCGCCGACATCGACTCGGCTGCGGCCAGCCTGGTCACGATCGCCATGGCCGGCCGGGTCGACGAGTCGGCCCATCCAAGTCTGTACGACCACGACATAGCGGGGCCGCTCGGCATGTTCGACGAGAAGCTCGCCGAGCTCCGGGGTGTCGCGCAGTCGCCGGACCAGTTCGACGAGATCGCGTCGACGCGTGACCGGCTTGCATCGGCGCTGGCGACGCTCCATGACGGAGCGTTCGGCCAGGATCTGATGTCGATCTACCACGACTCGATTCAATCGGCACGCGCAGAACTCGACGCCGCCGTTCGTGACATGCTGATCCACGACGGTGAGCAGCTCGCAGAGGCCATCGAGCATTCGGCAAGCGCCGACCGCTGGCTCCGGACCCTCCTTCCGCTGATCATGGGTCTCGCAGCGGTTGTCGCGGTCTCGATGGTTCGACGGCAGAGACAGGTCAGATCTGAGCAGCTGTCGAGTCTCACCAGGCAGAACCAGATGAAGGACGAATTCATCGCCAGCGTCAGCCATGAGCTCCGCACGCCCCTGACGAGCATCGTCGGCTTTCTCGACGTACTACGCGACAGTGAAGGGGACTTCTCGGAACAGAAGAGCGAGCTGATCGAGATTGCGGCGCAAGAGGCTCTCGATCTGTCCTACCTGGTGGAGGATCTCCTCGTGATCGCCCGCGTCGGAGCAGGTGGACTCTCGGTGGCTTCAGTCCCGGTCTCTTTGCGTGGACAGACGGCGCAGGTTCTGGAGAGCGTGATGGATGTCGGCGAGGTTTCGCTGGTGGGCGGCGACGTCGTCGCTATCGCCGATCCTGCCAGAGTCCGTCAGATCCTCCGAAACCTCCTCATCAACTGTCGGCGCTATGGCGGGAACCAGGTCGTCATCGAGATGGCGAGGGAGGGCTCCGACGCGTCGCTCACGGTGATCGACGATGGACCTGGGGTGGCCGTCGGCGACCGCGAGCGCATCTTCGAGGCATATCAGCGTGCTCACCGCTCCCGGGGCGTCACCGACTCAGTTGGTCTCGGTCTCGCCGTCTCGCGTCACCTCGCACGCCTGATGGGCGGTGACCTCCGCTACGTCGCGAGGCCGCATGGAGCCGCGTTCGAACTCGTGCTCCCCGCAGCTGTCGAGCACGGTGGCGCACGTCCGGGGCTCGAGTCCGTCGTGCGCCGGCGGACGGCAGGGAGTGATCCGTCTCCGGCTGTCTGACATCGTGGCCAGTCGAGCGATCTCGCAGCGGTGGCGATGCTCTCTCCCGCGGATGTTTGCTTCACGTCGGGCCGAACCGCGCGGTGCCGGTCGTTGCGAGAGCGTAGGTAACGGCATCTACCAGCCGATCGGCGTCCTCGTTCGTGAACACCAGCGGCGGCTTGATCTTGATGACGTCGTGGGCGGGGCCGTCGATCGAGAGGAGCACGTGGTCGGCTTTGGCGTACTCCACGACGGCCTTCGTCGTCGCAGCGTCGACCAGCTGGATGCCCAGGAACAGACCGGCGCCGCGGACGTCGACGATGCGGTCGTCTTCGATGGCCCTCAGCCGGTCCACCAGGTAGCTGCCGACTTCGACGGCGTTCTGGCGGAGGCCCTCCTCCTCGATGACGTCGAGCACCGCCAGTCCCACCGCCGCCGACACCGGGTTGCCGCCGAACGTGTTGAAGTACTCCATGCCGTTGTCGAACGCTTCGACGATCGCCCGCGTCGTGACAACCGCCCCGAGCGGATGCCCGTTGCCCGCCGGCTTGCCCATCGTGACGATGTCGGGCACCACGTCGTGCAGCTCGAACGACCACCAGTGCGAGCCGACCCGACCGAACCCGGTCTGCACCTCGTCGGCGACCACCACGCCGCCTGTTTCTCGCACCGCCCGGTAGAGCGTGTCGAGCACTCCTGCCTCGGGCACGATCTGACCGCCACAGCCGATGATCGACTCGGCGAACAGCGCCGCCACCCCCGACGAAGGAACCCGCTCGGCGACGTGATCCGCCCAGCCCACCGAACGTCCCTCGATCGGAGTGTCCACCACGTGCACCCACTCCGGCTTCCCCGCACCACCGGGGCCGTCGAACTTGTAGCCGCTGATGTCCACCATCGCCGACGTGTTGCCGTGGTACCCGTCGGCGAACACGACGACATCCCGGGCACCCGTCGCCGTCCTGGCCATCCGCAACGCCAGCTCGTTCGCCTCGCTGCCGCTGTTCACCAGATACACCACGTCGAGACCCGGCGGGCAGAGGGCGGCGAGCCGCTCGGCGTAGTCGAGGACCGCCGGATGCAGATAGCGGGTGTTCGTGTTGAGCGTCGCCCACTGCCGCGACGCCGCCTCGACGACCTTCGGGTGTGAGTGACCGACGTGACACACGTTGTTGACGCAGTCGAGGAAGTCGGCGCCGCGAGCGTCGTACAGATGCGCCCCCAGGCCCCGCACCATGTGGATCGGCTCGTCGTAGCTCAGGCTCAGCGCCGACCCGAGAT
>CAYFYC010000109.1:0-4162 GCA_964347305.1 uncultured Acidimicrobiaceae bacterium | reverse complement strand
AACGGCAGTGTGGGATGCCGCATGATGGCGAGGTCACCGAGATCTGTGATGGCGCTGCGGAACCTTCGGGCAGTCAGATCGCCGTTGAGCCAACGTCTGCGCAGCACAGAAACCGTCTCGACGTCAACGAGGTCTGGAGCGGCGAGATCGCGCTCGGCTCGCATCACCTCTCGCGCCGCGGCACCGTCTGCTCCGTCATCGCCGAGGGCATTGGCGACAATTGAGGCGTCAGCGACGATCACCGACTACGTCCGGTCTTCGGTCAGGTCGGCTACCGCCTGGTCGAGTCCAACCCTGCCGCCGTGGCGTCGTTCGATTCGGTCAAGTACCTCGTCCAAAGTCGGCCGCTCCGCAAGTCGCCCGAGTTCGGCAACCAGATACTGCTGTAGTGACTGTCCCCGGCTTTCAGCGCGCCGCTGCAGCTGAGCATGCACCTCGTCGGGCAAATCTCTCACAAGTACATTCGGCATGCTTTCATTATGCTATCAGTAGCGCTCGCTATCAAGACCCATGCCCGCCTTGTAGGCATCCGCCACCAACTCTCCACAAACACGCGCGTAGTCGCCTGGCGACCCTGCACGGCGCGCGTCCATGACTTCAACACAACCACTGTCACTTGTTTCGGCAGCGGCTCGCCTAGCGAGATCTGGTGATCGGCGTATGGGTTCCGATGAGTTCTCCGCCGGTCACGCTCGGGAGGGTGTAGCTTGGTTTCGGATCTCGACAGTGGGTCGGGGCGAATTGGGAGGACCTATGCGGATTCGGATCGTTCTCGCGTTGGTATTGCTTCTGTCGGTTGCGACACCGGCTTATGCAGGCCAGCGGCCTGAGCCAATAGACGCCAGACAGGGAATCGAGGTGGGGCGCGCCGCGGCGACCAACAGCCTCAACGGTATCTACGTGTCGCCAGACGACGGGAACGTCTATGTCGCCAGCGTGGGCGGTGACGAGATCACGGTCCACGACCCGAGGTCGGGCAGGTTGCTCGATCGAATCGGGCCGGAGCGGGGAGTGCACGGTCCCGACGATGTCTTCATCACTGACGACGGCACGATCTACTGGACCGAGATCCTCACTGGCTACGTCGGGATGCTGAAGCCCGATGGCACGTTCATGCGTCAGTTGGTGGGTCCAGGGGTGAACCCGATCACCATGTCCGATGACGGCCGTCTGTTCGTGAATCGACTGTTCCTCGGTCAAGGCCTCTGGGAGCTCGACCCGGATCTGGTCGACGCTCCGGTGGAGATCAACGGAGCCCTGACGGTCAATTCCTTCGACTTCGGCCCGGATGGCTACCTGTATGCCCCGTCGTTCTTCACGGGCGAGGTCCTGAAGATCGACGTTGATTCCGCAATCCCGGTCTCGTTCGATGTCGTGGCGAACGTGGGTGGGGTCTCGTCTGCGGTGAAGTTCAACTCGCTGGGCGAGGCATACGCTGTGAACATCGGTGAAGGCCTCGTGCTGAAGCTCGACCTATCCGGCGCCGACGCCCACGAGGTCGTGCTCGACGTCGAGGGCACGATCGACAACATCGCATTCAGCACCGACGATGTGCTCTTCGTCGCGGTCGGGGCCGACAACGAGGTCGTCCGCATCGACCCCAACGGTCACACGAGGACGATCACTCGGGCCGGCCTCGGTCTGCCCGGCGACGTCGCCGTCTCGCCGGACGGCACAGTGTGGGTGACCGAGCTGTTCGCGATGCGCGGCTACACACGCGGTAAGCAGCCGACGACGTCGTTCTACGACCGCTTCCCGCCACCGGGCGGCGGGTTCGCCGGAGCCACGAGCGTTGCTGCCGACGGAGACGACCTGATCATCTCGAGTGGTTTCGCCAACTCAGTCCAGGTGCTGGATCCGGCGACGGGTGCGGTGTCGTTGGACATCCGCACGTTGGCCGGTGTCACCAACGCCATCCGCCACGACGGCGACATCGTTGCCACGCAGCTTTTCGCAGGCAACGTGGTGAATGCCGAGGACCCGACCGAGGTGCTTCTCGACGACACCATGACGGGAGGCGTGGGGCCCTTCGTGCCGCTCGGCCTTGCGTCGGACGGTGACACACTCTACGTCGGCGACTGGGCGACCGGCATCGTCTGGGCCGTCGACGACGGGAGCGCCGCCCCGCTGGCTACCGGTCTCGAGGGGCTCGAGGGGATGGTGGTCGACGGTGACCGTCTCCTCGTTGTCGAGACCGGGCTTGCGCAGGTGACGGCGATCGACCTGGCCACCGGCGAGACTTCGCCCGTGATTGTCGGCCTCGACTACTCGGACCGCAACCCGGAAGGGTTCTTCCCCTTCGGAATGATGTCCGGTGTCGACGTGACCGACCGGTGGATCTACGTGTCCGACGACGGCGTGAACCAGGTGTATAAGTTCCACAAGCGCCGCTGAGCACGGCTCGCTCTTCGACCTCCTCGGGCGCTCCTCAAGGAGCGCCCGAGGACTCTGTGCAGCAGTTAGAACCGAGTCCGCGCCTCCTTGACCTGAGCAAGCAAGGTTCTTCCGCTGCAGCCGGACGCACCCAGATCACCCACCAGCACGAGCGATCTCGCGCACTCCGTTCCGAGCCGATCCGGCATTCTGTGCGGGGCCGGCAATCGTCACCGATCCACATTCACCGTGCGGTGCCGTCCTGGGAACCGCCGACAAGACACCGGGCCCTTCCTCACGGATATCGCATAGAAGAACTCTCTGTATATGCGGGAACCGTGAGAACCGTGGTGGCTGCATCCACCCCTGCGGGGAGGGGGTGAGAGGCGAGCCGAATGGCGTGATTCAGATGGTCTTCGCAGCCTGGAGGAAGTCGTGCTCCACCCGTCGCATCATCCGGCGCGCCCAGCGGCGCGAAAGCGCGGCGAGCAGCGAGGTGAGAACCATCGTCCCGGTCCGGTCGGGTCCGCGCCACCCGGGGCGTCCGATCCGGCGGGCACACCACCTGTAATGACGGTCGGTGTGGAGGAGCATGAGAACGGCGGAGGCGCGGGCCAGGCTGAACCGCTCGGTAGTGAGCTGCTCTGCCAGCCTGGTGTAGGCGGAGACATGGGGGAGCGCGTGGGCCATGAGGTCGCGGCGTGCTTCGCGGACGGGTCCGGCCGCATCGGTGCTTCCGAGGTGAGCGAGCAACGGGGGGTGGTAGCCGATGCCGCGCTCCAGGTCGCACTCGACGTCCCGGGTGATGTTGGCGAGCTGGATCAGCTCGGCGGCGGCGAGGGCGTCGCGGCGCTGTTCGGCGGTGAGGTCCACTTCCAGCACCAGCTGCAGCGCGAACAGGACGGGTTCGCCGATAACGTGATGGCAGTAGCGGCTTAGTTGCTCGGCGTCGATCAGCACTCCACCCTGCTCAGCAAATCGTCGCGACGACCAAACCATGCCATCGGCCATCGCAAGCACCAGCTCGACGACACGCTCCCGGTCGGCGCTCGGCAGCCTGACGAACACCTGGTCCACCAACTGGCAGCGTTCCACGAGGAGAAGGTCCACTCCGTCCCGATCGTCCCCGGCTTTCGGCACCGGCACCGGTGGCTCCAGCGTCGTCATGCGGACCGCGAACGCCTCGAGGGCAGCCTCACGATCGACGGGGTCGCCCAGGTCCTCATAGGTGTCGAGCATCCGGCAGTAGAGATAAGCCACGGCGGCGGTCCGGGCCTGAGCTGCAGGGAGCACCAGGATGCTGGTGGCGAACGTGCGGGCAGCGTATGGGAGGATCGCCCACACGAAACCCATCGGGTCGTCGATCGCAGCCAGACGGTCGAGGTCAGGTTGGCTTCGATCGACACGGGCACCCCGCACCAGCAGCCAGACACGGCGGAGCACGAACGGGATCCTCATTCGACGATGCCAACGACGGAGTGGAAGACGCCGAGGAACGAGCTTCGGCGGCTCACGACGCCGACGACCGAGGCTGCTCCGTGCAGGTGCCGGAGGTTCCGGCCGTTGCCTCAGCGACGTAGAGCGCCGGCGGCGTCGCCCTGCCCGTGAGGCGGCGGCGGAGACGGGACATGGCGTCGTTGGCGGCCGCGAAGCCGTAGTCGCCGCGGCCGAGTCCTTCGTGGATCCAGCGCCTGCCATCGTTGCCACAGCCCTCGGCCATGTCCGGATTATCCCATCTGGAACTGACGGAGATTCGTTACACGTTGGGTTCTCCGAACGAGCAGGGAGA
>CAYFYC010000108.1:0-4844 GCA_964347305.1 uncultured Acidimicrobiaceae bacterium | reverse complement strand
GAGATGGTCGACGTCGGCCTGAAGGCCACCGAGATGGGTCCCGACGGGTACCTCCCGCTCGATCCGGACGAGCTCACCGACTACGTCTCGGGCTACGGGCTGTCCATCGTCGGAGCCTTCGTCCCCGCCATCCTCTATCGCCCCGATCTCCTCGACGCACAGCTGGCGTATGCCGATCGCGCCGCTCGACAGCTCGCCGCCGCGGGAAGCCAGGTCCTCGTCCTCGGGCCCGCCACGGCCCAGGCCGGCTACGACCAGTCGTTCGAGTTGACCGACGACGAGTGGAAGACCTGGTTCAGGAACATGGATCGTCTCGTCGACGTGGTCGGCAGCCACGGGCTCGCCACGGCCGTACATCCGCACTGGGGGATGGTCGTCGAGCGTCCTGAGCACATCGAGCGCATGCTCGACTCGTGCGAGGCCGGGCTGTGTCTCGACACCGGGCACGTCTTCCTCGGTGGCGGCGATCCCGTTGCCATCGCACGGGCCGCATCCGATCGTGTCGACCACGTCCATCTCAAGGACGTCGATGGTGGCCTCGCCGAGCGGGTTCTCTCCGGCGAGATGTCGTTCCGTGACGCGACCGTCGCCGACATGTTCACACCACTGGGAGAAGGGGCGGTCGACATCGCCGGTGTCATCCGTGAACTGGAGAAGGCCGGCTACCAGGGGTGGTACGTGCTGGAGCAGGACAAGATCCTCGATGGCGATCCGGCCGAGGGGCACGGCCCGGTCGGCGACGCCCATGCGAGTGTCGTGTATCTGCGTGAGCTGGCGGCCACCCTGTGAACATCGAGGTGGCCGTCCCCCGCGGCGCGACCCTCGGAGAGTGCCCGATCTGGTCTGTGGACGAGCAGGTTCTCTACTGGATCGACATCGAAGGGCGCGCCGTCCATCGCTTTGATCCGACACACGGTGGTGACGAACGACGCCCGCTGGATGTGCGTCCCGGCTCGATGGCGGCGACGGATACGCCGGGCCGCTTCCTCATGGGAGCCGAGACCGACCTGGGGTGGTTCGACTGGGCCACCGGTGAGTTCGGCCCGGTGGCCGAGTGCGAGCCCCCCGGCACCGGGAACCGGCTCAACGACGGCCGCACCGACCGTCAGGGTCGCTTCTGGCTGGGCTCGATGTACGAGGACACGGCGGCCCGTCGCTCCACCGGGATCCTGCACCGGGTCGACCCGGGGCTCGATCTGAGCCGGCACCGAGATCGCATCGGGGTCACGAACGGCATCGCGTTCTCTCCCGACGGGACGACTATGTACTTCGCCGACTCCTTCGAGAAGACCGTCTGGGCGTACGACTACGACGTCGACACAGGTGACCGTTCGAACGAGCGCGTGTTCACCGACTTCGCCGGTCTTCCGGGCGGTCCCGACGGAGCGTGCGTCGATGTCGACGGCTGCTACTGGGTGGCGTGCGTTCGTGGCTGGGCGGTCGCCCGGCTGACGCCCGATGGCGCTGTCGATCGGGTCATCGAGGTGCCGGTCGAGAAGCCATCGATGCCTGCGTTCGGCGGCAGCGGCCTCGACACGTTGTTCGTGACCTCCATCGCCGAAGGGATCACACCCGGCACCGAGCAGCGCCACGCAGGCGGTGTGCTCGCCATCGAAGTCGGGGTGGCGGGTATCCCGGAGACACCCTTTCCTGGCTGAGCCGATCAGTACAGGGCGGTGGAGGCTCCTTCGCCGGAGCGAGCCGCCTGCAACATCGTCTTGGCGCCTGTGGTGAGAGCCGACGAGTCGCTGCAGATCGTGATCATGCGGAACCCCTGCTCGACGCGCTTCGGGTAGACCGCAGGGTTCGAGTGGATGCCCGGGACGACGCCGTGGTCGGCGCACGCGGCGAGGATGCGATCGATTGCTTCGGCGAAGTCGCCGTCGTTGTCGGGCCCCGGCGGCTGCCCCAAGCTGATGCTGAGATCCGCAGGACCGACGTAGATGGCGTCGATGCCCGGAATAGCCAGGATGTCGTCGATCTCGTCCACGGCTTTGGCGGTCTCGATCATCGGGATGCAGGCGACCATCGCGTTGGCGGAGTCGGGCGTGTATCCGTCGTAGAGGCCTGCGATGCGGGTGGGACCCCAGCTGCGTGACCCGAGTGGGGCATAGCGACAGGCCGCCACCGCAGCCGCGGCTTCGGCCGCCGAGTTCACCATCGGGATGATGACGCCCTGGGCTCCTACGTCGAGCGTCCGGCCGATGACCCCCGGCTCGTTCCATGGCACCCGGACGATGGTCGTGGCCGGGCAGGGTTCGAGGGTCTGGACGATGCCGAGGGTGGTGGCGTGATCCGACAGCCCGTGCTGGGTGTCGACACAGATGTAGTCGAACCCGACCCGCCCCAGCAGTTCCGCTGCGAAGGCGTCCGGCATTCCGCACCACGCACCGACCGCCGTGCCACCTTCCGCCCAGATGTGTTTCATCGCGTTGTGCATGACCCGACGATAGGGCACGTGTGGCGCGAAATCGCTGGCGCGTCGGCACGTTGGAACGTTCCAGCCTCCATCTCTAGCATTCGCGTGGTGTGACGTGAGTGGTGAGGAGAAACGTGCCGGACACCCCGATCATCTGGTTCGAGCGTCCCCCGTCGCCCGATCTCCTTCCGGAGATCGAAGCCGTGGCCCGGGTCGTTGGCGACGACGAGCTCGTTGTCGCCGACGCCGTGATGGCGGGAGCAAAGTCGTACGACACGGCGTTCATGGACCGTGCTCCGAACGCCAAGGTCATCTGCCGTACAGGCATCGGCGTCGACAAGGTCGACATCCCGGCTGCCACGGAGCGCGGGATCGCCGTGTGCAACACTCCGGACGGCCCCACGACCTCCACTGCCGAGCACGCAATAGCGCTCATGCTGGCCGCGGCCAAGCAGCTCAAACTGTCGGAGCGTCGCCTCCGCGACGCCCAAGCCGACCTGTACGCCAGGCACGGGGCGGTCGAACTCGACGGCCTGACGCTGGGACTCGTCGGCTACGGGAGGATCGCCCGCAAGGTCGGCGCCGCCGCCCGGGGTCTCGGGATGCACATCGCCGCCTACGACCCGTTCCTCGGCGACGACGACTTCGACGGAGCGCAACGAATCGCCGACCTCGGAGATCTGCTGGCCGTGGCCGATGTCGTCTCCGTGCACGTGCCGCTCACGGACGAGAGCGCCCGACTGTTCGACGGCGCCATGTTCGACCGGATGAAGCGTGGGGCCGTCTTCGTGAACACCGCCCGCGGCGGGCTCGTCGACCAGGAGGCGCTCCTCGCTGCCCTCGACAGCGGTCGTCTCCATTCGGCGGGTCTCGACGTCACAGACCCCGAGCCTCTGCCCCCGGACCACCCGTTGCTCCACAGGGACGACGTCGTCGTGACGCCGCACGTGGCGTCCGGCACCGGGGCCGGAAAAGAACGAATCGTTCGCATGGCCTTCGAGCAGGTCATGCAAGTGCTCGCCGGTGAGCGCCCCACGCACCTTCGCAATCCCGAGGTGTGGGAGGCAGTGCAGCAACGACTCGGAGGCAACGCATCGTGAGCGATCGGACGGTCAACATCGGCGTCATCGGGTTCGGGTGGATGGGTCAGGCCCACACGAGGGCCTATCGCTCCATCCCCGTGTACTTCGCCGAGTCGGGGATCCGGCCCCGTCTGGTCGCCGTCTCCGACACCGTGCCGAGCCGCATCCAGCTCGCCACCGACAATTTCGGCTTCGAGCACGGGGCGGCCGATTGGCGCGCGGTCGTCGAGCGCGACGACATCGATGTCATCGACATCACGGCTCCGACCGCGATGCACCAGGAGATCGCCGAGGCGGTGGCGGCTGCCGGGAAGCACGTCTTCTGCGAGAAGCCGGTCGGTGAAGAGCCCGGATCCACCGCAGCCATCGAGCGGGCGGCGCGTGTCGCGGGCGTCGTGACGGGGTGCGGGTACAACTACAGGTGGGCCCCGATGGTGCAGTACACCAGGGACCTGATCGAGTCGGGCCGCTTCGGCGAGTTGACCCACTACCGGGGTCGCTTCTTCTCGATGTACGGGCGGGATCGTCTCGGCGTCCTCAGCTGGCGGTTCGAGAAGGAACACAGCCGCTTCGGGTCGCTCGCCGACATCATGTCGCACGCCATCGACATGGCACACCATCTCTGTGGGCCGATCGCGCGAGTGGTGGCGACGAGCGCGATCTTCGTCCCGGAGCGACCCATCCCGCAGCCGGGCAAGGGCACGCACTACGACAGGGGTGCACCCGGCGACCCGACCGGGCCCGTCACGAACGAGGACTACGTCGGCGCCCTCGTCGAGTTCGCCAACGGTGTGCGGGGAACCCTGGAGGCCGATCGGTCGATCTTCGGTCCGCAGTCGCAGATGAGCTTCGAGCTCAACGGTTCGAAAGGCGGAGCCAACTGGAACCACGAGAAGCTCAACCAGCTCGAGCTCTACTTGCCCGAGGAGCAGCCGACCGACGGCTACATGGAGGTGCTCTCGAGCGATGCGTTCTACCACCACGGGAACTTCGTGCCGGGCGGCGGCAACTCCATCGGGTACGAAGACCTCAAGACCATCGAGCTCTACGAGTACCTCCGCGCCGTGCTGGGCGAACGCGAATCCTCGCCCGACTTCGGGGATGCGCTCGCCGTGGCCAACGTGATGGACGCCATGGTCCGGTCCTGGGAGTCGGGTCGCTGGGAGGACGTGGTCGATCTCCGCATCGACTGATCACTCGCCCGGATCGAGATCCGGGCACAACTCGTTGCGATCCGCGAACATGGGTGTCGCTGCGGTCCTCGACGATCGCTTGGAGGAGCTTCATGCAACACGGGGGTGCACGGTGACCGTGCTGGTGCGTTGGTTCGACGAGGTGACCGC
>CAYFYC010000107.1:0-5001 GCA_964347305.1 uncultured Acidimicrobiaceae bacterium | reverse complement strand
CAACACGGGGGTGCACGGTGACCGTGCTGGTGCGTTGGTTCGACGAGGTGACCGCCCAGGATCTGCCCGAGGTCGGTGGCAAGAACGCCTCGCTGGGTGAGATGATCTCCGGTCTGTCGGCGTCGGGAATCGCCGTCCCCGGCGGGTTCGCGACGACCGTCGCCGCCTACCGTCGCTTCCTGTCCTCGACCGGGCTCGACGAGCAGATCGTGCGCCGGCTCGCCGACCTCGATGTCGAGGACGTCGTGGCCCTGACCAGGGCGGGCGGGGAGATCCGGGAGTGGATCGAAGCCCAGCCGCTTCCCGCCGACCTCGAGGAAGCCATCAGGGAGGGCTACGGCAAGCTGGCGACGGCGGACGATCCGGAGCCGGCCGTTGCGGTGCGGTCGTCGGCGACGGCCGAGGACCTGCCTGATGCCTCCTTTGCCGGCCAGCAGGAGACCTTTCTCAACGTCGTCGGCATCGATGCGGTGCTCGGCGCCACACGCCGGGTGTTCGCCTCGCTCTACAACGACCGCGCCATCGCCTACCGGGTGCATCGGGGATTCGATCACGCCGATGTGGCGCTCTCTGCCGGTGTCCAGCGCATGGCGCGCAGCGATCTCGGGTCTTCGGGCGTGGCGTTCTCGATCGACACCGAGTCGGGCTTCGACGACGCCGTGTTCATCACCTCCAGCTACGGCCTCGGCGAGCTGCTCGTCCAGGGAGCAGTGAACCCCGACGAGTTCTACGTGGCGAAGTCGCGGCTCCGTGCCGGCCGCCCTGCGATCCTCCAGCGCAGGCTCGGTGCGAAGCGCCAGCGGATGGTCTACGGCGACGGTGCCGAACCGGTCGTGGTGGAGGACGTCCCCGACCGCGAGCGCAACCGGTTCTCGCTCGACGACGAAGCCGTCACGCGGCTCGCCGACATGGTGCTCACCATCGAAGAGCATTACGGGCGGCCCATGGACGTGGAGTGGGCGCTCGACGGCGTCACCGGCGAGCTCCTGATCCTCCAGGCCCGCCCCGAGACGGTGCAGTCGCAGGCGGACGGCAAGATCATCGAGCGCTACGAGCTGAAGGAGCGGGGCCCGGTCGTCGTCGAGGGTCGCGCCGTGGGCCAACGCATCGCATCCGGGCCGGTGCGGATCATTCGGACGCCGGCGGAGATGCATCGCGTCGAGCCGGGGGACATCCTCGTCGCCGACATGACCGACCCGGACTGGGAGCCGGTCATGAAGCGGGCGGGCGCCATCGTCACCAATCGCGGCGGCCGCACCTGCCATGCGGCCATCATCGCCAGGGAGCTGGGCATCCCCGCCGTCGTGGGCAGCGGCGACGCGACCGAGGTGCTGGCCGAGGACAAGACCGTCACCGTGTCGTGTGCCGAAGGCGATGCCGGCTTCGTCTACGAGGGCGAGCTGGGGTTCGCGGTGCGTCGGATCGAGCTCGACGCCATGCCCGAGCCACCGGTCAAGGTCATGATGAACGTCGCCAACCCGGAGCGTGCGTTCGCCTTCGCGGCGATTCCGAACCACGGCGTCGGGTTGGCCCGGGTCGAGTTCATCATCAACAACGTCGTCGGTGTGCACCCCCGGGCGCTGCTGGAGCACGCCGAGCTGCCGCCGGCGCTGCGGACCGCCGTCGACGAGCGGATCGCCGGGTACCCGGATGCGGAGACGTTCTTCGTCCAGAAACTGGCCGAGGGGGTGGCCACGATCGCTGCCGCTTTCGACCCCAAGCCGGTGATCGTGCGCCTCTCCGACTTCAAGTCCAACGAGTACGCCCACCTCCTCGGTGGAGATCGCTACGAGCCGAACGAGGAGAATCCGATGATCGGGTTCCGCGGTGCCTCCCGATACCGCGATCCCGGGTTCCGCCCAGCCTTCGATCTGGAGTGCCGGGCGCTCCGGTACGTGCGTGAGGAGATGGGCTACACGAACGTCGAGATCATGATTCCGTTCGTGCGCACACTCGAGGAGGCCGGCGAGGTCGTCGAGGTGCTGCGGGAGAACGGCATCGAGCGTGGCCGCGACGGGCTGCGGCTCATCATGATGTGCGAGATCCCGTCGAACGCCGTGCTGGCCGATCGCTTCTTGGAGCACTTCGACGGATTCTCGATCGGCAGCAACGATCTCACTCAGTTCACGCTGGCCCTCGACCGCGACTCGGGTCTGGTCGCCGAGCTGTTCTCGGAGAGCGATCCGGCGGTCCAGCACCTCATCTCCCTGGCCATCGCGGCGTGCCGGCGGGCCGGCAAGTACATCGGCATCTGTGGTCAGGGACCGTCCGACGATCCGGAGTTCGCCGCCTGGCTCCGGGACGAGGGCATCGAGTCGATCTCGCTCAACCCCGACACCGTGCTCGAGACCTGGCTCTCGCTGTCGGGTGTGGACGCCGAGGGCTGATGGCACGGACCGTCTTCTGTGTGTCTGACCACACCGGCGTGACCGCAGAGGCCTTCGCCCACAGCCTCATGTCACGGTTCGGCGACGTTGCCGCGACCTACGTCGTGCGCTCGTTCGTCAGCGACGAGGAACGCATCACCGAGGTCGTCGAGGAGATCGGTGTCGCCGCGGCGAACGGTGAACGCCCCCTCGTCTTCTCCACCCTCACCGATCCCGCGATGCGGGCGCGGCTCGGCGAGAGCGGCGCCTTCGTGCTGGGGCTGTTCGACCACTTCGTCGACGAGCTCTCGGACGAGCTCGGCAGTCAACCCTCGGACGAGGTCGGCTCCTTCCACGGCATCCGGGATCTCGCCAAATACCAGCACCGGCTCGACGCCGTCGACTTCACGCTCGCCACCGACGACGGGCTCGGGACGAAGAACTACGACCAGGCCGACGTCATCCTCATCGGTGTCTCGCGGGTGGGCAAGACGCCCACCGCACTCTTCCTCGCCATGCATCGGGGGCTCTTCGCCGCCAACTATCCGCTCGCAGACGAGGAGCTCGACTCGACCCGTCTGCCTCCGGTCCTCGGTCCGCATCGTGACAAGCTGTTCGCCCTCACCATCGATCCGGTGCGGCTGCACCAGATCAGGAGCAAGCGCCGACCCGACAGCACCTACGCCGCCCTGCCCACGTGCACGACCGAGGTGACGATGTCGGAGCGGATGTTCCGCCAGGAACGCATCCCGGTGACCAACACCACGACACAGTCCATCGAGGAGATCGCGGCGACGATCCAGAGCACGGCCGGGATCGCCTCGGGGCTCGGTTGATCGCCCAGAAAACCCGTTGGAACGTTCCACAGGCGGCCTCTACCATCGAACGCGAGGCTGTCTGAAGTGAGGGAGCAATGGAGACCATTCGGCTGACGATGGCTCAGGCCGTCGTGAAGTGGCTGACCGCGCAGCGCACGATCATCGATGGGGACGAGGTGCCGCTCTTCGCCGGCGCCTTCGGGATCTTCGGTCACGGCAACGTGACGTCCCTGGCAGAGGCGCTCCAGCCCGTGCAGGACGTGTTGCCGACATGGCGGGGTCACAACGAGCAGTCGATGGCCCTCGCCGCCGTCGCCTACGGCAAGGCCGTGCGGGGAAGGCGCATCATGATCGCCACCTCTTCGATCGGTCCGGGCTGCACGAACATGGTCACGGCAGCGGCCGTGGCGCACGCCAACCGGCTGCCCGTGCTGCTCATCTCCGGTGACACCTTCCAGCACCGCATCGTCGACCCCGTCCTGCAGCAGGTCGAGGTCTTCGGCGACCCGACGATCACGGTGACCGACACCTTCAAGCCGGTATCGCGTTACTGGGACCGCATCACCCGTCCGGAGCAGGTCGTCCAGTCGCTCCCACAGGCCCTCGCCGTGATGCTCGACCCGGCGACCCGCGGCCCGGCGTTCCTCGCACTCCCGCAGGACATCCAGGCCGAGGCCTACGACTACCCCGCCAGGTTCTTCGAGCCGCGGGTGCACTACATCCGTCGCCCCGGTCCCGACTCACGTGACGTGGCGGCTGCCGCCATGGCGCTGGCGAGTGCCACCAAGCCGATGATCATCGCCGGCGGCGGCGTGCACTACTCGGATGCGGTGGCGACGCTGACCGACTTCGCCGAGCGGCGCGGCATCCCGGTCGTCGAGACCGTCGCGGGCAAGGCGACGCTCGTCCACGACCACCCCAACTACGCAGGTCCCATCGGAGTCACGGGGTCGGAGGCGGCCAACGCGGTCGCCGAGGATGCCGACGTCGTGGTGGCGGTCGGAACGAGGCTCCAGGACTTCACCACCGGATCCTGGTCCGTGTTCAAGAACCCGCACGTCAGGTTCATCGCCGTCAACACCGCCCGGTGGGACGCCCACAAGCAGCATGCCATGCCCGTGATCGGCGATGCCAAAGTCGCCATCGAGCAGATCGACGCCGAGCTGGGCGACTACGCGGCACCCGGCGAATGGCTCTCGTTCGCCCGGGCCCGTATCGCCGAGTGGCACGGGTATCTCGACTCCTGGAAGGAGCGCGAGGTGGTCGGCAAGCCGGCGTATGCCCAGGTCATCCAGGTGATCAACGAGATCTGCGACGACGACGACTACTGCCTCTCGGCTGCCGGTGGTCTCCCCGGCGAGCTGACAATGGGGTGGCGGTCGAAGTCGGTCGGTTCCTTCGACTCCGAGTACGGCTACTCGACGATGGGGTATGAGATCGCAGGCGCCTGGGGCGCCAAGATGGCCAGGGGTGACGGCGACGTGATCGCCTGGGTCGGTGACGGCTCGTATCTCATGATGAACTCCGACATCTACTCCACGGTGATGACGGGTCAGAAGGTCATCTTCATGGTCCTCGACAACGGCGGCTTCGCAGTCATCAACCGGCTCCAGGTGAACACCGGTGGCGCCGAGTTCAACAACCTGCTCCGTACTGCGAGGCACGAGGAGTACTTCCACGTCGACTTCGCCCAGCACGCCGAGGCGATGGGCGCCATCGTGGAGAGGGTGGAGCGGCTCGAGGATCTGGAGGGAGCGTGGCGTCGCGCCAAGGACGCCGACCGCAGCTACGTGATCGTCATGGACATCGACGAGTAC
>CAYFYC010000106.1:0-5151 GCA_964347305.1 uncultured Acidimicrobiaceae bacterium | reverse complement strand
GATCCAGGCCGAGAGGCGATTGGCGAAGCGGAGCCGGTCGGAGTCCTGCAGCTCGTCGAGAGTCTCATCGGTGATGCGATCTGGCGGGGCGGGGTCGTAGTGGCCCATCCCGATGTCCATGGGGAGCCGCATCGCCCCGCTGATCGCCTCCGAGGGAATCCAGCTGATCGAGGTGACGGATGATTCGTGGCGCATGCTGTTCCTCCTGGGGATACTCACGTCTCAACCTCTCATGCACAGCGGCGGTCGGTGATCGTGTGACCATGCCGATTCGGGGTGTGGGTTTCCCCACTTCGAGATGCCTGCCTGCACCATCGCCCGCAACGGTGAGGTGGGCGAGGATGCACACATGCCGATCACCGTGTACCTCGCCGACGACAACCTCCTCGTCCGAGAGGGTGTCCGTGCCCTGATGGAGCTGGCGGACGATCTCGACGTCGTCGGCGTGGCCGGGGATTTCGACGAGCTCGTCGACGGCGCAACCGCCGCACAGCCGCAGGTCGTGGTCACCGACATCCGGATGCCTCCCGATTTCCAGCGGGAGGGAATCGAGGCGGCCAAGCTCGTCCGCAAGCGCCACCCCGGCACCGGGATCGTCATCCTCTCGCAGTACGACGATCCCGAGTACGCGGTTTCGCTCCTCAGCGACGGCGCCGCCGGTTACGCCTATCTGTTGAAGGATCGAGTGGCCGAGGGAGACCAGCTGGTCCGGGCGATCCGTGAAGTCGCCACCGGGGGATCGATGCTCGACCCGAAGATCGTCGAGGCACTCACGAAGCCCGTGACCGTCGATGGTCTGTTGACGGCGACGGAACAGCAACTCCTCGATCACGTCGCCGAAGGCACACCGATCAAGGCGATCGCGCTCGCTCTCGACACCACCCCCGCCGATGTCGACACCCGGATCGAGGCGCTGTTCGTGAAACTCGCCGAGGGGACGTCGTCGGGCAATCGGACCGCGCTCGATCGGCTGCGTGCGCTGCAGCGGGCCATCGCCGACCGCGAGGAGCAGGGCGAGGAGCTGTCCCGGTTGCTGCCGGGCGGCGTGATCGACAAACTCAGACGTGACGGGAGAAGGATCGGTGAGACCGAGGAGCTCGTCGTGACCGTGCTCATGGCCGACATCCGCAGCTATTCGACCATCGCCGAGCACACCGACCCGAGCGCCCTGGCGGGCCAGCTGAACCGGCACCGTGCCGAGATGAACCGGGCGATCCTCGAGTGCGGCGGCACGGTGATGCAATTCGTGGGCGATGCCGTGATGGCCGTGTTCGGCGCACCCGATCCGATGCCGCACCACGCCGAGCGTGCCGTTGCAGCCGCCATCGCCATGCACGCCGCCCAGGCGCAGGTCAACGCCGAGTGGGCCGAGCAGAGTCTCGAACCGTTCGGGCTGGGGATCGGTGTGTCGACCGGACCCGTCGCCGCCGCCCTCCTCGGCTCCGAAGAACGGCTCGAGTACTCGGTGGTCGGAGACACCGTCAACCTGTCCCAGCGGCTCCAGCAATGGGGCGAGCCCGGCGAGACGGTCCTCAGCGCGCCCACGTATGCGGCCCTCGACGACCCACCCGACACGGACGAGCTCGAACCGGCGCTGGTGAAGGGTCGCACCACCCCGATCGGGGCGTACCGCTTCCCGAGGAGGTTGACGTGAGCGGCAACAAGACGCGGCTCATCCGCATCGCCGTGCTCGTCGGCGTGGGCGCTTCTCTCTTCGGACCGCTCGCTCTTCTCGTGACCGACATGCCGACGGTCGATCTCGCCCAGTTCACGATCCTGGTCGCCACCATCGCCGTCAGCTTCGGCCTCGTGGCGTGGCTGGGTGCCGGTGCCCAGCCCGACAACCGGGTCGTGTGGATCATCACCCTGTTTGTCTTCGGCGTGGGTGCTGTGGGGCTTGGTCAGTTCATCATGGCCAACATCAGCCCCGACCTCGTCCTCCCCCTCGACAACGAGACGGTCGTTCCCGCCAATCTCGATCCGCGGGTCGCCTGGACGGAGGGGGTCGCGAATGCGATCGGGACCCTCGGACAAACCTCGCTGATGACGTTCGGGCTATTGCTGTTCCCCGACGGTCACCTGCCCAGCCGCCGCTGGCGTTTCATCGGGTACTTCTTCCTGGTCGGGGTGATCGTCAGCGCCATCGGGAACGTCACGGCCTGGATGCCATCGAACACGGTCGCCCCGTTTGCGGAAGATGGTCCTGGCCACGTGTTGCTCCCAGCGATCTTCCTCGCCTTCTTCATGCTGATTGGTCCGCTGTTGGCCTTCGCCTCACTCGTGCTGCGTTTCCGGCGCGGCGACGCCACCGAACGTGGACGTATCAAGTGGATCATCTGGGGAGCGACGATCTTCATTCCTGCGGTCCTCATCGGATCTGTCAGCGGGCTCACATACGTGATCGTGTTCGGGGTGCTCGCCCTCGTGGCGGCCTACGGGATTGCGATCATCCGGCACCAGCTGTACGACATCGACGTCGTCATCTCCCGATCGCTGGTGTACGGCGCCCTCGCAGGGTTCATCGGGGCCATGTACATCGGCGTCGTGGTCGGGGTCGGATCGCTCGTCGGAACGGGTGGCGAGCCCAACACCGCCCTGGCCATCACCGCCACCACGCTCGTGGCGGTCTCGTTTCAGCCGCTCCGCCGACGGTTCGAGAGGATCGCGAATCGCATCGTCTTCGGTCGTCGCGCAACGCCATACGAGGTGCTGTCGGAGTTTTCGCAGCGTGTCGCCGCCACCGGTGGCGAGCTGTTGCAAGAAGCCGCGCAAGGTCTCGTCGAGGGCACGGCAGCGAGTCGAGCCGTCGTATCGATCAGAGTCGGTGAGCGGTTCGTCCCTACGGCGACTTGGCCGGATCCGAACGGTCAGGTCGTCGATGGAGCCGAGGAAGCCACCTTCCCGATCCTCCATGATGGCGCCACCATGGGACAGCTCTCCCTCCTCACGCCCCGCGGCGAGCCCCTTCCCGAGCAGGACCGACAGCTCGCCACCGAGATCGCTTCTGCGATGGGTCTCGCCATGCGCAACCAGGCACTCACCGAATCGCTGCAGATCCGGGTGGACGAGCTGCGCCGTTCCCGGCAGCGCCTGGTCGCGGTCCAGGACGAGACCCGTCGCAAGCTCGAACGCGATTTGCACGACGGCGCTCAGCAGCAGCTGGTCGCGCTCAAGGTGAAACTCGGTCTGGCCAAGGCACTCGCCGAACGCGACGGGGCCGAGCGCACCGCGGCGCTGCTGCACGACCTGACGTCGGATGCGGACGACACGGTCGATGCATTGAGGGATTTCGCGCGTGGCGTCTACCCACCGCTACTCGAAGCCGAAGGCCTCGCTGTCGCCATCAGGGCTCACGCCCGGCGTGTGCCGGTTCCAGTCGAGATCGTCGATCACGGTGCGGGGCGGCACGATCGCCAGATCGAGACCGCCGTCTACTTCTGTGTCCTCGAGGCGCTGCAAAACGTGACGAAGTATGCGGATGCCGACTCGGTCACCGTCGAGCTCGAGCTCGTGGACGACGACACACTCGGTTTCAGCGTGGTCGATGACGGCCGCGGATTCGACCTCAACACGAACGGCGGCGGCACGGGTCTCGCCAACATGCGAGATCGCCTCGGCGCAGTCAGCGGCTCACTCGACATCACCAGCATCCCGGGTCGCGGGACGACCGTCGTCGGATCCATACCGACGGCTCGAGCGAAGGTCGACGCATGAGACAACGGCTCTCCGAGCAGACGTTGCGGCGCATCGGATACATGGTGCTCGCGATCAACGCAACGATGGCGACGATCCATGGTCTGATCGCGCTGTCAGAAGGGGACACCGCCGAGGTCCTCGCGACGGTCGTCATCGCACTCGCCTTTCTCTCCGTCACTCCACTCGCCCTCCGGAGTGAACCGCGCAACGGCGCAGTCTGGACGCTCATCTGGGCGATGTTCTTCGGGGTACTGGGAGTGATGTGTGAGAGCATCGTGATGGCCGAGGGGTTGTCACTGGACGCTCTCGAGAGCCCCGACGTGTTGCTCTCCCCGGCGGATCTCTCGCTGATGACGGCGCTGAGTGCGGCCGTCACCTACTGGGCCTGGGTTCCTGCAGCCTTCCTCTTCACCAATCACCTCCTGATCACCTTTCCCGGCGGCTCGTCGGCGTCACCCCGATGGCGTTTCGCTGCGTGGTCGTCGGCCATCAGCATGCTGCTGCTTGCGATCTCGGCGACCGTGCGCCTGGCACCCTGGGTCGATACGCCGTATGCCGAGCTGGCCAGCGACGGCATCGCGTTCCCGGAAGTGATAGGCGTGCTGATGATTGTCCCCCTGGCGTTGACGCCGGTGTCGCTGGTCGGTCTAATCATTCGCTATCGCCGCAGCTCCGGTGAGGAGCGTCAGCAATACCGACTGGTCGTGTGGGCTGTCGGCATGTTCGCCTTCGTGAGCGTTGGCCTCTATGTCGTCGTTTCGAACCTGGGCGTCGCCGGCGAACTCATCGGAACGGGGCTGCTCGCGGGTATCCCGATCTCGTTCGGCGTCGCCATCCTGAAGTACCGGCTGTACGACATCGACGTCGTCATCTCGAGATCGCTGGTGTACGGCGCTCTGGCTGCGCTCATCGGCGGTGTGTACGTGGCCCTCGTCGTCGGTGTCGGCACGCTCATCGGTTCGGGTGACGAGCCCAACGGTGCTCTCGTCATCACCGCGACGGCCGTGGTGGCAGTGATCTTCGAACCGGCGCGAACCGCAACACAACGCTGGGCGAACCGTCTCGTCTTCGGACGTCGGGCCACGCCCTACGAGGTGCTGTCGGACCTCACCGCACAGCTGGCGAGCGCAGAGGCAGGCGAAGGCGTGTTGGAGCGCATGGCGCAGCGACTCGCCGAAGGCACCGGTGCCGACCGCGCCACTGTGTGGACGACTGACGGCGACGGGTTCGATGCGGCGGCATCGGCACCCGGGGAGTTCCTCGCCGAGAGCGCTGCGGTCATCGACGACCTTCCCGGGTTCGTCGTGACTGTCGAACACGACGGCGAGGTCCTCGGTGCGCTTTCGGTGGAGAAACCGAGGGGCGAATCTCTCACGGCCATCGAGGAGCGGCTCACCCAGGATCTCGCCGGCTCTGCGGGGCTGGTGCTGCGGCGCCGGCGCCTCGATCGGGCGC
>CAYFYC010000105.1:0-5820 GCA_964347305.1 uncultured Acidimicrobiaceae bacterium | reverse complement strand
GTTCGATCTGGTCGACAAATTCGCCGGCTACGGATTCAACAAGTCGCACTCGGCCGCCTATGCGATGGTGGCGTATCAGACGGCGTGGCTGAAGGCCCACTACCCGCCGGAGTACATGGCGGCGTTGCTCACCTCGTCGAAGCGCAACAACGACCGGACGGCGCTCTACCTGCACGAATGCCGGACGATGGGCATCGACGTCCTCGTCCCCGACGTCAACGAGTCGACGCTCGACTTCAACGTGGTCAACGACCAGATCCGGTTCGGTCTGTCTGCGGTGCGCAACGTGGGGGAGAGCGTCGTCGAGCTCATGATCCAGGAGCGCGAGAAGAACGGCCCCTTCGGCGACTTCCACGACTGCATCGAACGTGTCGACCTCAACGTGTTGAACAAACGGACCATCGAGTCGCTGATCAAGGCCGGTGCGTTCGACTCGCTCGGACACACCCGCCGCGGTCTCATGGAGGCGTTCGAGTCGATGCTCGACAACGTCATCACCCGGAGACGGGCCGAGGACATGGGACAGTATTCGCTCTTCGGCGGCGACGTCGGTGTGGACGAGGTGAGGATCGAGATCGCCGAGGTGGAATGGCCGAAGAAGACACGGCTCTCGTTCGAGAAGGAGATGCTGAGTCGTTATGTGTCCGATCACCCGCTCCTGGGGGTCGAGACCCTGCTGAGAACGATGTGCACGACGACGATCCCGGGGCTGTGGGAGCAGGAGGACAAGTCGCGCGCCACGGTGGGGGGCACGGTGTCGGCGATCACGCGCCGGTTCACCAAGTCGGGCGATCCGATGTACTTCTTCGTACTCGAGGACCTGCGGGGCTCGACAGAGGTCATGTGTTTCCCGCGGGTCGTGGCGGAATACGGTCCGTTGATCCGTGACGATGTCGTGCTCGTCGTCACCGGTCGGGTCGATCACAAGGGAGACGACGTCAAGCTGATCGCCCAGGAGCTGCGAGAGCCCGACCTCACGCCGGACTCGATGGTGCGGCTCCGTGTGCCTGCCACCCGTCTCTCCCAGAACATGGTGGCCAAGCTGCGAGGGGCCCTCTCCAACCACCCGGGCTCGGCTCAGGTCTTCATCCACATGATGTCGGACAACGGCGAGAAGGTCATCAAGCTCGGTGACGAGCACCGTGTCGAGCCGCGGTCGGCCCTCTTCGCCGAGTTGCGGGAGCTGCTCGGTCCATCTGCGGTGCTATAGCGAAAACACTATATTAGAATAGCGTATAGGTCATCTCTCTGGTAGCATGACCGCATGACCTCGATAGCGACCATCGAAGAGCTGGGTGCCGCAGTCCGCTCGCTCCGCCGCAGAGCGGGACTCACCCAGGCCGAGTTCGCGTCGGCCCTCGGGACGACGCAGTCGGCGGTGTCACGCTGGGAGCGCGGGCACGACGAACCGCGGGTTTCGACGTTGCTGGCGATGCTCGACGTGGCCGGAGCGACGCTCGAGCTCGGTGACGGCGTCGATCGGACGCAGATCAGACAGCATCTCGCCATGTCCCCTCGGCAGCGTCTCCACGCGGTTCGCAATGTGAGCCGGCTGGCTGCGGCGGCCGGCTGATGCCGGCTCCTCTCGACCCGGAGTGTCTCTTCGAGGTACTGGCCGCACACCGTGTCGACTACGTGCTCGTCGGGGGCCTCGCCGCCGTGCTCCACGGGTCGCCCATCACCACGACGGACGTGGACATCGTTCCGCAGCCGGACGCCGACAACCTCGCACGGCTCTCTGCGGCGCTGCAGGATCTCGAGGCGAGAGTGCGATCACTCGACGATCCCGAGGGCGTCGCGTTCGACCCGCACCCGACGTTGCTGGCGTCCGTGGGGATGCTGAACATGACGACCCGGTGCGGCGACCTCGATCTGACGTTTCGACCGGCCGGTCTCGGCGAGTTCGACGACGTGCGCCGCGAAGCGATCGCGATCGACCTCGGCGACCTCGTCGTCCACGTTGCCGCCCTCGATGACATCATCCGTTCGAAGACGACGGCCGATCGGCCGAAGGACCGTGCCGTGCTCCCCGTGCTCCGCGCCCTGCGCGACGAGATCGCGCGTCGGGAGGGTCGGGAGGGCTGATCGGCGAGGATGTGGCCGTCGCTAGGGTCGAGACATGAGGAATCCCGCACAGCGACTCGGCGTCCTGGCCGTCGTCGCCGCGCTCGTCGCCGGGTCCTGTTCGCAGGATCCGACCCAATCGGCCGAGTATCTCTCGCTGCAGGCAGAGCTCGAGGACCGGACCCGCGACCTCCAGGCCCAACTCGACGCCGCGGAGACCGACCTCGCGGCCGATCGGACCGAGCTCGCCGACCTCGGATCGCGGCTCTCCGCCGCCACCGACGAGCTCGCAGCAGCGACATCGAGCGCAACCGAGCTGGAGGAGCGCCTCGGCGCGGCCGAGGCGGCGATCGCCGATCTCGAAGGGAGGCTGGAGCAATCCGAATCGCGAGCCGACGAGGCCGTCGCAGCGTTGGCCGAGCTGGAGGACGCTCCATGGCCGGAGGCGATCAAGGCGTTGTTCGTCGACGGGTGTGCGGTCGACGACCGCGGCCGGCCCGACCCGACATCGGTGCCGTTGTGCACGTGCATGGTGGACGCGCTGGAGACCGAGATCACCCTGGTCGACTTCCTGCTGCTGTCGCTGACGGCCATCGATCCGGATGCCGAGATCGACCCCGACACCGGCTTCCCGACGTCGGTCGATCTCGAGCTGGTGGAGATCGTCGTCGACGCCGCCATCCGCTGCACGTTCACGACCTGACGTCAGTTCGGTAGGAGTCGCACCATCGTCTCGGAGGTGCGCACCAGGCCGTCCAACGCGTCCAGTGACGTCGGTGGTTCCTCGAGCCACGGCAGGGTGGTGACGGGCGCCCCGTGCTGCGCCGCGAACCGCTCGGCTGCCACTTCGCTGCGATGCGCCTCTTGACCCCAACGTTGCAGGTTGGCTGCGAGGAGGCGGGCCGTGTCCTCATCGACGGCGAACTCCTCCAGCTCACCTCGCGCCCACTGCTCGGGGAGCTGACGGTTGAACACCACCGCAGCAGGCTGCACCGACACCTCGTCGAGCTCGATGAAGAAGCGACGTGCCTCGCGCAGCGGTGTCGGATCTGTCGTTCCCGCCACCAGCACCGTGGCGCGCTGCAGCAGCAACTCGATCGAACGGGCCCGAATCGACAGCCCGTCGTACAAACTGCGCAGGTCGAGGAGGAACTCGGCGATCTCCTCCAGGAGTGCGCTGCCGAGCACGTTGTCGAAGAACCGCAGCACCGGGCGGGCGGTGACGTTGTACAGCATGCGGCGTCCCGGGAGCCGGGCCCCGGTGAGCCATCGCAGGAGCCGGCCACCGATCAGCTCCCGCATCTGCGTGGGAGCCTGGAAGAAGTCGATCCCGCCCGCTGCGGGCGGGGTGTCGACCACGACGACGTCCCACGCCCCGCCCTCGATGTACTCCGCCATCTGCTCGGCGGCTGCATACGACTGCGCCGCCGGGAAGCGATCGGCGATCGCCCGGAAGTACGGGTTCCCGACGAGCCGCTCCGCGACCTCGGCCTCGGCATGGCGATGCACGATCGCCTCCCAGCTCGCCGTCACGTCCAGCATTGCGGCCCACAGCCCTGGCTCTCCGGCGACAGGTGTGGGCTGATTGCCGAGCTCGTCCACGCCGAGCACGTCGGCGAGGCGGCGTGCCGGATCCACGGTGGCCACCAGCGTGCGCTTGCCGGCGCGGGCGGCGACGACGGCGAGTCCCGCGGAGATCGTGGTCTTGCCGACCCCACCTGCACCGGTGACGATGAGGGCGCGTCCGGCGGTCATGGATCCATCACGTCGGCGAGTTGCGCCGACACCTCTCCCGGGGTGAGGAGACCGAAGAGGTAGGGGAGCTCGATGCCGGGCTCCAGCTCACCCAGCCAGGTCTGCTGGCGCCGATGTGTCGCCACGTGATGTCGTGCCGCCGCACCCGTGACCGTGCCCTCGACGGCCACGAGGACCTTCTCCTCGACCGGGAGTTCGGGGAGCACGCGGTTGGCGACCACCGCCGTCACGGCGATCAGATCCCCGGCGACGATCGAGGTGAGCGCCTCGGCGGCTTCGATGACGGGCAATTCGTCGGGCGTGGCCACGACGACGAGACCTGCCTGGTCTCGGAGCGTCCGCTGCATTCGTGACGCCTGGTCCCGGATCGGGCCACCCGGTACGAGGGCTGCAATCGTCTGCGGAGCTTGCAGGTACGAGCCGAGTTGGCCGATCGGAGGCGCATCGACGATGACGGTGTCCCAGGCGCCCTGCCACACCTCGAAGAGTGGCTTCCCCATCGAGATGATCTCGCGCACGCCGGGCGCGGTGTCGACGAGGGCTTGTAGGGCGCGGGA
Source organism: uncultured Acidimicrobiaceae bacterium (assembly GCA_964347305.1). Classification (GTDB taxonomy): domain Bacteria; phylum Actinomycetota; class Acidimicrobiia; order Spongiisociales; family UBA5794; genus CAYFYC01. Next base: position 1,444 of record CAYFYC010000105.1, on the reverse strand, counting down.
GAGCTGTTTCGTCGGAGCCGCTCGGGGCACCCTGAGCTGCACCCTGAGATACTCGTCGAGGGCCTGTGCCCGGTCGACCGCAACCGTGAAGACTCCATCGAGCACCTCGCGCGGCTCGTATGTCAGGCGTTCCGCACCGAGATGGGCGGCGAGACCGAGCGAGTCCACCAGGCCGATGGCGAGGACCCGATTGCCGGTGCGAGCCGAGCTGCGGGCGAGAGCGGCGGCAACTGCCGACTTGCCCACGCCTCCCTTGCCCGAGACGAGGAGCAGGTCGTGGTCGAACACGCCGCAAGCCTACCGAGGCTCGTTACCCTCCCGATCTGAACCCGCAGAAGGAGCAGCCATGGCACAACTCGACGTAGAGGAGATGCTCGCCCGCTTTCGCGAGCGCGCCGACGCCGTGAAGGATCGCGGCATCCCGCCGCTGGAGGGCGAGGCGCGCCGCGCATTCATCGCCCAGGCCGAGTTCGACTTCATGGACTATTCGCTCCTCGGCGCAGCATCGTGGGCCGTGGAGGATGGCAACCTCGTGCTCCGCATCCCCCTCGGCTGATCCTCGGCCTCGTCACCGACCGCTGGCGTCTCGAGGCGAGTCGTTCGCATCGCGCGACGGGTGATGGCAAGGCCGGGCCGCGAGCACGGTGGCTGTGCCGGCGTGCGTGGCGTGTCGCTGTGTCAGCGAACCCACCAACGTGAGCGAGACGGCCCTGGTGAGAGGCCGTCTCGCTCTGAATAGGGTCGGGTTTCGGGCCATGAGCCAGCCGCGGCGGTCGACCATTGGGGGAGTCGACCGTGATCCGTGCCCTATGTGGGTGTGAGGCCGGACCGTGGGACGGGCCCGACATCCTCGTTACCGTGTGACCCCTCTGGTCTGTTATGGGCTAGTCACTGGCCGGCTCCGACAACGTTTCGCGACTCCGCCGGATTGGCTCGGAACTCGGTTGGTGGCCCACTACATTGACGGGTCCTGGCGGAGGAAGGGGTGAAGCGGTGCGCCAGTATCTCGATCTCTTGCGTGACGTCGCGACGAACGGTGAGTTCCGCGGCGATCGCACCGGCACGGGAACCCACAGCGTGTTCGGACGGCAGACCCGGTACGACCTCGCGGATGGTTTCCCGTTGCTCACCACCAAGAGGGTTCATCTGAAGTCGATCATCCACGAGTTGCTCTGGTTTCTCGCCGGCGACTCGAACATCGCCTACCTCAAGGAGCACGGGGTACGCATCTGGGACGAATGGGCCGACGATTCAGGCGAGCTCGGTCCCGTCTACGGCGTGCAGTGGCGGTCGTGGCCGACGACTGACGCGGGTTCCGTCGACCAGATCACCACGGTCGTCGAGAACATCCGCAACAACCCCGAGTCCCGCAGGCACATCGTGTCTGCGTGGAACGTCGCCGAGATCGACAAGATGGCGCTGCCGCCGTGCCACACCCTGTTCC
>CAYFYC010000104.1:0-6007 GCA_964347305.1 uncultured Acidimicrobiaceae bacterium | reverse complement strand
CGAGACCGACATCATCACGCACCTCAAGCGGATCTACTATTTCGCCAAGCGGACCGCTCGGGCGGCGATTCCTACCAAGGACCGGGCGGCCTCCTGAGCCCTTCGCTCACCACCTGACGAGCATCGATCCCCAAGTGAAGCCGCTTCCAAACACGGCGGCGGCCACGAGCATGCCTGGTTCGAGTTTGCCGGCCTGCACTGCCTCGTCGAGGCAGAGCGGTATCGAGGCAGCCGTTGTGTTTGCAGTGTGATCGATGGTGTTCACGATCTTCTCCTCCGGTGCCCCGAGCCGGTTGGCGGCCGCCTCGATGATCCGCATGTTCGCCTGGTGAAAGACGAACAGGTCGACCTCGTCGGCTGAAACCCCGTTGGTGGCGAGTGCCTCCTCGACTGCCTCCGGCATGCGGGTGACGGCGTTGACGAACACGGTCCGCCCGTCCATTTGAGGGAAGTGGAGACCTTTGTCGACCAGCTCGTGGCTCATGAACCGGTTGTAGGCCATGCCGGGGGCGGGCAGCCACAGGGCGTCCGCAAATGATCCGTCGGCGTGAAGGTGCGTCGACAGGATGTGAGGGTCGGTTGTGGGGTCGTCGACTTCGGTGGCCTGCATCACGACCGCTCCGGCGCCGTCTCCGAACAGCACGGCCACGTCCCGGCCCTCGGTAGAGACGTCGAGGCCCTTTGAGTGGACTTCTCCCCCCACCACGAGCGCTGTGTCTCCGTTGCCGGCCCTGATCATTGCGTCGGCCAGCGACACGGCATAGACGAAACCGGAACATTGCTGCCGGACGTCGATGGCGGCGATGCCCTCGACGCCGAGCTTTGCCTGGAGAAAGCATGCGTTGCCAGGGAACTCGTGGTCGGGGCTCAACGTGGCGAAGAAGATCATGTCGATGTCCTCGGCGGCGACGCCGGCCCGCGCGAGCGCGACACGGCTCGCCTCGAGCCCGAGATCCGTCGTGGTGGTGGCCTCATCGACCCAACGCCGTTCCCGGATCCCGCTGCGTTGCGTGATCCACTCATCCGACGTGTCCATCAGCTCGGCGAGGTCGTCGTTGGTGACGACTCGCGGGGGGAGATACGAGCCGACGCTCACGATCCGAGATCTACGCATGGGGTCCTTTCGCTCTGTTCGCACGGTACACGTCGACCTGGGTACGACGCGGACTGGTACGTTCCACAAAGGACGGAGGATCGACGATGCGTGCAGCTGTCATGAGTGAGGTCGGAAACGTCGAGATTCTCGACGTTCAACTCGACGATCCTCGAGAAGGGGAGCTGGCGGTTGATGTCGCCGCTTGCGGTCTGTGCCACTCCGATCTCCACAAGCTAGATGGCGCCTTTGGGTCCGGCGTGCCGTCGGTCCTCGGACACGAGGTGTCTGGCACCGTCACCAAAGTCGGTCCAGGGGTCGGCGGTTTTGCGCCGGGCGATCACGTCGTACTCACTCTGTCACAGTTCTGCGGCGACTGTCGCGCATGTGGGCGCGGCGACACGTGGCTGTGCGAGCGGCGTGAGTCACCCCCATTGGTGCGGGCCGAAGGCCTTCCTGGACGTGTCTCCCTGGATGGCGAACCGGTGGAGCAGTTCTTGAACATCGGCGGCCTTGCCGAGCGGGTGGTCGTTCACCAGAACGCAGCGGTTCGTATCGATGTCCCGCTGTCGCACGACGTTGCTGCCCTGCTGGGCTGCGGGGTGCTGACGGGCGTGGCCACGATCACCAACGTCGCAGAGGTGTCACCGGGTGACTCGGTCGTGGTGCTCGGATGCGGCGGTGTCGGGCTGTCGGCAATCCAAGGTGCCCGTCTGGCCGGAGCCGGGATGATCGTTGCAGTAGATCTGTCAGAAGATGCGCTCGGGTTGGCCGGTGACCTGGGTGCCACCGATCTGATCGTCGGAGGGCAACCCGATCTCGTACGCCAGGTGCGAAAGATCACAGCAGGTGGTGCCGATCATGTGATCGAGGCGATCGGCCATCCGGCGACGATGATGCAGGCTGCCGAGATGATCCGGCCCGGAGGTGGCGCCTACCTACTCGGCCTGTCTCCAGTCGGCACGAAAGTGGAGATCGACGCCTTCAAGCTGGTCTGGTTCACGCGGTCCGTCCGCGGTGTGTTGATGGGGGCCAATCGCTTCCGCAACGACGTGCCCATGCTCGCCCGGCTAGCCGACTCGGGCCGACTCGATGTCGATCGGATGATCACTCGCCGCATACCTCTGGATGCTGCACCGGGTGCGTTGGATGACATGAGGCGTGGAGCGCTCGGCCGGACCGTCGTCATGTTCTCGTGATCCCGGCGAATGGCCGCGCCCGCGCGCGGGTGGAGCGAGATCGGCGAGGACCGGCTGAGTCAGAGAAGCGCCAGTGGGTGGTCGGGAATCGAGGCGACCAGCACGGCAACCACGAGTAGCGCCAGCCCGCCTGCGAGCACGACGATCGGCGGTAGACGGTTCGGGAATCGCACTCGGATCGAGTTGTCGAGGTAGCCGAACACGGCCAGGAGCGTTGCGATCGTGCCTACTGCCGTCAGCGCAACCACGACGATGGTCGGCACGACGGCCACAGCCACGAGGAAGATCCCCAAACCGACCCACACGACTCGGCCACGTGGGGTGTTGCGCACCGTGCTGCGGACGTCGTCGAAGTCCGGTCTCAGCTCGTCGGTCCAACCGCTGAGGACCTGGGAGAGGCTGCGCCGTTCACGGGGGGGAGCCTCGGGGACGATCGGTGTTTGCGATGCCGTGGGGTCCTCTCGGCGCTTTCGTCCCCGACGCTTGCTCTTGCTCTCGGGCGGCTTGCGGAGTATTCCCGCGGCCAGCACGAATCCCCTTTGATCTGTGAGATCGAGGTGAACCCGCTCGCCCTCCACGGTGAGCACGACGCCTTCGGCGGTTTCGTCGACGTCCACCTCGTGCATCGGCCATTCACCGATGAGGTGCGTCTTGGACACCAACCTCAACGTGTCGTGCTCGATAGAGACCGTAGCCGGCAGCGAGCCGGAGTCTCCCTCGATCTGAAAGCTTCCTGTGAAGGTCGCCATACCCGGATTCCTCGTATCCACCATGCGAGCATTGTCGCGGCGGCTCGTCGACGCGCAATGCCGATTCTCGCAGACATGGGCGGGAGGGTGTCGAGTACGGTGCCGCCGGTGCGAGATCTGAGTGAATGGGTGGAAGCCTGGCCGGTGTCGACGGTTGCAGTTGGCGTGACGACGGCAAAGGAGACGATCGCAGTGGCCGGGGAAACCGACTGGGCGACGCGAATCGCCTCGGTGGCCAAGCTCCTCACCGCGTATGCAGGCCTGGTGGCACTCGAGGAGGAAACCGTCGACCTCGATGACCCAGCCGGCCCGGACGGTGCGACCGTTCGCCATCTGCTCGCCCATGCGTCGGGGCTGGCCTTCGACGAGAATCGCCTCGTGGCCGCCCCGGGTTCGCGGCGTGTCTACTCGAACGTGGGGATCGAAGCCTTCGCCGTCCATCTCGAGCAGGCCTCGGACATGCCGTTCACCGACTACCTGTCTGTGGGCGTTCTCCAGCCCCTGGGCATGGAGAACACCGAGCTACGTGGATCGCCCGCCCACGCCATCTACTCGACGGTGGATGATCTGCTCGTGTTCTGTCGAGAGGTCATGAACCCGACATTGATCTCCGAGTCCACGAGGGACGATGCGGTCAGACCGCACTTCCCGGAGCTCCGTGGAGTCGTGCCCGGGGTTGGTGCTTTCCAGCCCAACACCTGGGGGCTCGGTTTTGAGGTCAGGCACGAGAAGCATCCTCACTGGACCGGGCGCACGAATTCGCCCATGACGTACGGTCACTTCGGGGGATCCGGGTGCTTCCTCTGGATCGACCCGGTTGCCCGGCTCGGGTGCGTTGTTCTCACCGATCGTGCGTTCGGCGCGTGGGCGCTCGACACCTGGGTTCCCTTCAGCGACGGCGTACTCGCCGCCTTCGGTGATATCACGACCTCGGATCGAACCAGGCCTTGACCATTCCGCCGGCGCGACCGGCGAATCGCCGATAGGCCTCGGTGCCCTCCGACAGCGCAACAGCCCGATCCGTGAAGATCCGATCCGACGGATCGAACAGGATTCTCTCGACGGCGAGGGGAAGCACGACGTCGAGTAGCGATCTGACCGGTGCACGCCCTGACCGGATGGTGAGGTTGCGGTCGTAGACGTCGATTGGCGTGAATGCGAAGGTCGGCTCGGTCTGCACTGAGATCATCGAAATGACCGCCCCTGGTGCTGCCAGCTCGAACGCCAATGCCTGGGACGCCCTCGTCCCGGCGGCGTCGATGATCGACAGAAATGGCTCGACCTGCTCGATTCGGTCGTTTTCCGGCGCGAGGGTCTTCACACCGGGGAGGCCCGCCGCTGTTCGGCGACGTTCGGTGACGGGTTCGATCACGGTGATTGAGTGTGCGCCGAGATGATGGGCTGCGATAGCCGCGCACAATCCGACCGATCCGGCGCCGAGGATGGCGATCCGAGATGCCCTCCGTCCGGTGTCGGCGCGCACTGCCGCGTACCACCCGGTCGGCAGGTTGTCGGAAAGGAGCAGGGCCGTTTCCAGCGGCAGCGAGCCAGGGATCGCCACGAGGGTGGAGTCGGCGAGGGGAACCCGGACCCGCTCTGCCTGCATTCCGTGCAGATGCGGTCGGCCCGAGTCGTCGGGATCTCCCCACCCGAACAACTCTCCCGATGGACACCGCGACGACAGGCCCGTCGTGCACTGTGGGCATGAACCGCAACTGGTCGTGAAGGGCACGATCACCCGATCGCCCTCCTCGAAGCGAGAGACGGCATCGCCTACGGCGACGACCGTGCCCACACCCTCGTGGCCTGCGATCACGCCCGGTCGAGCTCCTTCCCGACCCAGATACGGGTGGAGGTCTGACCCGCACAGACCGGCAGCTTCGAGCTGGACGACCGCGTCCGTCGGTGCCTGCGTTCGAGGATCGGGCATGTCGTCCAGCTCGATGGAACCGGGTCCTCGAAACACCAATGCCCGCATGGCCGAGATCCTACGTCCGCCCCGCACTGTGCCGGATCGGGGAGTAGCGTGGCGGACATCCAGGAGGTCAGGCGTGACGGCGATTCTCGGATTCGGCGGGTACGTGCCCACTCGTGTGATGACCAATCACGACTGGGCCCAGATCGTCGACACGACGGACGAGTGGATCGTCTCGCGCACCGGGATCGAACGAAGGCGATTCGCCGCCGACGACGAAGCGACTGCCGATCTCGCCATCGCTGCCGCCGAACGCGCGCTGCTGGACGCCGGCCTCGAGCCGGGCCACATCGACGAGGTGATCGTGGCGACCGACACCCCTGAGGTCTACACGCCGGACACTGCGTCGTTCCTGCAGCACCGTATGGGGATGCGGACCGTCCCGGCCTACGACCTCGGCGGATCGGGATGTGCGGGATTCGTGCAAGCACTCGATGTGGCTCGCGCTCGCATCCACATGATGGGGTCGACGGTCCTCGTAGTCGGGGTCGAGCTGATTTCCCGCCTCATCTCCTGGAAGGAGCGCGAAACGTGCGTCCTGTTCGGCGATGGAGCCGGCGCTGCGGTACTGGGATCCACCGGAGGCAAGGCCCAACTGCTCGATGTCGTGGCCGGCACCGACGGAGCCCACTCAAAGATCCTGACGTTGAGTACCGGTGGAACGCGCTTTCCGTTCAATGAGGAGGCCCTGGCGAGCGGTGCCCACAAGCACCTCACGATGGATGGAAGAGCCGTGTTTCGAGAGGCCGTACAGAGGATGTCGGGGGCCGTCGAGGACCTGCTTGGACGGATCGGCCGCGCAACCAGCGATGTGGCGCTCGTCGTGCCTCACCAGGCGAACAAGCGGATCATCGATGCAGTCCGCTCTCGACTCGGCGTGGAGGAGAAACAGGTGTATGTGAACGTGTCGGAGTACGGGAACACCGGATCGGCCTCCGTACCGTTCGCTCTGTGGGAGGCGAGAGAGAAGGGCCACATCGCACCGGGAGAC
>CAYFYC010000103.1:0-6182 GCA_964347305.1 uncultured Acidimicrobiaceae bacterium | reverse complement strand
TCAGCACGATCAGCAACGGTGTCGTGTCACCACACTCGTTCGCCCCGCTCCCGGGCGCGATCGAGATCGGCCCCGACGGCACGGTCTTCGCCGTCATCAACGCCCTGCCCGACGGCCCGCCCGACGGCCAGGTCATCCGCATCGACCCGTAACAGCACGGGAACCGAGACGGGGCAGCGGGTCACCACCCGCTGCCCTGTTTCGCGCCGATCATCGCCAGCTCGGAGGTTTGGAGGCGAGTGTGCCCTACCTGAACCGCTTGGCGAACGTCGATGAGGCGTTGGAGAGCATCGGTTTGCCATGGCCGAACACTGCGACCTCGAAATCGAGGCCGGCGAGTTTGGCGGCGCTCTGTTTGCCCATTTCGAAGTCCTCGTAGTGCAGGGCGTAGTCGAGCCGTGGGATGTTGACGACAGCGTCTCCGGTGATCAATACGTTGCGGTCCGTCCTCCACAGGAGCGACACGTGGCCAGGCGTGTGCCCGGGTGTGTGCACCACGTCGATGTCACCGGCACCGAGGCGCAGGGTCTGTCCCTCGACGAGATCCCGATGCGGCTCGAAGGCCGGGAACACATAGGGGGACCCCCTCGAGATGAGAAACCAGAACAGGATCCTGTTGAAAATGCCCGGACGAGGCGTGGTGGTCACCTCGAACCGGCCTGCCCTGGCGATGTCTGCTTCCACGGCAGGCAACGAGATGGGAATCGAACCGTCTGCCGACAGAGGCGCCGCGCTGCCGAGATGATCGGGATGAGCATGCGTGATGATGATGTCCGTCAGCTCTGACGGATCGCGGCCAATGGCGTTGATGCCCGCTCGGATCTTGGCTTCGTCTGCGGGGAATCCCGTGTCGACAACCGCCAGACCCAGATCGCCGGAATCGATGAGGTAGACGTTCGACGCTCCGAGCTTGACCAGGTACAAGTTCTCGACGACTTCCACAGGACGAGCCATGTGACCTCCATGGCAAACGTACACGTGGTTTCGCAAGCGCCGCAAGGGTCATGAGCGAAGATTCCGCACCCTCGTCGAGGCGGGGGAAAGGCGCCGTCAGATCCCCGTGCCGGTTGAGGGGCTATCGGTTGGTGGGGCTACCACCCCTGGAGATTCTCGGGTCAGCACGGTGGACGCTGCCGGGTTCGCGAGCCGACAATGGGTGCCATGAGCAACCGTGCTCTCGTCCGACTCGTTCGGCTGAGCGCCGTGATCGGCATCGTGCTCGCCGTGACCGGCTCCGCCGTGACGATCGCCCTCGCCGGGTTGCGAGCCTGGTGGCTGGCGTTCGGCGGCTTCATCACCCTCTTCTCGCTGTCCTTCGCCATCGTCGCCTGGCTCGTCATCGAGGCGCAGCCGCGCAACCCCATCGTCTGGATCATGGGAGCAGTCGGCTTCGGCGGTGGGGTCTGGCTCGTCGGCATCGGCATCACATCGCTGATCCTGCGAGATGACGCCGACTCGATCGCCGTAGCCATCAGCGGCAGCGCGGTCCCTGCCGACCTCGGCACCGCCGCTGCTCTCGTCCGCGGGGTGACCGAGGCCGTCGGGATCCCACCCCTCATCGCTCTGTTCACCATCGGCCTCCTGCTCCTGCCGGATGGGCGTCTGCCCGAGGGGCGCCGCTGGAGATGGTCCGTTGCCATCGCCGCCACAGCCGTCGTCCTTACCTTCTTCGGCGGGCTGTGGTCGTTCAGGCCTGGGAGCGAAGTGCCTTCAATTGAAGACGGTCTCTACGGGTTCGCCGCCACCGTGTCCGCCATTGCTGCGGTTCTCGCCCTCGTCGGTCTCGCCGTCCGGTTCCGGGCAAGCAGCGGGGTCACCCGCGATCAGTTCAAGTGGGTCGTGCTCGGCGCCGCCACCTTCGTGCCGGCCATCCTCACCTCGATGTCGCTGGGCGGCAGCGACTCGGAGCCCGTCGGACTTGCTGTCTTGACCGCCGGGGGCGTCGTCCTGGTCGCCACCATCGGCATCGCAGTCGGTCGACACCGGCTCTTCGATGTCGACGTCGTCATCCGGCGGACGGCGATCGTCACCGGTCTCGCCGTCTTCATCACCGTTGTCTATGCAGTCCTCGTCGGCGCCGTTGGGCTCATCGTCGGATTCCAGACCGAGGCGACTCTGCCCCTGTCCATCGCGGCGACAGTCGTCGTCGCGGTGGCGATCCAACCGCTTCGCGATCGCATGCGGAGCTGGGCGGATCGGCTCGTCTACGGCGAAAGAGCCAGCCCGTACGAGGTGCTCAGTCGCTTCTCGGCACTGTCGAGCACCGCGGTGGCTCCCAACGACGTGCTGCCGCATCTCGCAGACCTGTTGGCGTCGGGCACGGGAGCGAGGGAAGCCGTCGTGTGGCTCACGCAGGACGACCGGCTGCGCCCCGCCGCCGTGTGGCCTCCGGACACGTCGGTCGCTCCCGTCGCCATCGACGGCGGCCCGATATCGATCCCCGGCGCCGACCACACGGCAGCGGTCGAGCACGACGGCGAGCTGCTCGGCGCGGTGTCGGTGACCATGCCGCCGAACGAGGTGCTGGCCGGAGGTGCACAACAACTCGTCGACGACATCGCCTCCCAGGCCGGGCTCGTGTTGCGGAACGCCCGGCTCATCGACGAGCTCCGAGCCTCACGCCAACGGCTCGTCGCCGCTCAGGACGACGAACGACGGCGTCTCGAACGCGACCTGCACGACGGCGCCCAGCAGCAATTCGTCGCCGTGAAGATGAAGGCTGCGGTCGCCCAACGTCTCGCTGCCGCGGGGGACACCGAGCGGGCCGCCGAGGTCCTCACCGAGGTGCTGACAGACGTCGACGCCGGGGTGGAAGCGCTACGTGACCTCGCCCACGGGATCTACCCGCCACTCCTCGAGGCCGAGGGGCTGCCGGCCGCACTCAAGGCGCGGGCTCGCAAGGCGCCGCTCTCCGTCTCCGTCGATGCCGACCTGCCAGGACGCTATCCGCAGGAGGTCGAGGCCGCGGTTTACTTCTGTGTCCTGGAGGCGATCCAGAATGCCTCCAAGTACTCGCACGCGGACGATGTGCGCGTGACGCTGCAGGGCGGGAACGGAACACTCGCCTTCAAAGTGTTCGACAATGGTGACGGTTTCGACCCCACAACCCGGACGACGGGGCGGGGCCTCACCAACATGACCGACCGGCTCGATGCGCTGGGTGGCACCTTGACGGTGGAGTCGGCGCCGGGCGCGGGAACGAAGGTCGCGGGCTCGGTTCACGTGATTCCGCAGGGGTAGTGGCGCGGACGACTGGCCGGGTGAGCGTCACACTCCGATGTCGCGTCTGCGGAACACCGGGCGGGTGGCGGCGACGAAGACGACGGCGCCGATCGCCAGCCACAGGTAGCCCAGCGGGATGCCGGCGGAGGCATCGGCGGCAGGACCGACACCGACGGCGTGATAGAACGGCGTGAGCCACTCGAAGTCGCCGAGCCCGTCGACGATCGCAGCCGCGATGTAGAACGCATAGGAGGCGACGGCTGCGGTGGCTGCCACCGCGATGGCGCGACCACGGCGACCCACCACGGCCGCAACGGCAAAGGCGAGGCCACCGAAGACGGCGCCCATCAGCACCATGGCCAGCGAAGCCCCGAGTGCATACCCGACGCCGATGTCCATGGAGAAGATCGCCCCGGTCACCCACGTGGACACGAAGACCGCCAGACCCAGCACGAACAGGCCGGCGAGCATCGCGAGCGCCTTGCCTACCAGCAGCTCGGAGCGAGAGAGCGGCGTCGACAGCAGCACGTCCATCGTGGCGTTCTCTTCCTCACGGGCGAGCAGCTTCGCCCCGACCCCGATGCCGTACGTCATGAAGAGGATCGGCATCATCATCGAGAACAGCTCGGCGTTCATGAACCCGGCGCCTGTGGTGAACGCCTCGATGTTGAACAGCTCGCGAAGCGGCTCCGGATACGCATCGAGCAGCGCCGCCATGTCCATGTCCCGGATCGTCGGCCAGATCAGACCGATCACCACGACGAGACCGACGATGCCGATCGACCACCCGATCAACCCCTTGCGAAGATCCCGCGTGGTCTTGCGGAACACGACCATCGTCATGGGTGGTCTCCATACATCTCGAGGAACATGTCCTCCAGGTCGGGCTCGGTGCTCCGGATCTTCTCGATGCCGTACGGCGCAGCCCACTCCATCAGCTGGGCCGTCGAGCCTTCGATGGTGAGCCGCATGTGGACGCCGTCGACGAACAGATCACGGACTCCTTCGAGAGCGCTCAGATGATCGACCGGGGGCGGACTGGCGAACGTGATTTCAATGGTGTGTAGGGCCCGTTCGTGCAAGGCCGCCACCCGGTCGACCAACAACAGCTTGCCTTCGTTCAACATCCCGAACTGATCGGCGACCGCCTCCACCTCGCTGAGCACGTGGCTCGACATGAACACGGTTCGCCCCTCGGCCCGGGCTTCGCTCACCATGGTGAGGAACTCCTGCTGTACGAGAGGGTCCAGACCCGACGTCGGTTCGTCCAAGATCAGCAGCTCTGGACGATGCATGAACGCCTGCACGATCCCCAGCTTCTGTTTGTTGCCGTGCGAGAGCGTCCCGAAGCGGATGTTCATCCGCAGATCGAGTCGCTCCGCCAGCTTCTCCACCTCGGACCATGCGACGTTGCCGCGGAGGTCCGCCAGGTATCGGAGATACTCCGCCGACGTCAGGTCTGGATAGGCATCGAAGTCCCCCGGGAGATATCCCAACGATCGATGCGCCCTCTCACGATCCGCCCAGGCATCGAACCCATTCATGTGGGCCGTGCCCCCACTCGGTTTCAGGAGCCCGAGCAGCATGCGGATCGTCGTGGTTTTGCCTGCACCGTTCGGCCCCAGGTACCCGAAGATGACCCCCCTCGGAACCTCCAGCGTCACGTCGTCGACAGCAACGACGTCGCCGAACGTCTTCGTGAGCCCCTCGAGCCGCAGTGCAGGCCTCTGGTCCATCACCCCCGATCGTCCCACTCACGGCGCCGACGGGATAGGGACGAAATACCCGGTCGCAGATCGGCGTCGCCTCTCGGGAGTATTCGTCATGTGCAGGTGGCGATCGCCCTCAGCGGGACACCACGACGCCGTCCTTGATGACGACCGCAACATCCCCGAGCGCGGTGATGTCGTCGAGCGGATTCCTGCCGAGGATGAGGAGATCGGCCGCCTTGCCGGCTTCGATTGTGCCGATCTGGTCGCCCAGGCCGACGACGACGGCGGCGTCGCGGGTTGCGGCGAGGAGGGCCTCGTGTGCCGTCATCCCTGCCTGCACCATCCGCTCCAGCTCCCGCCAGATCGCGACCGCAGATTCGGCTCCGGGGGCGTCGCTCGACAGCACGATCGTGCCGCCCGCGTCGAGCAGCCTTCGCACGTCTCCGTCGTGCGACGGGATGACCGAGAACGTGGCACCCACGGACACCCCTCTCGTCACGATCTCGGCGATGAGCTCGTCCGTGAGTGGCTCTCTGCCCGGCCAGTGCGTCAGTTCGTCCACACCGTTCTCGAGTGCGAGCAACGCTTCGTCGACACTCGATACATGCGCCAGTACCCATGTCCCGTGCCGGTGTGCGGCCTCGGTGATCGCAGCGACCTCGTCTGCCGCCAGCGTCGGTGTTCCCAGGCGGCCCAGATCGTCGTCGATCAGGATCTTGATCTGGTCGACTCCGGCCTCGATCAGCTCCGCAGTCACGCGCGCCGCGTCGTCGGGGCCGTCGACCGCCACGGTCTGCTCGGCGAACATCCGCAGAGCCTCGCTGCCCGTCTTCGTGATGATCGGACCTGCGACCACGATGCGCGGTACCGGCGCGTCATGCGCGTCGAGGGCCGAGTGGAGCTCATCGACGCTCTCTGTGGCACCGAATCGTGAGCCGACGTCACGAAACGTGGTGAGCCCCTTTGCCAGCGGGCCTTCCAGATGGAGACCGGCGCGCAGGCCATCGAGTGTCCCACCGTCAAGCCGGATCTCGTTGAGGAGATGGGTGTGGGTGTCGATGAGGCCCGGCATGACGTAGCCACCTGCAGCATCGATGACCGCGGCGTCCTCCGGAATGGAGATCTCAGAAGCCGTGCCCACGGCGGCGATGAGACCGTCACGAACGACGACCACACCATCTGCGATCGGATCGGCACCCGTGGCGGTGATGATCGTGACGCCCATGATCGCGAAGTGGGCCGCCACCG
>CAYFYC010000102.1:0-6184 GCA_964347305.1 uncultured Acidimicrobiaceae bacterium | reverse complement strand
GGTCCAGTTGCTGACGATGCCGACGATCAGCGCGTGCTTGGTGAAGGTTCCTGCCGGGAACACGGCGTGGAGGTTGGTCGGGTAGCGACGGCTCGATGCGGCACGGCTCAGTGCCCGCCACTCCGGCGCATCGTCGACCTCACCTCCGACGATCACCGAGGGCTCGAAGCGCTCGATGGCATCGGCGAGCGCCAGCCCGACGAGCGGGGCATCGATCCCGTCGAGCCGGCGGCACTCGTAGGCGACGTCGTGCGGCGCCAGGGCCATGTGTCGTGCGGCGAACTCGCGCATGGTCAGCTCCTCACCACGAAGCGCGATCGACTCGTCGATGAGGTGAGCGAGGTGGCTCAGCGTCTCCGCCACTTCCTTGGGGATGGGTCCGGACGCGACAGCAGGGGCCGGTCCTGCCGGCCGATTCTTACGCGCGCGTGGGTAGATCGTGTTCATAGAGAGAACTGTCCGACGGCCGGCGGACGGGGACGACCGTACGACAGGTCGGGCGAATTGGCAAGGGTCTTTTTGCCTACGGTGACGGCGCAGTGCGGTGCGTGACCGCCAATCAATAGGCTGGACGACCGAACCAGAGCAATGGAGTACAGCCATGACGGACAGCGAGCACACACGGGTCGGGTTCATCGGGACAGGCGTCATGGGCGCCTCGATGGCGGGTCACCTGCTCGCCGCAGGCCATCCCCTCACGGTGTATTCGAGGACGCGCAAGAAGGCCGCCGGCCTTCTCGACGCCGGTGCATCGTGGGCCGACACACCTCGGGAGGTCGCTGCGGCCAGCGACGTGACCATCGCCATCGTCGGCTTTCCAGCCGATGTGCGGGAGGTGTTCCTCGGTGACGACGGTGCGCTCGCCGGGGCGGCGCCGGGATCGGTGCTCGTCGACATGACGACGAGCGAGCCGTCGCTGGCGGTCGAGATCGCCGAGGCGGCCCGAGCCAAGGGAGTCGGGGCCGTCGATGCGCCGGTGTCGGGCGGCGACGTGGGGGCGAAGAACGCCACGCTGTCGATCATGATCGGCGGAGCCGACGAGGACGTAGAGCGGGTGTGGCCCCTGTTCGAGATCATGGGAAAGAGCCTCGTCCACTGTGAGGGTCCTGGCGCCGGCCAGCACACCAAGATGGTGAACCAGATCCTCATCGCAACCGGGATGATCGGCGTCGCCGAGGCGCTGCTCTACGCCCAGGAGGCGGGGCTCGATCTCGAGAAGACGATGGCCGCCGTGTCCGGCGGCGCGGCCGGTTCGTGGTCGCTCAGCAACTACGGGCCGCGCATGCTCAACGGCGACTTCGCTCCGGGCTTCTTCGTCGACCACTTCGTCAAGGACATGGGCATCGCCCTCGACGAATCGAGGGCGATGCACTTGTCGGTTCCCGGTCTGGCGCTGGCGCACCAGCTCTATGTCGCTCTGCAGGCCCAGGGCGGAGGCCGCAACGGCACCCAGGCCCTGCTCCTCGCCCTGTCGAAGCTGTCCGACGTCGAGTGGTCGCGGAGGGGCTGACTCAGGCGTCCAGGGTGGCGAGGTACTCCGTGAGCCGCGTGTCGAAGAGGGCAAGGGACTCTTCGGTGTGACGCCCGTTGAACGGGAAGACCACCTCGGAGTCACCTGGGTGGTTCTGATCGAGCCACGAGACGAACCCCGCCTCATTCAGAGTGATACGTCCGTTGTTGGGTGCCCAGCGCAGATCGGTGAGTGTCCCTTCAACGACGGTGAACGCCCACAACGCGTCGACGGGCGACACGAGCCCCCAGAGACGATCGGTCATCGTGGTGGCGCAGAGAACGGCTGCGGTGGACTCGCTCCGCTCGCACGACGCAACATCGACCCTCATGCCGCGGGCGACCCAGAACTCGAGGTCGTTCTCGACCGCCGTGCCGAAATCAGCATATGGTCTCGTGAAACCGGGGGTCGGTGTCTCCCAGGTCACGAGCGTCCCCGGTGTGAGGGGCGACGGCGTCATCGGCCTCGGTCGCGGGAAGTCGGCGCCGGAAGTAGGCGAGGATCGCCGCTAGAGCGCTGCGAACTCGGTTCGCGCCCGCCACCTGTTGTCGCTTCCTGTGCCGTCATCACCCAACCGTGTCCGGCAGCCGACGATATCTGACAGCCCGCCTCGCCGACCCGTGCGGCGGAGCATCCGCCGTCAGATGAATGTCGGATCCGGACACGACCAGGCGACGATGCAACCGCATCGTTGCGGAGATCGACAGACGGCGGGGCACGGGAACCCCGCCGTCTGTTGCATCCGACCCGGTCCGGATCAAGTCACTGCTGGCAATTACCTGAATTGCGATTCGTGTAGTTGTCTTCTAGAGTGAGAGAGGGCAAGAGACGATTCAGGAGTTGACATGGGAACCGCAATGATCGACCCCTCCCCTCGAGTAGCGACCTCCGGGCAGAAGCCGCCCGTCCCCATCACCGTGGCCAGAGGCGACGGCATCGGGCCCGAGATCATGGATGCCACGCTGCGCATCCTCGAAGCCGCAGGCGCCCCCCTTCGATACGACACCATCGAGATCGGCAAGAAGGTCTACGAGCAAGGCCACAGCTCCGGTATTGCACCGGAGGCCTGGGACACGATCCGGCGCAACAAGGTCTTCCTCAAGGCTCCGATCACGACCCCGCTCGGTGGCGGCTACAAGAGCCTCAACGTCACCATCCGCAAGACGCTCAACATGTTCGCCAACGTGCGGCCGTCGAAGTCCTACTCCCCCTTCGTGGCAGCCACCCATCCCGGGATCAACCTCGTCGTGGTCCGTGAGAACGAAGAGGACCTGTACGCAGGTATCGAGCATCAGCAGACCGAAGAGGTCGCCCAGGTGCTCAAGCTCGTGACCCGTCCCGGCTCGGAGCGCATCATTCGGTACGCGTTCGAATACGCCAGAGCGTACGGACGTCGCAAGGTCACCTGTATGACGAAGGACAACATCATGAAGCACACCGATGGGCTGTTCCATCGGGTCTTCGAGGAGGTCGCCGCCGAGTATCCCGATCTCGAGTCCGAGCACCAGATCATCGACATCGGCGCCGCCCGGCTCGCCGCCCAGCCCGAGACCTTCGATGTCATCGTCACGCTGAACCTCTACGGCGACATCCTCTCCGACATCGCCTCGCAGGTCTCCGGGTCCGTGGGTCTCGCCGGCTCGGCGAACATCGGCGACGAGGTGGCGATGTTCGAGGCCGTCCATGGCTCCGCACCGGACATCGCAGGCAAAGACGTCGCCAACCCCTCGGGTCTGCTGCTCGCTGCCACACAGCTCCTCGTCCACATCGGCGAGGCCGAGATCGCGGAGACGATCAAGAACGCATGGCTGGCCACCCTCGAGAGCGGCATCCACACCGCCGACATCTATCGCGAGGGCCTGAGCCGGCGCGAGGTCGGGACGCAGGAGTTCACGAACGCCGTCATCGAGCGACTCGGCGAACGCCCCCGCACGCTTGCCCCGGTCCAGTACAAGCCGGGCGGCATCCACGTCACCGCCAAGCAACAGCAGCCTCGGGTCAAGCAGCTCCAGGGCGTCGACGTCTTCCTCGACTGGACGGCGAACGACCGCGACCCCGACGTCCTCGGCAACGGTCTGCAGGCGGCTGCCCAGGAAGGCTGGACGCTGAAGATGATCACGAACCGCGGCGTCAAGGTGTTCCCCGATGGCATGCCAGAGACGTTCTGCACCGACCACTGGCGGTGCCGCTTCGTGCGCACGGATGGTGGTTCCACCGAGTTCTCGGCCGTGCTCGATCTGCTCGGTGCGCTCTCAGGCGACGGCTACGACGTCATCAAGACCGAGCATCTCTACACCTTCGACGGAGAGCGGGCCTACTCCCTGGGCCAGGGGGAATAGCAGCGACGGGCAAGGCACCGTCGCGTCGCAGCTTCATCTCGCTTCGATCCGCTCTGTTCGCTTCTCGTGCGGGCGACACTTGTCGGAGTCTCGAGAGGCTCACCAGAGCGGAAGTGGGCCGCTCGACAGCGCCTTCTCACGCTTTGCGATCCGTGCAGTGAGCTCGCCGAGTGCAGGACCCGGCACCAGGCCCACCTCGTCGAGGCGATGGGCGGCGTCCTCGAAGGCCTGCAATGCGCCCCGTTGGAGGCCGAGGCGGTACCGGCCGACCATCAACAGCGCCCACAGATGCTCCCGGTATGGCTGCTGACCCACGAGACGCTCGATGTCGGGCAGCGCCTCCTCGTTGCGACCAGCAGCGAGCATCGCCCGCACCCTCAGCTCCATCAGCTGTTGGTGCACCTCCTCGAGACGGCTGACCTCGGGAACCGCGAACGACTCATCGGCGATGTCCTCGTAGGGTCTTCCCCGCCACAGTTCGAGCGCTGAGTCCGAGCTACGAATCGCCACCGCCCACTCGGCCCGATCGACCTGTCGCACCACGTCCGAGAAGCGGTCGACGAACACCTCGGCGTCGAGGCAACCGGGCGACGACCTCAAACGGTATCCGTGACGTGCCGTCTCGATGGCACCGGCGCCGAGGAGGCGTCGTAGCCCGGAGATGTGAGCCTGCAACGAATTCTTCGCGGTCGAGGGTGGGTCACCGTTCCAGACCCGCTCGATCAGCACGTCACACGACAGCTCGGCGCCGGCATCGAGGAGGAGTATCGAGAGGAGTCGGCGCAGCGCCGGTCGCGTGACCTTGACCTCGCCCGCACCTCGCACACACAAGGGTCCGAGGACGTCATACTTGACAGCCATCACTCGCCTCGGCCGGTACTCATCCGAGTGTATGCGCACGTTCAGCGAGCGTCCAGGTCCGGGACAGTGGGCCACAACCACCGACCCATAACGTCGGGTAGCGGGTCCAGTTGGCGACCGAGAGCGAGGCTCTCGACACGCTCCACAGACCGCAGGCCGTCTGAACGCGGGAAACAGGCCCGATGGGCCCGCGCCTCTCCCGTGGTTCGGCGGTCGCCCGAATGGGAGGTGCCCATGACCGCACATGCGTATACGAGATCGAGGCGAAGAACCCTGGTCTGGGTATTCGTCGCGGCGCTGACCCTGATCGCCGTACAGCTCGCCGACGTGCCGGCAGCCTCGGCGAACCATCTCACGGGTCTCTCCGCGACGTACACGCTCGACGCAGACTTCGACGACGGGACCCTCGTCAACGTCAACCACGACGACGTCGCCGACCAGCTCCAGCTGGACAGCGTGGCGACACCGTTCGACTTCATCTGGGTCGCCGCCTCGGCACGCGGCACGGTCGTCAAGATCGACACCAACACGGGGACGATCCTCGGTGAATACAGGACGTCGCCCGCGACGCAGGCCATCGGCAATCCATCACGCACGACGGTCGACAACGACGGAAGCGTGTGGGTCGCCAACCGCAACAACGTGTCGAACGGCTTTGGAACGATCGTCCACGTCGGTCTCGAGGAGAACGGCCAGTGCGAGGATCGCAACACGAACGGTGTGATCGACACGTCGACGGGCCTCGGTGACATCAAGCCGTGGGCGAATGCGACCGGAACCCGCGGTGTCGCGACCGCCGACGACGAGTGCATCGTCCACTACACGCAGGTCAATTCGCAGGGAACTCGCCACATCTCCGTCGACGCCAACAACGACGTCTGGGTGAGCGGATTCTCTTTGCGCAACTTCGACCTCGTGAAGGGTGGCAAATACGACGTGCCGCTGTCTGGGACCATCATGCGTTCGGAAGCCGCCGTCGGATTTGGGGGCTACGGCGGCCTGATCGATCCGAACGGTGTCATCTGGTCCGCCCGGCCGTTGCTGCGCTGGGACACGGTCAATCCGCTGACCGGACCCAACGGTGATCCGCCCGGTCCATCCGTTGGACCGCCGGCACCGTTGACCAACTGGTCGGGCCAAGGCTTCCCGGACAGCTACGGGCTGTGCATCGATTCGTTTGGCAACGTCTGGAACACCCAGCTGTTCGGCAACATCATCAACAAGTACGCCCCGGACGGAACGCACCTGGGCGCCTTTGCCCATGGAAACTCATTTGCGCAGGGGTGTGTCGTCGATGGCAACGACGATGTCTGGGTCGCTCATTCGCTCATCGGGCCTCAGACGACCGTCGGGCATCTCCTGAACAACGGCACCTACGTCGGCAATGTCCCGTTGCCAGGTGGCGCCGGACCCACAGGTGTCGCCGTCGACGGTGCCGGCCAGATCTGGGCGGCGAACATCAACAGCGACAACG
>CAYFYC010000101.1:0-6387 GCA_964347305.1 uncultured Acidimicrobiaceae bacterium | reverse complement strand
GATGCTGCGCAACGGCACCAACTCGTTCTGCTGTGGAGCGGGTGGCGGCCGGATGTGGATGGAGGAGCAGACCGGCAAGAAGGTCAACATCGAGCGCAGCCAGGAGGCGATCGCCACGGGTGCCGACATCGTCGCCACCGGCTGCCCCTTCTGTTTTGTGATGATGGACGACGGGGTCAAGGAGCTGGGTGCCGACGACGACGTCCAGGTGATGGACGTTGCGATGCTGCTGGCCGATCGATCGCTCGACGACTGATCCGTCAGTCGAACACCGGATCCGCGGCGGAGAGGTGAGCGCGGCGCAGCACGGCATCGGGCTGGTGGTGGTCGAGCAGCTCGACGAGGTCGCGCAGCGCGGCGTCGACGTCTTCGCCCGCCGACGCATGGTGGCCCTCCACGGTGATCAGGACCTCGGTCGTCGTCTCGTCGGCGGCGCTCTGGCGGCTCTGCCGCCAGCACCAACGTCGGGCGCTCACCAGGCCGGCCTCGTCGACGAACACGACCTCGCCCGGTTCGGGCGACGTCGTCTCGCTGGAGCCGAGGTCGCTGAAGTGCTCCGAGCCATCGGCGAAGCGCACCGTCGTACCGCCGGTGACCTCTGATTGATCGAAGACCGCAACCGGCATGCGGTGGCGGATGGCGACCAGATTGCCCAGGTCGACCAGTGCGTTGATCGAAGGGATGTCGCCGGCCTTGGTCAGTCTGCGGAGCAGCGCCTCGGCGGCGCTGCGGTATTGCGTCGGCTTGACGCCGAACGCGGTGAAGGCGCGCCGCCAGGCGATGATCGACGGCAGCTCGGAGAGCTGGGTGTCCCCGATCGCATGGAGCACGGCCAGCTGCTCGGCCCTGTAGGCGTCGGCGAGTGCAGTCGACGAAGCGCCGTTCGCCACTCCTGTCGCATGGATCACACCGCCGTGGATCGTCGGGAAGCGATCGAGGAGCTCGGCGGCGTAGCGGAACCGGCTCATCCCGGTTTGCGGGCCAAGAGCGAGAACATCATCGGGACGAGCTCGCGCTGATGCTCGGGAAGGAGGTAGCGCCCGTCCTCGCTCTGCTCCATCTGAGGCATGAATTCCCATTCGAGCTCACGGTGCTCCCACAGGCCCTCGAGGATCAGTCCGGCATCCAGCAGACTCATCACGGTCTCGGACATGGCGTGACCCCACGCATACATCCTCGTGTGCTGCATCCCTGACGCGTCGCCGTCGGTGTATGTCTCGGCCTCGTCCCAGCTCAGCGGCTCCTCATGCTCGAAGTAGGGGTACTTGATCACCAGCATGCCGTCCTCGCGCTCGTCGTCGAGCGTGTGGGCCATGGGGTGACCGTCGCGAATGAAGATCCGCCCTCCCGGCCGCAGCAGCGCAGCGACGACCTCGCCCCAGCGAGCGATGCTCGGCAGCCAGTTGATGGCGCCGACCCCCGTGTAGACGAGGTCGTAGGTCTCACCGAGCGCCGCCACGGCGTCGTACACGTTGGCGACCACGAAGCGACCGGGCGTGCCGGTTGCGGCGAAGAGGCGCTCTGCCTCCTCGATCGACACATCGGATTGATCGAGACCGGTGACCTCGGCACCGAGCCGTGCCAGGGAGAGGGTGTCCGTTCCGATGTGACACTGCAGATGCACCACGTCCAGTCCTGTCAGGTCACCGAGTCGCTCGGCGTCCTGACGCACGACACCGCTCAGAGCGCCCGGCTCGTCTATGAACCGGTCGAGTGAATAGGTCTGGGAGCGGGCGTGGATCTTCGCCCGGTCGTTCCAGTTGAGCCGGTTGGCCTCGAAGTATGGATCGTGCACGGACGCATTCTCGCACCTGGGTGCGCAGATCGTTCAAGGTCTGCCGAACACCCTGCCGATAGGAATGTGACCACACAGAGTGGTCGAGCGTCATCGATGGATGAGCGAGGGAACAGGGGCGATCACCATGTGTGCTGCATGTCACGAGCAGAAGGGCGTTGTCGAGTACAGCGGCGATCTGTTGTGCAGCAGGTGCGGAACGCTCCGCGAGTGGGCTTTCGTCATCTCGCTGATCCAGGACCGTCTGGACGGTGGATCCGCTTCGCAGGCCCCGGCCGGGGCTCAGACAGAGGTGGCCGCCGACCCCTTCGCCGCCGCCTGACCCTTCCGATCTGATTCGGCCGACGCCGAGGGTCTACGCTTGCTGTCCATGCGGATTCTCGTCGGTGTCGCGGAGCTCACCCCGTACATCTCCACGGGCGGACTCGCCCACGCCGTGTCCGGCCTCACGAAGGCGCTGCAGGCCATGGGCCACGACATCACGATCGCCATTCCAGGCTATCGGTCGCTCGGTCTGTCCGGGCCGGATCGGGAGTGGGAGGTCCTCGACGACAGCGGGCCGACGGTGGTCGCGTTCCGCGACGATGCGGCCTTCGATCGGCCCGGCGTCTACGGGCCCGTGCCCGGCACCGGTTACGACGACAACTGGTGGCGCTACGCGCGGTTCTCCGAAGCGCTGTCGGGCCTCGGCGCCGGCTTCGATCTGCTCCACCTCCACGATGCCCACGTCGCTCCTGCAGCAACGGTGTGCGCCACGCCTGC
This sequence comes from uncultured Acidimicrobiaceae bacterium, assembly GCA_964347305.1. Taxonomy (GTDB): domain Bacteria; phylum Actinomycetota; class Acidimicrobiia; order Spongiisociales; family UBA5794; genus CAYFYC01. Next base: position 3,830 of record CAYFYC010000101.1, on the reverse strand, counting down.
GGTGCTCACCATCCACAACGGCGCCCACCAGATGGGGGCGGATCTCGCCGCCGTCGTGCCGCTGCTCGGCCTCTCCCACGGCGGCCGTGATCCGGCGTCCGATCTGGAGTGGCATGGCGGCGCGAACTTCCTCAAAGGGGGTATCGCTGCTTCTTCCGTCGTGACCACCGTGTCGCCGACCCACGGGAGCGAGCTCCAGCAGGACGCCACGTCCTTCGGGTTGGCTCCGCTGCTGCGGGCCAAGGGCATCGTCGGCATCATGAACGGCATCGACCAGGACGCCTGGGATCCGTCGACGGACGAGGCGCTCGTCTCCCGTTTCTCGTACCGCTCCCCGGCACGCCGTGCCGGCAACCGGGCGGCGCTGCTGGAGCGAACCGGTCTCGATGACGGCCTGATTCTCGGCAACGTCGGCAGGATGGCGATGCAGAAGGGCCTCGGGCTGATCCAGTACTACATCGGTGGGCTGATCGAGGAGGGGATGCGTCTGGTGCTCGTCGGGAACGGCGAGATGGACGACATGGTCGACGGATGGGTGGAGACCTACCCGCACGCCGTCGCCCACCTGCCCTACGACGAGACGCTGGCCAGGCTCGTCTACGGCGGCGCCGACGTCTATTGCATGCCGAGCGAGTTCGAGCCGAGTGGCCTGGGGCAGCTGTATGCCATGCGCTACGGGGCGCCACCCCTGGTCAACGCGACCGGCGGTCTCGCCGACTCCGTGGTCGACATCGACGAGGACCCGCCCAACGGGACCGGCTTCGTCTTCCGAAGGTTCAACGCCGAGGAGTTCGCCAAGGCGGTGCGCCGGGCGATGCGATATCGAGGCCTGACGTCGGTGTGGCGAACGATGCAGAAGAACGGCATGACGGCGGACTGGTCCTGGGATGCCAGAGCCGTCGAGTACGACGACGTGTTTCGCTCGGTGATCGATGCCTGAGTGGGAGGTCGCTCTACCCGACCCGGCCGTAGCGCCCCGGTGCGCCCCGTGGACACGAGACCAGCGGATTTCGCCGGCAGGCACGGCCATCCGGGCCGATCAGCTCTTGTTGCTCGACGTACCGGGGCCGTGGCCCCGGCCCATCCGCGATCACCCGAGGCTCGTCGGGATGATGGATCTGGTCGGAGGTGCCGCTGTGGCCTCCCGGCTTCTCGCCTCCCTGCCCGTCGACGATCGGATCCGGCTGACGGTGTTTCGACGGCGCGCCGGGCTCGGCGTGCGCTCCACGTACCTGATCGAGTCGGAGGCGGCGATACCCGAGGCACTGGAGGCCGCATCGTCACGACGGGCGACGTCTGCGATGACGCTCGTCGAGGAGCCCGCGGTGCGACCGTCCGTGCTGGTGTGCACGCAGGGCACGCACGACATCTGCTGTGGGTCCGATGGCGTCCGGCTGTCGGGCGACCTCGCACGGACCCTTCCGGCTGTCGACGTCTATCGCGTCAGCCACACCGGCGGCCATCGGTTCGCCCCCACCGCCATGACGATGCCGGACGGTCGGATGTGGGCATGGCTCGATGTCGACGACATCGCACGGATCTTCGATCGCTCGGGTGACCACACAGACCTGGCGCAACGTTGTCGGGGCTGGTGGGGAGCCGACCCGGGGGCACCGCAGGCCGCCGAGGTGGCGGTCTTCGAACGGCTCGGTTGGGCGGCACGTCCGACCGGTGTGTCGGGCGAGTCCTCCCCCTATGTCGTCGACCTCGCGGATCGCTCGGTCCAGGTTCGGGTCGAAGCGGCGCGCACGGTTCCGACCATCGCCTGCCGGTCACGAGGTGGCGTGCCGGCAAAGCGGGCGACGGAGTACGCGGCCCGGGTGATCAGCCGTGGAACGCCTTCTCGATGATGGCGGCCTGCTCGCGGGCGTGCGCTTTCGGTGAGCCGGTTGCGGGGCTCGCCGACTCCCGGCGATAGATGCCACGGCTCGACCGGCCGGCCTCGACGAAGAGATACCGCGACATGAAGCGCCACGCTCCCATGTTGGCCGGCTCTTCCTGGACCCAGACCAACTCGGCGCCGCCGTACGGGGCGAGGATCCGGTTGATGTCGTCTGCGGGGAACGGGTAGAGACCCTCCACCCGGATCAGGGCGACGTCGTCGACGTCGTGCTCCTGCCTGTAGGCGTCCAGCTCGTAGTAGATCTTGCCAGAGCAGAGGAGGACCCGGCGGGCGCCGGACGTCACTTGCGCGTCGGCGATCACCGGCTGGAAGCCCCGCTCCGTGATGGCGGTGATGTCGCTGAACGACGGTCTCGTTCTCAGCAAGGACTTGGGCGACATCACGATGAGCGGTCGCGGCGCAGGATGGTGGACCTGCTTGCGCAGGAGGTGGAAGAGCTGCGCCGGTGTGCTCGGCACGGCGATCCGGCAGTTCTGCTCGGCGGCGTTCTGCAAGAAGCGCTCGAGGCGTGCACTCGAGTGCTCGGGGCCCTGGCCCTCGTAGCCGTGGGGGAGCATGAGCACCAGGTTGCACAGCTCCTCCCACTTGTCGTAGGCCGTCATCAAGAACTGGTCGATGATCACCTGGGCACCGTTCACGAAGTCCCCGAACTGCGCCTCCCACATGACGAGGGCCTTCGGCGCAGCGATGGAATAGCCGTATTCGAAGCCCATCGCAGCGAACTCGCTGAGCAGCGAGTCCCAGATGTCGACGGGCGCCTGATCCGGATTCAGCATCTTGAGCGGCGTGTACTCGGCCTCGGTCTCGTAGTCGACGAGCACGGCATGGCGATGGCTGAACGTGCCACGCTGCGAGTCCTCTCCCGCCAGCCTGACCCTGGTGCCCTCGAGGGCCAGAGAGCCCATGGCGAGCGCTTCGGCCAGCCCCCAGTCGATGATTCCGTCGTCGCGGAACTGCGTGTGACGCTGCTCGAGCAGCCTGACGAGTTTTGGATGCACCGTGAACCCATCCGGGAGGTGCGCCAGCTTGGCCTCGAGCTCGCGGAGCCGGTCGTCGGCGATCCTCGTGTCGAAGGGCGACTCGGGAGCGAGCATCTGGCGGACCGGGCGTTCGGGCTCGCTCGTCTCCGTCTCCACGAGCGCCTGCTCCATGAGGCCCTTGAACGACTCGAGGACGGCCTCGCCTTCCTCGATCGTCATGTCGCCGTTGGTGACGAGCCGCTCCATGTAGAGCTTCCTCACGGAGCGGTGGTTGTCGATGATCCGGTACATCTTGGGCTGCGTGTAGCTGGGCTCGTCTCCCTCGTTGTGCCCGAGCCTGCGATAGGCGATCACGTCGATGACGACGTCCTTGTGGAAGGCCTGCCGGAAGGCGAACGCGATCCGGGCCACCCGCACCGCCGCCTCGGGGTCGTCGCCGTTGACGTGGAAGATCGGTGCCTGGATCGCCTTGGCCATGTCGGTGGCGTAGTGGGTCGATCGCGACTCTCGCGAGTTCGTCGTGAATCCCACCTGGTTGTTGATGACCACGTGGACCGTGCCGCCGGTGTGGTAGCCGGGCAATGCCGACAGGTTGAAGGTCTCGGCGACCACGCCCTGGCCGCTGAAGGCGGCATCGCCATGGATGAGGACCGGCAGCACGAGATCCTCGGCACCTTCCCCGAGCTCGTCCTGCTTGGCGCGCACGATGCCCTCGAGCACCGGGTCGACCGCTTCGAGGTGAGACGGGTTGGCGGCGACCGACACGTTCACCGTGTCGCCATACGCCGACTTGTGCATCCCCGTGGCGCCGAGGTGGTACTTCACGTCGCCCGAGTGGTACGGGTCGTCCGGGTCTTCGGATTCGCCGCCGAACTCACGGAAGATCTTGACGAGGCTCTTGCCGACGATGTTGGCGAGCACGTTGAGCCGGCCGCGGTGGGCCATGC
>CAYFYC010000100.1:0-6664 GCA_964347305.1 uncultured Acidimicrobiaceae bacterium | reverse complement strand
GCGAGGTCGGTGACCGGATCGGACCCGACGAGGAGCGCTTCGTAGATACGGCCGTCCTGGAACACGACCCGCGCCGATGTCGCATCTTCGATCACGTGGTGATTCGTGGCGATCAGGCCGTCTGCCGTCAGCACCACGCCCGAGCCCGACCCGAAGGCGGCGAACTGGCCGCGCTGGTCGAACCCGGTCTCGACCGTGACAATCGAAGGAGTCACCTTCGCTCCCACCGCCACTGGCGATGTCCCTTCGCCCGCGATGGTGATGATCTCGCGTTCGTTCGTGCGGGTGTCGTCGACGCGACCGTCCGTGTCGAGGGCGCCGGTCAGGAAGAGGACGCCGACCGTGAGCGCAGCACCGATGGTTCCGGCGACGATGAGCCGCCAGAGACCGGGTCCCGTCGCTCGGTGGTTCTCACTCGGCGGAACGGAACGGGGGATCGGGTCGTAGACATCGGCGTCATAGAGATCCGGTGGCGGACCGCTCTCCGCAACGCCGACCGGGGTGTCGAAGGGGCCAGATGCGGCGGCATCGTCGACCGTGCTCGTGTCGGGCGTGCCCGGTGCGAGCGGTGGCAGCCATCCCGTGTCTCCCTCGACCGCAGTCGGAGCGGCGTCGAAGACGAGCTCCATCGGCTGGGCGGCGGTGTCCGCGTCGGTGTCCGCGACGTCTTCGGTCCGACGATCGTCGGGCGTGGTCGACGCGGTATCGGGGGTAGGGTTTTCCACCGGGCGAAAGTCTATGACCTCCGGCGTCGTATCAGGACGAACCATGGCGAACACATCAGAGGAAGCGGAGACATCTGAGGAAGCGGTCGGTACCGACCTCGTCGCCGTCGGCCCGGCGCCGATCGATGCGGCGGAGTTGGTCGCGTTCGTCGCCGATCCCGGCGCCGGTGCGACCGTCCTGTTTCTGGGCACCGTGCGCGATCACTCACCCGCTCGTGGCGACGAGCCCGCCACACACGACGTCACCCACCTCGAGTACGAGGCCTACGAGGGCGTTGTCGAGGAGAAGATCGCCGAGATCGTCGCCGAGGCGAGAGCCCGCTGGCCGCTTCGCCGCGTGGCGGCGGTGCATCGGGTGGGTGAGCTCGGTCTGACGGAGATCAGTGTCGCCGTCGCCGTCTCATCGGCGCATCGGACAGACGCCTTCCCCGCAGCCCGCCACCTGATCGACGAGTTGAAGCACCGGGCCCCCATCTGGAAGAAGGAACACTGGCCCGGTGGAGCGATGTGGGTCCGTGAGGACATCGCCCACGCCCACGAACGCTCCGACGACCCCGGGTAGACGGCCGTCGCTAGGCGTCGGACGCCGGTGGGGGACGGAGCTCGAGCCGCTCCCATTCGTCGGGTCTGCCCACGACCATCTCGGCCGCTTCGCGAACCATCGGATTCCTGTCCGTGGCGGCTCGTCGAATCGCCTCCTCCACGTGGTCGCCGTCGAAGACCGTCAATGCCACCACGGCACGTCGGCGCACTTGAGGTGGGCCGGAGGCGGCGAGCTCGATGAGCACCGGCACGGCGCGTTCGTCGCCGATCTCGCCCAGTGCAGCGACCGACGCCTCGCGCACGAGGGCATCCTCGCCGGTGGACGCCTGCTCGATCAGCCACGGAACCACCGGTGTGTGCCCGAGTCGGGCGAGGGCCGTCACCGCGGCTTCCACGACTCTCGGATCGTCGCAGCGAGCCTCGAGGAGGGCGTCGATGCCGCCGGGCCAGTTTCCGAGCGCCTCGGCAGCCTCGGCGCGCACGGCGACGTCGGGGTCGGCGACGAGCCGATCCACGACGAGCGGACCGGTCGAGTCGTCGATGCGGTCGGCGAGGGCGGCGACGGCGAGCCTGCGCACGGCGGGGTCCTCGTCATCGAGGAACGAGACCGGGTCCCTCACGAGGTCGGCGAGCGCCGGCCGCTCGTTCACGCGCCCACCGGTCTGTAGCGCTCGGTGTCGTGGTCGTCGGCGAGACGGCGAAGCGTGTCCTCCAGCACGGGCTCTCCGAGCACATCCCGCCACTCGAATGGTCCGAGCGGATGGTTGACACCGAGCCGTATCGCCGTGTCGATGTCGGCGGGCTCGGCGACACCGGCTTGCGTCGCTTCGGTGGCCATGGTCGTGAGCATGGCAACCGTGCGTAGCACCAGATCCCGGGCGGTGTGCGGCATGCGGATCACCCGGATCCCGACGGTCGCGCAGACGGCGGCGAACGCGTCGATGGCTCCGTCGTCCCCGGAGGCGGCCACCGTGTCGGTCCGTGACCAGTCGGCGACGACGTCGAACGTCGCTGCGGTGCGCCCTGACCCCGGGGCAGGTTCGATGAGCCGGCCGTCCACCATCAGGCCGTCGCCGTCGCCGGCGAGTGCGCGGTCCAGCTCCTGGGTCGCCTCGAGTCGAGCGACGAGGCCGGCGCCGTGTCCCGGATCGCCGACGACCGCCAGGTCGGTGAAGCGCCCGGGAGGATGAGGTTTCACGTCGGGACGACCTTCCGGGTAGGCGTAGAACCCGCGACCGGTCTTGCGGCCGAGACGCCCTTCGGCGACGAGACGCCGCTGCAGCGGCGAGGGCCTGATCCGTGGCTCTTTCCCGAGCGCCTCGTAGACCGACTCGGACACGGCGAGATTCACATCGAGCCCGATCAGATCGAGCAGCTCGCACGGACCCATCGGAAACCCGGCCCCGCGAAACACCGCGTCGAGCCGAGCCGGGTCGACCTCTTCGCGCTCGAGCACCGCCAGGGCCTCCAGGTAGAACGGTCGCGCCACGCGATTCACGATGAACCCCGGTGTGTCGGTGCACAGGACAGGCGTCTTGCCCCATCGGCGCGCCGTCGCCGTGAGCGCCGCCACGGTCGCCGGGCTCGTGACGGCGGTTCGGACCACCTCGACGAGGGGCATGCGTTGGGCGGGGTTGAAGAAGTGGAGCCCGGCGAACCGGTCCGCTCGCGACGTGGCCTTCGCCATCTCGGTCACCGACAGCGACGACGTGTTCGACGCGAAGACGGTTTCCCTCCCGACGATGGCATCGAGTCGCCCGAAGACGTCTTGCTTGACCGGCATCTCCTCGACGATCGCCTCGATCACGAGGTCGGCGTCGCGCAGATCCTCGAGCGACGCGGCGACGCCGATCCGCCTCGCGATCTGCGTCGCCTCCCCGGCGTCGAGTCGCCGTCGTTCCACATCTCGTGCCAGACGACGCTCCACGTCGGCGAGTGCCTCGGTCGCGGTGCCCGGTGTCGCGTCGCTCAGCAACACGTCGTGACCGGCCCGTGCGGCGACGGCGGCGATGCCTCGACCCATGGTCCCGGCACCGACGACGGCGACGATGGCGTCGACCGGAAGAGCCGCGCCTTGTTCACCCATCGTCACTTCCTAGGCTGGATCCCAACGGTCGAGCGATGCTACCGAGACGGGCATCGGCGGGCTGCCGACGACAGATGGACGACGAGGAGGCTGCGGTGGGTGGAGCGTTCTGGGACGAGCACAAGGGCACGCTCGAGAAGGCGGTCGAGACGATCGCCTCGCGTGTGTACTGGAGCCCGTATCCGGAGAGCCCGCGGGCGTACGGAGACGATGCTCCCGCCGCGGGTGAGGCGGCGTTCCTGGACCGCCTCGGCAAGCCGTTCGAGCTCGATCAGCCGTCGTCGGGGCACATGCAGGTCGCCGAGACGTCCCCGTACGGAACGAGGTTCGGCATCACCTACCCGGCGTCGAGCGTCGACGAGCTCGTGGCCGCGGCGAGCGAGGCCATCGCCGAATGGGCGGCGGTGGGGCCCGACACGCGGGCCGGGGTCTGTCTCGAGATCCTCGATCGCCTCTCGGCGGCGAGCTTCGAGATGGCGTACGCCGTCATGCAGACGACGGGCCAGTCGTTCCTGATGGCGTTCCAGGCCGGGGGCCCCCATGCGCTGGATCGGGGGCTCGAAGCGGTCGCCTACGCCCACCGCGAGATGACGCGACTCCCGAGAGCGATGCGGTGGGAGAAGCCCCAGGGCAAGCGGGATCCGCTGGTCGTCGACAAGACCTGGCGGCTCCGTCCCCGTGGCGTGGCGGCCACGATCGGTGTCTCGACCTTCCCGACGTGGAACGGCTACCCGGGCATCTTCGCCAGCCTCGCCACCGCCAACGCCGTCATCGTGAAGCCCCACCCCGAGACGATCCTGCCCCTGGCGTTGTTCGTCGAGACCGCACGGGCCGTGATCGACGAGGCCGGTTTCGATCCGAACCTCGTGACGTTGCTGGTCGACACGCCGGACGCACCGGTGGCCAAGGAGTTGGTGACACGAACCGAGGTGCAGATCGTCGACTACACGGGTGGCTCGGCATTCGGTGTGTGGCTCGAGACGAACCTGCCCGGCAAGCAGGTGTTCACCGAGAAGTCGGGTGTCAACTCGGTGGTCATCGACTCGACGGACGACCTCCGCGGCGTGTTCCGCAATCTCTCGGTGTCCATGTCGATGTACTCGGGTCAGATGTGCACCACCCCGCAGAACGTCTACGTCCCCCGTGAGGGCATCCGGGTGGGGGAGGACACGGTGGAGTTCCACGATGTCGCCGCGGGTCTGGCAGGCGCCATCGACGGCCTGCTCGCCGACGACCAGCGAGCCGGCGACGTGCTCGGTGGCATCAAGTCGCCGGCGACGTTGGAGCGCATCGAGGCGGCGGCCCGGCTCGGCGACGTCGTGCTCCCTTCGCGCAACGTGTACAACGAGGTGTTCGAGGACGCCGTGATGCGCACACCCGTCGTCGTGGCGGTGGATGCCGACGAGACCGACGCCTACATGACCGAGATGTTCGGTCCGGTGATCTTCGTGATCGCAACCGAGTCGACGGCGCACAGCATCGACCTGGCCCGGCGTTCGGCACTCGAGCGAGGCGCCCTGACCTGGCTGGTCTACTCCACGGACGAGTCGGTGCTCGTCGATGCCGCCGACGCAGCCGTCGACGCAGGCGTGTCGGTCTCGTTCAACCTCACCGGTGGGCTGTTCGTGAACCAGTCGGCGGCCTACTCCGACTTCCACGCGACCGGCGCCAATCCGGCGGGCAACGCGTCGCTCACCGACCCTGCGTTCGTCGCCTCGCGGTTCCGGATCGTGGGGATTCGCAGCCCCGCCTGATACCCGGGCACGGCGCAGGCCTTCCTGGTACCTTCACCATCCACACTGCAGCGCCTGCAAAGGAGGAGCGACGGTGCTGGCGGTCACGAACCTCGAGGTCGTCTACAAGGACGTCATCCTCGTTTCTCGTGGTGTCTCGCTGGAGGTGCCGGAGGGTTCGATCGTGGCACTCCTCGGAGCCAACGGCGCAGGCAAGACGACGCTCCTCCGTGCCATCTCTGGACTGCTCGACGTGCACGATGGTGTCGTGACGAAGGGTCGGGTCACACTCGACGGCGATGAGATCCACGAGCTGTCGCCGGAGAAGATCGTGGAGCTGGGCATCACCCAGGTGCTCGAGGGGCGCCGGATCCTCGGTGAGCTCGAGGTCGAGGAGAACCTCATGCTCGGCGCCCACACCAACCGGCGCAAGGCTGCCGCCAATCTGGAACGGGTCTACGGGCTCTTCCCGGTGCTGGAGCAGCGCCGCAGGTCCACGGCGGGATACCTCTCGGGCGGCGAGCAGACCATGCTCGCCATCGGCCGGGCGCTCATGTCTGATCCCCGCTACCTGTTACTCGATGAGCCGAGCCTGGGTCTGGCTCCGATGCTCGTTCAGCAGATCAGGGATCTCATCGTCGAGATCAACCAGCAGGGAACCTCCGTTCTGCTCGTCGAGCAGAACGCGATGATGGCGCTGTCCATTGCGACCCACGGCTACGTCATGGAGACCGGCAAGATCGTGATGGACAAGCCGGCCGCCGAGCTGCTGGCCGATGAAGACGTGCGCGAGTTCTACCTCGGTATCGGCGAGGAGGGGGAGCACGCCATGTCGTTCCGCAACGTCAAGCACTACCGGCGCAAGAAGCGGTGGCTGTCATGAGGGTGCGGCTCCTCAACGAGGCGCTGGTCCACGCCGGCTGGGACGGCGAAGGGACATTGCTCGAGGTGGAGGACATCCATCTCAGCTTTGCCGGCGTGAAGGCCGTCGACGGTGTGTCGTTCACCGTGTCGAACCACGAGCTGTTCGCCATCATCGGGCCCAACGGGGCAGGGAAGACCTCGATCTTCAACTGTCTGTCCGGGGTGTATCACCCGCAACAGGGGTCGATCCAATTCCTCGGTCAGCAGATTCTCGGAACGAAGCCCAACCGCATCGCCGACATGGGCATGGCGCGGACCTTCCAGAACATCGAGCTGTTCCCGAACCTCACGGTGCTCGACAACCTCATGTTGGGGCGCCACAACTACCTGAACTACGGCCCGCTGTCCGCCATGGCGTGGCTTGGTCGAACCAGCCGACTCGAGGCCGAGAACCGAGAGGTCGTCGAGGCGATCATCCAGTTCCTCGAGCTCGAGCCGCATCGCAAGAGCTACGTGGCCATGCTCCCGTACGGCGTCCAGAAGCGGATCGAGCTGGGTCGGGCCCTGGCGATGGAGCCCAAGCTGCTGCTCCTCGACGAGCCCGCCGCCGGCATGAACAACGAGGAGACCGAGGACATGGCGCGGGCCATCGTCGACATCAAGCGTGAGCTCGGCATCGGGATGATCCTCGTCGAGCACGACATGCGGGTCGT
>CAYFYC010000099.1:0-6919 GCA_964347305.1 uncultured Acidimicrobiaceae bacterium | reverse complement strand
CCATTGCCGGAAGCGACGCGCTGCCCCGCCTCAAGTGCCCGGTCACGCCGGCCGATGTCCGATTGGAATCCTCGCCGTTGCGGAGCTGCACGATGCTCGCGGAACTCGTCACGCACCTTGTCGCCATCGGCGTGAGCTTCGGTGTCGGCCTGCCCGTCCACGAGCCGTCCGGGTCGATGGTCATCGACATGGGTGGTGGAACGACCGAGGTCGCCGTGATCTCGCTGGGCGGCATCGTCGTGTCGAAGTCCATCCGCATCGGTGGGGACGAACTGGACGAGGCGATCATCAACTGGGTCAAGAAGGAGTACAACCTCATGCTCGGTGAGCGCACCGCCGAGCAGGTGAAGATGGCGATCGGCTCGGCATGGCCGTACCCCGAGGAGCCCGCGGCCGAGGTCCGTGGTCGTGACCTCGTGACGGGTCTGCCGAAGACGATCGTGCTCACGAGCCCGGACGTGCGCGAAGCCATCGAGGAGCCGGTGCAGGCGATCGTCGATGCCGTCAAGCTGACGCTCGACAAGACGCCGCCGGAGCTGGCCGCCGACATCATGGAGCGCGGCATCGTGCTGACAGGTGGTGGCGCGCTGCTCAAGGGTCTCGATCAGCGGCTGGCCACGGAGACGGGCATGCCGATCGTGACGGCCGACCGTCCGCTCCAGTCGGTGGTGTTGGGATCGGGTGCGTGTCTCGAGGAGTTCGAGATCCTGCACGTGGTCCTGTCGTCCAGCGGCCGGGCCTGAACGACCGAGCCCGGAGGGCTGCATGTTCGGTTTCCGACGCTTCGAGCGGTCGACGATCTTGATGATCGTGTTGCTCGTGCTGTCTTTCGTCGTCGCCACCTTCGATGTCCGCACCGAGGGCCGCGGCGTCGGCGACACGCTGCGCGAAGGAGCACAGGCTCTGTTCTCGCCGCTGCAACAGGGTGTCGACGCGATCACGGGTCCCGTCGTCTCGTTCCTCGACTCGTTCTCGGAGATCGGCCGCCTGCGCGAGGAGAACGCAGAACTGCGTGCCGAGGTGCAGGAACTGCGTCAGCGCGAGCTCGAGTCGATCCTCGTGGAGCGTCAATACGAGGAGCTCCTGGCGGTCGTGGATCTCGAGGACGAACGAACCGCGGATCTCGCCACCGTCACGGCGCGGATCGTGTCGTCCGGATCCAGCGACTTCGACTTCGTCCGCTGGATCGACAAGGGAACGAGCGACGGCGTGCTCGTCGGTCATGCGGTGCGAGACGAGGACGGCCTCGTCGGTCGAGTCGATCTCGTGGCGGCCAACAGCGCCCGCGTCAGGCTCATCACCGACCCCAACTCCGGCGTGCTGGTGCGGAACCTGGCCACCGGCGAGATCGGAGTCGTCGACGGTCAGGGTGATCGTCCTCCGCGACTGCGCATCTTCAACGCCTCGCAGCCCGTCGCCGAGGGGCAGCTCGTTGCGACCGCCGGGACGCGGTTCCCTCCCAACATCCCGGTCGGCGTGGTCATCGACGCAGCCGAATCCGAAGCCGGGTTCCAGCTCACGACGAGCATCGAGGCCCTCGTGCGGTTCAATCAGCTCGACTTCGTGCAGGTCATCGTCGGCTATTCGCCCCTCGACCAGATCGACTTCGATGAGCCGGGAGAGTCGGCAAATGGAGGAGGCGGATGAACGCACGCGCCATCGGCCTCGCTCTTCTCGTCGTCGTGACCACGGTTGCGATCCAGACGACGACGCTGGGACCGGGCTCGCTCCAGTTGTTCGGTGCGTCGCCCAATCTCGTGACGCTCGTCGTCATCGGCCTGGCCCGCTATCTCGACGACGAGCCTGCGATCCTCATCGGGTTCACGGCAGGCGTGTTCCTCGACACGCTCGGCTCGTCGGTGTTGGGGTTGTGGGCGATGTCGGAGACCATCGTCGCCTATGCGACGCTGCGGCTGCGCGATCGGTCCCGCGACGGCATCTTCGTGGTCGCGGCGGGCGTGGCGTTGTTGACGATCGGCGGTCAGACCTTGTTCGCCATCACGGGTACCCTCTTCGGCGAGAGATTCCTGACCGACATCGGTGTGGCCAGGCGGATTCTGCTCCCCGGCCTCTACAACATGGTGATCGCCGCAGTGTTGCTCCCCGGTATCCGACGACTCATGACAGACCGCCGCCGTCCCGGATTGGCCTGGACGCCGCGATGACTGCCGTACCCGGCCCCGCGACCGAGCCGAGGACGATGGCATGGCGGATCGCCATCCTCGGCGTCCTGTTCCTCGCGATGCTCGTCACCCTCGTGCTCCAGATGTGGCAGATGCAGGTCACCAACGTCGCCGTCTACGAGGAGCGTGCCGCCAACAACCTGGTGCGCTTCGTCGAGCTTCCCGCCCCTCGCGGCGACATTCGTGATGCGAACGGGCAGCTCCTCGCCGGTTCCGGAACGGCGTTGGCCGCAGTGCTCGAAGGTGGGCTGCTGCCGGAGGACGACGCCGAGCTGATCCAACGCATCGCCACGTTCGCCGGACTCCCTGTCGTCGAAGTCGAGGAGATGGTCGACAAGGCGCGGCGCCGCGGCGACCGTCTGACGTTGCTCGAGCAGTTGACGACGGAGCAGGCGGCGTTCCTCTGGGAGCGCGAAGAGGAATTCCCCGGCGTGAGCGTGTTGCCACAGCCGGTGCGCTTCTATCAGAACGGAGATCTGCTGCCCCACATCCTCGGGTACATCGGGCGGCCCAACGACACCGACCTCGAGAACCCGGACATCCGGGGCACCGACGTCGTCGGCAAGGCAGGGGTGGAGCGTCAGTACGACGATGTGTTGCGGGGCGAGCGCGGAACGGTGAAGTACCTGGTGCGCGCCGATGGCACGGTCATCAACGACCTCGTCGGCGAGGTGCCCAGCCAGGCAGGCGGCACCGTGTTCCTCACCATCGACCTCGACCTGCAGCAGGTGTTGCGCAACGCACTGATCGATGGACTCGACATCGCGCGTGAGACCTACGACCCGGAGGGATGCGAGCCCGGCGACGACGATCGGGGATGCCCGGTGCGTTCCGTCGGCGTCGTCCTGAACGCCAAGACCGGCGCCGTCCTCGCCATGGACTCGGTGCCCGCATTCGATCCGAACATCTTCGTCGGCGGTGTGAGTCAGGCAGAGCTGGACGCGCTGCCGGACGGCGTGTTCAACAACTTCGCCATCCAGGGCCAGTACGCCCCTGCGTCGACCTTCAAGACCGTCACGTACGTCACCGCCTACGAGGAGGGGATCTCACCGCCGTCGGTCGACTCGGTGGAAGAGGAGATCCTCTGCACGCCGCAGCTCGAAGCCGGCTTCGCCGATGCCTCCCAGCAGATCTGGCGCAACTGGCGGTTCCCCAGCGACGACGGTCTCCAGGACATCCATCGCGCCCTGGTCAGGTCCTGCAACGTGTACTTCTGGGAGCTGGCGCTGTCGATCTGGAACGACAACAAGGAGACCGAGCGCGAGAACATCCTGCAGGACTGGGCGAGGCGCCTCGGGTTCGGCCGGCCCACCGGCATCGACCTCCCCTTCGAGCAGGCCGGCCTGGTGCCGGATCGTGATCTCTTCGAGGACTGGGCAGACAACTCGCCGGCACGTCTCGATCCCGCTCGTCTCGAGCTCGCCAGCCCGTGGCTCGGTGGTGACCTGCTGCAGGTGGCGATCGGTCAGGGCTCGACCCTCACCACACCCGTGCAGCTCGCCACCGCCTACGCCGCGATGATCAACGGCGGCACGGTGTGGGAGCCGTTCGTGGTGGCCGCCATCGCCGACGCCGAAGGCAACCGCAACGAGACGGCGCCCACTGCCGCCAACGAGGTCGACATCGACCCGGCCACCGTTCGGCTCCTCAGACGGGATCTGCAGCAGGTCATCAACGAACGCGAGGGCACCGGGTTCTCGGCGTTCGCCGACTTCGGTGAGCGGCGCAACCTCGTCGGCGGCAAGACCGGCACCGCCGAGGTGATCAAGGCGACGGTCGACGACGAGGGCAACCGGATCCCTTCCGTGACCACTGCGGTGTTCGTCGGCGCCGCACCCATCAACGACCCCGAATACGTGGTCGTGATCATCGTCGAGCGGGGCGGCTCCGGAGGTCAGATCGCAGCGCCGATAGCGAAGCAGATCCTCCAGTACCTGCTCAACGGTCCGGAGGGCATCACCGACATCCGCCTCGGTGAGGATTCGGAGCGCTGATGGCCGTCATCACGCGCCCCGTCGACAGCCCCGGCATTCTGCAGCGGGAGCGACCGCTCAGACCCGACCTGTTCCTCCTCGTGCCCCTGCTGATCCTCATGGGTCTCGGCATCATCATGGTGTACACCGCCTCTCGTGCCCGTTTGGAGGCGGTCGGTGAGGATCCGACGAGCTTGGTTCGCCGTCACGTCGTCTTCGTGGTGGTCGGCCTGATCGCGTTTCTCGTCACATCACTCGTGTCGCCCCGCACACTGAAGACGCTCACACCCTTCGTCTATGGCCTGTCGCTGGCGTCGCTGGTGCTGGCGCTGTTCGTCTCGACGGTCGAGAACACCAACCGCTGGATCCGGATCGGCGACTTCCAGGTCCAGCCCTCGGAGTTCGCCAAGGTCGCGGTGATCCTCGCCCTGGCGGCCATGCTCGCCCAGGCGAGGGACGGCGTCGTCAGGTGGTACCACCTGGTACGCGCCGTCGTGCTCGTGGGAATACCCGCATTCCTCATCTTCAAGCAGCCCGACCTGGGAACCATGCTCGTGCTCGCCTTCCTGGTGCTGGCCGCGATCTTCGCCGGCGGTGCGTCGTGGCGGCAGCTGGCCTTCCTCGGGGTGACTGCGGTCATCTTCACCGTCGTCGTCTTCCAGGCAGATGTGCTCGAGGACTATCAGCTGGAGCGGCTCTCGGCGCTGCTCGATCAGAGCGGCGACCTGCGCACGACGGCCGGGTACAACCAGGCCCAGTCCGAGATCGCCATCGGCTCGGGGGGCTTCTTCGGAAAGGGTCTCTTCGGCGGAACGCAGACCAATCTCAGCTTCGTTCCGGTGCAGTCGACCGACTTCATCTTCACCGCCGTCGCCGAGCAACTCGGGTTCGTCGGCGGGTCGATCGTGATCGGTCTCTACGCCGTCATCCTGTGGAGGGTGCTCGCAGCGGCCTTCGTCGGTCGTGACCGCTTCGCTCAGCTCGTCGCTGTCGGCGTGGCGGCGCTGCTGATGTTCCACATCTTCGTGAACATCGGGATGACGATGGGGCTCATGCCTGTGACCGGCCTGCCGCTGCCCTTCCTCAGCGCCGGCGGATCGGCCATCGTCGCCATGTCGGTCGCGCTGGGCATGACTCATTCCATCTGGATGCGCCGATCCACGATGCCGGGTGAGCGGGCGGGGGCGGTGACTAGGCGCTGACGTCGAGTGTCGTCTGCTGCGCCTCGGTCGGGTCGAAGCACCGGCGGCATCGGGCTTCGTAGGCGTCGTTCGCACCGAGCACGACCAGCTCGTCGGAGTCCACGACGCGTTGCGTGAAGAGCCCGGGCCCACCGCATTTGTGGCACACCGCCAGGCTCTTCGTGACGTACTCGGCCTTGAGCATGAGCGACGGGATCGGCTCGAACGGCCGGCCGAGATAGTCGAGGTCGAGACCGGCGACGATGACCCGCTTCCCGGCACGTGCGAGCAGTGTCGTGACGTCGACGAGGTCGTCGTCGAAGAACTGCCCCTCGTCGATCCCCACGACGACAGTGCGATCGGCAACGGACTTCAGCAATGCATCGGCATTGGGGACGGGCTCGGCGGCCGTGGAGAGCCGTGAGTGCGAGACGACCTCACCGACGGAATACCGCGTGTCGAGCGCCGGTTTGAATGTCTGAGTCGGAACACGGGCCAGGTGGTACCGGGTCACACGGCGGATGAGCTCCTCGCTCTTCCCCGAGAACATCGGGCCGCAGATGACCTCGATCCAGCCCTGTTCCGCCCTTCGGTGCATGAGTAGCGACCCTAGCACCAGCTGGGACCACCCCATGAGCGCCTCAGGGACGCTGGGCCCGTTGCCGAAGGAAGACACAGGCGGATGCCACATGGTGGTCCCGTGGGCGGGCCCGGCATTGAGCCGGGTCACCCTGAGCCCGTGCTACGCTGCGGTCTCGTCGGGTCGCCCAGCGCGGCGCCCTCTTTCCGGGAACGCCCCGAGCTCGAGGAGCTTGATGCAGGACATGTTCACGTCGTCGATGGTGCTCATCATCTTCTCCGTGATGGTCCGCCGTTCCCCCGACGTCGAGCCGACACCTCTGTTCTCGTTGCTCGGCAGGCCGCGCACACGGGCGATCCGCCCCGATTCGAACAAACGCGCCTGGCGGCGCAAGGAGAGATTTCATGAGCAGGTTCCGCAAGCGGACCCCACGCGTCTTGCGCAGGGGCGATGCGGTCGAGAAGCGATCGGTGCGCGAGGTCGACGGTCAGACCGTCACGGTGCGCCGATTCACGGTCCCCGAGCCGGCTGAGACCAAGAGCGAGGGCGGTTCCACCGCCACGAAGCGCCGGCAGCAGTCGAAGAAGAAGAGCTCGGGTCGATCCCAGACCACGTCTCGTTCCAAGAAGAGCGAGCAGACCAAGCCGAGCGGTCGTCAGAACGGCGGCGGCCGAGCCCAGGGCGGCGGCCGAGCCCAGACCGGCCGCACCCAGAACGGACAGCGGTCGCGCAGCAGCAACCAGCGCCGGCAGAGCCGTCCGCATCCGGAGGTCGTCGCACCGCCCGACACCGCCCGACGTCAGATGCTCGTGCGCTCCACCGAGCACCAGACCCAGCTCGTCGTGATGGAGGGCCCGCTCCTGGTGGAGCACTACGTGGCTCGATCGGACAAGCAGTCGCTGGTGGGCAACGTGTACATGGGCAAGGTGCGCAACGTGCTGCCCGGCATGGAGGCCGCCTTCGTCGACTTCGGCGTCGGGAAGAACGGTGTGCTCTATGCCG
>CAYFYC010000098.1:4682-7103 GCA_964347305.1 uncultured Acidimicrobiaceae bacterium | reverse complement strand
ACGGAGAACACCTTCCCCTCGAACGACGGTGCTCCCGGTCCCCACAACAACGGCAACATCTGCAGCGTGTCCTCCAGCCGATCGAGGCGCCGACCGGCGGGCTCCATCTCCCAGCCGTAGGCGACGGTCTCGCGCTCGAACCAGCCGGCACCGAGCCCACAGTTCATCCGACCCCCCGACAGCACATCGAGGGTGGCGACCATCTTGCCGAGCAGCGCCGGGTTGCGGTAGCCGATGCCGGTCACGAGTGTGCCGAGCCGGATCGTCGACGTGACCCCGGCGAGGTAGGCGAGCGTCGTGTAGGCCTCGAGCATGTCGTTCCACTCCCGCCCCACCTGGGGGATCTGGATGAAGTGGTCCATCACCCAAAGCGAGGTGAAGCCTGCTTCCTCTGCGGCCACGGCGATCTCACGGAGCCGGTCCGGCGTGGTGCCGGGATGGCCGTCGAACTCGAACGACGACACCTGCAGACCGAAGGCGAGCCGCACCGGGTCGGATCGCTGCGCCTCGGCGGCCGCTGCCGCTCCGGCCGTCGTCCTGGTGACGGGCCGGATCGAGTCCGATGCGACCAGGACGCCGTCGAAGCCGTCGGCGGCGAGGGCCGGGGCCTGCTCGGCGTATCTCTCGATCTGGCCGGTGAGGACCTTGGCCGGGACCGGGCGGGTGCGCCGTTTGTTGCGGGCGCGGCACTCGGCGGCCGGCGTGTCGAAGTGGACGGCGACGGCAGGGAGACCGGCGTCGCGTGCCATCGCCACCCATCGTCGCCGGCTCTCGGGCTCGAGCCCGAGCGTGTCGACGACGGTGGTCAGCTTGCGGCGGAGCCGGGCGGCGACGATGGCCTCGAGCACTGCGAAAGCGTCGCCGCTCGCCTGCTGATCGAACTCGCTCACCCCGACACGACCGCGCAGCTCATCCGAGGACACGATGCTGCGAGCGGAGAAGCGCTGCTCGGCCCACGTCGTCTTCCCCGACCCCGAAGGGCCCACGAGCACGACGAGGGCGGGCAGGGTGATCTCGTGCACCATCTGCGAGAGCGTACCGGACGTCGATCGCCCACTCCCATAGGCTGGAATCGATGCAGAGAACGTTCCCGATCGTGTTCGCTGCCTTGGTCGTGGGTGGATATCTGGCAGTCGTGGCGCTGGGCGACGGCGGCCAGCGGGGGACCCCACCGACGTCGGTCTTTGCCGGGTCGACCACGACGACGATGCCCCCCACGACCCGGGTGATCGTCGGCGACACTGACCGGAGCGTCGCCGTCGTGATGGAGTACTGGACCGCCCTCAACGAAGGGGATCCCTTGTGGGCGTCGCGGCTCGTTTCCTCTCAGCGCCCACTCTGGGAGGCGGAGGTGGGGTTCGCCGAATACACGACCGCGCTGCGTCGGTCCTTTGCTGCGGAGTGCACACTGATGAGCTCGGGCATCGATCACGTGGTGGCCTGTGACGTCGCACCCGTCGGATCCGACGAGGTCACATCGGAACGATTCGTCGTGCGTGACGGCAGGATCACTCGCATCGACCGCTCCGACATCGCCATGCTCTCCGACGCCGTGCTCGTGAGGCTTGCCAAGACGTCGCAGCCCGAGGCGTTCGATGCGGCGTGCGTCGACACGTCGGGCCGGTGGTACCGCCCGAACGGCGTCACCTACAACGCCGAATGCGGGCGCCTGCTCGCCACTGTGTCGCCCGACGCCGGCTGGTTCGACCCGGAGCAGGTGGGTCTCTGGCTCCTCACCGGCGGGCCGTAGGCATCGGCGGCGACAGGTCGACCCGCCGGCCACAGACAGTCACGACGCACAGTGCGATACGGCCACGGCGCGGAAGTCGGGCGTTGGGAGTCAGGAACAGCCGCGCGCGCTCGCCACCAGCTGCCACGGGCTCACGGTGTGGGTGGTGCCGTCGGCTTCGATCGCTGTCAGCTCGGACGGTATCTCCCTACACAGGTTCATTTCGCCGTTCAGATAGAAAGCGAGTCCGGAGACGGCGACGAGGGCGACGCGCCGGCCGTCCTGTTCCTCGACGATGAAGGCGATCGTGTCCGGTTCTCCTTTGAGAAGGATCAGGGCGAGATCACCGAGCGACAGGTCGTAGAAGAAGTCGGAGTGGGGCCTCATCCGCTCGGGGTAGGCATCCAGGTCGACCCCCTCGCACCAGGTCTCCCACACTGGCGGGCCAACCTCCCCCACGTTCACGTCGCTGACGAGTGAGCCCCTGACGGCTAGGCACTGCGGCCTCTGAAACAACCTTCCGGCCGGCCTCCATGTCCAGGCGTCGAGATAGCCGTGCGGGTTGTCGAGGGCGAGGACGTGACGGGATTCCACTATGTCGAGAGGGGGTGAGGTGCCGTCTCGCCACCGGGGGAATGGTCCGCCCTAGACCGGTGTCTTCACGTGCACTTCGTTGAGGGGTTGGAAGGGTG
>CAYFYC010000098.1:0-4672 GCA_964347305.1 uncultured Acidimicrobiaceae bacterium | reverse complement strand
GAGGGCGAGGACGTGACGGGATTCCACTATGTCGGCATCCTCCTTGTAGTCCCACCACCGCGGGAGTGGTCCGCCCGAGCCCGGTGTCATTACGTGCACCTCGTCGAGGGGTTGGAAGGGTGCGAGGGCGGCTTCGACGGCGGCGGGGTCCGGGCTGATGTCCCGGGTGGTGGGTGTCACCTGTAGGGGCAGTTCATCCGGCGGCACGGCTCGCAGGCTGATGATGAGCTCCCGGAAGGCGTTGAGCAAGTACGTGTCCGGGCTGACGACGACGACGACATACTCGCCGACCACAGCTGCCAAATGGCTTCTCCGCGAGTCGCCGACGACATCGCTGACTTCCGAGAAGTCGTCAGGGTCTGTCAGTGGCCATGGGATGCTGCCGTAGCTGAAGACCCGGCAGCGTGTCGCGGTCGGTTCGCAGGCGGGAGCGGCCCAGATCTCATAGGCGCGACTGGCGTCGTGGTTCCAGACGGTGACAACAAAGGCGGGCTGGTCCGAGTCGATGTAGACCTCGGGGTCCAGGGCCCAGCCGGTCGGAGCCGTGGGAACGATGATGTCGCCGGGCCGGATCTGGTCGAGTGGTCGCAGGACGGCGTCGTCGAGGTCGTCGAGGGGGAACAGGCCGACGGGGGTTTCCACGCAGTCTCGGCAGTCTTCGGGCGACGTGGTCGACACGACGGTCACCTCAGGCGACGTCGTCGAGACGATGGTTGTGTCGGCCGCCGTGGTCGACACGATCGTGGTGTCCACCGGGTTTGCGTCGGGATCCGACGGCGGGGCGAGCCATACGATGAGACCGCCCACGACGAGAGTCACGACAGCTGCAGCCACGGCGATCCAGGGGCGGGCTCTCGCCCGTGCCGGCTCCTCGATGACAGGGAGCTCACGAACCGTTGCGACCAGAGCCAGCACCTCGGCCTCGGTGATGGGTGGCTGGTCATCGGTCAGTTGGGCGCCATAGGCGTGGATCTGGGTGTGGAGTTCGGTGCTCATGCGTCCACCTTCAGGGAGCGGCGCAGCCGGCGCATGGCTCGGCCGTCATAGGACTGGACGGTGGCCTTCGTGACACCCATGACCTCAGCCACCTCTGACATCGACCATTCATAGGCGTGGAGCATCAGGACCACCTGACGTTGTTTGCCGGAGAGACGCTGGAGGGCACTCGGGAGTCCCGGTTCGACCCAGGGCAGACGATCCGTCGCGACACGAGGCATCGATGGTCGCCGCCGACCGATCATCCGCCTCCCCTTGGTTTGACCGACCCGATACAGGTACCCGACGGGGTTCTCCATCGCGGAGACTCTGTGCCAGTTCTCCCAGGCGTAGGCCAGCGCCTCTGCCGCGGCATCACGGCCGACTTCGGGTCCGAACGAGGCCATCAACGCCTGGCGGAGACGCAGCTCGTTGTCTGCCACGAACTCGGTGAACTCTCGACGAACCGTGTCGTCAGCCAGCAAGACGGTCCTCCCCGACGGTCATACCCAAGAAAGCATCGAGCCAGCCGATCGTATGGCAAGAAGTCTGCCGCCAACAACCAGGCACCGACTCGAAAGTGGTCGGCCACCCATAGCCCCCCATGCGATGGTGATGTGGGTGTGTCAGCGGTGCATGGTCATGCGCCGGTGGCGATGACCAGTTCGTTGCCTTCGGGGTCGGCAACCCGCCGGTGACTCTCGGACTCGTCGAGCAACCGGCCACCGGCTGCGATGACCGTCGTGAGTCGTGTCTCCGCGACGTCCTCGGGCACCGCGAGCTCGAAGTGGGTGCGGTTGCGCTGCCGGCGGCGATCTGTCTCCGACTTGTCGAGCTGCTGGAACAGCAGCACCGGGTTCAGCCGCCGCGGATCGAAGATGTCCGTGACCGCGGCTCGGCGGTCGTGGGCGTAGCCCAGTGCGGCGACCCAGAAAGCGCGGATCGTTTCGACGTCCGCAGCATCCACGACGAACTGAACGAAGCGGGCCAGCCCCGGATCCGCAGTGGCCCCGAGTTCCTGGGCGACGGTCTGAATCTCTCCTGCGAGATCGGTGTACTCGAGATCGAGACCGTGAGCGTCGTGTTCCCACTGGTCCTTTCCACTGTCGATGATCACGAGGCCCGGGCGGAGGTCGATCAGCAGCGGGAAGCCGGCGGCGTCCGCCAGGGCTGCAGAAGCGGTGGCGAGGTCGCGCTGTTGCGTCGGCGACGTGGTGCGATAGCTCACCATTGCGCTGAACACCGTCTGCCAGTCGGCCGTACTGCTGCTCTCGCCGAGCACCTCGCCAGGCACCAGGTCGACCTCGTTGCCGTCGACATCGGTGTGGCAGACCCCGTACGGTCCTGAACCGTCGCCGGAGCCGACCTGCTCGACGGTCGTAGCCGGCCGCACCACGTCGAGGTGGATGCGGTTTCGCAGCGGCCGCCGCTCTGTTGACTCCCGCATCCGAGTCGCTGGATCGCGTCGCAGTGGATCCACCAAACCGCCCACATCGCCAGGTTGGTAGTCGAGCACGCGTTGCCAGAATCCGCTCAGATCGGTCGGGTTTGCGGACTCGACCACAACGCTCAGCTGCTGCAACGCAGCAGGGTCTGGAGCGAGACCGAGACCTTTCGCTGCCGCCGACACTGCGTCGGCGTGCGTCGGCGAGTCGAGGCGCACCCGAAGCCCGGTTGGGCGCAGGTCGACCATGATCTCGGACGACATTTCCACGATCCGCCCGGCCAGCGCCGCTCCGGCGCTTAGCGTCGGCGTGTCGAACCACGTCGTCACCACCCCATCGACCATCCGCCAGTTCGGACCGATCGCTGCCACGCCCGGCAACATAGCGCCCGGCCCCACACCCTGACCTCGGAGGGGAGCGTGATGCGCTCGCCGAGTGAGCCCACGACGCTCACGCAAACGAGCGCCGAGGTGCCGCCATGTGCGCGGTCGGGCGCAGTGGCGGCGGTGTAGCCTCGTTGGCCTATGAAGGTCGCCTTCGACTTGACGGTTGGACATCCCCCTGACCGAGTGTGGCCGTATCTGGCGGAGCTCGAGAAGAGGGCGGAGTTCGTGCCCCAACTCGATGAGATGACTCGGATCGGTAGTGGTCCAGTCGGAGTCGGGGCCGAGTGGCGAAGCGTGGGTCGAATGGGTCCGTGGAAGGTCACCGCGATAGACACAGTCACCGTTTGTGAGCCAGTATCCCGGGTGGGCTGGGATACGTCGGAGCCTTGGAACGCGCACACCGAGTACGAGCTCACACCGCTGGAGGAGGGCCAAACGGTGATTCACATGGAGTTCGAGGCGCGTCCATCCGGGTGGTTGAGGATCATGGACTGGTTCCCGGATTCGATGCTGAAGCAGGCGATGATCAGTGACCATCGACGTCTTGAGGCGATCCTCGACGACGAACGTTGAGTCGATGGGACCCAGTCATCCTCCACCTGAATGCCCGATGGTGCTGTAGGGGCGTTGGGCGCCGGGCGCTATACGCGCTCGGTCCCGGCCAGAACCGGCAATCCCGGACACTCTGAGAACGCGGCGAACCACGGCGTCGCTGCGGAAGGCAGCGGTGGTCCGCTACCGGCGAGCGAGGTCTCCCGTCGTCGCTGCTCGGTGGGCCAGGGCGGTCCACATCGCTTCCGTGCCGGGGTGGGTTGCGGCGAGCTCGGAACAGGTCGATGCGGCTCGTTCGTAGAGGGCCACCGGCTCCTTGTCCTGTCCATAGCCTGGGGGCCATCCGCCCCACAGCGACGCCATCCGCGCATCGAGTGCGGTGGGTTCGTCGGCCGGGCCGTAGATGTCGTGGCCGGGGAGGAGCAGCCCCTCGCCGACCGACTCGGCCGGTGCCGGGCGCATCCGGTCGCCCAGTGTGAGGAGGAACGTGGCGTCGGCTCCGGCGGCTACGAGCACCGGTACGGCCCAGTGGACGATGCGGTCACCGAAGAGGAACCGGCGGTCCTCGGCGGCGCGCGTGGCGATAATCGGGTCGCGGTCGGCCCACGCTGTCGCTTCGACGTCGGCGAGTCCGGCGGCGAACCGGCACAGGTGCGTCAGGCCGTGACCGGGGAGCTCGTAGGACCAGCGACGCGCCCGGCGCGCCAGATCGTCGGCCGGGTCGAACTCGGGAATGACGCTGTGCTCGGTGACGTCACCGAGGCCCGCGGCGTCGAGGTCGTCGGCGAGGTCCGCCCACCCCTCGGCTTCCCGACGGGCGGTGTCGGCAGCCGGCGACTCAGGCCTGGTAGGCATCCGGCGTCGGCTTGACCGGGCGGCTCAGCCACAGCGGACGACGCAGGTTGCCGGGACCGGGACCGGGTCGGGTCTTCGCCAGCCACTCCCGGTACACCTCGGTGGAGCGGTTGGTGTCGACGAAGATGTCGCCGTAACGGTCGCCCTCCTCGGCGGGGGTGAGCCGGACCCGCTGGTGCCAGCAGTGCATGCCGGACACCGGGTCGGGATGCACCGGGAACGTGAGGTTCTGGTTGACGCCGGCGTCCTGCCACCAGATCCGCTTGCTGTCCGGGTCGTCCGACGTGAACGGCTGGATGCCCTTCTTCTGACGCATCATCCAACCCGCATCGGTGCGTGTGAGGTCGACGAGCGCAGACGACCAGCGCTCGTTGCCTGCCTCGTCGGAGAGCCGCCAGCGGCCCAGGTGATGGGAGGCGGCGACCACACCGGGGCGGATTCCCTCGGTGCGCCACACCC
>CAYFYC010000097.1:0-7852 GCA_964347305.1 uncultured Acidimicrobiaceae bacterium | reverse complement strand
CGCACAGGCGATCATCGGCACGCCGTGGGACGTCGACGCCATCTCGTTCGCTGCCGGCGTCGAGGAGTGGACCGTGCTGTTCCTGGCGTCCTTCATCTGGGTTGGGTTCGTCTTCGGTCTCTTCAACTGGATCCCGATCGGAGGGCTCGACGGCTATCACATGCTCGAGATCGGTCTCGTCGGCTTCCTCGGGCCCCAGGGCCGCATCCATGCGGCTGTCGCCAGCCTCCTCATCGGGGGTACGACCGCCTACGTGACCGCCCAACTCGGCTTCACTCTGCTGCCCCTGTTCATCGTCTTCCTGGCCGCCCAGCCGCTACTGACTCTGCGGCGGTAGGTGAGCGGCAGCGATGTCCGGAATTTGCTCAGACGCAGGGGTGTTTCTACACTTGCCGTCCCGGCTCGGTACCGGGCCGGTTTCCCGTGGCCAAATCGACAGCGACGCCCGCCGGGCTGCGCTGCCACCAGGACCACCAGATTCACCAACGCAGGTGGTGCTTCTGTGGCCCACGCCGCGGACCAGGATCACGGACTGCAGGACAGGAACTCACATGAAGGTCGCCGCCTCGGCAAAGAAGATGTGTGACAACTGCCGGATCATCCGGCGGCACGGCCGCGTCTGGGTGATCTGCTCGTCCAACCCCCGGCACAAGCAAAGGCAGGGCTGAAACTCATGGCGCGTATCGCAGGAACCGACCTGCCCCGCGACAAGCGGGTGGAGATCGGGCTGACCTACATCTACGGGATCGGTCGCACCCGGTCGCGCGAGCTGCTGCAGACGCTCGACATCGACATCAACACGAAGGTGCGGGATCTCACCGACGCCGAGGTCGTCCAGATCCGCCAGTACATCCAGAACAACCTCACGGTCGAGGGCGACCTCCGCCGCGAGGTGGCACAGAACATCAAGCGGAAGATCGAGATCGGCTCGTACCAGGGCCTCCGGCATCGCCGTGGTCTTCCCGTCCGGGGCCAGCGCACGCACACCAACGCCCGTTCCCGCAAGGGCAAGCGCGTCGCCGTCGCCGGCAAGAAGAAGGTCACCAAGTAAGGGCTCTGCGAGGTATACGTGGCAAAGCAGCAATCCGGTAGGCGTCGTCGGGTCAAGCGGAACGTTCCGCACGGCCAGGCGCACATCAAGGCCTCGTTCAACAACACGATCATCACGATCACCGATCAGACCGGTGCCGTCGTGGCATGGTCGTCCGGTGGATCCGTGGGCTTCAAGGGCTCCCGCAAGTCCACGCCCTACGCCGCACAGGTCGCCGCCGAGCAGGCCGGCCGCAAGGCGGGGGAGATGGGCGTGCGCAAGCTCGACGTCATCGTGAGCGGTTCCGGCTCCGGGCGTGAGACCGCCATCCGCACCCTGCAGAACATGGGCGTCGAGGTGACCGGCATCAAGGACGTGACCCCGGTGCCCCACAACGGCTGCCGCCCCAAGAAGCGGAAGCGAGGCTGACGTGGCTCGTTACACAGGACCCCGCACCCGCCGCAGCCGTCGCGCCGGCCAGCTGCTCGACGAGAACAAGGCGAAGTACTTCGACCGCCGGCCATACCCGCCCGGTCAGCACGGTCGTGGTCGCATCCGCGAATCGCAGTACCAGATCCAGCTTCGTGAGAAGCAGAAGCTCCGTTTCATGTACGGCGTGTTGGAGAAGCAGTTCCGCCGCTACTACGAGCAGGCGGCCCGCCAGGGCGGCATCACCGGCACGAACCTGCTCGTCCTGCTCGAGAGCCGACTCGACAACGTCGTCTATCGCTCCGGATTCGCCAGGACGCGCCCCCAGGCACGACAGCTCGTGAACCACGGGCACTTCCTCGTCAACGGCAAGCGCGCCGACATCCCGTCGTTCCAGGTGCGGCCTGGAGATGTCGTGACGATGCGCGAGCGCTCGAAAGAGTTGTTCCCCGTGCAGCAGGCCGTCGACACGATCGACCGCACCACTCCCGAGTGGATGACGGTCGATGCCGGAGACCGCAAGGTCAGCATCGTGTCCGTTCCGAGTCGTGAGCAGATCGATACCGAGATCCAAGAACAGCTCGTCGTCGAGCTGTACTCCAAGTAGTTCCCAAGGAGTGTTGTTGTGCTGATCACTCAGCGTCCTCAGATCGAAGAAGAGCAGGTCTCCGACGTCCGCTCGCGGTTCGTCGTCGAGCCGCTCGAGCCGGGTTTCGGCTACACGCTGGGCAACACCCTGCGGCGTACGCTGCTGTCCCGCATTCCCGGTGCCGCCATCACCTCCGTGCGGATCGATGGCGTCCAGCACGAGTTCTCGACCATCGACGGGGTGGTGGAAGACGTCGTCGACTTCATCCTCAACCTCAAGCAGGTCGTGCTCCGCATCGAGACCGAGGACGCACAGACGCTGTATCTGTCCGCCAAGGGCAAGCAGGACGTGTCCGCCTCGGACATCAAGGCTCCTGCCGGGGTCGAGATCGTGAACGGTGATCTCCACCTGGCCGCGTTGTCGGCCTCGGGCAAGCTCGAAGTCGAGATGACCGCAGCCCGCGGCGTCGGATACCGCAGCGCCGAGCGCAACAAGACCAGCGACACCATCGGTGTGATCCCCATCGACTCGATCTTCTCGCCGGTCCGCAAGGTCGCCTATCGCGTGGAGAGCACCCAGGTCGGTCAGATGACCAACTTCGACAAGCTCATCCTCGACGTCGAGACCGACGGGTCGCTGTCACCGTCCGAGGCGATGTCGTCGGCCGGCAAGACCCTGCGTGAACTGCTCGGGCTCTTCGCCGACATGGACGATGCCGAAGGTCTCGAGCTGGTCGACATGGTCGCCACCGAGTCGACGTCGCCGGACCTGGATCTCCCCATCGAGGCGCTCGACCTGTCCGAGCGGCCGCGCAACTGCCTGCGTCGGGCCCAGATCCACACGGTCGGTGAGCTGGTCACGAAGACGGAGGACGATCTCCTCAACATCACCAACTTCGGCCAGAAGAGCCTCGAAGAGGTCACGGCCAAGCTCGACGAGCTCGGCCTGTCGCTGCGGAGCATGGTGGACACGGAGGGTGGTGCCTGATGCCGACCCCCAAGAAGGGTCCTCGCCTCGGCAAGAGCCCTTCCCACCAGCGAAAGATCCTCTCGAACCTGGCTGCTTCGCTCATCATGGAGGAGCGGCTGACGACGACGACGGCGAAGGCAAAGCTGCTGCGCCCCTACGTCGAGAAGATCGTCACCAAGGCGCGCCGTGGTGACCTGCACGCACGACGGAACGTCCTCGCCAAGATCCAGAACACCGAGGTCGTGACGAAGCTCTTCGACGACATCGGCCCTCGCTACGAGGACCGACCCGGCGGCTACACCCGCATCATCAAGGTAGGCCCCCGCCGCGGCGACGGCACCGAAATGGCGCTGATCGAATTTGTGTGAGTTTCGATTCGCCTCGGAAGGCGAATCGAGCTGGTTTCGGCCAAACGCAAGCGTTTGTCCGAGCTTCTCGCCTGTGGCGGCTGTCGCCGCCTTCGGCTCGTGATCGAAGCGCCTCCCGGCGCTGCCCTTTCCTCGGTCGGGGCACATGTCCCCTCCCTCGCATCGAGGGGGACGGCCACAGGCCTTTCCCCCTCGAGCACCCCCTTTGGGCTCGCTCGCTACCGCTCGCATCGCAAGAGACAGACGAGCCCGGCCGGTGACGTTTGCTTTCGGTGCCTCTTCACCCCGCCCCTGGGGGCGGGGTCGAGTTCCGTAAGGGACGAGAGGGGCGGGGGACCTGAGAGGTCCAGAGGCGTGGGCCGCGGACGAGTCACGTGCCATTGGTGAGCGCAGGTCCACCCGTCCGGCTGCGCCGGCCGACCCCTCCGCCGGCGGAGGGGAGATGACGGCTCGCTACCGCTCGCATCACCACAGGCGTCTGCACCGAGCCCATCAGGTCCGACGCGTCAACGGGGTTGATGCAAGTCGAGCCCGCCAGGGCGAGACACGTACGGCGTGTCACCCCGGTGCGGTCAGCACGCAGTTCGGTCGCCATGGGGCCGACGTCAGAGGGTCGCGGGCGAGCCGAACTGCAATGTCACGGCAGCACGCAGTTCGGTCGCCATGGGGCCGACGCCAGAGGGTCGCGCGCGATCCGAACTGCAATGTGACAGCGAGCCGGCCGAGCATGTGAGAATCGCCCTCGTGAGTCGGTTGGATGAACTCGTGGAGTTGTTGCGGGGTCACGACGGCCAGCCCGCGGTGCGGGAGCGGTTGTTGTGGTTGGCCGAGGAGACGGCGGAGCCGTTCTCGCGGGAGCAGTTCGAGCCGGGGCACTTCACGTCGTCCGGGTTCGTGGTGAGTCCCGATGGGGCGTCGATGCTGTTGGTGCATCATCGGCGTTTCGGTCGGTGGTTGCAGCCGGGAGGTCACATCGATCCGGCCGATGGGTCGGCCGAGGAGGCGGCGCGGCGGGAGGCGGTCGAGGAGACGGGTGTCCGTCTGATCGAGGCCCCGGGAATGCTGATCGATCTCGATGTCCACTCGATCCCGCCAGGGAGAGGTGAACCGGCGCACAAGCACTTCGACGTTCGGTTCCTCTTCACCGCGTCCGATACCATGCTCGAGGCCGACCGAGCCGAGGTCAGGGACGCGCGCTGGTTCCCGTTCGAGGTCGCGGGCGAGGTCGGCGACATGTCCGTGCGCCGGGTGGCGCGCCGGTTGCTGGCAGGGGAGTAGGCGTTGAGAACGGGGACTTGGATCTTCATCGGGATTCTGGTGACGCTGGCCGGTTTGATCGTTCGGGTGTGGGTGCCGCAGGCGATGCGGGCGAAGATCCGCAGGACGGGCGGCGTCATCGGTTCGGACGAACCGGAGCGCCCCGCCGTGGCGCCCGAGATCCTGCCACCGCCGCCGTCGAAGGCGCTGCAGCAGAAGGACGTGCACGACGAGCTGCTGCGTGACGCGGTGAAGCTGCTCAACCTTTCGAGGGCACGTGACGCACAGAGCCTCGACAACCTCGACCGGGCAGACGAGAAACTCGCAGAGGCGCTCCTGCTGCGACCCGACGGATACGAGGCGACGCGGCTCCAAGCCGATGTGGCGATCGCTCGGGCCCAGCTCGTCCCTTTGCAGCAGAAGGTGGCCGCGTTCGAGGAGGCGGCCCGCAGGTTCGATGCGACGCTCGATCTGCGCAAGGGCATCCCCGATCTCTACCTCGGTCTCGGGTGGTCGTGGCTGGGTGTGATGGAGCACGACCCGGCGCGTGACGACGCAGCGGTCGCCGCCCTCGGTGCATTCACGGCAGGGCACGCAACGTCGCGCGGGAACCTGTGGCTGCTGAAAGGTTGGGGAACGACGGTCGACGTGATGGTGCGTCGCTCCCACGCCGACGCAGAGCGAGCGCGTGTGCAATACGAGACGGCGCTGGATCGTCTCACCGGTCCAGCGGTCGTCATCCGGGAGTGGTTCGCGGAGACGCAGGCGAACCTGCAGCCGACGTGGCTACCCGTGCCACCGCTGCGCGACGTGTGATGCGACCCGGGTGGTCCGGCGGCAGACCTAGCATGGCGTGGTCATGAGAGAGATCGGCAGCCGTCTGCTCCGCACCCTGCGGGTCGAGCGTGAGAACTTCATCTGGATGGACTTCAACGACCGGGCCACCGGTGACGCCTTCTATCTGGTTCTCATCACGACCGTGTTGACGTTCATCGGCATCTTCGGGATCGGTCCCATCCGGATCTTCACGAACGTCGGTGCGTTCGAGGTCTTCTTCCGGTTCCTCATCGACGGGCTCATCGTGTGGCTGCTCATCTCCGGCATCACTTACGGCATCGTGCGCTACCTCTTCGAGGAACACCACAACTTCCCCGCGATCCTGCGCATCGTCGGCTACGCCTACCCGACGCGGCTGCTCATCATCTTCTTCGCCACGTATCTCAGCTCGCCGTTCCTGGTGTTCCTCCTGGGCACCGGGTGGCTCCTCTACATCGTCGCCAAGGGGGTCGTCGCGACCAGCGACCTCGCACTCGAGCGGGCGCTACTCGCCTCGGCGGGCGGCGTCGTCGGCGCCGTGATCGTCTCGAGCATCCTGCTCTGATCGGTGGCGGTCTATCGCCTCGATCTCGCCTACGACGGGACCGGCTTCCACGGGTATGCCAAGCAGCCGACGGTGCGAACCGTCCAGGGTGAGCTGGAGACGGCGCTCCGGCATCACGTGGGTGACTTGGAGACGTTCGTCGCCGGTCGCACGGACAAGGGCGTCCACGCAACCGGACAGGTGGTGAGCTTCCAGGCAGCGGACGATCTCGACCCGAGGCGGGTCCTGCGATCCCTCAACGGACAGCTCGCTCCGGAGATCTCGGTCCTGGAGCTCTGCAGAGCGGCACCCGACTTCCATGCGCGGTTCTCGGCCACCGGCCGGCGCTACGTGTATCGGATCCTGGCCCGCGAGGCTCCTGACCCGTTCCTCGCCAGGCACAGTCTCCACGTCACCGATCGGCTTGACGAGACGCCGATGGACGAAGGCGTCCAGCATCTGCTGGGTGAGCACGACTTCGCCGCCTTCTGCCGCCGGGCGGAGGGGAGGTCGTCGACGAGGCTGCTCCGCGAGGTCGGATGGACCCGACGGGGCGATGTTCTCGAACTCGACATCGAGGCCAGTTCGTTCTGCCATCAGATGGTGCGCGCGATCGTGGCGCTCTCCATCGAAGTGGGCCGGGGACGGCGCTCACCCGATGTCTTCGCCGCAGCGCTGGCGTCCCGAGATCGCGCCGCCGCGGCCGGTGCGGCTCCGCCCCATGGCCTCACCCTGACGGCCGTCACCTACTGAGCTTCCTGGTTGCAGCGGGTTTGGCTTCCCCCTGGGGGTCGGTTACCATTCCCGTGCTCCCGGGTTCCCGGGTGCGTTTCTGTGTTCGGTCCATGAGGATTTGTGACGCTGTGAAAGCCAAACTGCAGAAGACCTACACGCCGAAGGTGAGCGAGATCGAGCGCGCCTGGTATGTGGTCGATGCCACCGACATCCCGCTGGGTCGTCTCGCCTCCAAGGTGGCGCAGATCCTGCGCGGCAAGCACAAGCCCGCCTTCGCTCCCCACATGGACATGGGCGATTTCGTCGTCGTCGTCAACGCCGAGAAGTTCGCCGCCACGGGGAACAAGGAGACGGACAAGATGTACTACCGCCACTCCGGGTACCCCGGCGGCCTCACCGAGCTCTCGCTCGGCGAGATGCGTCGTCGCTACCCGGAGCGAGTCATCGAGATCGCCGTCAAGGGCATGCTCCCCAAGAACAAGCTCGGCCGCAAGATGCTGGGCAAGCTCAAGGTCTATGCCGGCCCGGATCATCCTCATGCCGCCCAGAGCCCTGAGCCGCTGGATCTCCGAAAGGTCGAAACCTGATGCCCAAGCCGCTCGTCCAGGCCACCGGCCGTCGCAAGAGTTCGGTTGCCAGGGTCCGTTTGTACCCCGGCACCGGTAAGTTCTTCCTCAACGGCGAACGGTCCCTCGAGAACTACTTCCCGCAGGCTGCCCTCCAGATGCGTGTGGCCGAGCCGCTGCGAATCACCGAGAGCGAAGCCCGCTACGACGTGCACGCCCAGCTCGAGGGTGGCGGCTACACAGGGCAGAGCGACGCCCTTCGTCTCGGTATCGCACGGGCCCTCGTCGGTCTCGATCCCGAGTTGCGCACGACTCTCAAGAAAGAGGGTCTGCTCACTCGCGACGCCCGTCGCGTGGAGCGCAAGAAGTACGGCCTTCGTAAGGCCCGCCGCGCCCCGCAGTTCACCAAGCGGTAGCCGGCGCCCACCGCCGTGGCGCCACGCCGGATCTCTTCGCCCCCGGACTGCGGGTTCCTCCTCGACGCATTCTGCGAATGCGCCTTCGTCGTGCACCCTTGCCCGGATGGCGCCGATCTCTCGGCCCGCCGCG
>CAYFYC010000096.1:0-7921 GCA_964347305.1 uncultured Acidimicrobiaceae bacterium | reverse complement strand
GTCCGGGTATATTCAAGACATTACTTGAGGAGTGAGCAGTGTGTGACATCCGGGTGTTGGCCGTTTCGGTCGAGGCGGCTCGATGACGACGTCGACCGGCGCCGATCCGCGGACGCTGCGTCTCGGCCTCCGCGGGAACATTGCGCAGTTCTCGCTGCTGGTCGGTGTGAACGCCCTCGTCGGGGGCATGATCGGCCAGGAGCGCACGGTCCTGCCGTTGCTCGCCACCGACGAGTTCGGGCTCACTGCGTTCACCGCGACGCTCACCTTCATCGCCGCGTTCGGCATCGTCAAGGCGGCCACCAACTTCTTCGCCGGCACGCTCTCCGACCGCTACGGCCGCAAACCCGTGCTGATCGCCGGTTGGCTCGTCGGGCTGCCGGTGCCGTTGCTGCTGATGTGGGCGCCCACGTGGAGCTGGGTCGTGTTCGCGAACGTGCTCCTCGGTGTCAACCAGGGTCTCACCTGGTCGACCACGGTGATCATGAAGATCGATCTCGTCGGGCCGGCCAAACGCGGGTTCGCGATGGGACTCAACGAGGCCGCCGGCTACGGAGCCGTCGCCGTGACCGCCCTCGCGACCGGCTACATCGCCCAGGAGTGGGGTCTGCGCCCCGCCCCGTTCTTCCTCGGCCTCGCCTACGCCGGCCTCGGGCTGGGCATCTCACTGCTGTTCGTACGCGAGACCCGCGCCCACGCCCACCACGAAGCCGCCGACCACGTCACCACCAACGACGAACTCCACGACCAGCTCTCGACTCGTGAGATCTTCGTCCTCACCTCGTTCCGCGAGAAGGCCCTGTCGTCGGCGTCGCAAGCCGGGCTCGTCAACAACCTCAACGACGGGCTGGCCTGGGGACTGTTCCCGATCTTCTTCGCCGATGCCGGCCTCACCGTCGGTCGCATCGGGGTGCTCGCCGCCGTCTACCCGGCCGTGTGGGGCCTCGGTCAGCTCGTCACCGGTGGCCTGTCGGATCGCATCGGGCGCAAGCCGCTGATCGCCGGCGGCATGCTCACCCAAGCCGCGGCCATCGCGCTGATCGCCGCCACCACAGGGTTCTGGTCCTGGGTCGTCGGTGCCGCGCTGCTCGGCGCCGGAACCGCCATGGTCTATCCGACGCTGCTCGCCGCGATCGGCGACGTCGCCCACCCCACCTGGCGGGCGCGCTCGGTCGGCGTCTACCGGCTGTGGCGCGATGCCGGCTTCGCGGTCGGCGCCCTGCTCGCCGGTGTCCTCGCCGACGTCGTCTCGATCGAGGCCGCGATCTATGCCGTCGCCGCACTGACCGCACTGTCGGGTGTGGTCGTGATGGTCCGCATGTACGAGACCCATCCACCCCGAGATCGCTGATCATCCGGGTATCGCCGGCTTGACACACCTCGACCTTTACAGAACTGACCGAGTCAGTTATAAATGTGGCATGCCTCGTGTGACACCCCCGGACCGACTCTCGAAGTTGCTCGACGCGGCGGCTGCGGCGTTCGTCGAGCACGGCTTCCAACGCACCCAGATGGACGACATCGCAGAACGGCTCGGCGTGTCGAAAGGGACCGTCTACCGGGCGGTCGACTCGAAAGAGACGCTGTTCGCCGCCGTCGTCGCGTGGGGTGATCGCCCCGACGACCTCCCGGCCGACGGGCTCGCCCCGGCCGTCGCCCCGGCCGGGGTCGCAACAGGGCTGGCGGGAGAACTCGCCCGCGACGTCGTCGGCCTCGACCTCGCCCGCATCGTCGCCACGCGGGCGCGACTCAGGAATGCCGGAGGGCTCGGCGACGAGATCGAGCGGATCACCCTCGACCTGTACCGGCTGATGCACAGCCGGCGCACCGCGATCATGGTGCTGGATCGGTGCGCGGATGAACTCCCCGAGCTCGCCGCCGTGTGGTTCGGTGACGGCCGCTACGCCCTCGTCGATCTCTGGCACGACTACCTCGAGCTGCGATCCCGGCATCTGACCATCGACGTCGACACCGCGATCGTCGCCCGCACGATCGTCGAGGTCATCACGACCTGGGCCGTCAAGATGCCCTGGGACCCCGCACCACGCCCGTACGGCGCCGACGCGGGCCCTGCCTGCGCCACGATGATCCGACATCTCCTGATCGGCGCGGCTCGATGACCACTGACACCGTCGATCGGCCTGGAGCGCTCGCCCGATTCCGATCCCGCCAATCCGGGCATCCATCCGGCCTGGTCGGCCGCATCTTCGGCCGCGCCATGGTCAAGTCGACCGCCGACGCGAACGACCGGGCGCTCGCCCTGCTCGACCTCACCATCCCTCGCATGGTCCTCGAGGTCGGTTTCGGGCAGGGCCGCACCGCCGAGATCCTCCTTGAAGCGGGCCACCACGTGCTCGGCGTCGACCCCTCCCCGACGATGGTCGCCCAGGCCACGCGCCGCAACCGGCACGCCTGCCGCGACGGACGAGCGACCCTGCGATAGGGCGACGACACCAGCATCCCCCTCCCCAACGACAGCGCCGATGTCGCGTTCAGCGTCCACACCGTCTACTTCATGCCCGATCCGGCAGCGACGTTCGCCGACATCGCCCGAGTGCTTCGACCGGGAGGAACTCTCGCCGTCGCCGGTCGCACCGGCGACCAACCCCTCCCGGCATGGATGGACCCCGACGTCTATCGGATCCCGACCGCCGACCAGGTCGTCTCGATGCTCGCCGCCGCCGGCTACGGCCCGATCGACCACCACGTCGTCGACCGGGGCGACCACACCCTCCACCTCTTCGCCGCCCACCTCTCCGAAGCGACCCGACCGGCATGACCGCAACCGACACGACCACCACCGACCGCCTCCTCGACGCCCTGCGCCAGAGCACCGGGATCGGCGAACTCGACTGGGCTTGCCCGCCAGCCCCACTCGCCGGCGGGTTCTGGGCCGAGATGTACCGCATCGAACTCGCCGACCCACCGGCCGGCCTCGACGGACGTCTCGTCGCACGGATCATGCCCGACCCCGACACCGCCGCCCTCGAGACCGCGATCCAACACCACGTCCACCGACACGGACTCCCCGTCGCGGCGATCCGAGCCGCCAGCGGCCCCACCAGCGAGCTCGACCGGGCCTGGATGATCATGGACCACGCACCCGGCAAACCGCTCCTGGCCGGACTCGACGGCACCACCGCCATCCGACGCGCCCCGACCCTGTACCACCGGCTACCCGACCACCTCGCCCGAGCCGCCGCACAGCTCCACCGCTGCCCGACCGCCGGCACCGATCTCCACGACCACCGTGACCGAGCCGACATCAACACCCTCCTCGCCCGCATCGCCGAACAGGCCGACACCATCGAGCGACCCGACCTCGTCGCCGCGGCCTCCGACCTCGCCGACCACACACCACCGGACCGCGTCATCTGCCACGGCGACCTCCATCCGTTCAACCTCCTCAGCCACGACGACGACTGGACCCTCATCGACTGGTCCGCCGCCGCGCTCGCCGACCCGCACTACGACCTCGCCTTCACCACCCTCATGATCGCGAACCCGCCCCTCGGCGGACCAGCACCCGTCCGCGCCGTCGCCCGGAGCATCGGCAACCAGATCGCCCGCCGATTCCTCCGCACCTACGAGCAACTCTCGGGGCGCCCTGTCGACCCCGACCGCCTCATGTGGGGTCAACGTGTCCACGCCCTCCGAGCACTCACCGAACTCGCGACCTGGAAACACCACAACCGGCTCGACGACCACCAGGGACACCCGTGGATCATTCTGCGCCCGGCCCTCGAAGCCCGACTGCGGCCACGGAACCCGACCTGCCCGAGCCCTGTTCAGTGATCTTGCCGATGGCTGCCGTGGCCCGTTTCGCTCGCAACAGAGTCACCGGCCGTGCCTCACGGGCTGAGGCACGCCGGCTTCGGAGCGTCTGCGGGGGGCGATGACGATCCCGAGCGAGCGTGCGGCTGGCGGCCAGCGTCGAACGTCCAGGTGCACGAGCCGGCGAGGTTGACCGGCTACGACGCGCGATGCGCCGTGTCTGCGCTGAGCGCTTGGTCCAGCCATTGGTCGATGGAGCGCTTCGGGTGGGTCAGGACAACCTCAACCGTGCGACCGCGGAGCGCTACGAGGGACTCGAGGCAACCAGTAACGCGAAGTCCCTCAGAGGGCGAGGTGCAGCCGAAGCGCTTCGTCCAACTCGGCCACGAGGTGCCGATCGAGGGACGTTTGTAGAGCCCAGAAGGGGAATCGAACCCCTGACCTACGCATTACGAGGGAGAGCTTGAGGTTCCGCCGAGTCCCCTACAGGCTCATCTAGCTGGGGTTTCGCGTCGCCTGAGTTCCATCGAGTCCCGCTGATTCCGCCTCAACCAAGCAGATTTCTTGGTTGGATTCTTGGTTGGCGGCCGGGTTAGCCAATGTGCAGTCCCGGTTCATGCTTGACACCGTGGCTCCGGTTGGTGGGTGACAGTTTCGGGACGCGGCTCCGGGTCCTGGGCGACGGTGGCTCCGGCTGCTGGGCGACAGTGGTTCCGGTAGCTGCTTGACACTTCGCTCTTCGATGCGGGTCAGCCTTCTCGGTGGCGGTCGTGGTGACCGCCTCGATCGCCGAGGGGTCGTCGATGCTCGTGGAGCTGAATGTCGTGGAGCAGCGCTATCAGGTCGTGCTCGAGGAGTTGCTCTCACCACCGCGACCATGGTCGCAGGCGAGTTCAACCGGTCATCGCGACGGCTTGATCGTAGACGTGTTGGGCGGTGGCCCAGTTGAGGACTCGGCGGGGCATCGTGTTGATCCGGTGCTCGATGCGTCGCAGGTCGGCGGGCTTGAACGAGACCGGAGCCCGCATCAG
Organism: uncultured Acidimicrobiaceae bacterium; assembly: GCA_964347305.1. GTDB lineage: Bacteria > Actinomycetota > Acidimicrobiia > Spongiisociales > UBA5794 > CAYFYC01. The sequence goes on along the minus strand of CAYFYC010000096.1, from coordinate 3,116 downwards.
TGCTGTGGGGGCAGGCTGCGAGCGCTGGCAGAGCGGGATTCGAGTCCTTGAGAGTCAACGACGCGCAGGCTGGCGGCCTCACACGGGGCCAGAGACGTGGCTCGACTCGATCAGGACGAGGTTGCCTTCGGGATCGTTCACGGTGAACGTGTCGTGCGGGTGTCCGGGTTTGATGGGGCTGGGACCGGCGCCCATCCGGTCGAGTAGTTGATGGATGTCGTGGAGGTCGTCGACCATCAGATCGAGCTTCCCGACACCCGACTCGCCGCGGTGGACGATCAGGTGGGTACCGCCGCGGAGTTCGAGGATCGAGGAGGTTGCCATCTTCGCGACGGGGCGCATCCCGAGGGAGGTGTAGAAGTCACCGAGGCTGATGGGGTCGGCGGCTGAGAGCAGCACGTGGCAGATCGAGAAGCGGGGGCGAGGGTCTTCATACATGGATTGTCCTTGAAGGTGGAGGGTCAGGGCGGACGCGGGCTGGAAGCGTGAAATCCGACCACGGCGCGCCAGCCGGCTCTCAGCGCTCGGAGTCAGGCGTGGATGCTCTCGATTGCCTGAACGATCCGAGCCTGGATCTGCGGGTCGTGGGCGCTGGGATGCGGCTTCTGCTCCGTTGTGTGGGTGTCGAAGTACCGTCCGGTCACGCCGTCGAGATCCACACTGGTCGCAGCCCAGATGGTGGAGCGGGCCGCCTTCTTTGCGCTGGCACCGTCGTCGGCTCGGAACAGGACTCGGAACATCGGATACAGCAGCTTCATCCAGCCCGGGAGGGAGCTGGGTGACATCGATCTCGTCATTGCCGTCGACGCCCTCCCCGGGAAGACGACGTTGACGGTGACGCCATCTGGATCGAGCTTGTCGGCGAGCGCCATCGACATGGCTTCCAGGATGCTCTTGGAGTGGGTGTAGGTCGCCAGTCCGCGAAAGCCCTTTTCGGCTTGCAGGTTGTCGGGGTCGATGGAGGCCGGCTTGTCGCCGCCGGTGATGTTGATGACTCGTGCTCCGTCTGCCGCCTTCAGTTGCGGCAACAGTGCGTGGGTGAGTCGCCACGGCGCCGCCACGTTGACGGCGAAGTGCATCTCGACGCCGTCGTCGCTGGTCGCCGGTTCGTTGCCGAGGTAGCCGGCGTTGTTCACCAGCACGTCGATGCGTTCCGTCTGCTCGGCCAGCGCTCGAGCGAGCGCGTCGACGCCTGCGATCGACGACACGTCGCCCACGACCAACTCGACGTTGTCGTTGCCGGTTTCCTCGATGATCTCATCGACCGCTGCCTCTCCGCGATCGCGGTCACGACCGGTGATGATGACGTGGGCGCCGCTCTCGGCAATGCCGAGGGCGCTCTGGAAACCGATGCCGCCTGTGCCGCCGGTGATGACCGTCGTGCGGGCGCTCGTGCTGGTCACGAGCCGCTGTCGGATTGTGGTGCTTGCTCGGCCGACCGTGAGAGGGCGTAGGAGGCGAGCGTCACCGTCTTGACGACCTCGAGCTCGTCGGCGTCGCGCGGTGCATACAGCAGGACAAGGCCTCGGTCCTGTTCCGGGAACGCCCGGAGGTTCATGGGGTGGTACTCGGCCCAGCCTTTGGCGATCAGTGCTTCGGCGTCGTCGTGGAGGAGGGCGAGGTGCTGGCTCCCACCGCCGTAGACGTCCATGGGGTGGATGTGGGTGAACTCGTACTCACCCGAAGCTGACTCGCTGGAGGAGACGATGGCGCCTCGGGTGCCTCGGATCGAGATTGTCGACGGTGCTTCGGTCACGCCGTCGAGAGCGAACAGCCATTCGGCGAGCTCGTCGTAGATGGCCTGCGGTGAGTTGTCGGTGAACTGCAGGTGCGGCAGTGCGTCGCCGGTGACGGGCCGTGAGCCCTGTCGAGAGGCGAGGTCGGTGATGGCCTGCGTCGCCCCGACCACGCCGCTTGCCGGTGTGACGGTCCGGTCCTGGGCGACGAAGTCACCGGAGAGGACCAGGTTGCGGGTCGGGTCGGCGTTGACCACGATGCCGTGGATTCGCCCCGTGCCAAAGTCGAGTGTCCACACCACGCCGAAGTTCGTCGCATCGGCGGGCTCCTTCCAGGTGATCTGCACGATCCCCGGGGCGATGTCGGTCCGCACATAGGACTCGGCTTCGGAGGCCACGGCCTGCGGGTCGGTCACGTTGTGCCACACGAGTCCACTCGTCGATTCGATGCTGGTCACGAAACGCGGGAGCGGACCACCGGGGAAGAAGGGCTGCTCCCAGCCATGCCGGATCACAGTTCCGGGTGTGAGGAGTTCGTCGTTCATGAGGTACTCGTCTCGGTAGAGGTCGGTTCGGGTCTTAGAGGTTGCCGAAACGCCCGACGGCGATGACGGCAGCGATCGCGGCGAGCGCCAGGCTCGGTGGCATCAGCGCGGCCTCGCCTCGACGGAAGTGGGTGAACGCTCCTCCCGCCATCACGAGTGCCAGCCCCACCGCCGCGATGGGGGTCAGCACTGGGACGATGTCGAGCGCCCACGGCAGGATCAGGCCGGCAGCGCCTGCCACTTCGAGGGCGCCGATTCCGCGGACGGCGCCGTCGGAGAAGTCCTCGACCCAGGCCATCTTGGGGTCGGCACCGATCTTGCCCTTGTCCTGGGTCAGCTTCATCGTCCCTGCCATCGCCATGACCGCCGCGAGCAGCCCCTGCAGGAGCCAATACGTCACGTTCACGATTCAAGCCTCCACGGGTCGTGGTTCAGGCGACAGCTTCTGTTGACGTGCAATGCGGTACACGACGACGAGCGCGGCGATCTCGGCCGCGACGATCACGGCGTGGATGGCGGCGTCGACGGCGGGGCTGGCCGGGGCATCGGCCATCGGGTAGAGCGGATCGATGAAGCCTTCTTGCGCCTCACGCAGTGCGCTCATGAACATGACAACGACGTACTGCGCCGGATTCTGCGTGATGAGCACCAGCACCGAGATCGCGACCATGGCCAGCAACCTGCCGGCTGTCGTGAAGAGCACGTTCTGATCGGGCTCTCCCTGGATCGTGATGCCGGAGTCCACCAGCATCTGGTGATCGAAGTAGTTCACGTACACCTGCGGGATCATGAACAGGAGGAGTACGACGGTCAGGAGGTTGACCCACAGCGGTAT
>CAYFYC010000095.1:0-8062 GCA_964347305.1 uncultured Acidimicrobiaceae bacterium | reverse complement strand
GACGTCGTCGTCACGGTCGTCGGCTCCGTCGTGGACGGCGAGAGTGTCGTCGATGTGGTCGTGACCGGAGGATCGGTCACGGGGGGTGCGTTTCCGCCTCTGCCGGCAAGGACGATCGCAGACCCCACGAGGAGGGCGAGCACGAAGACAGCAGCGGCAACCAGCAGCCCGCGCCGGCCTCGACCCGACCTCGCGACGGCACGATCTCCCCAGACGACCTCCTGACCCTCCACCATCGCCAGCATGTCCTCTGCGGTCGGCTTGGGCTCGACCACGACCGTCGGGAAGGGGTTGACGTGCTCGAGGCGCTCGTAGCTGCGGTCGACGTGACTCATGCCGGCGCCTCACTTCCTGCGGCGCCGCCCATGTCCGGCTCGGGCGCGAGGTGTCGAGCGAGTCGCCGCTTTGCCCGGTGGAGGCGCTGTTGAGCGGCTGTCGTCGAGAGGCCGAGCACCACCGCGATCTCCGGTCCGCTGAGCCCGTCCCACGCAGACAGTTGCAGGATCTCACGGTCGGTGTCTCGAAGCCGGGCGAGGGCGGCCAGCACCTCGTCATCCTCCGCTCGTCGCACAACGACCGCCTCGGGCAGGTCGGCAGGCTCATCGCGGTGTGCGCCGCGAACACGTTCTCGCATGCGGGAGCGTCTTGCGTTCGACCGCCAGTGATTGAGGACCACGCGGCGGGCGATTCCGAACACCCAGGCCCGTTGCGTTGCGACGTCCACGTCATCGATACGCCGCCAGACCACGCTGAACACCTCGGCGGAGACGTCGTCGGCGTCGGTCCGCCCCACACGGCGCGCACAGAAGGCGTGCACCTCGTCGAAGTGCTCGTTGTACAACCTCACGAAGGTCTGTCTGGCTGCGCTCATCGGGACCGGATCCAGCGTTCTCACCCGTTGTCATGTCCGCGGCTGTCGAATCTTGACAGGACTTCGGACTGCGCCGCTCGGCGTCGGTGAGCACGGTGCATCGCGATGCACGGTCTGGTCGCTAGCTTCGCCTCGATGATCCCGATCGTTGCCCCCGTTGTCGGACTCCTGCGGAGGTTCGGTGGCGCGATTCGGCGAGGTTGGTCCGAGCCCGAGTTCCGAGGCCTCCTCTACCTGGTGTCGGTCGTCGTGGTGGGTGGCACCGTCTTCTATCGGGCGGCCGAGGGGTGGTCGTGGGTCGACTCGCTGTACTTCACCGTCATCACGTTGACGACCGTCGGCTACGGCGATCTCAGCCCGACGTCGTCGGGCACCAAGATCTTCACCGTCGTCATGATCCTGCTCGGCATCGGTCTGCTGCTGAGCTTCATCGAACGGGTGGCGAGGTACGCCTCCGAGGACCACGCCGAGCGCCGCCGGGGCAGGCGTGGCGACACCGGGGCGACCTGACGCCCGTCGCCGCGGACGACGTGACGTAGGCTCGACGCGTGGCGAGATTCACGACGATCGTTGCCGTGATCGGTCAGGAGGTCGGGCCGCTCGTGTCGGCGCTCGCCGACAAGGCGACCAACGTCGGTGCCGTGCTGCTCGATGATCACGGGGCCGATGACGTGCGCGAGCGGATTCGCCTCGCATGGCGGGAGGCGCAGCGTCGCAAGACGATCTACACACTCACGGATTTCGATCCGATGCAGCAGATCGTCGAAGCCTGGGCGGCCCGATCGAGAGGTGACGACCACCAGCTGTCGCTGGAGATCGGTCTGGTCGAGCGCCTCGAGCTCCCCGAATACCTGCTGGTGACGGGGGACGTCGCAGACGAAACGGTGCATTGGTATCACGGTCTGTTGCACGGCTTTGCGTCTCGGCGCGTGCTGGCGGTGCAGCGCTCACCGGAGGCGATTCAGGGCGTGCTCGAGCACCTACGCTCCGATCGTCCGTTTCCCGCCGCCGACGTCGTGTCGAGAGCAGCGCTCGACTACGCACCGACCCGCTTGTCGGGATTGACCGGCGGCACGGCACGGTTCGCTGCACCCTGAGGGCACATCGGCGACGTGGCGGCTACCTCTCCCGTCTCAGCCGTTTCCGTGTGTCCCGTCGCAATCGGCGTGGCCGCACTTGCATGGCTCGGTGGCAGCACCGTCCAGCTGCAGCCCGCCGACCATCACATCGGAAGGGGCTCCGCTGCGACGGGGCCCTTCTCCCGCGACGCACGGTTGACTCGCCGGCTACGAGCCGGGGACCACCAGACCCAGGGCGGGACCGTCGATCAGTCGAAGCGAGGCGACGATCTGTTCTGCGAGCGCGATCGCTTCGTCCGCCGGGACGAACTCGGAGATGGTTCCCGCCGAGATCACCAGCACGCCCCGGTCCGTGTCGACGATCCACATGCGCCCGGACGCGGGAGGCGTCCATTCGTCGAGCTCGAGAGGAACGGTCCCGACCCACAACACCGTGACGTCGGTGACCGGGCCATCGGAGACGTCGATGACGCGTGCCGGACGATCGGCGACGACGGTGTCCGCCTGGTTGGTCACGGTCGCCACCGACTCGACCGCATCGACCACATCGTCGATCGTGTTGATCGGCTCTCCGGCCGCCGTCTCCGCGGCGATGAAGATGCCGACCTCGCGAGCGGCGTCGAGATCGATGGCTGTCGACCCACCTGCGGACACTCCCCGGGCCTGGTACACGCCATCGATGGTGAACTCGATGCCCCCGACCGCCGGGAGTCGGATCGTGCCTGTGGCGAGCGTGGCCGCCAGCCCCTGTTCCCATGGGCGCAACTCGGCGGCGAGCGGGTGAGGCTCGGGTTCGCCGAAGCGCACAGTGCTGAGGATGGTGTCGGCGGTCTCGAACCAGGTCTCGCCCTCAGAGCCGACTCCGGCAAGCACCACGATCGGCTCGAGGTCGCCCTGGTCGATCCACCACACCCGTTGCCGCACACCCTGTGGGAGGAACGCGACCTGATCACCGCTCACCATGAGATCCAGGGCAAAGCCTGGATCCAAATCGAAGCGGGTGGCCGGGAGCCCACCCAGCGAATCTGCGACCGGCTGAGTGCGCACCACTTCCGGGTCGAGATCCTCGAGCCAACCCTGGAGATCGTCGAGCGGCCACGACATGTCTGCAGAGCCCGGCCGAACCGGGTCGACGAGCGCCGTGGGCCGGAAGAAAGCGACGTCGCGATCCCCGGGACCGGTCGAGTCGGGGTGCGTGAATACGACGTGACCGCTCGAGTTGCGTTGCAGCCACCACTCTCCGGTGATGTCGATCTCGAACGCAGTGCCGATGGCGGAGACCACGTACCGGCCGGGCGGCACCTGCTCGAACAGAGGCGTGTCGAGGAATCCGATCTCCTCCAGCGCCTCCGTCGTCGTGACCGTCGGGGCCACTGTCGTCGCCACCGTCGTCGCCACCGGCTGCTCTCCGCCGGTCAGGAGAGCGGGCAGCAGCGCGAGGATCACGACGATGGCCGCAGCGGTCGCCGCCAGCAGCGCTCTCCGCCACAACACGGGACGGGAAGGCCCGGTGGGGATGCGGTACGTCAGGTCCTCGGTGGTTGCGATCGCCAGCATCTCGATTGCCGTCGGACGGTCCTCGATCTGAACCACGGGTGCGGGGTTGGCGTTGCGGAGCTGCTCGAAGGTGCGATCGTGATCGATCATGATGCGCCCCCTCTCCCGGCTTCGATGCGGCGGTCCTCGACGACTCTCGCAAATCGCTTCTTCGCCCTGAGCAGTCGCTTCTGCGCCGCCGAAACCGAGATGCCCAACGAAGAGGCGATCTCGGGGCCCGACAGCTCCTCCCAAGCGGCCAGACGCAGGATCTCCGCATCTGCTGGTCGCAACTCACGTAGCGCCTCCACCACGATGGCGTCCTCGCTGCGTCGCACGACGAGTGCCTCAGGGCCCTGCGGTGTGGGCAGGCGCTGGGCGCCGACCTTCTCGAGAAGCCGCTTGCGCCGGCGCGTCGATCGCCACTGGTTCAACACGACCCCCCTCGCAATGGCGAACAACCACGCACGTCCCGTGTCGGGACCGGCTTCTTCGATTCGACGCCAAACCACGGTGAACACGTCGGCCACGGCGTCGGCCGCCCGATCCCAGCCCACACGCCGCGCGCAGAACGCATACACCTCGTCATGGTGCGCCTCGTACAGCTCTGTGAATCGTTCCTCTAGAGGGCTCACGGGCCGTGTCCCGGTGTCGTCCTGCCTACGTAGTGTCCACCATGGCATCCTGGTGGACACTGATGCAGCGAGACGAGTGATGGAGGAGGGACACGGTGAGCGAGTGGAGGCTGTTCTCGGCCGCAGTTGCCGTGGCTATGACGACGACCGCCTGTGCGACCGGGTCAACACCCGCCTCGACGACGACCGCCGCACCCACCACGACCACCACGACCGGAGAAACAACCACGACGGCGCAGCCGACGACGACATCGACGGCGACCGGGCCGGCGCCACCTGCCGTCTTCGACCCCACTGCACAGGAGCTCACGAAGGAAGGTCAGCCGCTCGATCCCGGCACGTACCTCGTCAACACACTGGGGATCGCGATGAGCCTGACCGTCGGGGAGGACTGGCACGTTCAGCCCAACAGCGCCGCCCGGTTCGTCTTGTCGGCTCCATCTTCGTCCGGGCCGGGCGATCGCGACATCGTGTTCCTGAGACCCACCGTGCTGGCAGACCCCGACGCACCCAATGCTCCTCGCGACCAACAGGAGGGATGGCCGATCGAGGACATCCGCGGCTGGCTCGACAACCTCATCGGCGGTGTCGTCGATGGTGAACCGCTCGAAACCACACTCGGGGGCCTGCCCGCGGTGATGTTCGACGTGAGCCTGGGGGACTCCGTCGACTGCGGCCCCGAGTTCTGCGTGGGGTTCGCCGACAATCGCGGGGTCAACGGCCTCTGGTTCGAGCCGGACGTCGCCTATCGCATGTGGTGGGTGGACACGGGCGACTTCCACCCGGTCGCCGTCTCCGTCGGCACAGGCCGCAACGGACCGGAGTGGTTCATGACAGCGCAGGAGGTGCTCGACACCGTCGCCTTCGGTGAGCCGGCCCCCCACCCCTTCGCTGAGGGTGATCTCTGCGAGCTCGGATACCCATCCGAGTGTCCAGCCGGTCGCGTCACGTTGCCCTTCGGTGGTGGAGTGGCCTTCGTGCTCGAGGAGGCTCGGTTCATCTACCAGGAGCCCGCCTTCGTCGACCTGCCGTTGCGGCTTCCCGGCGGCGTCGAGTTCGTGCTGCCCAAGTTCACGCCGGACGGAACCGCCCTTGCGAGTGTGGAAGACGTCATCGGTGCCCTCCGAGACTGGCCGCTCGACCTCACCGAACTCGACCCGACGACCGTCGCTGGAGCACCAACGCGCGTCTTCGATCTGACCGACGGGCCCCGGTCCTTCTTGAGCCCTGCCGTCACATGGGACGAGGACATCCCCGGCTGGTTCCCGCCGCGTGCGGCCCGGATCTGGCTGCTGGACACGGAACGCGGGGTGTTCATGCTCACCGCCGAGTCGTTCGAGACCGACCTGGCGCTCCCCGATGCGATCGCGCTCGCCGAGTCGGTCATCGCGACCCTCGAGCTCGTCGAACTCGAGTGAGGTTTCCCGGAGGCGGTGGTCCCTGCACCGTGTGGCGGGATCACCGTCCCCGGGGAAGATGGACCCGCCGGACTCAGCCCCCGTCGGCTTCGACCGTCGCCTTCAGCTTCGCCAGGCCCTTCTCGAAGTCGGGTCCGACCATCGCGTCCATGCTCTTGAAGATGCCCATGACTCGTGTGAGCAGCGTCTTCTCCCCGGACATCGCCCACGTCACCTCCGTGGCGTCGCCAGAGGGAGACAACGAAAAGGTGGTCTTGTTCTTGGCCTTGAACGGCTTGAGGAACTCGAGGTCGATCTCGACCTGCGACGGCTCATCCGCGTCGGTGATCAGCATGCTGCCCTCACCGACCTTGCGATTGCCCGACCACGCGTACCTGGCGCCCGGGCCGGAATCGGGGCCCATGTAGGTCTTGCTCATCGCAGGGTCCATCTCCTCCCACGGTGACCACGCCTCCCAGTTGCGGAAGTCGACGATGTGCCGATACACGTGGTCCGGAGGAGCCTGGACCGTCGTGGATCGCTGGACGGTGTATGTGTCGCTCATGGATCGAACATACTCGGGAGAAGCGGGGTATGGGCCTTCGAGATGGGGTCCTCAGCCGCTACGGAACCAGCGGACGGCGGCGTCGTCGGCCTCGCCGCATCGGGGATCGCATCGATCTCGACCTCGGCATCGACTCGTCGATGTCGGCCTGCTCGCACTGGCACCAAACCGGCCCCAAACGGTGGTCGCTGGACGAGGACGCCTATGCACTCGCTCTGCCAGAGGCCTACCGTGGAGACGAGAGCGGGTTGGGACCGCTCGAGTCCGACACAAGGAGCCATCATGGCGGAGTCCGTGTACAAGGTCGTCGAGCTCGTTGGCACGAGCACCGAGTCCTGGGAGAAGGCGGCTGCGGCAGCCGTCGATCGAGCCAGCCACTCGTTGCGCGACCTCAGGGTCGCCGAGGTGAGCGAACTCGACATGACGATCGACGACGGAGCCGTGACGTCCTATCGAGCAAAGCTCAAGGTGTCCTTCAAGTACGAAGACGACTGACGCCTGACACATTCCAAGCCCCGGCGGGCCGTCCGCCAGGGCACACGATTCCGCCGCCCGATCCAGAGGATCGGGCGGCGGCGATCGTCATGCGGTCGACGTCGAGGAGCGCAGCTTGGCAGCGATGGCGCCGATGTTCACCGTCCAGCCGACCCCGAAGGCCCGGTTCACGATGAGTTTGCCCGCGGGATTCCAGAACGTGTTCTTGACCTTCTCGAAGGTCGGCATCCTGAAGTCGTAGGGCACGAAGCCGAACAACGAACCGTGCCAGGTGCGCTGGTCCTTTGGCTGGCGGAGCTCTTTGATCACCGCGGCGACCAGCAGCGCCAACGCCAGGAGGCGCAGCGGGTTGACACCGGACTTCTTGCGCTTCTCGTTCGACGGGGGAGACGTTTCTGTCATGGTCTCGAGGCTACCCCTTCCGGTTCAGACGGTCTTCGGGACGGAGCCAGTCAGGGTGAAGACCGCCCGCATGCACTTGTGGCCGAAATCTGCAGTCGGATCGAACATCAGGGGACAGCCACCGTCGATGACGCGTATCCCCTGCTCACGGCCGTACTCGGCGGCTTCCGGTGACACCGAGCCTTCCCCGACGCTGCGATGCATCCAGACGTGGCCGATACCGAGCTCGGCACACTCGTGCATCGTGGCGCTTGCATGCCGGGGACTCGTCGCGATGACGACCGCATCGACGCCATCGGGGATCGACTTCAGGTCGGCGAAGCATGCATCACCCTCGACGGTCTCGGCGTTCGGGTTCACGGCGAACACGTCATAACCGCGATCCCGCAGCCGCTTGTAGACCGCATTGCTGCCGTGACCGCTGGGGTCACGTGAGACCCCGGTCACGGCGATTCGCTTCATGGCGAGGAACTCTGTGGCAGCGTCCTTCATCTTCGTCATCTGCACTCCTCCGGATGTGGCACCCACCAGCGTGCTCTCGACCGGCTTCGCAGACCAGGGCCGAATGACACGAAGGGAATCGGCCCGCGCCGCCCTTCGGCCGCCGTCACAGCTGCGCCAGCTCCGCTGCGGTGAGCCCGTCGATGCCCAGCCCCGCCGGCGTGCGTGCCGCCTCGGCCCGGTAGTCCCGCTCCCGGAGCAGCGACGCCAGATGGATGACGGCGTCGATGGTCGGAGTGGGAACTCCGACCTGGGCGCCGAGGGCCGACAGGAAGACCAGACCGTACCCGACGTCTTCGTCCAGATAGCGATGCTCGAGCCGGGGCTGGGCACCTATGCCGAGGAACCCCGGTGCGGTGCGATAGGCCTCGCCATAGTCGGCTGCGAGCATGTAGCCCTGCCTGACACCCAGCATCGGGTCGGGCACGACCTCCAGATCCAGCGAGGCGCCCAAGTGGACGAAGAACAGGGGGATACTGACTACGATGGAGACGATACGTCAACGGATGAGTCAGGAGCGGCGCCTTGGGAAGAGGACGAGCAGGAAACCGTAGAGGGCGTGCCACGAGAAGGCCTGCACG
>CAYFYC010000094.1:7125-8342 GCA_964347305.1 uncultured Acidimicrobiaceae bacterium | reverse complement strand
ACCTATCCCGACGAGCTCGGTGCCGTCTCCGACACGCGCGCCGTGTGGGGCGATCGGGTGATGTACGTCGTCGACGCCGACGGTCTCGCCGTCTACGACCCGGACGCCGACGCATGGGAGATGATCGGGTTGGGACTGGCGAGCCCGAGGCAGGTCGTGTGGTCGGGTGGCCGACTCTGGGTGTGGACGGCGAGGGGGCTCTATGTCGCGACACCCGGTGATCCCTTCGAAGAGCTGCCGCCGGTTCCCTTCGGCTCATGGCAGACCTGGGAAGGTCTTCTCGTCGCACATGACGAAGAGGTGTTCATATCGGCCCTCTCTTCGACGGTGTGCAGCGGCCGGTTTCTGTTGTGGCCGGCGGACGAGGGGTGGGAACGCGAGCCCACACCGTCTCTGGCCACCGCCGACCACGCCGACTGCTCGCTCGCCAACCAGATCGGTGTGATCGACGAACAGATCGTCATCTGGGAGGGAGAAGAGCACCCGGCTGCCGTGCGGGTCGATGGCAGCTGGATCGAGCTGCCGGGTCCGCCGGTGCGGTCCTTCGAGGGTGTCGGTGGCAGCCTGGCCATCGGCGACCTCCTGCTCCTCCCCGTGGGCACTCACTCGGCCGCATACGACCCGGCAACGATGACGTGGATCGGCCCCTTCGAGCTGCCAGCCATCGGCCCGGAACAGCTCGTGTGGACGGGAACGGAGCTGCTGGGGTGGATGGGGAGCTGCTGCGAGTCGATCTTCTCGCCCTCGACCAACGACGCGTGGCGCTGGACACCGCCGCCGCAGCTCTTCGACAAATAGGTGTCGTGGAAACGGCGACCTGCCGCTCTATAGGGTGAAGGAGCGGGAGAACCAGGGAATGTTGCAGGAGACCCGACACGAGGCCTTCACGGAGTTCGTCTCCGAGATCGAGCCTCGTCTCCACATCGCCCTCGTCGGCTCGGTCGGGCCCGATCTCGCACGGGAAGCGACCGCCGAAGCGCTCGCCTGGGCGTGGGAGAACTGGGACCGGGTACAGGAGATGCACAATCCTGGGGGGTATCTGTACCGGGTGGCCCGGTCGAAGATGCGCCCCTGGTTCCGCCGCTCCCCCACCTATCCGTATCCCGATCGCATCGAGATGCCATGGGTCGAGCCAGGGCTGCCCGCCGCCATGAAAGAGGCCCAGGGTGTGTCCCAGCTCGTGCATCAGCACCAGGGCCCGGTAGCGGTCCCTCTGT
>CAYFYC010000094.1:0-7115 GCA_964347305.1 uncultured Acidimicrobiaceae bacterium | reverse complement strand
TCCGAGCAGCAGCGGGTCGTCGTCCTCCTCGTCTATGCCTTCGGCTGGACCCAGGCCGAGGTCGCCCGCTTCCTCGGCATCGGTCACGGCGCCGCACAGAAACACGCAGAACGCGGCCTCACCCGTCTGCGCCGACACCTGGGGGGAACAGAATGACTGCCGATCTCCTACGCCAGCTCGACGCATACGGCGACCAACTCGAGGCCGGCATCGACCACATCACGGCCGAAGAGGTCACGACCGGGGGCACCACCACGGGCGACACGGAGCGGGCGGAGTCCCGAAACACGGGGCGACCCCGACGCCGATACCGGCTCGTCGCAGGGCTCGGATTTGCCGCTGTCGTGCTCCTCGTCGGTGTGGGCCTGTTCGGCACAAGCGCCACTGACAACTTCAGTCTCATCTCCGCGGACCTCGACGCCGGCTCGCCAACGACCACTCAGACCGGGGATCGGACGCCTCGGACGACGCTGTTCTCGGATGCCGGCGGAGGCGCCTCGCTGCGGCCCCAGGCCACACAGGCACCGGCGACAACGGCGGCCCCGCTGGCAACGACCACAACGGTGACGACACGGCCGCCCCGCGTCGCCACGACGACTGCAGCCCCGCAGCAGACCGCCACCACGACCGCTCCACCGAGCCAGACGACACCGCCTTCGCTACAGGGTCGAGACATCGTGTTCGTCGGGACGATGGTCGTGGCCGTCACAGACAGTGCCGCAAGCGCCGACGAGGTGCGTCGCATCGCCGAGTCGTTCGGTGGATTCGTCGCCCAGTCGCAGACCACGACCCGCAACGGCGGGCAGAGCATCATGACCATCAGGGTGCTGCCGTCGACGTTCCAGACGGTGCTCGACCGCATCGGCGAGCTCGGGTTCGTCCGCTCCGAGCAGGTCACCTCCGACGACGTGACCGAGGTCGTCGTCGATCTCGAGAGCCAGATCGTCACCGCCGAGGTCAGCGTCGAGCGACTGCGGACACTGCTGGAGAACGCATCGGGTCTCGAGCAGATCACCCGGCTCGAACGCGAACTGCTGCAGCGGGAACGAGAGCTGGAACGGCTCCGTGGCCAGCTCCGGACCGTCGAAGACCAGGTCGGCCTGGCCACGATCTCGGTGACCCTGACCGAGTCGATCGGCAACCCGGCCATCGACCTGTCTGCGAGCCGCTATGTCTCGAACGACGGCGGCGCCTCATGCCCCTCCAGCGGCGGACGCCCCACCGTCGGCGACGAGGTCGCCGTGTGTCTCGTCGTCATCAATGTCGGCGACGTTCCGCTCGTGGATGTCACGATCGGTGGAGACGGCGTCGCCAGTGTCGCCTCAGGCCTCTCCGTCGTTCGGGGCGACCTCGACAGGCTCGAGCCCGGCGACACGGCTCTCGTGGTCGGTACCACGACCGCAGCCACACCGGTGACGGCGACATTCACCGTGACAGGAACGCCCGTCGGCGATGCGGGAACCCCCGTGCCGGCCCGCAATGTAAGCGAGGAGCGGCGGCTCTCCTGGAACCCGAGACCCGTTCCCGAGCCGCCTGAGGAGCCGGAGCCCGATACCGTCATCACTGCGCTCCAGGACGGCTGGGACGCCTTCACCGACATCGGAGGACGAACGCTCCGGGTGCTCGCCTACGCCGCTCCGTTCCTGGTGTTCATCGGCGCCGTGGCCTGGCTGGTGTGGTGGCGCCGCCGTCGCTACTGGCAGCGGCTCGACCGCACGATGGGGGCCGGATCACCAGAGGCCGCGGCGGGCAGCGACACAGACCCGACCGGCTGAGCTCAGCGGCTCGCCTGCTCGATCATCCACGTGACCCACGAGTTGAAGCGATCGGCAGACCGCAGCTCGTCGATGGTCATGTGCATGCGGTAGCGCCACTTGTTGTGCCGGTTCGACGGGTCGTTGATCCACTCGGCCTCGTGGTCATCTCGACGGAGCTCGCCGTCGATGGCGAAGAGATCGGCGATCGGGACGATCGCCAGCATCGCCGGCGAGGCCAGCTGCGCCCTCACCAGATGCTCGGCGACATCCGGTGCGAGCTCGTCGGGAGCGTCGCCCGCCCTGCCCAACGCCTCGTTCCACATCCGCTGCGCGGCCTCTCGATCGTCTTCCCACCACATCCGCAGCGGCTTCGTGTCATGGGTGCCGGGCGACACGACGGACAGATAGGGGGCCTCGCCGGGAACGGCCCGCCAGGCGCCGAGGCGCTTGGGCATCCGCTCGATCTCGAGGCTCAGCAAACCCATCTCGTTCATGAGCGCAGGAACGAAGTCCGGCACCATGCCCAGATCCTCACCACAGGTGAGAAGGTCGGTCGCCCCAGTGATCGCAGGCAACGTGGTGGCTCCCTGCTCCCGCCACAGATCCCGGTGACGGTGGTGGAAGAAGTCGATGGCGAGCGCATCGAAGCGCACCCGGCTGTCGTGGTCGAGGTGGTGGTAGTGGCGGGTCGCCTGCCACTCGATCCGGGGCTGATAGCCGCCGTCCACCTCGATCAGCAGCACCTCGGTGGCGATGTCGAGCAGTCCCCGGACCTCGGCATCCGCATCGCCGGCATCGACCAGCCCGAAGGCGTCGAGGATCTGCCGCTGCGTCTCCATCTCTGGGACGAGCCGGAGTTGGTCGTCGGAACCCGTCAGATAGCGGGCCCGGATACGGGTCGCGTCGGGCCCGAACTTTCTCTCCAGGAACTCGGCATCGGCGAGCGGGCGAATCAGCCCGTCGAGGTCGACGTCACCGAGCGCTCCCTCGATGTCGGCAGCCGAGAGCGGCAGCGAGGGGCGAAACCGACCGAGCAGCCCGTCATCGGAGTGCGGAGGGACCTCCCAGATGCGAAAGAACCCGAGCACGTGGTCGATGCGATAGACGTCGACGTAGGCGGCGAGCGCCCGGAACCGCTCCTGCCACCAGCGGTACCCGTCCTCCGCCATCCGATCCCAGTTGTACGTCGGGAACTTCCAGTTCTGTCCCAGCACCGAGAACGCGTCCGGCGGCGCCCCGGTCTGGGCGCCGACGTGGAAGAGCTCGGGCTGGGTCCACACCTCGACGCTCTCCGGCGCCACGCCGATGGGAAGGTCACCCTTCAGCGCCACCCCGAGTGAGCGGGCGTGGTCGGCGGCGGCGGTGAGCTGACGCCGCAGGTGGAACTGGACGAACCAGTGGAACCGCAGGTCGTCGTAGTCCTTGCTCGCCGGGTCCGAGGCGCGATCCAGGAGATCCGGGTCGTACTCGGCTTCGTCGCTCCACGCCGTGAAGTCGGCGGTGCCGTGTCGATCTCGGAGCACCGACCACAAGGAAAAGGGCCCGAGCCAGTCCCACTCGTCGTCGACAAAGGAAGTGAACTCCTCATCGGCGGCGAGTGCCACGTCGAGGTTGGCGTAGGCCTCCCGCAACAGGCCCATCTTGCTCTCCATCACGGCCGGGTAGTCGATCTCGACAGCACCTTCGAAGCGCGCCTGCGCTGCGGCGATCTGATCGTCGATGCCGGCATCGTCGATGGCGGCAACGTCGACGTAGAGCGGGTGAAGGGCCTGCACGGACGTCGGGTTGTAGGGATAGGAGTCCTGCCAGCTGTGCTCGATGACGGTGTCGTTGACGGGGAGGAGCTGGATCACCGAGAGACCGGTTTCCGCTGCCCATTCTGCGAACGGCACCAGATCGGTGAACTGACCGACCCCGATGTCTTCTGGAGAGCGCAGCGCGAACACGGGGATGGCGACGCCGGCACCACGGAACCCCGGGAGACCACGGAAATCGTCGTCGGCCACGCGCACCCGACCGTCGAGTCGCGGGAGCATGCGATCGGCGCCGTCCTCCCATCGGACGAGCTGACCGTCCCCATCGAGGAGCACGTACTTGTAGTCGGTGGCGTCGTCGACCTCGGCCGCAGCCTGCCACCAGGGAAAGGGTGCCGGGACCATCGGTATCGCTCGACCGACATCCCACTCCCCCATCGCACCGACGGCACCCACGATGGCCGGAACCATGCCAGGCGGCACCCCGGGTTCGAGGAGCCGGAAGGTGATGCGGCCGGTGGGTGGAGCCTGGCCCTGGGGGTGGCGGGCTGCCACCGCTCGGCCGAAGAACGCGCTCTGCCGTGCAGCGCGGGTGGCATCGGGCATGCGGTACCGGTCGACGACCGTTGTCGGTGCGGTCACGGGAGCCAGCCTTCGGTGCGGGCCGGTCTCCACATCCACCACCTCCGACCCGTACACCACCCGGTACCGATAGTCGGTGAGGGTCTCGTCGAGGTCGGCCCGCCACCAGTCGCCGTCGCTCCACTCCATCGGCGTGACGCCGTCGTCGTGGACGACCTCGAGATGTTGCCCGAACGGCGCGGCGTAGTGGACGACGAGTGTGGTGCGCATCGAAGTGGCCACGATAGGGCGCCTTCGTCCGAGTAGCCGATGTGTCGTGAGATGCGGTTGTCCCCAGGAGCGCTCAGGTCGAGACGGACCAGGTGGCCAGGATCTCTCCTGTCGGTTGGTCGGATCCACCCGCGGGCTCGATGGTCAGCCCGATGGTCACTCCCGCCGCGACCGGTTCGTCGAGCAGCACCTGGGTGGTGCCCGGGTCCGGTCGGAACAAGCCCGCAGGCGTCGCCCCCGCCTCGTCGATCACCCACAACTCATACGTCCGGTCGGCACCCACCACCGGAAGCTCCTCGAACGTGACGACGGCGGCACCGAGCTCCAGGCTGTAGTCGAGACGAGCCTCACGATCGGCGACGGGCGCAGTCACGGTCCTGACGTCGCCAGCGGCGAACACGTCCGACGGCGTCACCTGGTCATCACCGATCGAGACGCCGACGATGACCGCAACGACGGCCGTCGCAGCCACCGCAACGGCCGCGATCCATCGGCGCCAGGCTGGAGCGGAGCGGACTCCAAACGACACCGTTCGCTCTTGCGGCGTGTCGGCGATGGCATCGAGCACCGAGGCACGAAGCGAGGATGGCGGCTCCGTGGCGATGGCGTCGCTGAGCGTCTCGATCCCGTCTCGCATCGTTGCCAGCTCATCGGCCAGCTCCGGATGGTCCTCCAGGTACGCCTCGAAGCGGCGCCGCTCGTCGTCGTCGAGCGCATTCATCACATACGGTGCCATCAGGTCACGATAGGTGAGGCCGCCGTAGTACGCCAGCTCAACCGCCTCTCGCTGGAGTTCGGTGAGGTCGCCGAGCGCGGTCCGCACCTCGGCGCGATCCATCTCCTCTTCGACCTCTGTGGCGACGTCCGCTGCTGCGGGCTCCGCCAGCGCCGCCGCGCGATCACGTCGGTCCCGCTGCGACTGCTCACGCCGAACGTGGTCGACGGCACGGCGATGCGCCATGGTCGTGATCCACGCCTTGGCCGTGCCCCGCTCGGGGTCGAACCGCCCCGCGGTCCGCCACACCTCGACGAAGATCTCCTGGGAGACGTCCTCGGCGAGGGTGCGGTCCCGCATGACCCGGAGCGCGATACCGAACACGAGCGCTGCCGTCTGGTCATAGAGATCGGCGAACGCAGCCCTGTCCCCCGCAGCCGCTTCCAGCAGGAGCCGGTTGAGCCGCGTGGGGTGCATCGCATCAGCAGTCATGTCGTGCGCCCGCCACCGTCCGTTGATCCTAGGGAGGCGCACGACGAAGCTCGCACCGATGTCGAGGGACAAGGCAGTCATCGGTCAGCCGCTGAGCTCGGCGAGCAGCGCAGCGGCGTTCGTCGCATCGATCGGATGGAAGCGAGGGCTGAGCTCGAGCGCCGTCGTGAGCTCGGCGAGTGCGCGTGACGTCTCGCCACGGGCTGCCGAGATCGCCCCTGCCCGGTAGTAGCCATGGGCGTCGAGTCCACGATCGAGGGCGACGTCGATCGCCTCGCGGGCTTCGTCGAGACGCTCATTCTTGAACAGCGCCCACGCGTAGGTCTCCCACCCTGCGGTATCGGTGCGAGTGGCGAGCTCCTCTTCGGCGATCGCCAACGCCAGCGACACGTCGCCTCCGTTGTCGAGGAGATGGTTGGCCCAGGTGCGTGCGTGCGCACGCCGGCTCTCCGGGGTGGCGACGATCATCTCTTGGGCCTCGGCATAGGCGACTGCGGCCGCTTCCTCGTCACCGAGCGCCCGCGCCACATTGCCGACGGCGATCAGGTCGCCGGGGTTCGGGGCGATGGCGAGAGCGTCGGCATAGGCCGTTCGTGCCGCCTCGTAGTCGCCGGTGGCGGCGAGGACGTCGCCGAGCACGCTCAGGGCGCCTGCGTTCGCAGGATCCGCCGCGACGGCCTTCCGGGCATGGACGAGGGCCGTGTCGTACTCACCGGCCAGGAAGGCCTGGTTGGCGGCGTACGCCTCGTAGGGAGCAACGGCCGTCGGGCCCAGATCGATGGCGGCGGTGGCGATGGCGCGATCGACGAACTCGGCAGCGGCCTCGCCGTCACCTGTCTCGGCGGCGAGGTCCGCCATCCGCAGCAAGGCAGCCGGATGGCCCGGCAGCGCCGCAACGAGCGCCTCGTAGTTGGTGCGTGCTGTGGCGAAGTCCCCCATGGCGAGTGCGGCGTCACCGGCGATGGCGAATGCCTGTATCTCGGTGGCGTCGGACGCAGCGACTTCGTTTGCGAGTTCGCCCGCCCGGGTGAAGTCGTGGGTTCCGAGGGAAGCGGTGGCGAGCCCGAGCTTGGCTCCGGGATCACTTGGTGCGAGGTCGAGCGATGCAGCGAAGGCCGCGGCTGCGCCGGCGTAGTCGGCGACGGAGGCGGACCGAGCGGCCCGGTCGAGGTAGAGACCGCCCAGCGTCCGGTACTCGAGGGATTCCTGGCGCTCAGGGGCCCGGGTCGAGAAGACAGAGATCAGCCGGTCGAGTTCGTTCGTGTCGGTCGTTCGGGGTGCCGCGTCGAGCGCGGCGGCGTCGACGGGAGTGCTCGGGGTCGGCTCGGGCCGGACGAGGTAGGAGATGCCGGCGACCAGAGCGAGGGCGACGATGGCGACGAGGAGACGGGTGCGCATGGGAGAGAGTCCTTTCGGGAGGTCGGGAGGGCCCCGGAACGAATGCTCCGGGGCCCTCAGTGGGTGCGTCAGTGAGGTGTGCCCAGGTACGGGAACACGCCGAGGTAGTCGTCGTGCGGACCGACACCGTCGGAGTTGACCGCTCCG
>CAYFYC010000093.1:0-8383 GCA_964347305.1 uncultured Acidimicrobiaceae bacterium | reverse complement strand
CGCCGCTCCAGGCCACGTCGTGCTCGGCGATCTCCTCGACGGTGTGTCCGAGCATGTCCAACGCACGCGTGAGCTCGGCGACGTCCCAGGTCGGCAGCTCGACGAGTTCCTTCAGCCAGTTGAGAGAGACCTTCATCGTCAGCCCCTGAACTGCCTGAGAAAACGGAGATCGTTGTCCACGAAGTGCCGCATGTTGTCGATGCCGTGACGCGCCTGGGCGAGCCGCTCCACACCGATGCCGAAGGCGAAGCCGGTGACGGCTTCGGGGTCGTACCCCACCGCTTCGAAGACGTTGGGATCCACCATGCCGCAACCCAGCATCTCGAGCCATCCGTTGCCCTTGCACACCCGACAGCCCGGCTCACCGCCGTCGCAGTTGAAGCACGAGACGTCGAGTTCCGCAGACGGCTCGGTGAACGGGAAGTAGTGCGGACGCATCCGGATCTGGGTCTTCGGGCCGAAGAACTGGCGGGCGAACTCGGCGAGCGTTCCCTTGAGATCGGAGAACTGGATCTCCTCGTCGACCGCGAGACCCTCCACCTGGTGGAACACCGGGAGATGGGTGGCGTCGATGGTGTCGTTGCGATAGGTGCGACCCGGCACGACGATGTACACCGGCGGCTCGTTGGCCTCCATGTACCGGGCTTGCACCGGCGACGTGTGCGCTCGCATCAGCATCTCGTCCTCGGGTCGTCCGTAGTCGAGGTACATCGTGTCCGACTCGAGCCGGCCGGGATGGTCCGAGGGCGTGTTGAGCGCGTCGAAGTTGTACCAGGCGAGCTCGGCCTCCGGTCCATCGGCCACCTTGTAACCGAGCCCCACGAAGATGTCGGTCACCTCGTCCATCACTTGTTGCACGAGATGGAGCGTGCCGCCGGGGAGCAGTTCGTGGTCGATGGTCACGTCGAGGCGCTCGGCCGCGATGCGCCGCTCCTGCTCTTCGGCTTCCAGCTCGGCCCGGCGGGCGGCACCGGCCTCTCCGATGGCAGTGGCCACCTCGTTGATGAGCCTGCCGGCCTCCGGCCGCGCCTCGTGCGGAAGGGAGCCGAGCGAGCGTCGTGCGGCGACCACTGCGCTGTCGCGTCCCGTGGCCGCTTCGAGCGCGGCCCCCAACTCGTCGAGGCTCTCCGCGGCCTCGAGGGCGGCCACGGCCTCGCGGCGGATCGAAGCCAGACGCTCGTCGAGCGACGACTCGGTTGTGTCGTTCGTTGCGTTCATGATTCTCCTGGTGCCGACTGATCCGAACCCCGTACACGAAGAAGCCCGGAGTCGTGGACTCCGGGCGGGCGGTGCTGAAGAGGTTCGGTCGTCACGCAGCGTCGCTCGCCCGGGTCCCGGGCCCGGTAAAAGCGAAGCTGTGGCGGATCGACTCTGTCATGGAGCAACAACCATAAAGCAGACCGGCGATGGCGACAAGGCAGGCGGGCCGTCAGCCCACCCGCGATCGCTCGTACATGGCGATCGACGCCGCGACCGCGGCGTTCAAGCTCTCGGTGCCCCCTGGCATGGGAATCGTCACCGCGACCTCGGCATGGGCGAGCACGGCGTCCGGCAGCCCGGCGGCCTCTTCGCCGACGAGGAGGGCGACATCGGTCTCACCCAGCGTGGCGATCGGCGCTCCCGAGGCCACGACCAGGGCCACGAGGCGGCGCCCCGCATGACGGCACTCGTCACGCCACGCGGGCCCGAGGACGGCCACCGGCGTGCGGAAGTGAGCACCTGCCCCAGCCCGCACGACCTTTGGTGACCACAGGTCCACGGTTCCTGGGGCTGCGACGACGCCGAACCCGAAGGCGGCTGCGCTGCGGATGATCGTGCCGGCATTCCCGGGGTCACCCAACCCGACCATCACCACCAGGTCACCGTCCCCGACGCGGGATCGCGGGATGTCGACGACGGCCACCGGTCCACGAGGGTGGTCGGTGTCTGCGACCTTCTCCAACACCTGCGGTGACACGGCCACCCCGCGCTCACCGAGCACTTCCGCGGATCGGTCGTCTTCGGCGAGATAGAACGCGTCGACGATCGGCACCCCGGCGGCGATCGCCTCCCCGACCGGTCCCGGCCCCTCGACCAGCGTCTGGCCCGTGGCCTGGCGAGATCGTCGACGGTGGAGACGAACCGCAGCCTGGATGCGCGGGTTGCGCGTCGACGTGATCACGACGCGCAGAGGCGGCCGGACGAGCCCGGCCGCCTCGTCGAACCACGCAACTCCTTCACTCGGCGGCGGCGTTCGCCACCTCGACGAGCGCAGTGAATGCCTGCGGATCGCTGACCGCCATCTCGGCGAGCATCTTGCGATCGACCTCGATGTCGGCCGCCTTCAGACCCGAGATGAAGCGGGAGTATGTCGTGCCGTTCTGCCGGGCCGCTGCGTTGATCCGCTGGATCCACAGCTTGCGGAACTCGCCCTTGCGGGCGCGCCGGTCGCGGTACGCGTACTGCATCGAGTGCATCGTCTGCTCTCGTGCGGTCCGGTAACGGCGGCTCTTCGCCCCGGCGTACCCCGAGGCGCGCTCCATGACCTTGCGGCGTTTCTTGCGTGCGTTGACGGCTCGTTTCACACGTGCCATGGGAACCTCCTCAGCGACCGAGCAGTCGAGCAGCCCGCTTGGCGTCTCCGCCTTCGAGCACCACCTCGCCCTGCACGCGCCGCCAGCGGCGGCTCGTCTTCTTGTGCTTGTTGTGACCCCGCCATGCCTTGCGACGGGAGATCTTGCCGCTCCCCGTCACCTTGTAGCGCTTGGCGGCGCCCTTATGTGTCTTCTGCTTCGGCATCGTCGCCGTGCTCCTCGGTGGCGTCGTCGGCGGGGGCAGCGGGCTCCGCTGCGCCGGCGTCCGATGCCTCGCTCTGCTTGTCTGACTTCTCTTCGCGTTCTCTACGCTTCTTTGGTGCGATCACCATCGTCATCTGGCGACCGTCCAGGCGTGGCATCGCCTCCACGTCGCCGAGGTCTGCGACGGATTCGGCGAGACCCTTGAGGATCTCGTAGCCGATCTGCGCGTGGGTCACCTCTCGACCACGGAAACGCATCGTCGCCTTGACCTTGTCTCCGTCTTCGAGAAAGCGGATGACTCGCTTCAGCTTCACGTCGTAGTCGGCCTTTCCGATCTTCGGTCGGAACTGCACTTCCTTGACGGTGATGCGTGTCTGCTTCTTGCGAGCCTCCCTGGCCTTCACGGACTCGTCGTACTTGAATTTCCCGTAGTCCATGAGACGGACCACGGGAGGTCGGGCGTCCGGTGCGACCTCGACGAGGTCCAAGCCGAGCTCGTCGGCGAGATACCTCGCCGCCTCGATCTTCTGGACCCCGATCTGTTCCCCATTCGGATCGATGAGTCGCACCTCTCTGGCGCGAATCCGATCGTTCACACGGGGCTCTCTCGATGAAATAGGAATGACCTCCCGATTCGACGGTGGTACACGGCCAAGCGGGTACCACGTCTCCACACCGAGAGGTCATGGCAGTCGGAGCACGGAGCTCCGGGATGCAACCACAGCGCACCGATGACGGGTGGCCGGGTGGGAAGCGTCGGCTTCCGCTTGGCATTGGTTCGATTGTCGGCACGAGTATACGGTGACGACGCTGCGATCCAAACGGAGTCCTACGACGTGACCGGTCGCCGCGTGACCTGGCGAATCGCGATTGCGGCGAGCAACGCAGCAGCTGCGGCCTCGCGTCCCTTGTTGTCGTGACCCGGAGCCGCTCGCTCCAGAGCCTGGGCCTCGTTCCTCGTCGTGAGGATGCCGAACGCCACCGGTACCCCCGTATCGAGCTGGACCCGCATGAGCCCCTCGCTGGCGCGATGAGCCACGTGCTCGTAGTGGTCCGTCTCGCCGAGCACCACGGCACCCAATGCGATGACCGCATCACGGCCCGACTGCGCCGCGGCCTGCGCCACCACCGGCAGCTCGAATGCACCGGGCACCTCGATCACGACCCGGTCCGTGACTCCGACCTCGTCGAGGAGCTCGATGGCGCCGGCGAGCAGGCCGTCGGTGATTCGTGCGTTGAAGGAGGCGACCAGTACGGCGACGGCGAGGTCCGACGCCTCGTCGGGGATGCTCAGCCGGCCCGCCTCGACACCCATTCGATCAGGAACCGGGCTCGTCGTCGAACCCGAGGTGACCGAGTTTCTCCGCCTTTGTCTTCATGTAGCCGCCGTTCTTCTCGCCGGCTGCGATCCATGCCGGTACCCGCTCGCTCACCTCGATCCCCATCGCCTCGAGCTGCGAGATCTTGTTCGGGTTGTTGGTCATCAACCGGACGCTGGTGATCTTGAGGTCGTTCAAGATCTGTCCGGCGGCTCCGAAGTGACGGGCATCGGCGGCGAAGCCGAGTTCCAGATTGGCCTCGACCGTGTCGCGGCCCTCGTCCTGCAGCCGGTACGCGGCCAGCTTCCCGAGCAGTCCGATGCCGCGTCCCTCGTGGCCCCGGTTGTACACGATGACCCCGGTCCCCTCTTCGGCGACGTGCCGCATCGCCATTTCGAGCTGCTGCCGGCAGTCGCACCGCAGGCTCATGAAGGTGTCTCCGGTCAGGCACTCCGAGTGCGTGCGGGTCAGCACGCCCGTCTCCCCTGCCACGTCACCCATCACCAGCGCCACATGTTCGGATCCGTCCACGAGCGATCGGTACCCGAAGATCGTGAAATCCCCGTACAGCGTCGGCAACGATGCCTCGACCTCGCGCTGCAGCACGGCTTCGGTCCGCCAGCGATACGCCACGAGATCGGCGATGGTGATGAGCGGGATGTCGTGGGTGTCGGAGAACTCGAGGAGCTGCTCGCCGCGCGCCATGGTGCCGTCGTCGTTGACGATCTCGCACAGCACGCCCGACGGAGTGAGCCCCGCGAGTCTGGCGAGATCCACCGCGGCTTCGGTGTGACCCGGGCGGAGCAGCACCCCGCCTTCGCGGTAGCGGAGCGGGAAGATGTGGCCCGGCCGGTTGAGATCGGCGGGCCGCGTGGTGCTGTCGACGAGCGCCTTGATGGTCTCTGCACGGTCTGCGGCCGAGATGCCCGTTGTCGTGCCCGGGGCGTAGTCGACCGACACGGTGAACGCGGTCTTGTGCGAATCGGTGTTCTCCAACACCATCAGCGGAAGACCGAGCTCGTCGAGGCGGGACCCGAGCATCGGCTGGCAGATGAGCCCGCTGGTATAGCGAACCATGAAGGCGATCTTCTCCGGAGTCACCTTCTCGGCGGCGATGATGAGGTCGCCCTCGTTCTCGCGATCCTCGTCGTCGACGACGATGACGAAGCCACCCTCGGCGATGACGTCGATGGCCTCTTCGATACCGATGCGGCTCATCGCCTCGCCTCCATCACGCGTTCCACGTATTTCGCCAACACATCAACCTCGATATTGAGCCGTGATCCTACGTCACGCGAACCGAGCACGGTCACCTCCAGCGTGTGGGGAATGAGGGCCACCTCGAACCAGCCCGGGTCGGCCTCCCTCTCGGACACCGCCGTGATGGTGAGGCTGACCCCGTCGACCGTCACCGAGCCCTTCTCGACCATGTACCGCGACAGATCGCCCGGCACCTCGATACGCATCCTGACCTCGTCGCCGCTCGTACGCGACTCCACGATGCCGACCCCGTCGACATGACCCTGGACGAAGTGACCGTCGAGCCTGCCGCCCGCCGCCAGCGGTCTCTCGAGGTTGACCGCGGCGCCGACTTCGAGGTCCCCGAGATTGGTCCGCGCCAGGGACTCGTGCACGACGTCGACCGCAAAGCGATCCGAGTCGATCGCCACGGCCGTCATGCACGCCCCGTTGATGGCGACGGAGTCGCCCTCGGTGAGGTCGCCGAGCACCTCTTCTGCGGCGACGACGAGCCGGGCACCATCGGGCGTCTCCGTGCGGGAGAGGACCCTGCCCACTTCCACCACGATTCCCGTGAACATCAGCTCTCCTCCGCTTCGGCGGCGCCAGCCGCGCCCAGGATGGCGTCGATCCGAACGTCCGGGCCGATGCGTCGCACGGAGAGGATGTCGAGCTCGACGGCATCCGCAAGGGTGCGCCAGTCTCCGGCAAACATTGCCCGACCCGCACCTCCCGCCAGCTTGGCCGCGGCATACACGACGACCCGATCGACGAAACCGGCCTGCAGGAGCGATCGTGCGAGCGTCGGACCGCCCTCCACGAGGAGATCGAGGATGCCGCGTTCGCCGAGGTCCTTCATCATCGCCTCGATGTCGACGCCCATGGGGTGCCACATCACCTCGAGCTCGACTCCGGGCGGCGGAGAGAACCGCTGAGGGGCGTACATCAACGGACTCCGCGAGTAGACCTCGGCGGTCGGGGGCACGGGCTCACGCCCGGCGACGACGATCGGTCGTGGCTGACGCCCGTCGTGGTCGGAGAGCCGGACGTCGAGCCTGGGGTCGTCGGTACGCAGGGTGCCGGCACCGACCATGACCGCGTCGGACGCGGCACGGAGCGCGTGGGCATCCCTGCGGGCTTCCTCCGAGGTGATCCACTGCGAAGTGTCGTCGGACGCCGCCACCTGCCCATCGAGGGTCCCCGCCAGCTTCAGCGTCACGAGTGGTCGACCCGTGCGGCGGTGGTGGAAGTACCCCGGATCGGCGGCCTCGACCTCGGCGGAGAGCACGCCGGTCTCGACATCGATCCCTGCCTCCCGCAGGCGGTCTGCGCCTCTCCCGGCAACTCTGGCGTCGGGATCGGTTGCGCCGACGACGACGCGCGCCACTCCGGCCTCGATGAGAGCGTCGGTGCAGGGTGGGGTCCGGCCATGGTGATTGCACGGCTCGAGAGTCACCACAACCGTCCCGCCCGACGCCTTCTTGCCTGCGGCTGCGAGCGCCGCCACCTCGGCATGGTCCCCGCCGGCAGCGACATGCACACCCTCGCCGACGATGCGGCCGTGGCGGTCGACGACGAGCGCGGCGACCCGGGGGTTGGGGTGCGGGAAGGTGCCGGCGAGCAGGTCGATGGCCTGCTCCATCCACATCTTCGTTCGGATGTGGTCGCCGGTTGTGTCGCGTGACAAGGCACGCCCTCCTTCTCCCATCCGGACTTTCACCGTCGGCCTCGGACTTCCACCGTGGTCAGCCCCGCCGTGTGTGACGGGGGTCGCGGGCTCTCACCGCCGGTCGGGATTTTCACCCTGCCCTGAAGGGGGCTTCTCTACGTTCTCTCTTGCTCGCCGACGTCACTCGATCGCGGCTCGGCGTCACGATTCAGTGTAGTGACGGCCGGCCCCTGGCACGGCGCCGGCGCTCACTGGGCCGTCCACCCGCCGTCGACGGCGAGCACTGCCCCGTTCACCATGGCGCCGGCCTCCGAGGCGAGATACAGCACTGCACCCGCCACGTCGCGGATCTCACCGACGGCTCCCATTGGGATCCTCGCGACGACACCGGCGCGGTAGTCCGGGTCGTCGAGTCGCTCGGCGGTGCCGGGCGTGTAGATGAAGGTCGGCGCCACGGCGTTCACGGTCACCCCCAGGGGTCCCCACTCGAGTGCGAGCACCCGCACCATCTGATTCACCCCGCCCTTCGATGCCGAGTACGCGACGTGGTCTCGGATGCCCACGAGTGACGCCTGCGAGCTGATGACGACGATGCGACCCGATCCGGCGGCCACCATGTGTGTCCCTGCCGCCTGCGCCGTGAAGAAGGCACCGCCGAGGTTCACCGCCATCATCTCGTCCCAGTGATCCTCCGTGACGTCGAGCGCAGGGAGGTTGGCACCGAGGCCGGCGTTGGCCACCAGGACGTCGAGCGAACCGTGTCGTGCCACGATCTCACCGATGGCGAGGTCTATCGAGCCGGTGTCGGTGACGTCGAGAGCGTGAGCCGTCGCTGCTCCGCCGGCGGCGACGATCTCGGTGACGACCGCCTCGGCGGCCTCGATCGATCGTGCGGTGACGGCCACCGTCGCCCCCGCCGCGGCGAGCGCCGATGCCAGCCCTCGTCCGATGCCCCGGCTCGCTCCGGTCACGGCGGCGACACGGCCGTCGAGACGAAACGAGGGAAGATGCACGGATTCCATGACGGCGAACCTTAGAAGGAGAGTCGAACCGCGAGCTGGAGCGGCTCAGGTACGCCGATCGATCTCGAAGCTGGAGCCGGGCTGACGCTTGGCGTACTCCTTCATCTCGGAGGCGAGCGCCGAGGCCTCCCACTCCGACGAGATGGCGCGCTTCTCGTTGCTGGCGACACCGAGCGAGATCGAAACGATCGGGAACGCATGGCGCTCACCGCGACGATCGGCGACCTCGATGTAGCCCTGCAGCGCATCCGCCGTGTCGTAGAAGTCGATGATGCCTGCATCGAACTTCTCGACGACGTTCTTGGCGAACGTCTCCACCGCGGCCAGCGAGATCACTGCGACGAAGTCGTCTCCACC
>CAYFYC010000092.1:0-8538 GCA_964347305.1 uncultured Acidimicrobiaceae bacterium | reverse complement strand
CGACGATGCTCTACAACGGCTACGGCGAGCACAACATCCAGGGCATCGGCGACAAGCACATTCCGCTGATCCACAACGTCACCAACTCGGACGACGCCATCGCAGTGAGCGACACGACCACCGACACGCTCTACATCCTCTTCAACTCGCCCGCGGGGAAGCGACATCTGGCTGCCCGGGGGGTCGACGAAGCGACCATCGAGGGGTTGCGACACCTCGGCTTCAGCGCGATCGCCAACATGGTGGCCGCCATCAAGCTCGCCAAGCACCACGGCTTCGGCCACGACGACGTGATCGTCACCGTGGCGACCGACGGTGCGGAGCTCTACGAGTCGGAGACCGAGAAGATCATGAGGCGTGATCACCCCGACGGCTTCGAGGCGTCCGAGGCGGCGGCTGCGTACGCCCGGCACCTCGCCGGTATCGACACCGACCACGTGCTCGAGTTGGGTGCCGTCGGCCGGCGCCGGATCTTCAACCTGGGCTACTACACGTGGGTCGAGCAGCAGGACGTCGACTTCGAGGACTTCGAAGCTCGTCGTGACCAGACCTTCTGGAAAGGGCTGCACCCGTTCCTCGATCGTTGGGACGGCATGATCGACGAGTTCAACGAGAGGACCGGCGTCACCGTTGGCTGACGGCGCCAACCCCTTCTTGCGGTACCGGCACCGCCTGGATTCGTACCGCTCGGCGCTGGAGACGGGATGGACCGACGAGCAGTTCGTCCTCCTCGTGCGCAGGCTCGATGCCGAGGTCGCCGAAGTCGAGGGTCGTGGGTTCTCCGTCACACCGTTCACCAGAGAGGCGGCGCTGGCCGACGCCATCGGCCTGGAGGGCGATCTGTGGGTGAAGGACGACACGAACAACGTGTCGGGCTCCCACAAGGCGCGTCATCTGTTCGGCGTGATGCTGCACCTCGCCCTCGCCCACGAGGGGACGGGCGAGCTCACCATCGCATCGTGCGGCAACGCTGCGCTCGCCGCCGCCGTGGTCGCCCGCGCCGAGGAGCGGCCCTTGCGGGTCTTCATCCCGACGTGGGCGGACCCGGTGATCGTGCGCCGACTCGAGGACCTCGGTGCGCGTATCGAAGTCGCCGAACGTCGTGAGGGCGAGTCCGGTGACCCGACGTATCTGCGGATGCGCGAGGCGGTCGACCGAGGGGCGGTCCCGTTCTCGGTGCAGGGCACCGTCACGGTCACGACGCTCGACGGTGGGCGCACGATGGGATGGGAGCTCGCCGACCAGCTCGTCGAAGCCGGGATCGAGGGCCGCATCCGGCTCCTCGTGCAGATCGGCGGCGGAGCGCTGGCATCGGCCACGTGGATGGGCCTTTGCGAAGGGCTCGCGGGCGCGGGGCGATCCATCGATCCGGTGCTCCACCCGGTGCAGGGAGAAGCGTGTGCGCCCCTGGCGCGGGCGTACGACGCGTTCGCATCCCTCGTGGCCGAGCGCGGCTTCGATGCGGCTCGTATGGCTGCAGACACGACGCCGGCGGACTTCATGTGGCCCTGGGAGGAGGTGGGTGAGAGTGCGGCGACCGGCATCCTCGACGACGTGACCTACGACTGGCGCACCGTCGTCGAGCCAACGCTCGCGTCCGGCGGCTGGCCGATCGTCGCCACCGAAGCCGACATCGTCCGCGCCCACACCCTCGCCGGCGCGCACACCGCCATCGATGTCGATGCGACGGGCACGGCCGGTCTGGCGGGCCTCCTCACATCGGACACGCAGGAGCGTTTCGGCGACGACACCGTGGTCGTGCTGTTCACGGGGCACACGCGCCAGTTGTGATTCAGCGGTTCCCGAAGACGGCCCGGCCGTCGACGTCGTCTCCGGGAGGGATCCGGTCGATGCCGACCATCCGGTCGATGACCATGTTCTGGAAGCGGTGGAGTGGTTCCTCGAACCGGTAACACATCCGTCCACCGGGATACGTCGTCGTCGAGATCCCGGCCTGCACCTGCTCGACGATGGCGACGTCCTCCATGTTGACGTGATCCCAAAACGCATGGAGCTTGTCGAGGGCTTCCTCGGTGCCGTCGTCACGGAGCGTTGCGGGTGGCGTCAACAGGTAGGTCTGCTCGGTCGTGTGACCCGGTCCCGAGGGGAACAGCAGCATGACGAACATGTGATTGGGCAGCACCGAGATCGACAGGTTCGGGAAGACGTGGATGAACCGGCCGGACACGAGTTCCTCGTCCGACAGGCCGTCGTAGGGCGGTAGGACCAGCCAGCCGCCGTCCTCGGTCTGCGAGACGGGATTCGTCGTCATCCCGGTGTACATGCCCGGTCCCTGGAACCGGTGATGATCCTCGATGCGCGACACCTTCATCAGCTCGGGATGGACCCACGGGAGGTGGTAATACTCCATGAAGTTCTCGGCGATGAGTTTCCAGTCGGCGGCGATCTCATACGTCTTGGCTGCCGCCACTCTCCACGATCCGAGGTCGTAGCGGCTGAGCCGATCCTGGAGGTCGCCGAGCCACGTTTCCAGTGGTGTCGCCGCAGCGGAGACGTCGACGAAGACGAAGGCCCCCCACTCCGCCACCGCCACCGGGAGCAGGCCATAGTCCGCTTTGTCGAAGCTCTCGACGTCGGCCATGTCGAACATGCCTCGCTGATCGAGGGGGATGTCGGAGCTCTCGAAGAGGGGCGTGCCGAGCAACGTTCCGTCCAGGCCATAGGCCCAGGCGTGATAGGGACACCGAATTCGCCCCGCCTTCATCGTCTGGTCGTGCGTCACGAGGCGCGAGCCCCGGTGTCTGCAGACGTTCTGGAAGGCGTGGAGTCCTCCGGCCGCGTCCCGGGTCACGATCACGGACAGCCCGCCGACCTCGCGCACGATGGTCTGTCCGACGTCTTCGACCTGGGTCACGAGGCCGACACACACCCAGCCCGCTCGCCAGAGCATCTCCTGCTCGACACGGTGATACGCCGGGTCGTGATACGCGGCCGGTGCGAGTGTCGAGGCGAGTTCGACCGGCAGCCTCGTCGCCGCGTAGGTCGACTCTTCACGAAACATCGAAGGCCCGGCCATCGCCCAACGCTACCGCCGGTGGTCGGTTCTTGCCCGGGCCGCGGTAGGCGCCCGCGGCCTAGTCTGGAGTGCGGACGTGACAGATCAGCTACGAGGCTCGAGGCGAGGGCAGGTGCCGGATCCGGCAGGCGCCGGATCTGCGCCGTTCCCGGCGCCGGGCTCGCCGGAGGAGATCGCTGCGTTCGCCGCGCTCCAGGATCGTCTTCCGACCCTGTTCCGCGAGATCTCGACGAACCGTCTCGCCGAGCAGACCGTGGTGGTCGTGCCGTCGTTGTCCCTCGATCCCGGGGTGCTGCAACGGATCTCTGCCGTGGAGTATTACGAGGAACGGCTGCTCTGTCTGCTGATGCTCCTCGGCATGCCGAGAACGCAGGTGATCTATGTCACGAGCCGGGCGTTGGCTCCTTCGATCGTCGACTACTACCTCCATCTGCTGCCAGGCGTTCCGGCCAGTCACGCCCGACGGAGGCTCACCCTCATCGACTGCGACGACGGGTCGATGCGGCCGCTGTCGGCCAAGATCTTGTCCCGTCCGCGGCTGCTCGATCGGATTCGGAGGTCGATCGCACACCCCCGGAGAGCGCACATCACCTGCTTCAACTCGACAGAGCTGGAGCGGACGCTGTCGGTGCGGCTCGATGTTCCGTTGTACGCCACGGATCCGAACCTCG
The DNA here is from genome assembly GCA_964347305.1 of uncultured Acidimicrobiaceae bacterium. Taxonomy (GTDB): domain Bacteria; phylum Actinomycetota; class Acidimicrobiia; order Spongiisociales; family UBA5794; genus CAYFYC01. The sequence goes on along the minus strand of CAYFYC010000092.1, from coordinate 4,830 downwards.
TCGCGCTCGGCACCAAGAGCGGGAGCCGCAAGGCATTTCGCAAGGCGGGGTTGGACATCCCGGACGGGGTGGAGGACGTGCGCGACGAGCACGACGTCGTCGGCGCCCTGCACGAGGTCGCCCAGCGCAATCTCGACGTGAACCGTCTGCTCATCAAGCTCGACGAAGGCTTCTCCGGCGAAGGGAACGCTTCACTCGACATCAGGGGGGCGCCACGTGATGGCGCGTTCCCGGAATGGGTCAAGTGGCGTCTCGAGAGCGATCTGGTCTTCGAGGCGCCCGGTGAGAACTGGGCATCGTTCAGCGAGAAGCTGAAGCGGATGAGTGGCATCGTCGAGACGTTCATCGAGGGGTCGGCGCCTGCGTCACCCTCGGTCCAGTGCAGGATCGATCCCCTCGGGTCCGTCGAGATCGTCTCCACTCACGACCAGGTCCTGGGTGGACCGACAGGTCAGGTGTTCCTCGGATGCACGTTCCCAGCGGCAGACGACTACCGGATGGCGCTCCACGACGCCGGGGTCCGGGTCGGTGAGTTGTTGCGGGATTCGGGTGTCATCGGTCGGTACGGCATCGACTTCGTGAGTGTCGAGCAGCAGGGGCAGCGACGGAACTACGCCATCGAGATCAACCTGCGCAAAGGGGGCACGACCCTTCCGTTCCTCATGCTGCAGTTCCTGACCGGAGGCAGCTACGACGCACGCACGGGTCTCTATGGCACTCGGCTCGGCGAGGAGCGCTACTACTACGCGACCGACAACCTCGAGCACGAGCGGTACAAACGGCTCACACCCCGTGACCTCGTCGACATCGTCGTCGAACGGGGTCTCCACTTCGACAGCACCACCCAGGAAGGCGTCGTCTTCCACCTGATCGGTGCCATCGCGGAGTACGGCAAGCTGGGGGTGGTGGCCGTCGGCAAGACGCCGGAGAGCGCCCATCGTCACTACGAGGACACCGTTGCCGTGCTCGACACCGAGTCGCAGCGCCTCGACACATGAGATCTGCAGCGACGAACCCCAACCATGGAGAGGTCAGACCGTGAAGTTCATTCAACACATCGTCGTCTGGACGGATGATCCGGACGGGCTTCGTTCGCTCCTCGACGATTGGAACGAGGATGGGGCCGCCGATGCGCCTGGCTATCTCGGCGGATCACTGCTCGCCTTCCGGGACAAGCCCGGTCGCTACGTGATCGTCGCCGAGTTCGACTCGTGGGAAAACGCCCAGGTCAACAGCGATCGGCCTGACACGAAGGCGTGGGCGGCGAAACTGCGCGAGGTGATCTCCAAGGAGCCGAAGTACGAGAACCTCGACGTCCTGGCGACGCACAGCCGCTGAGGGTCCGGTGCCGACGCTGCTCGTTCGCAATGTGACGCTCGTCGCCACGATGGATCGGGATCGGCGTGAGATCCCCGGCGGCGGTCTGTACGCGGTGGACGGGATCATCCGCCAGGTCGGGCCCAGCGGGGAGTTGCCGGACGAAGCCGATGTGGTCCTCGACCTCGACGGTCACGTGGTCGTCCCCGGGCTCGTCAACACGCATCACCACTTCTATCAGACGCTCACCCGCGCGATTCCCGCGGCGCAGGATGCTGGGCTGTTCGATTGGCTGCGCGTGCTGTACCCGATCTGGGCGCGGATCGGTCCCGATGATGTTCGTGCAGCGACACAGGTTGCGCTCGCCGAGCTCGCTCTCAGCGGCTGTACCACGGCCGCAGACCATCAGTATCTCTTCCCGAATGGTTCGTCGCTGACCGACCAGTTCGAGGCGGCGGCGGAGATCGGGCTGCGCTTCCATGGTGCCCGTGGTTCGATGAGCCTCGGGGAGTCGGCCGGAGGGCTGCCCCCCGATTCCGTGGTCGAGGACGAGCGGGCGATCGTCGACGACATGGCCGAGATGGTCGATCGGCATCACGACCCTGCAATCGGCTCGATGACGCAGGTTGTGGTTGCTCCGTGCTCGCCGTTCTCCGTCACGCTGGACCTCATGCGGGAGTCTGCGGAGCTGGCGCGGGACAAGGGAGTGATGCTGCACACCCACCTCGCCGAGACGATCGACGAGGAGGAGTACTGCCTGGAGCACCATGGTCGGCGTCCCGTCGAGCTGATGGCCGACATCGGGTGGGTCGGTGACGACGTGTGGTACGCCCACGCCGTCTTCGCCACAGACGACGAGATCGAGATCATGAGCCGCAGCCGCACCGGCGTTGCTCACTGCCCGACGTCGAACATGCGGCTGGCGTCGGGGCTGGCCCCGGTCCGGAAGTACCTGGCCAGCGACATGAGAGTCGGGCTCGGGGTCGATGGCTCGGCGTCGAACGACGGCAGCCACCTGCTCGCAGAGGCGCGCCAGGCGATGCTGCTCGCCAGGCTCGACGCGGCGCCTTCGCTGAGCGGCGGTGCGTTGCTCTCGGCTCGCACGGCGCTCGAGATGGCGACCCGCGGCGGTGCCGAGGTCCTGGGGCGTTCTGACATCGGCTCCCTCGAAGTGGGGAAGTGCGCCGATTTCGTGGCCATCTCCCTCGACCGTCTCGAGTACGCGGGCACGCAGCACGATCCCCTGGCGGCCGTCGTGTTCGCGGCCCCGGTCCACGTCGACCATACCTACGTCCATGGTCGCCCCGTGGTGAGCGACGGTGAGCTGGTCACCGCGGATGTCGGCGATCTCATCGAGGCCCACGAGTCTGCGGTGCGCCGGGTCGTCGGCGGTTGATCTCGGTGTCCGGGTGGAGCGGCCCGGTACGCTGACCTCGTGGAACATCAGCTCGGCTACTTCTCGCGTCCCGACGGGGTGACGCTCGCGTACGGAAGGGCCGGTGCAGGGTCGCCGCTCGTGTTCGCCGCCGGATGGACGACCCACCTCGAGTGGTTCTTCCGGCACCCATCGACGCTGCTGGTCGAGCCGCTCACGGAGCATGTCGAGCTCATCACCTTCGACAAGCACGGCTCGGGTCTCAGCGATCGAGACCGTACCGACTTCACGGTCGACGCCGAGGTCTACGACATCGAAGCGCTCGTCGATCATCTCGGTCTAGACCGATTCTTCCTCATGGGGATGTCCGAAGGTGGTCTCGCTGCCGCGGCCTATGCCGCCAAGCACCCGAATCGGGTGGAGAAGCTCGTGCTCTATTCGACCACGGCCAATGGCCCGGCCCTCGGGCCGGATGCGTTCAAGCAGGGGATCGTCGACGTGATCCGGAGTGCGTGGGGCATCGGTGCTTCGGCCATCACGGACATCGTGATGCCGGGAGCGAGCAAGGAGGAGCGCGAGGAATTGGTCGAGTTCCAACGCGTTGCCGCCTCGGCCGATACGGCGGCCGAGCTCATGGCGATGCTGTACCGGACCGACATCCGGTCGCTGCTTCCGGACATCGAGGCCGAGACGCTCATCATCCACCGACGCAACAGCCGAGCGTTCTCGCCTCGCAACGGGCGCGAGCTCGCCGCAGGCATCCCGAACTCGCGTGCGGTCATCATCGACGGCGCCGCCCATTTTCCGCCGACGCCGGGTGATCCCCACACCATCGACGTCGTCAACGAGATACTCGGGTTCCTGGTCCCCGGCGCATCGGCAGTCGCGGTGAGGGAGCTCGGCACGTTCCGCACGGTGATGTTCACCGATGTCGAGGCCTCGACCGAGCTGGTAGATCGCCTCGGGGACGCTGCGGCGCGCGACCTGCTGCGCCGTCACGAGGCGACGCTGCGCAAGTCGGTGGCGTCACACGGCGGAACGGAGATCAAGGCGATCGGCGATGGCTTGATGGTGTCTTTCGGGTCGGCGTCGGCGGCGCTCGATGCCGCGATCGACATCCAGCGATCACTCCGCGCCGAGTTCGCCGAGTCGGAGGACCAGGTGCGGGTGCGTATCGGCATCGAGGCCGGGGAGCCGATCGAAGAGAACGATGATCTCCACGGCACCGCAGTCATCCGTGCGGCTCGCATCATGGGCACGGCGGCTGGTGATCAGATCATGGTGTCGGCATTGGTGCGCGAACTCGTCGCCGGCCGCGATTACCGATTCGTGAGCAGAGGCACGAAGGAACTCAAGGGTCTGACCGTCCCGGTTCCGGTCTTCGAGTTGGAGTGGGCCACCACGGGACCGGCGTCGGCAGCGGCGGTGGCCGCGGCGCAGCTCGAGTCGCGGATCGGGGTCGATCCCGGTGCGGGTGAGCCGCTCGTGGTGACCGAAGCGATGTGCAGGGGATTCGCCCAGGCGACCGAGTCGACCTTGGCCGAGCCAGTGCGCGTCCCGCCCATGTTGCTCGTGTCGCTGTTGAGTCATCTCACTGCGTCGGTTCCGTCGTCGTCTCCTCCCGCAGACGGGCTCGTCATGGCGATCAACTACGGCTTCGATCGGCTGCGTTTCGCCGCACCGGTCTCACCCGGAGCCGAGATCGACGCCACCTCGGTCGTGCGCGAGGTGACGCTGCGAGGAAGCGCGGTGCACGTCGTCTCCGACGTGGCGCTCCACGTGGCCGATCGGGCCGAGCCAGCCCTGTCGGCCCGCTGGGTCGGCCGCCTCGAATACGCGAGCTGAACGCCGCGAAGCGATCCGGTCTCAGACGAAGTGGCCGATCTCGACGGCGACGAGGACGAAGCCGGCGACGGTGGCCAGGACGACCAGCGTGCGTCCGGCTGTCGGCAGCCATGTTTGATCCGGCCGGCCACGGAACTCGTTCACCAGTCGCACCACCCAGAGCGCACCGAGCACGATGACGATCACGCCGAGGCCGGTGCAGTCACAGCCGTCTTCCACAAAGAGGAGCCTCGTGAACGGCACGGCGAGCAGTGCTCCACCGGCGAGGACGAGCCAGGCGACGGCCCTCCGCG
>CAYFYC010000091.1:0-8932 GCA_964347305.1 uncultured Acidimicrobiaceae bacterium | reverse complement strand
CCGTGCTTCGACAGCGGATCGTTGAAGTTGCCGCACTTGGGCGACTGCACACACGACGGGCAGCCGTCCTGACAGGGGCATCCCGTGAGGGCGTCGAGCGTCACCTCCAGCAACCGGTCGGCCGTGGCGTAGGCGATCGGGGCGATGCCGGCGCCGCCCGGGTGACCGTCGTAGATGAAGAAGCCCGGTCCCTCGAACGCCGGGTGGAGGGCGCTCGACAACCCGCCGATGTCCCAGCGGTCGCACACCGCCAACACCGGCAGCATGCCGATGGCGGTGTGCTCCACCGCGTGCAACGTTCCCGGAACGTCGGCGGTGGGCACTCCCGCCGCGTCGAGGACGTCCGCAGGGATCTGCCACCACACCGCCTCGGTCTCGTACGACCGGCGTGGCAGATCCACCGCAACGGTCTCGAGCCGCTCCCCGGTGGCGATCGACTTGCGCTGATAGCCGAGCACCTCCGACGCCACCGCGATCCGCCCGTGCAACACCCGGAGCGGTCCCTGCATCGTCGAGGCGGCGACACCAAGCACCGCGATGTCCTTGTCGACCTTCGGCTGCGTGTAGTACCCCGGCTCCTCGCGGTGCACCCACACCTCCCGATGATCGATGTCGAGCCGATCCACCACATAGCTGTCGCCCTGGTGGAGATACACCGCCCCCGGGTGGGTCTGGGTGAACGCACGGCCCTCGTCGACGGTGCCGAGCAGCTCGCTGCGCCGCTCGTCGATGATGCTGTACGGGCTGCCGCCCGACGTCCTGATGTCGATGGAGCCGGCAGGGGCGCCACCGCCTGCGAAGAACAGCCGGCCCTCCCGCACGCCGAGCTCGCCGTCGGCGACCATCGACGTCGCCAGCTCCTCCATGTCGTGCCCGAAGAACCCCGCATCCGTCGGCACGAGCGGATCCTCGTGTGCCGCACAGCGGAGATGCGCCCGCAGCAGATCCGGGTTGCGCGGGTTCACCACCGCCGCCTCCGCCCGGCGGTCGAACAGCTCGTCGGGATGCCGCATGTAGTGCTGATCGAGGGCGTCCTGTCCGGCCACGAGAATCGCCAGCGAGTCGTCGAGTGCCCGCCCGGCGCGCCCCGCCTGCTGCCGGAACGATGCGATCGTCCCCGGGTAGGTGGTGAGGACGGCGGCGTCGATGCCGCCCACGTCGATGCCCAGCTCCAGGGCATTCGTGCTCACCACCCCCAGCAGCTCGCCGGCGAACAGCGCCTCCTCGGTGCTGCGCCGCTGCGACGCCAGATACCCGGCCCGGTACGGGGCGATCTTGTCGCGCAGCTCCGTCGGCAGCCGATCCCTGGTCCACCGGTAGACGAGCTCGCTCGACTTGCGGCTCCTGGCGAAGACGATCGTCGACACCTCGTTGCGCACGAGCTCGGCGAGGAGCCGCGACGCATCCGTGAGCGGGCTGCGCCGGGCCCCGGTCCGCTCGTCCTCGAGCTCCGGGTTCCACAGGACGACATGGGTGCGGCCAGAAGCGCTGCCGTCGTCGTCGACCACCGTCACCTCACGACCCACCAACCGGCCGGCGAGCTCACCGGGGTTGCCGACCGTCGCCGACGTCAGCACGAACCGTGGCTCGGCTCCGGTCAACTCCACCAGCCGCCGCAGCCGCCTCACGATGAGGGCGAGGTGGCTCCCGAAGATCCCCTTGTAGGAGTGCATCTCGTCGATCACGACGTAGCGCAGCCTGCTGAGGAAGCTCCGCCAGCGGGCATGGTGGGGGAGGATCCCCACGTGGAGCATGTCCGGGTTCGTGAGGATGACGTGGGCGTTGCGTCGCAGCCACGTCCTGTCGTCACGCGGCGTGTCGCCGTCGTAGGTGCCCACCACCAGATCGTCGCCACCCACCCGACCGAAGCCGCGCAGCTGATCCTGCGCCAGCGCCTTCGTCGGGTAGAGGATCAGGGCCGTCGCCCCCTCGTCCTCGGCCACGGCCTCGGCGATGGGGATCTGATAAGCCATCGACTTGCCCGATGCGGTGCCGGCCACCACGGCGACGTCCTCGCCCCGCCGGAGCGCCTCGATGGCGGCGGCCTGGTGGCTGTAGAGCCTCGTGATGCCGTGCCCTTCGAGCCGGAGGGCGACCGTGGGGTGGAGGGTGACGTCGACGAGGTCGGCATCGCGACCCGGGATCTCCCGCACGGCGACGATCGACGTCGACATCTCGTCGTCACGCATCCACGTCTCGAGGAGGGCACCCAGCCGGCTCTCGATCATGCCGCTGAGCGTAGGAACCGGGAGAGACGAGCGAGCACGCAGCCCCGTCTGCCACCATCGACCGTGTCGACCCAGGAGGACCACCCATGCCGGCACCGATCGTCCACGTCGAGGTACGGGGGCTCGACGCCGAAGAGCTTCGGCGGTTCTACGCCGAGGTCTTCGACTGGCAGCGAGAGGAGAGCCGCTCGATAGGCGACTACTCCGTCGGCTCGCTGGGCGCCGCCCCAGAGGTCACGGCAGCCACCGGTCCGGTTCCCGAGTGGGGGACCAACGCAGCCACCTTCTACATCCAGGTCGACATCGATGCCACGCTGGACCACATCGAACGGCTCGGCGGCCGCCGGGTCATGCCCAAACAGGTCGGCCCACCCGACTTCCCCTCACCCCACATCAACGTCTTCACCAAGTTCATCGACCCCGCCGGCAACGTGGTCGGGTTGGTCGAGCGAGTCGGTTGAGCGACAGCAAGAACTCGCCCTCGGGCCAGGACCTCTCGGCCGAGAGGCCAGGGATCACCCCGCCCCTGGGGGCGGGGTCGAGGCCGTAGGCCGAGGGGGCGGGGGATCCGAGAGGTTGGAGTGCGTGGGTCTCGTTCGAGTCACGCGCTTCGTGTTAGGCGTGGTCCGGCTGCGCCGGCCGACCCCTCCGCCTGCGGAGGGGTCTTGACTGCACCCTTTGCCGGCCTTTCGCCGGCTCTCTCCGCGCTCCTTGGGGGCGGGGTCGAGGCCGTAGGCCGAGGGGGCGGGGGATCAGCGTACGTGAGACACGTGTGACTCGAGCGAGACACCCGCTGGGCACAGCACCGTCGCGGCGAGGGTGAACTCACCAGTCGGTGTTCTCCAGCCACCCGTCGGCGAGGTCGACGAACACCTCGTCGACGATGTCGTCGAGCACGACGACGCTGGAACCCTTGATGGTCTGCACGGTGCCCGGAAGCACCACGTTCTGCAGCTCACCCGTGTCCACGAGGAAGGCGAAGGCGGCGAACTGGGCGAGGCGGTCCGTCGACACGTCGCTCCAGGCGTGATCGAAGAAGACCTGTGCGAGCGATGGCATGGCATCGAGCTCCATCGTCTGCACCATGTCGAGCGTGGCGAGCATGATCAGACCCTGGTTGGCCGAGCGCCCGAAGTCGCCACCCGGCACACCCTTCCGGGCCCTGGCCAGCTGGAGGGCTCGCAGTGGTGAGAGTCGCTGGAGGCCCGACTTGAAGTTGTCCCAGCCGTTGCCGGTGTTCACCGAGCGCGGAAGATCGATGAGGAGGCCACCGAGCTCGCCGATCAGCCCCTGGAACCCGACGAATCCGGTGACGGCGTAGCCGTCGAGCTCGAGCCCGGTCAGGTTCGTGGCCACCTCCAGCATCACCTCGGGGCCGGCGCTGGCCATGTGATGGGCGAACTTGTCGAAGCCGCGATTCGGGCCCTCGACGTACGAGTCACGGGGAAAGCCGAGAATCGTGCCTCTGGCGTTGTCGGTGTCGAACGCCAGGATGTGGATCGAGTCGGCGCGGAACCGCAGCTGGCTCTGACCGGGCCGGGCATCGCTGCCGAGCACCAGCACCAGGATCGGTCCTCCGAGCCACGTGATGTCGTCTGAGACGATTCCGACGATCTCCCAGGCGCCGTCGTTCGTGGCGATGAGCGTGTCGTCACCGACGTGCACGACGCCGATCTCGTGCGTCACGGTCTCGTCGTCGAGATCGCGCTCGACGGTATCGAGCACCGCCGTCGCCTCGACCGTCGCCGCGTACGTCCGCGAGGTCGTGCCGAGTCCGTCGGAGAGACCCGACGCGCCGACAGGCGGCGGGTTGCGGCGGTCAGACAGCCAGCTGTACAGCTCCCCGACGCGATCGAGCAGCTCCTCCGGGAGCTCCCCGGTCGCCGTCGTCACCTCGGGTGGCTCGGTGCTCGTGGTCGTGGGTGGCTCGGTCGTCGTCGTGGTGATGACCTGCGTCGTCGTTGTCGTCGTGGCGATGGTCGTGGTCGTCGGTGGAGCGGCGGTGGTGGTCGTCGTCTCGGTCGAGGACGAGCAGGCCGACGCCGCAATGGCAAGAGCGACGACCACGGTGGAGGACGAGGGAGCGCGCATGGCTGCGGCAGGGTAGCGGTGACTGTGACTGCCAATCCTCGACCACTATCGTCGCGCCCGCCGATCCGATCGGCGCAGTGGAGCACGCACCATGCACATCGTGATCATCGGGGCGGGAGCCGTCGGTTCCTATCTCGCAGAACGGCTCTCGCAGGAGGGCCAGGACGTCGTCGTCGTCGAGTCGGATCCGATCCGGGCCGCCGAGCTGCAGCGGGAGATCGACGCCCTCGTCGTCAACGCAAACGGGGCATCGCCGGTGGCGCTGGAGGAAGCCGGGCTCGCCAAGTCCGATCTCCTCATCGCCGTCACGAGTTCCGACGCCGTCAACGTGCTCGCCGCCCACGCCGGCAGCAGGCTCAGCGTTCCCATGACCATTGCTCGCGTCGAGGATCCGATGCTCATCGACGAGGCGAAGGCGCTCGGCGTCGACCTGCTCATCGATCCCGGCGAGACGGTGGCGCGAGAACTCATCAGCCTCCTCAAGCAGGGTGGCGTGAGCGAGCTCATCGAGTTCGCCGGGGGCAGGCTCGATCTGGTCGGCGGGTTCATCCGCCCCGAGGCGCCGGTGGCGGGCCTCAGCCTCGCCGAGTTGCGGGCGCTGGTGACCGGCTGGACGTGGGTCGTGGTCGCCGTCATCCGCGGGGGCAAGACCATCATCGCCAGGGGATCCACCCGGCTGCGAGCGGGCGATCACGTGCTCATCATGGCCGAGACGCAGAAGTCGGATCAGGCGTTCCAGCTCCTCGGCTGGAGCCACGATCCACCCGAGAAGATCGTGATCCTCGGGGCCACCCGCACCGCTCAGCTCACGGCCCAGGCAGCCGTCGAGGAGGGCATCACCACGATCCTCATCGACAACGACGTCGAGAAGGTGTCGGACATCGCCGAGCGGCTCCCCAAGGTCGTGTGCGTCTGGGGCGACCCGACGGACCCACGGCTCATGCGGGCGGAGGGTGCGGAGAACGCCGACGCGATCATCGCCCTCACGGGTTGGGACGAGGTCAACCTGCTGGGTTGTCTCGTCGGCAAGGCCATCGGCATCGAGAACGCGATCGCACGCTTCCACCGGTTCGACCTCGTCGACATCCTTCCGGGTGTCGGGATCGATGCCGGCGTGAGCAGCCGGCTCTCCGCCGCCAACGAGATCCTGCGCTTCGTGCGGCGCGGCAACATCAGGTCGGTGGCCACGTTCCAGGATTCGGACGCCGAGGCGATCGAGATCGAGATCACGGCGTCGAGCGCCGCCGCCAACCTGACGCTGGCCGAGCTGCACCCGAGCCACGAGATGATCATCGGGGGCGTCATCAGGGGCGAGGAGGTCTTCGTGCCGAGGGGACAGACGAAGATCCTTCCCGGTGACCGTCTGATCGTGATCACGTCTCCCGAAGGGCTCCCGGCGGTCGAGGCGATGGCTCGCTCATGAGCCGGACCGGCGGGCGACGGGCTCCGGCCGTCCGATGAGCCCGAGACGTCTCTTTCACATCGTGGGACCGGTCGTCGGGGCCGTCGGTCTTGCCATGCTCTCGGCCACGGTCGTGGCGGCGATCTACAGAGAGTGGACCGAGGCAGGGCTGATCGCCGTGGCTGCCGCGCTCACCATGGCCGCCGGCTTTGCCGCCTGGAAGTTCATCGGCGTGTCCGGAGAGCTGACGACGCGGGAAGGCTTTGCCGTCGTGGGGCTCTCCTGGTTCGCCATCTCGCTGTTCGGAACCCTGCCGTATCTCCTCACCGGCGAGATCGGCAATCTGACGGACGCCTTCTTCGAGACCGCCGCAGGGTTCACGACGACCGGCTCGTCGGTGGTCGCCGATCCGGCAACGCTGACGCACGGGATCCTCTGGTGGCGGGCTCTCACCCAGTGGATGGGCGGCATGGGAATCATCGTGTTGTCGGTCGCCATTCTCCCGCTGCTGGGAGTGGGAGCCGTGGAGCTCGCACGGGCCGAGTCCCCCGGGCCGGTTCCCGACCGGCTCACCCCCCGCTTCCGGGAGACGGCGCGCCGGCTGTGGTACCTCTATCTCGCCATCACGGTCGCCCAGACGATCCTGCTCCTCTTCGGCGACATGACCCTCTTCGAGGCGGCCGCCCACTCGTTCACGACGATGTCGACGGGGGGATTCGGCACCGATTCGGGTTCGCTGGCAGCGTTCGGCGCCTACTCGCAGTGGATCGTCATCGTCTTCATGATCGTCGCCGGGTGCTCCTTCACCCTGCACCTGCGGGGAATGCGGTCGCTCCGGCAGTATTGGGCGTCGGGCGAATTCAGGCTCTACACCACGATCGTGGCGGCGGCCGCGATCGTCTTGACCATCGGGACGTGGGGGGGCGAAGTGCACCAGGTGGTGCGCGATGCCATGTTCACCGCCGCCTCGATCATCACGACGACGGGGTATGCGACGGCCGACTACGGGCTCTGGCCGGTGGCGCTGCAGCTGGGCGTGCTCGGGCTGATGTTCGTCGGCGGCATGTCGGGATCGACGGGCGGGTCGGTGAAGCCCTACCGGCTCGGCGTCCTCGTGTCGGCATCCCGCGCCGATCTGCGGCGCGTCATCCATCCCCGTGGTGTGTTCCCGGTGAGGCTCGGAAGGGACCGTGTCGACGAGCAGATCGTGGAGTCCGTGCAGTCGTTCTTCCTGCTCTACATGTTCATCTTCATGACGGGGTCGATGCTCCTCGCCATCATCAACGACGTGACCGGGTCCGGGTTGAACCTGGTGACGTCGATCTCGGCGACTGCCTCGGCGCTCGGCAACATCGGGCCAGGTCTCGACGCTGTCGGCCCGACGTCGAACTACATCGCCATCCCGGGTGCAGGCAAATGGCTGCTGTCGATTCTGATGCTCGTCGGTCGACTCGAGATCTTCCCGATCATCCTGCTGTTCACGCCCGAGCTCTGGCGCAAGTAGACGTCAGGCGTTCGCCACGGCGGCGAGCACGTCGTCGATCGACGCGTGGTCGCCTGCGAAGTCCTCCCGATCCTCGTAGAGGATGGAGCCGTCCGGGGCGATGACGACCGTGGCTCCCAGTTGCATTGGCCGTGCACCGGTCTTGCGTTGGATCTTGCCCTGGGAGAGCGCACGCGCACCGGCGAGCCACTGCGCCGGACGCAGGACAGACGTCGCGTCGAGTGTGTTCGTCGAGACGATCTCCGCCGCGATCGCCTCGGAATCGAGCAACACGGGGAATGGGAATTCCTCGTCCTCGATGAACGCGGCTGCGTAGCGCTTTGACCCGGTTCCGATCGCCACCACTTCGGCACCCTCGAAGTCGCTCGCCCTCTTGCGCACCTGACCGGCCCGCTCGCGACAGGTCAGTCAGCCGAAGTGCCTGAGAAACAGGAGCACCGCAGGGCGCTCGCTCCAGTAGTCGCCCAGACGATGCGGTTCGTCGTGCTGATCCACGAGCACGACCTCGGCGAGGGCTGTGGTGTCGAAGGGCATCGTGGCCGTTCTCCTCGTTCCGGCTGGTCTGCATCGGTGCGGCCGCGGAACGCTACCCGATCGGCCGCGTGATCACGTCGTGCCGTACAGTGGGCGGCATGGAACTCGCCCAGCTGCACATCTCGGTCTCGGACCTGGAGCGTTCCCTCGAGTTCTACCGGGACACCCTCGGCCTCGAGTTCCTCTTCGAGGTCCCTGCGCAGAGAATGGCGTTTCTCCAGGCAGGCGCCGTTCGGATCTACCTCGGTGTGGCCGAGGACCCGGACAACGCATCCCACCCGCTGGCCTACTACCGGGTCGATGGTCTGCAGAAGGAGTACCAGCGACTCATCGAGGCTGGGGTTCCCAAGGGCACACCGCCACATCGGGTCCACTCGGACGAGAAGGCCGAGCTGTGGATGGCATCGGTGCTGGATCCCGACGGTCATGCCGTGCTGCTGATGGAGGAACGCCCGCTCCGGTAGCCGGGCCTTCAGCAGTCTCGACCCGCCCGGCAAGGTGTCGAATCTGCTCGCGGCACCGCCCGCGATTACAATCGCCGCCGACCCAAACCTCGTTCGCAGTCTCTATCCGGGAGTGTATTTCCGTGGACCCCACCCTCTGGTTGTACTTCGCGCTCGTCGCAGCCATCGCTGCTCTGGGCCTCGCCTACTTCTTCGCCGCCGAGGTGAACAGATCCGATCCCGGGAATGCCCGCATGGTCGAGATCATGGGCGAGATCCGCATCGGGGCGATGGCGTTCATCCGCCGCGAGTATCGAGCGGTTGCGGTCTTCGTCGTGATCATCGCCGTGTTGATCTTCGCCCTGCTGGATTGGGGCCGCCCGTGGGGTGCCATCGCCTACGTCTTCGGCGCCGTGCTCTCGGCGCTGGCCGGATTCATAGGCATGCGCATCGCCACCGCGGCGAACGCGCGCACCGCCGAGGCGGCCCGGCTCGGTGGAACCGCCAAGGCGCTGCCACTCGCGTTTCGCGGCGGCGCCGTCATGGGATTCTCGGTCGCCGGCCTCGGATTGTTCGGCCTGGCGTTCGGCATCTGGTTCTTCAAGGACCTGCTCGACGACCCGCAGTGGGTGGAGATCGTCACGGCCATTGGCCTCGGTGGCTCCTCGATCGCGTTGTTCTCGCGTGTCGGCGGTGGCATCTACACCAAGGCCGCCGACGTGGGTGCCGA
>CAYFYC010000090.1:0-9223 GCA_964347305.1 uncultured Acidimicrobiaceae bacterium | reverse complement strand
GTTGGCCGCGGCGATCCGGCCCCAGTCGTACGCCTCGTCGACGATGGGGGTGAAGTAGTCGACCGTCTGCACGATGGCGAGCTCGTCGGTGAGACGGAACACTCCGCCATCATCGGCGCCGCCGATGCCGACGAGCAGATCGGGGTGATCGACCGCAGGGAGGTTGTGCAAACGACGCAGGACCTGCGCCAGCTCGTCAGGACCGAGCTTGCACGCTCAACCAGCGCCATGCGAGAACGCTGTGAGCCTCTGCATTTCGCCACCTCCTTCCTCCATCGCCTGAAACCGTTTCCGGCCCCGTGCAACGCCGGCTCGCGAAGCGTAGACTCACGCTCGGTGGTCGGTCGCAGCGCCGAGTCACCTCCAAAGATCCTCCGGTCCTCGCGACCGGAGCCGACAGACCCCCTCGTCCCCCCTGGGGGGTCTGTCATTTCTGGGTCCATCGCCAACCGATAGGCTGCCGAGCATGAAGCGGCTGCGTCGCCCCCTGATCACCGAGAGCCTCCGCGAGCTCGCTCGGCGCGCGCCCGATGAGGCAGCGGAGTACCTCGACACGCATGTGGACGAGTGGGTCGACCTCGCCAACACCAACCCCCACAATGCCGCGGACATCCTCGAGGCGATAGGCGCGGAAGACGCCGCCGACTACCTGACCGGACTCGACCCCGTGGACGTCGGTGAGATCTTCGACGAGATGAACACCGAGGTCGCCGCCGACATCGTCCAGATCATCGATCCCGAGTTGGCCGCTCCGATGATCGCCGAGATGGACACCGACCAGGCGGCCGACCTGATCGCCGATCTCGACCGCGATGCCTACGAGGCGGTCTACGCGGCGCTCGACCCCGACGTCCGCACCGAGGTCGAAGCGCTCCTGCGCTATCCGCCGGACAGCGCCGGCGGCATCATGACCACCGAGTTCGGGACGCTGCCCAAGGGCCTGCCGGCAGGCGAGGCGATCGAGGTGCTGCGTCAGATGCACGAGGATCTCGGCGCCAACCTCGTCTACATCTACGTCGTGGATCTCCATGGCAGGCTCGAAGGTGTCGTGTCGTTCCGGGACCTCGTCTTCGCAAGACCGGGCCAGTCGATCGAGGAGGTCATGGTCCAGGATCCGATCTACGTGCCCGCGCTCGCCGACCGGGAGGTCGTGTCCGAGCTGATCCAGCGCTACCACCTCCTCGCTCTGCCCGTCGTGACGGCCGAGCGCAAGCTCGTCGGCATCGTTCGCGTTTCGGAGGCCATCGACGCCGTGGCCGAAGAGGCGACAGAGGACATCGCCCAGATGGTGGGTGCCGGCGCCGAGGAGAGCGTGCACACGCCGGTCCACCGCTCCGTGATGCGCCGCCAACCGTGGCTCGTCGTGAACCTGTTCATGGGTGTCCTGATCGCCGCCGCCATCTCACCGTTCCGGGACACCATCGAGGCGAACACGAGCCTCGCCCTCCTCATGCCGATGGTGGCCTTGCTCGGCGGCAACAGCGGCGCCCAGAGCCTCGCCGTCATCATCCGGGCGATGGCACTCGGCGATCTCCCTCCCGGTCGGGCGCCTGCGGCCATCCGCCGCGAAGTGCTCGTCGGGGTCGCCAACGCCGTGACCCTCGGCGTGCTGTCGGCCATCGCGGCTGCAGCGGTCGCCGGCTCGACGCGTGTCGGGGTCGTGATGTTCGCAGCCGTCGTGGCCAACATGCTCGTCGCCGGACTGGCCGGAGCCGGGATCCCGGTGGCGCTGCGAAAGGCAGGGCTCGATCCGGCACTGGCCTCGAACATCTTCCTCACGATGATCACGGACATCGTCGGATTCAGCGGCTTCCTGCTGACCGCGCAGATCCTGCTCTGACACGGACTGGCGCTTCGTCAGCTCGTGAGAATGATCTGACCGAACTCGCTGAAGGGACCGACGAACACCAGCCGGAAGCCCTCTTCGAGCCGAGCCAGGTAGTGATCGTCGAGAATCGCCTGGTCGCCGGTGTCGATGACCTCGCTTAGCACCACGGCGGCCGCCTCCTCGGAATCGACCACGTGCGCCTCGAAGATCGGCGGGAACATCTCGCGAGCGTTCTCGACGACGTTCTGGATGTCGATGTCGGTGAGCCGTTCGTAGCTGTCGGGATCGAGCAGGATCACCACGGTCGCCCCGTCGTCGCCCTCGACGCGCAGCGCGATGGCCCACTCCGGATCGGCGATGACGCCATCGGCCATGGTGGTCGTCGTCGACTCCGCCTGGGTCGTGGACGTCGCGGCCGTGGTCGTGCTGGATGACTCGAGCGGCGCGAGGCTCGTCGTGGTGATCGCGCCGACGCTCGTCGTCGTCTCTGCCGTCTCGTCGCCGTTGCACCCGGCGAGGACGACCGAGACGAGCGCCAAAAGCAGCAGGAACCTGGCCGGTGACCTCATTGCCATCGAATATACCGAGCCTTCGAGGTTGCGCACCGCATTCGCGATCAGCGGTCGGCCAGCCACTCGTCGTAGTCGACACCGTCCATCCACCGCTGCGAAGTGACCACGGCGAACCGCTCTTTGACGATCTCGAACAACTCCGGCGAAGGGCCCGTCTCGAGCCCGTGCATCGCCAGATCGAGCAGTGGCCGCCATGCCCGAGCGCCGAGTGCGATGTCGACCCGGGACCGCCAATCCCCGTGGTCTTCGGGCCGCGGTGCCGCGTCGTCCGACCAGAAGGCCCGCAGCTTGCCGGCGGCGCGCAGCACGGCCCTCATCTGCTTCCTGGTCTCCCGGTCGGGCGGCTCGCCGTCGACGAACAATTCCTCGGCCCACTCGGCCAGGCGGTGATCCGGCCAGGCGGAGGGCTCGGTGACGACCGATTCGTAGAGCTGATCGCACCGATGGACGAGGCGCTCGATCCGGCTCACGTGTCTTCCGTGGCTACCAGCTGCTCGAAGGCGGCGATCAGCCTCTTCGTCACGGGGCCGACGGGAAACGTGGTGTCGTCGACACGAGTCACCGGTGTGATGTCCTTCGTCGTCGACATCGCCACGACCTCCTCGGCCCCGAGAGTCCGATCGAGCATGAAGGTGCCCTCGACCGTCTCGATGCCCTCTGCAGCAGCGGCATCGAGCATCGCCTGCCGCGTGATGGAGGCCAGGATGCCGAGCTCGAGGCCCGGTGTCTCCACGACGCCGTCGATGACCCACGCCACGGTGAAGTGCGGCCCCTCGAGGACGTGCCCGGTCCGTCCCACGAGCAGCGGTCCGTCGAAGCCGGCTGCCCTCGCCGCGCGGTTCACCGCCATGTTGGGGCCATACGAGAGCGTCTTGGCGCCCGTCAGCTCGGAAGCGAACCCGTCGGCGTGCCAGGGCGCCGGACGCACGGTGAGGGACATGGACGGCAGCAGCCCGCCGAACTCCTCGGCGAAAACGATGACGCGGCTCTCGGTGCCGGGCGCCTCCATGTCGACGCCGCCGGTGACGACGAGCCTGACCACCACGTCGCCTTCCGCGCCACGGTCTCGACACCAGGCCTCGAGAGCGGATCGCGGCGGCAGCGGCAGACCCGTCTTGGCCGCACTCGCAGCGAGTCGATCGAGGTGGGGGCCGAGACGGAAGATCCTCCCGTCATAGGAGCGCATGGCCTCGAAGACGCCGTACCCGCGCAGGACGGCGACATCGCGGACGGAGAGCATGGCCTCCTCAACCGGTGTCGGTGCACCGTCGACGAGGATGGGGCCGACGATCGCCATCAGCCGCGGTACCCGTTGCTGATGGGCAGGCGGCGGTCCTTGCCGAAGGCCTTCCGGCTGATGCGGACCCCGGGTGCCGCTTGTCTGCGCTTGTACTCGTTGCGATCAACGAGGCGGACGATCCGCGCCACCAGCGCTGCGTCGAATCCGGCCGCGACGATGGAGGCCTGCGACTCGTCCCCCTCGATGTAGCGCCGCAGGATCGCGTCGAGCACCTCGTACTCGGGCAGCGAATCCGTGTCGAGCTGATCGGGTCGGAGCTCTGCCGACGGCGGCTTGTCGATGATCGACACCGGGATCACCTCCCCGTCACGGTTGCGCCAGCGGGCGAGGTCGTAGACCGTGGTCTTGTAGACATCCTTCAGCACCGCGTACCCACCCGCCATGTCGCCGTACAGGGTGGCATACCCGACGGCCATCTCGCTCTTGTTGCCGGTGGCCACGACCATGCCGCCGAACTTGTTGGAGAGGGCCATGATGATGGCTCCTCGAATCCGGGCCTGGAGATTCTCCTCGGCGACGCCGGGCTCGGTGCCGGCGAACTCGGGAGCGAGAGCCGTCAGATACTCGGAGAAGATGTCGTCGATGGGGACGCTGCTGAAGCGGCATCCCAGCCGGGACGCGAGATCCTCTGAGTCGGTGATAGAGCCGGTGCTGGAGTATCTGGTCGGCATCGTCACGCCGTGCACCGACTCCGGCCCGAGCGCATCGACGGCGATGGCGCAGGTGAGGGCCGAGTCGATACCGCCGGACAGGCCGATGACGACGTCGGTGAACCCGTTCTTCTGGACGTAGTCCCGCAATCCCGTGACGAGCGCCGTGTAGACCTCGGCCGGCTCGTCGAGCAACCCGGCACGCTTGGGTTCGGGAATCGGCCGGTCGCGTCCGGGATGACCCTCGCCGACAATGGCATGACGGTTCCCGCCACGAGGAGGCTGGAGCGGGACATCGACGACGAACCAGTCCTCTTCGAATTGTGGCGAACGGGCAAGCAGCTCTCCCCCGGCCAGGTACACCATCGACTGACCGTCGAACACCAACTCGTCCTGGCCGCCGACCGTGTTGACGTACACGACGGGCACGCCGGACCGCGCGGCCTCGCCGCCGACGATGCTGGTGCGCTCGGCGGCTTTGCCCTCGTTGTAGGGAGAGCCGTTGATGTTGAGCAGGACCTGCGCCCCGGCAGCGGCCTGGAGCGACGGCGGCCCGGTCGGCGACCAGATGTCCTCGCAGATCGAGACGCCGATGACGACGTCGCCGACACGCCACACCCGGTCCGGATCCGTGCCGCGCGCGAAATAGCGGGCCTCGTCGAAGACCGCATAGTTGGGCAGCAGCACCTTGTGATAGGTGCCGCGGACCCGACCGTCCGACACGATGGCGGCAGCGTTGGCGAGGCGGCGGTCCACCGAATCGTCCGGATCGGTGTCGACCGCGATCTCGTCGACGAAGCCGAAGACGGTGACGGTGGCTCGGGACGCGGCGGCGATCTCGTCGACGGCGGCGAGATTGTCTCTCACGAACCCCGGCTTGAGCAGGAGGTCTTCGGGTGGATACCCGGTGACGGCGAGTTCGGGCAGCACCAGCACATCGGCGCCGGACTCCTCGGCCTGGGCCATCGCCTCGATGATGCGGGCGGTGTTACCGAGGATGTCACCGACGCGCAGGTCGAGTTGAGCACCGGCGACGCGAAGTCGTTCCATCGCCACGGAGCCTACCGACCCTCGGACTGCGATCAGTCGAGACCGCGTACGGTCTCGTCGATGAGGAAGTCGACCACCGAGGCCAGCGCCTCCGCTTCGGACGCACCGCTGCCCAGTGCCTCCTCGTAGACGCTCAGCTGCCTGTCGGCCGAAGTTCCCCGATCGACGATCGTGAGCGCATGCTCGACATGGTCGATGCAACCGAGCTCCTCGGCATCCTGGCGGACCAACTCGACGAGCTCGGCGGCGAGGTCCCTCATCGACACCATCTCCGAACGCCCGAAGTCGATGAGCGGAGCCGAGATGCCGTAGCGCTGGGCGCGCCACAGGTTCTCGTTGATGAGCATCCGTGAGTAGATCCGCCAGCGTTGGTTCTGGGAGCGGCGCCGGTAGAGCATCGCCAGCAACGACACGAAGAGCGCAGCCATGCAGGTGGCGTCGTCGATCGACGTGCAGATGTCCGTGGACCGCATTTCCAGCGTCGGATACCGATCGCTGGGCCGCACGTCCCACCACAGCTTGGTCGCATCCTCGATGACCCCGAGATCGACGAGCAGCGAGACATGCCGCCGGTACTGCGTCCAGTCGTTGAGCTCGTCGGGGAGCCCGGTGCGGGGAAGGGTCCGGAACACCGAGGTCCGGTACGACTTGAGGCCCGTGTTGCGGCCTCCCCAGAAGGGGGAGGACGTCGAGAGCGCCAGCAGGTGCGGCATGAAGTAGAGGACCTGATTCATCAGATCGATCCGCAGATCGGGGTCTTCGATCCCGACGTGCACGTGCATCCCCGAGATGACGAGACGACGAGCCACCCCTCCCATCGACTCGGCGAGAGCGTGATAGCGCTCCTTGTCGGTGTGCAGCTGCTCCGTCCAGTTGGCGAACGGATGGGTTGATGCCGAGATGGGCGCCAGGCCGTAGTCGTTGCACACCTCGCTCACTGCGGCTCGCAGCTTGCACAGATCGGTTCTCGCCTCGCCCACGCCCGACGACACGCGCGTGCCCACCTCGATCTGGGAACGGAGGAACTCGGGACTGACCTGGGCGCCGAGCAGCTCCTCGCAGCGCGCCATCAGACCGTCGGGCAGATCGGTCACCAAATCACGGGATTCCCGATCGACGATGAGGTACTCCTCCTCGATGCCGACGGTGAACGCTGGTCTCGGGACCGCCACGACACACCTCCCACGGGTTGTGACCGGAACAACATACCGCCATAGAATCGGACCCTCATGTCTGCCACCCCCACCGACAGGGCCGGGCGGGTTCGGGAGGCGGCAGGTCGGATCGCACCAGCGATGGTCGAACTGCGCCGCCGCATACACAGGAACCCGGAACTCGGCTGGACCGAGATGAACACCACGCGTGACGTCGCCGAGGCACTTCGTGGCCTCGGCCTCGAGCCACACGTGCGTGCCGACGGGTGCGGGTTGCACGTCGACATCGGCGAGGGTGACGTCGCCGTCGGCTTTCGGGCCGACCTCGACGCACTACCCATCGAGGAACGGACCCCGGTGCCCCATCGCTCCCTCATCAAGGGCGTGATGCACGCCTGCGGCCACGACGCCCACACCGCGATCGGCGTCGGTGTGGCCGCCGTCCTCACGAAACTGGAGCTGCCGGGACGGGTCAGGATCATCTTCCAGCCCGCCGAGGAGAACATCCCGGGGGGCGCTGCCGTGCTCCGCAACGAGGGCGTGCACACCGGTCTCTCGGCCATCGCCGCGTTCCACGTCGACCCCACACTCGCCCCGTGGCGGATCGGGACGCGGCCCGGGCCGATCACCGGGGCCGCCGATCGCCTCGTGATCCGCCTGTCGGGTCCGGGCGGCCACACGTCGCGTCCCCACCAGACGGTGAACCTCGTCTACGCCGCTGCCCGCGTCGTCATCGAGCTCCCGGAGGTGCTCCGGCAGCAGCTCGATCCGAGAACGACGGTCGCGGTCGTCTTCGGGCGGATCGAAGGCGGTCGGGCGGAGAACGTCATCCCCGATCGGGTCGAGTTCGGCGGCACGATCCGGCTATTCGACCACTCCCTGTGGAGACGACTGCCCAAGCTCGTCGAGACCATCGTCGCCGACCTCGTGGGCCCGCTCGGTGCCGCGTTCGAGATCGACTACGAGCCGGGGGCGCCACCCGTGTTCAACTCCAATGACGTCGTCCATGCATTCGCCGACGCCGCTCGGGCGATCCAAGGCGACGACGCCGTGACCTCCACCCACCAGAGCCTCGGCTCGGAGGACTTCTCGTGGTACCTGGAGGACGTGCCCGGGGCACTGATCCGGCTCGGATGCGCGCTGCCGAATCGTGAAGTGGATCTGCACTCGGCCGCCTTCGACCTCGACGAGGCCTGCATCGAAGCCGGCATCGCGATCGGTGCAGAGTCGATGGTCCGGCTCCTCGAACGTCACTCCGGTTCCACCTGACGTCACTCCGTGAGCAGCAGGCCTTCTGCGACGAGGGCCGCCTCGAGGTTGGGTGCGTCACCGGGGCGCACTGCGATGGTGAGCACACCGCCACCCCCGTGGGGCGCGTGGCGCAGCTGGATGTCCCGCACGTCGACGGCGCTGCCCGCCAGGGCCCTGCCGACCTTGGCGAGCTCTCCGGGCTGATCGGCGAGAGCCACCCGGACCGCTGCCGCCCGTGCGGTGAGCGACCGCCGGGACGTCTGCGCCGCCGACAGGAACGTCTCGAGGGCGGCCGTGTCGCGAGCCTCGATGGCGGCCGCCAGGTCGGCAAGCCGCCGCTGGAGAGCAGCGATCGTTTCCAGCACCGCACCCCGGTTGGTGTCCAGCACGTCGATCCAGAGCGCCGGATCGCTCGCCGCCACTCGGGTGAGATCGCGGAACGATCCGGCAGCGAGGTCGAGCGAACTGCCGGTCTCGACGGCGTGATGGACCAGCGAACCCGCCAGCAGCTGCGGTCCATGTGAGATCGCCGCCACGGCCTCGTCGTGCTCGGCGGCATTCATGCGCAGCGGCCGCCCGCCGACCGTCTCGATGAGCTCCTCGACCGTGGCGACGTCGTCGGCGGCGGCGCCATCGGCACAGACGACCCAGGCGGCCCCACGAAAGAGCGCCGGTCCGGCGGCTTCCGGCCCGGAGGTCTCCCGGCCGGCCATCGGATGGGTACCGACGAATCGGAGCTGCGCCGGCACCGCTTCGAGGACGGGGAGCTTCACCCCGGCGACATCCATGACGAGTGCATCGGTCTCCAGCTCACGCAGCGTGGCGACGACCGCCGACGGTGGACCTGCGAGGACGAGGAGGTCGGGCTGGGTGGACAGCAGTTCGGTGAAGCCGTCTGCGAGGGTGTCCGCCGCGCCGTTGTCGTAGGCGATCCGCAGGTGCTCGGCGTCGGGATCCCAGGCGACCACGTCGTGTCCGAGCTCACAGAGCGCCAGCCCGAAGGAAGCACCGATCAGACCCGTCCCGGAGATAGCGATCCGCATCGCGGTTCAGTACGTGACGCCGAGGACGTCGGCGAGCTTCCTGACCGTCTCCATGAGCTCGAGGAACTCCCTGGGGACGATGGCCTGCGCGCCGTCGACCAGAGCGGTTTCGGGGTCCGCATGCACGTCGATCATGAAACCGTCGGCGCCGACTGCGATCGCGGCGCGGGTCAGCGGGGCGACGAGTTCCCTCCGGCCCCCCGAGTGACTCGGGTCGACGACGATCGGCAGATGCGAGAGCCGTTTGACGACCGGGACTGCGGCGATGTCGAGGGTGTTCCGTGTTGCCGTCTCGAAGGTGCGGATCCCACGCTCACACATGATGAGATCGTGGTTCCCCTCCTTGTAGATGTACTCGGCGGCGTTGAGCCACTC
>CAYFYC010000089.1:3702-9656 GCA_964347305.1 uncultured Acidimicrobiaceae bacterium | reverse complement strand
GAGAGTCGCGGCGAGAAGATCGACATCTTCAAATACAAGAACAAGTCCGGCTACCGGCGCCGCCAGGGCCACCGCCAGCGCTACACGCGTATCCAGGTGACCGGCATCGCGACGGCACCGAAGAAGAAGGCCACCAAGAAGAAGGCCGCTCCGAAGAAGACCGAGGAAGCGGCGACGGCGAGCGATCCGGCGGACACCGCCGAGGAGGCATGAGCGCATGTCGAAGACCAAGGCGAGCGGTTCCAGCAAGAACGGCAGAGACTCCAAGGCGAAACGGCTCGGACCGAAGGTGTTCGACGGCCAGCAGGTGAACGCCGGCGCGATCATCGTGCGTCAGCGGGGAACCCGCATCCACCCCGGCGAGAACGTCGGCAGGGGCGGTGACGACACGTTGTTCGCCATGAAGCCCGGCGTCGTCAAGTACGGCACCCGCAAGGGCAGGAGGCTCGTCGACGTCCTGGTCGACTGACCGGGCTCCGACGACCGGCCGATTCCTCGCTTTCGGGCGGCGCTCCGACAACCGGAGGGGACACCCACCATGGCCTTCATCGACCGCGTGCGGATCAATGTGCGTGGCGGCAACGGCGGGGCCGGTGTCGCCTCCTTCCATCGCGAGAAGGGCAAGCCGAAGGGCAAGCCGACCGGGGGCTCCGGGGGCCGAGGCGGTGACGTCGTCATCGAGGCAGACGCCCAGGTCGCCTCGCTGCTGCGGTTCGACCGCCATCCGCACTGGACCGGCGGCAGTGGCGCCCACGGCATGGGGGATCTCCGCCACGGCAAGCATGGTGAAGACGAGGTCCTCTCGGTGCCGCTCGGGACGATCGTCCGTGACGACGAAGGCGTGGTGATCGCCGACCTCGTCGAGCCCGGCCAGCGGGTGACGGTTGCCAGGGGTGGCAAGGGTGGCAAGGGCAACGCGGCGTTCGTGTCGCCGCATCACAAGGCACCTGCCCTCGCCGAGCAGGGTGAGTACGGCGAAGACACCTGGGTGACCCTCGAGCTGAAGCTCATCGCCGATGCCGCGCTCATCGGATACCCGAATGCCGGCAAGAGCACCTTCATCGCCACGGTGTCCGCTGCCAAGCCGAAGATCGCCGACTACCCGTTCACGACGCTCGAACCGAATCTCGGCGTCGTCTCGATCGGCGACCGCGAGTTCGTGATCGCCGACATCCCGGGGCTCATCGAGGGCGCAGCCGACGGCAGGGGTCTGGGTCACGATTTCCTGCGGCACGTCGAGCGCTCGCGGGTCCTCGTGGTGTTGCTCGATCCCTCGCAACTCCAGACGGATGACGTCCGCCGTCAGTACGAGGTGTTGGACGCCGAGCTCCGGGCCCACTCTGCCGATCTCGCCGAGAGGCCCCGGCTGATCGTCCTCGGCAAGTCGGATCTCGTCGAGGACGTCGGGCCGGTGGAGGTCTGGGCTGCCGAGCTCGGGCTCCCGTTCCACCACGTGTCGGCGCTGACCGGGGAGGGAGTGGACCAGCTGCTCCACGCCGTCGCCGACGCGGTCGACGATCACGTGCGGGCGGCTCCGGATCGTGAAGGCTTCGTGCTCCATCGGCCGCTCGGACCCGGCTTCGCCATCGAGCGTGACGGGGAGGCCTGGGTCGTCACTGGCCGGGCGGCCATCCGCGCCGTGAACCTCTCCGACCTCACCGTGCCCGAGGCCGCCGATCTCGCCGCGCGGCGGCTCGCCCGCATCGGCGTCGATCAGGCCCTGGCCGCAGCAGGTGCGGAGCCCGGCGACGATGTCAGAATCGGCGACATCGTGTTCACATACGACCCCGAGCGGGCGGAAGACGAGGAAGCAGAGGACGCCGTCGCACAGCCCGAGGCTTCGCCGTGAGGCGTGCCGCGATCGCCGGACGGCCCGTCGTGGTCAAGGTGGGCTCGTCGTCGCTGGCTCGTCCCGGTGGTGGGCTCGATCCGACGGCCATCGACCGCGTCGTGGAGCAGGTCGCCGGTCTGTGGGACACGGGCCACCCCACCGTGCTCGTCACCTCCGGCGCAGTGGCGGCGGGGCTGCCGACCCTGGGTCTCGAGGCTCCTCCCGCGGACATGCCGGGCCTCCAGGTGGCTGCAGCGGTCGGTCAGAGCAGGCTGATGGAGGAGTACGGGAGTCGCTTTGCGGCGCGATCCCTCGTGACCGGCCAGGTGTTGCTCACGAGGGACGTCCTCGGTCATCGTGCCCAGTACCTCCACGCTCGCGAAGCGCTCGATCGGATGTTCAGCCTCGGCGTCGTGCCCGTCGTCAACGAGAACGACACGGTGACCGTCGACGAACTCAAGCTGGGCGACAACGATCGGCTCGCGGCCATCGTCGCCCAACTCGTCGGTGCCGCCATGCTGGTGATCCTCTCCGACACGGCAGGGCTCTACACCGACGATCCCCGGACCAGTCTCGACGTCGAGCTGCTGTCTGCCGTCCGCCACACGGACGAGGTGCTCGACGAACTGTGGCGCCGCTCGGGCAAGGGTGTTCTCGGGTCCGGGGGCGTGGCCACCAAGGTGGCCGCTGCCCGCATGGCGGCCTGGTCGGGCATCCCAACGGTCATCGCGTCTGCGTCGGCGGATGACGCAGCCCGGCGTGCGGTGCGGGGCGAGGACATCGGAACCTGGGTCGAGCCCAGAGAGTCACGTCTGACCGCCAGGAAGCTCTGGATCGCGTTCGGTCTGCGATCCGAGGGCTCCATCCGGATCGACGCCGGCGCCGTGCGTGCCCTGGTCGATGGCGGCAAGTCGCTGCTCGCCGTCGGAGTGACCGATGTCGATGGCGAGTTCGGCGCGGGTGCGGCTGTCGAGGTTCACGACACATCGGGTTCACTCGTGGGCAAGGGGCGTGTCGCCATGTCGGCGGCCGAAGCCCGCGGCGCCATTGGTGAGCACAGTTCGAAGGTCGGCGGTGAACTCATCCATCGTGACGACCTCGTGGTGCTGGCGGACGGATGAGGGCCCGACGATGACCGCTCGGCTCACCGACGGGGTCGTGGCGTTGCGCTACTACCGACCCGGGGACGTTGCGGCGGTGTTCGAGGCGGTCGACGAGTCTCGCACCGAGATCGGGGCATGGATGGACTGGTGCCACGCCGACTATGGGTTGGACGACACCGAGACCTGGGTCGCGTCCCAGCCGGAACTGCGAGCGTTGGGTGACCATCCGATGGTGATCGTCGATGCCGGCACCGACCGTGTGCTCGGCTCGTCCGGGTTGAATCAGGTGAACACGATCCACGGGTTCGCCAACCTCGGCTACTGGGTGCGCACGTCCGCAGCCGGCAACGGTGTGGCGTCCCGGGCGGCGCGGCTGGTGGCCATCGCCGGACTGTCGGCGCTCGGTCTGCGCCGGATCGAGATCGTCACCGATGTCTCCAACGCCCCTTCGATCAGAGTCGCCGAGAAGATCGGGGCGCATTGTGAGGGGATCGCTCGCCAACGGCTGCGCCATGGAGGGGAGCACCACGACGCCTACATGTTTTCGCTGGTCACCGAGGATCTGGACCGCCTCATCGAAGAGGCGACGGCGGGGGGCACCGGCGAGCCACGGATCGAGCTTGCGTCGTCATGATCGAGACGAACCGGCCGCCACGACCAACCGTTAGCCTCTGACCATGGCCGAGGTCCTGACCACGCTCACGCCGGGCATGGCGATCCCGTACGGCGGGGACAAGGTCACGTATGTGTCCGCCGAGCTCGCCGATGCATTCGTGGCCGGGGATCGCCTCGTCGTCGTCCAGGACACGGGCGCGTTGCTGCACATCCCCGCCGCCGAATGGGAGGTGGCGAGGTCTGCCGTGGGCGCCGCCTACGACGCGTTCGGCAAGCTGGGCACGATCGAGGACGATGCCATCACTGCGTTCTATCGATCGTTCGCCGATCGGCTCGGAGACGATGACGCTTATGCCCCGATCGTCGCCGCCAATCGACGCGACGTGGCGTCGGCCAAGGAGCGGGGACGCTCCACCACCCGGCTGGAGCTCACGGCGCGCATGCGCGCCGACATGATCGACGGTCTCGAGATGTGGTCGAAGAGCACGGGCGGCCGGGGTCAGGTCGTCGAGCGTGTCGAGCACGAGGGGATCACCTTCGAGCTCGTGCGTGCCGGCCTCGGAGTGGTCGGCTTCGTCTTCGAAGGCCGTCCCAATGTGTTCGCCGATGCAACCGGTGTCCTCCGGTCCGGCAACACGGTGGTCTTCAGGATCGGATCCGATGCGCTGGGCACGGCGCAGGCCATCGTGGAACACGCCTTGGAGCCGGCGCTTCAGACGTCGGGTCTTCCCGCCGGGTCCGTGTCGCTCGTGGCCTCGGCGGCTCGTTCCGCAGGCTGGGCGATGTTCGCCGACTCTCGTCTGGGCCTGGCCGTGGCCCGCGGCAGCGGTGGGGCCGTGTCACAACTCGGTTCAGTCGCACGGCAAGCGGGCACTCCGGTGTCCCTTCACGGGACGGGTGGGGCGTGGATCGTGGCCGCGGAGAGTGCCGATGCCGACGACTTCGCTGCGGCCGTCTTCAACTCGCTCGACCGCAAGGTCTGCAACACCCTCAACACCTGCGCCATCGTCGCCTCCCGGGCCGAAGAGCTCGTGCCACGGTTTCTCGGTGCGCTTCACGATGCCGGGGTCGAACGTGGGGCGACCTCGAAGCTCCACGTCGCCGAGGGGGACGAGTCACTCGTACCCGAGGAGTGGTTTGCCGACGCGACCATCATGCGGGCCGGCGGCGGCGTGACGGAGCCTCGGACCGATCCGATCGGCCGCGATCAGCTCGGTGTCGAATGGGAATGGGAGGACTCCCCGGAGGTGACGCTCGTCATCGTGCCCGATGTCGACGCAGCCATCGACGCGTTCAACGCGCAGAGCCCGAAGTTCGCCGCCAGCCTCATCTCGGAGGACGCCGCCGAACAGGCGCGGTTCTACGAGCTCATCGACTCGCCGTTCGTCGGCAACGGTTTCACGCGATGGGTCGACGGCCAGTACGCGCTCGACCGGCCGGAGTTGGGGTTGTCCAACTGGCAGTTCGGCCGTCTCTTCGGGCGGGGCGGCGTGTTGTCGGGCGATTCGGCGTTCACGATCCGGACCCGGGCCATCCAGACCGACCCGGACCTGCGGCGATGAGAGACCTCGAGCCGGCCTGGACCGGTCCCGCCGATGTGGGACGGTCGCTCGCCGCCTCCGGCTATCTGCCCGACACGCGCATCTCTCAGGTCGTCTACCTGGCCGAACAGCTCGGCAAGCCCGTCCTCGCCGAAGGCCCGGCCGGTGTGGGGAAGACCGCCCTCGCCCTGGCTCTCGCCGACGCAACGGGCCGGAGGCTCATCCGTCTGCAGTGCTACGAGGGTCTCGACGAGGCCAGGGCGCTCTACGAGTGGAACTATCACAAGCAACTGCTGCGTCTGCAGACCGATGAGGGCAAGGGATGGGAGGCGCTCGAGGGCGACATCTTCACCGAGGACTTCCTGCTGACGCGACCCATCCTCGAAGCCGTCAAGGCGAAAGAGCCGACGATCCTGCTCATCGACGAGGTAGACCGCGTCGAAGTCGAGACCGAGGCGCTCCTGCGCGAGGTGCTCGACTCGTTTCAGGTCACGATCCCCGAACTGGGCACGGTGACCGCTTCCTCGCACCCGTTCGTCGTGTTGACCTCGAACAACACCCGCGAGCTGTCGGAGGCGCTGAAGCGCAGGTGTCTCTTCCTCCACATCAACTACCCGTCGATCGAGCGGGAGCGGGACATCCTTCGCAGCCGCGTGCCCGAGCTCCCCGATGTCCTGGCCGACAAGGTGGCAGCCGTCGTCAGGTCCATCCGTGAGCTGTCGTTGCGCAAGGCGCCGTCCGTCTCGGAGACGATCGACTGGGCGCGGACCCTGCTCGCTCTGGGCATCGAGGATCTCGACGCCTCAGCCACCGCCGACACGCTCAACGTGGTCCTCAAGTACCAGAGCGACATCGACACGACGA
>CAYFYC010000089.1:2258-3692 GCA_964347305.1 uncultured Acidimicrobiaceae bacterium | reverse complement strand
TCGCCACGACCGGCGAGCCCAGGAAAAGATCACCGTCGACCTGGCGTTCGAGGGCTTCTGCCACTTCGGAGAAATCGATGACGCCGGCTTCGGGGACGTAGAGGGCGGCGACTCCGGTCGCCGCTCGTCGCCAGAGGTCCTTCCAGGGATGGCTCGACGACATCGACACGACGATGCGCGAGCTCGATCTGGCCGACCGGTCCGGCTGAGCCGTGCACACCCGGCTCGTCACGTTCGTCGAGGAACTCCGGGAGGTGGGGATCCCGGTCTCGATGGTCGAAGCCACCGATGCGGCTCGTGCCATCGCCCACACCGATCTCTCCGATCCGGAGGCGTTGCGGGCGACGCTGGCGGCGACGCTCGTCAAGAATGCGAGGCATCTGGAGGCGTTCGACGTGGCGTTCGATGTCTTCTTCGGGCTCGTCCGTGAGACGGCGGATGCGGGCGCCGGGGAGCTTCGGCCCGGTGGCGTGGAGATGGTCGGTGAGGGTGGATCCGGCCTCTTCGATGCGGTCCTGGAAGCCCTTCTCGGCGAGGACCGGGAGGCGCTCCTGAAGCTCGTGCGTCGCGCAGTCGACGAGCTCGCCGGGATTCAGCCGGGGCGCCCGGTCGGAGGCCGGTACTACTTCTATCGCGTCATGCGGCAGCTCGATGCCGACAGATTGGCTGCCGGGCTGCTCGAGGCCGTCGCCGGGGGAGAGGTCATGTCCGACTTCGATGCGCGCCTCGCCGCCGAAGCGGCAGACGCTCGCGTCGACGAGTTCCGCAACGAGGTGCGCCGCGAGATCACTCGGCGTCTCGTCGCGGACAGGGGCGCCGCACCCGTGGCGCGGACGCTGCGCACCCCGCTCATCGAGGATCTCGATCTCATGCATGCCACCCGTGAAGAGCTGGAGCGCATCGAACACGTCGTCGAGCCGCTGGCCCGGAAGCTGGCCACGCGGCTCGCTCAGAGGCGGCGACGTGGGCGGCGGGGCCGACTCGACGTCAGGCGCACCATCCGACGGTCGCTGGCGCACGGTGGCGCACTCCTCGAACCGCAGTTCAGGCCACCTCGTGCGAGCAAACCGGAGCTGGTGCTGCTGTGTGACGTGTCCGGATCGATGGCGACGTTTGCGCGGTTCACCATGCAGCTGACCTTTGCGCTCTCGAGTCGGTTCTCCAAAGTACGCACGTTTGCCTTCATCGATGGCATCGACGA
The DNA here is from genome assembly GCA_964347305.1 of uncultured Acidimicrobiaceae bacterium. Classification (GTDB taxonomy): domain Bacteria; phylum Actinomycetota; class Acidimicrobiia; order Spongiisociales; family UBA5794; genus CAYFYC01. The sequence continues at coordinate 2,491 of CAYFYC010000089.1, read as the reverse complement.
GGTGACCGACTACTTCGGTCCGGGGATTCGCTTCGCCGATGCCATGGCCGACCTCGCCTCCAACGCCCGGCTCGTGTGGCAGGACGGGCATTCGGATTACGGCAGCGCCTTCCAGCGCTTCGAGGACGAGTACGGCGATGCGGTGACGGCGCGGACGACCGTGATCGTCACCGGAGATGCCCGCAACAACTATCGGAACGATCGGCGCGACGTCCTCGAAGGGATCGCACGCC
>CAYFYC010000089.1:0-2248 GCA_964347305.1 uncultured Acidimicrobiaceae bacterium | reverse complement strand
CCGATCTCGCGCACGCCGGGCGTGTCGACGAGGATCGCGCTCTGGGGCAGGACGTCCTCGAAGGGATCGCACGCCGCGCCCGCTCCGTGTTCTGGCTCAATCCGGAGAATCGCAAGTATTGGGACACGGGGGACTCGGTGATGTCTTCCTATGCGCCCGTGTGCAGCGAGGTGTACGAGGTGCGCACGCTCCGACAGCTGGAGGCCTTCGTCGAGAGAGTGGCGCTCGGCCCGACGGCGCGGGCTCGACGCCATCTCGAACCCGTGTGAGCACGCTCGCTCAAGTGGTCCGGGGACAGGGCCGATGAATCCCCCATAGGCCACGAGTCCCAGAGAGGTGTGCGACAGTGAAGAAGACCGTTCTCGTCGTCGAAGACTCGCCGGTGATCCAGCGGCTCATCGACGTGTGTCTTCGCCCGTCGGGATTCGAGACGATTCAACGCACCGACGGAGTCAGCGGGCTCGACGCGGCGCGCGAGCACCAGCCGGACCTGGTGATCCTCGATGTCGGTCTTCCGCAGATGGACGGGTGGGAGGTGCTCGAAGCCATTCGTGACGGCGACGACACCAAGGAGCTCGTCGTTCTCGTGCTCACGGCGCACGCCCAGGAGGAGACCCGGATGCTGGCCGACAGCTCGGGTGCGAATGCCTTCCTGACGAAGCCGTTCCGGCCCACCGAACTGCGCGAGATGGTCGCCCGACTCATCGGCCCCGCCGTCCGCACCGCCTGAGCCTCACTCCGGCTCGATGCCACCCGCTCGGTAGAGCCCGTTCTCCTCGATATAGCGCCACACCGGGTCTCGCACCAGGAACCGCAGGCTGTGGCCGTTCGCCGCACGTCGTCGTAGCTCGGTGCCACTGAGTCGCAACTCCGGCGTGTCGAGCACCATGAGACGGTCGGCGGGGATGGCTCGCCGGACCTCGTCGAGCGACGCGCCATGACGCATCATCACGGCAATTGCAGCCATCTCCAGCACGTCGTCGGGACGGTTCCACGTGTGCAGGCCCGCGGCCGCATCGCTCCCGAGCACCAACACCAGATCGTCGTCGGCGAAGGTCTCGAGCGTGTCGGCGGTGAACGTCCAGCCATCGCGATCGACTTCACGGCGGTCGGCTTCGAAGTAGTCGACGTCCTGGACCGACGCTTCTGTCATCGCCCAGCGATGATGCGCCGCCGACACCGACCGGTCGGCCTTCTGCCACGGTGCTCCCGCAGGCAAGAACGTGACGACATCGACACCCAGCTGGTGGTAGGCGGTTTCGCCTGCGAAGCAGTGGGCGAGATGGGGCGGATCGAAGGTGCCGCCGAGAATGGCTCGTCGCATCGAGCCGAGAATAGAAGGCCGGCGCCAGTCGCAGCCCCCACACCGGAGCCCGGCATGCCAGCCACGGTGCCGGGTCGACGTACACATCGCCGCGTCGCATCGAGAAGTGGAGTGCCGCCTCGCCGTGGGCAGCACCTGTCGTGGCGATGACGACACCGGTTGCCACATGTGTTCCGGGCGCCACGTCGATGGTGGCCAGCCACGAGTACGACGTCCGGATGCCGCCGCCATGGTCGATCGTGACGGACAGCCGCCCGGCGACCGACCCTGCGAACGACACCCGCCCGGCCGCCGCGGCGCGCACCGGCACCCCCGGCTCGGCCTCCAGGTCCACGCCCCAGTGCCCGGCGAACCGGCCCTCGGGAGCGAACCCCGCGACGATCGGACCCGGCACGGGCCGGACCAGGACACTGCAGCCCGAGGGCGGTACGAGGAGCGCTGCAAGGACGACCAGGACCATCTGTTCACCTCGGCTGCCGCAGCCCGATCGCACCGTATCTGCTGGATGCGACGGATTCCAGGGACGGGTTGCGTCGGGTGGGGCGTCGTGTCGCGGTATCATCGCCCCCGACGAAACCGAGTTCGCAGGAGGGCGGAGAACCATTCCGGCACATCACGAAGCCATCAGCACGGCGCAGACCGCAGCAGCCGCGATCGCCGACAAGAAGGGCCTCGATGTCTCCCTGCTCGATGTATCGGATCTCGTCGTCGTCACCGATCTCTTCCTCATCGCCACGGGCACGTCGACACGTCACGTGAAGACCCTCGTCGAGGAGGTCGAGTACGCGTTGAAGTCCAGCCACGAACGCAAGCCGTTCCGGCGCGAGGGGCAAGAGTACGGCCACTGGGTGCTGCTCGACTACGGCGACGTGATCGTCCACGTCTTCGATCAGGAGACGCGCGACTACTACGAGCTGGAGCGGC
>CAYFYC010000088.1:0-9964 GCA_964347305.1 uncultured Acidimicrobiaceae bacterium | reverse complement strand
GCGTGGCCGCCAAGAAGGCAGCTGCCGAGGCGGAGCCGACGACCGAAGCGGAGTCCTGATTGAGTCGCCCGCCCGGTGCGACCGTCGGTGGGCAAGCCGTCATCGAGGGCGTGATGATGCGCGCTCCTGCCGGCTGGGCTGTCGCCGTGAGAAGGCCCGATGACGCCATCGAGACCGTCAGCCACGAACTGCCCCGGCTGAGCTCGCGCTCCCGCGCCGCCAAGTTGCCGCTCGTGCGCGGCGCCATGGTGCTCGTCGAGTCGCTCCAGCTCGGGTTCCGTGCCCTCTCGTGGTCTGCCATGAAGTCGGGTGAGGAGGACGAGGAACTCACGAAGACGCAGACGGTCCTCACGATGATCGTCGCCGTGATCTTCGCCCTCGTGTTGTTCATCGCAGGGCCGGTGTTCCTCGCCGGGCTTGCCGCAGACGAGAGCTCGGTCTGGTTCTTCGTCATCGAGGGCATCGTGCGTATCGCGCTGCTCGTCGGCTACATCGGCCTGATCTCGCGCTCGGAGGACATCCAACGCGTGTTCCAGTATCACGGCGCGGAGCACAAGACGATCCACGCGTACGAGAACGGTGATCCGCTCTCCACCGCCGCGATCCAGAAGTACAGCCCCCGCCACCCCCGCTGCGGGACGTCGTTCCTCATCATCGTGGGCCTCGTCGCGTTCGTGATCTTCCTCGGACTGGCGCCGTTCGATCTCGACTGGCGCTGGCAGATCATCAGCCGCCTCGTGCTGATCCCTCTCGTTGCCGGTGTCTCTTATGAGCTGCTCAAGGCGGCTGCGAATCAGCGCTGGATGGCATGGGCGAGCAGGCCCGGCATCTGGCTGCAGGCCGTCACGACGAAGGAGCCCGACGACGGTCAGGTCGAGGTGGCGATCGCCAGTCTGCTCGCCGCACTCGACGAGGACGAGCGGCGCGAGGTCGAGATCCGGGGCCCGATCCCCGGCGGTGCGCTCGACGTGATCGTCGACGTCGAGGGCTCCACGTCGAGCGGCTGACGATGGACGACGGCCTGCGTCGCAAGCTCGGAGAGATCGCTGACCGGTACGAGGCGGTGCTCGCCCACATGGGAACGCCCGAGGTGGCGGCCGACCCCGATGCGTATCGGGAGGCGACGCTCCAGCATTCCGAGATGAGGCCCATCGTCGACGCCTATCGCAGGTACGAGGAAGCCGAGCAGGAACTGGCAGAGGCCAGGGAGCTGCTGACCGGAGCCGCCGATCCGGACATGGTCGACTACCTCACCGGGCTCACGGAGACCCTGCCGGCGCAGATGAGCGACCTGGAGGCGCAGCTGCGCACGATGCTCGTCCCCAAGGACCCGAACGACGCAAAGGACGTCATCGTCGAGATCAGGGCGGCGGCCGGCGGCGAGGAGGCCGCGCTGTGGGCCGGCGATCTCTACCGGATGTACGAGCGCTTCGTGGAACGAGCGGGTTGGCGGGTGGAGCCGATGGACACGTCGGTCACGGGAACGGGTGGCATCAAGGAGGCCACGTTTGCGGTGAAGGGGGACGGTGCGTACTCGCGGTTCAAGTTCGAGGCCGGTCCGCATCGCGTGCAGCGCGTTCCCAAGACGGAGTCGCAGGGCCGCGTCCACACATCGATGGCGACGGTGGCCGTGCTCCCGGAGGTCGAGGCCGTGGAGGTGGCGATCGACGACAACGACCTCGAGATCGATCGCTTCCGATCCCAGGGTCCGGGAGGTCAGTCGGTGAACACCACAGACTCGGCCATTCGCATCACCCACAAGCCGACCGGGATCGTGGTGCAGTGTCAGGACGAGAAGTCGCAGCTCCAGAACCTGGCGAAGGCGATGCGTGTGCTGAGGGCGAGGCTGCATCAGATCCAGCTCGAGGAGCAGGTGGGGGAGCGAGCCTCCGAACGACGGGCCCAGGTCGGGACCGGCGAACGGTCGGAGAAGATCCGAACGTACAACTTCAAGGAGAACCGGGTCACCGATCACCGGATCGGTCTCACGCTGCACTCGTTGCCGGACGTGCTCGACGGTGATCTCGCTTCCTTCCACGATGCGCTGGCCGCCGCGGAGGCGGCAGAGCGGCTTGCGGCCAGTGACCCCGGCTGAGCTGACACGGCGCACTCCTCTGCCCCGGCACGAGGCCGAGCGTCTGCTCGCCCTGGCGATGGGAATGCCACGCAACAAGGCACTGACCAGGCGGGTCGTGCCCGGGACGATGGTGGCGGCGTACCGGGGTCTCGTCGATCGGCGCCGGCGCGGTGAGCCACTCCAGTACATCGAGGGATCGGTGCCGTTCGGTCCCGTCGAGATCGCCGTCGATCCGCGCGTGCTCATACCGCGTGTGGAGACGGAGCAGCTCTTCTCCATCGTCGCATCGTGGGGGCCACCGAACGTGCTCGTGGACATGTGCACCGGCTCGGGATGCCTCGGCATCGCACTCGCCGCCACGTTTCCCGACGCAGAGGTCCACCTGACCGACATCTCCGAGGGTGCACTCGCGGTCGCCGCAGACAATGCGACTCGCAACGGCGTGACGGCACGTCTGTGGCGAGGCGACGGGTTCGCGGCGTTGCCGGACGAGTTGCGCGGCCGCATCGATACTTTCGTCGCCAATCCGCCGTACGTCGCCGAAGGAGAACATCACGATCTGGAGCCACAGGTCAGGGACCACGAGCCGCGTCTCGCTCTGATCGCAGGACCCGATGGTCTCGAGGTGCTGCGCCGGATCGCAGCGGGCCTCGACGAATGGCTGTGCCGGGGAGGCTCGTTCGCCATCGAGATCGGTCACGGCCAGGCCGAGGCGGCCGGCGACCTCTTCGCCGATCTGGGCGGCACGATCGCGGCGGACTTCCACGGCCGGGAACGCTTCGTCGTGGGCCGAATCCTCGATTGAGGTGTCGCTAGAGAGCCGAAACGGCTACGTTTCTCCCATGCCACTCGAGCCGCAGACCGGATACGAGGAGCTCGAAGAGCTCGTCGCTGTGGTCGACGCCGACGTTCGGGCGCTCATGGAGCGCCACTTCGAGCGTCGCGACGACTGGTATTTCCACGAGTTCGTCCCGTGGGAAGAAGGGCGCAGTTTCGTGAAGGAGCCCTGGGACCCGTCCCAGGCGACGTTGTCCGAGGACGCCCGCACCTCGCTCGTGCTCAACCTCCTCACCGAGGACAATCTCCCGTACTACCACTCGGCGATCGAGTCACGCGTCCCGGAGGGATCGGCGCTCAAGGAGTGGAACCACAGGTGGACGGCCGAAGAGGGCCAGCATGCCATCGCGATGCGCTCCTACCTGTTGACGTCCCGCAACTGCGATCCCCGACTGCTCGAGGACGACCGCATGGCGACCATGAGCGCCGACTTCGAGCTCGATCTCCGCAACCCCATCGAATTGTTCGCCTACACCTCGCTTCAGGAACTGGCGACGCGGGTCAGCCATCGCAATGCCGGAAAGATCACCGACGACGAGGTCGCCTACGAGCTGATGAAGCGGATCGCGACCGACGAGAACCACCACTTCATGTTCTACCGGGACGTCGTGCGAGCCATGATGCAGCACGCGCCCGGCCCCACCGTGAAGGCCATCTTCAAGGTCATCTCCGACTTCAAGATGCCAGGGTTCGTCATCCCCGGGTTCCTTCGGCGGTCCGTGTCGATGGCCAGGGCCGGCGTCTACAACCTCCGCATTCACCACGATCGCGTGGTGGCTCCACTGCTGCGGGATTGGGGCATCGACAAGCTCGAGGGTCTCCGTGGCGAAGATGCCGAGGTGCACGAGAAGCTCCTCGCCTATCCCAAGAAGCTGTTGCGTCAGGCCGACATCATGGATCGTCGTCTCGGCATCGTGCATTCCTGAGCGGGCCGCTGCCGGATGACCGGTCCCGCCCAGATCGATCTCGCATGTGACGCCTTGCGCCGCGGTGAGATCGTCGGTCTCCCCACAGACACGGTCTACGGGCTCGGCATCGATCCCCGCAACGCCGCCGCCTACGAGCTCCTCTATGCGGCCAAACGGAGGCGGCCGGACAAGGCGATCCCCGTGCTCGTCGCCGACGCGGCCCAGGCCGCCGAGATCGTGGTGGTCACCGAGCTCGGCGAGCGGCTCATGGAGCGCCACTGGCCCGGCGGTCTCACGATCGTGCTGGGCCGGCGGCGGGACGTGCCCGTCCACGTCGGCGATCCCGTCACCGGAACGGTGGCGGTGCGGGCCCCCGACCATCCCATGGCCCACGCTCTCCTCGTGCGGTGCGGTCCACTCGCCGTCACCTCGGCGAACGTGTCCGGGAGCCCTCCGTCCATCGACGCCGCAGCCGCGGAGGCCGCCATGGGCACCACGGTCGCCGTCTATCTTCCTGGTGGAGGCAGTCCGGCCGGGGTGGCGTCGACCGTCGTCGACGCCACCGGCGACGAGCCACTCGTGCTACGGCACGGCGCAGTCGACATCGGAGAGCTATGAGTCGAGGCGGGATAGGGAAGTCGAAGAAGGAGCCGCCGGCGCCGGAGCCGAAGAAGCCGCGGCGACAGCGGGCGCCGCGGGCGAGGGTCGAGCGGCAGCCGCGTAACGGGCTCGCCGCAGGCGTGGGTGGCGTCATGATCGGTCTGTCGACCTTCGTGCTCTTCGCAGGGCTCGTCTTGATCTCTGAGGACGAGGAAGGGGGTCAGACGGCGCTGTCGCTCGGTCTCGCCACGCTGCCGCTGGGCTTTGCGACGGTCGCCATGCTCTCGCAGCACGTCCCGGTCATCAAGCACACGCTGTACGGGTATCTGGTCGCCGTGGTGTCCGCCTCGGTGCTGTTGCTCGTGGTCGGTGCGGTGGGGTTCGGCGCCTTCTTCACGGCGGTGACCTTCGGCGTCGGCCTCGGCGGCATCTTCGCCCTGCGGCCGCAGGTCGAGTCGGGCCCTCGGGATCGGGTGGTCGCCGTCGCCGGTGTATCGGCCGTGGTGCTGGCTGCCGAGCTGGTCGGGGTCGTGGTCGTTGCGCTGATCGGTCCGTTTGCCGTGATGCCCGCCATCAACCTCGCCGACAATCGCGCCCTCATGAAGGCCGCCGCAGAGGACTGAGTTCTGCGGTGCCGCGGCACCGCCGGCGAGCGGTGCCGCGGCACCGCCGGCGAGCCGTGCCGCGGCATCGTCGATGACCCGTGCGGATGGCACTGCCGGCGATTCGGCGCCCGGTCGGAGGCACTACCCTCCCGGGCAATCGCAAGACTCATGGGAGCGTTGCCGTGACCGACACCCGACCCATCGCAGAGCTCGACCCGGAGCTCGCCGGTCTCATCGCAGCCGACAGCCGGCGCCAGCGCGAGAAGATCCAGCTCATCGCATCCGAGAACTTCGTCTCGACGGCGATGATGCAGGCCGCCGGCTCCGTGCTCAACAACAAGTACAGCGAGGGATACGCCGGACGCCGCTATTACGAGGGCTGCCAGGTCGTCGATCAGGTCGAGACGCTCGCCATCGATCGCGCCAAGGCGCTGTTCGGTGCCGAGCACGCCAACGTCCAGGCCCACTCCGGCTCGTCGGCCAATCTCGCCGCCTACCTCTCCGTGCTCGAGCCGGGTGACACGATCCTCGGCATGCGGCTCGACCAGGGAGGACACCTCACCCACGGGTCTCCCGTGAACTTCTCCGGCAAGCTCTTCAACTTCGTCGCCTACGGCGTCGATCCGGCCTCGGAGCTCGTCGAGATGGACGAGGTCAGGAAGCTGGCGCAGGAACACCGACCCAAGATGATCGTCGCCGGGTACAGCAACTACTCCCGGTTCCTCGATTGGGCGGCGTTCCGCGAGGTCGCAGACGAGGTCGGTGCGATCTTCATGGTCGATGCCGCCCACATCATCGGGCTCATCGCGGGCCGGGCGCACCCGAACCCCGTGCCACACGCCCACATCGTCACCGCCACGACCCACAAGGCGCTGCGAGGTCCCCGCGGCGGTCTGATCCTGTCGACGGCGGAGTACGCCAAGGCCATCGACAAGGGTGTGTTCCCGAATGCGCAAGGTGGTGCGATCAACGCCCTCATCGCGGCGAAAGCGTTGTGTTTCGAGCTCGCCTCTCGCCCTGATTTCGAGGAGTACGCCCATCAGGTCGTGCGCAATGCGCAGGTCCTCGCCGACACCGTCTCCGCCGAGGGCGGCAGGATCGTGAGTGGGGGAACCGACAATCACATGTTCTCGGTCGATCTTCGCTCCATCGACGAGGAGCTGACCGGCAAGGAGGCGGCCACGGTTCTCGACGACGCCGGGATCACGCTCAACCGCAATTCCATCCCCAACGATCCGCGGTCGCCTTTCATCACGTCGGGTGTCCGGATCGGGACGCCATCCGTCACGACCGCCGGGATGAAGCAGGAGCAGATGCTGACGCTGGGGAGTCTCATCGTCGACATCCTGCGGAACCGAGCCGACAGGGTCGTCCTCGCGCAGCTCAGCAGGGGAGTACGCGACCTCGTCTCCGATTTCCCGCCATACCCGCCAGGGTTCGTGGGGCACGTGTGAACCGGTTCCCCGTCGATTTGGCCACCAGGTTCCACGAGGGGTACAGTCCACCGAGGGAGCTTGTGAAAGGTTTCACAAGGTGAGCCGGGACGGGGAGACCAGGAAGAGTGTGCAGGCCGCCGTCAAGGTGGCAGCCGAGGGAACGAGCGCCTCGCTCGACTTCGTCTCGTCGGTGATCGCAGGACTTCTCATCGGCCTCGGCATCGACTGGCTTGCAGGTAGCGCACCGGTGGCGACCATCATCGGTGTCGTGCTCGGGTTCGTGGCCGGGTTCTACAAGTTGTGGAGGGCATCGGAAGTGCTCGAAGAGCAGGCAGCGAGAAGGCGGCGCGGGTGACCATCGAGCCTGAGGCCGCGACGCGATACCGCCCAATCGCCCAGGACGTCGATGTCGAGGCGGAACTCGGGAAGGCGATCGCCTTCCGTGCCATCGTCATCGGTCCGCTCGTGGTGGGCGTCGCATGGTGGCTCGGCGGGGGAGACGCGGCCTGGGCGGCCCTCGTGGGTGTCGCCGTGGTCGTCGTCAACTTCCTGCTGTCCGGCGCCCTCATGAGCCGGGCGGCACGGATCTCGCTGTCTCTGTATCATGCGGCCGCCTTGTTCGGGTTCTTCATCCGCCTCGGCCTCATCACGGCGACGATGTTGCTGGTGGCGCAGGTGATCGAAATCGACAGACTGGCGATGGGTGTGGCTGCGGTCGTGAGCTATCTGACGCTGCTCGTGATCGAGACCGTTGCCGTGTCCAGAGGGAAGAAGAAGGAGTTGGAGTGGACCTGATCCTGGCTGCAGGCGCGTGCAATCCCGACGAGCAGATCATCTGCACGCCGGAGAGCGTCAACGAGCTGTTCGAGCTGCCCTTCCGTTTTGGCTGGGTGAACCGCTACCTCGTGCTCACGATCCTCTCGGTTCTCGTCGTCTACTTCGTCTTCGTGTACCCGCTCCGCAAGCGGTCGATCGTGCCGGGTCGGATGCAGGCGTTCGCCGAGATGGCGCTGACCTTCGTACGGGACGAGATCTCGATCGGCATCATCGGCCGCGAGCACGGTCTGAAGTACTTCCCCTATCTGGCGTCCATCTTCTTCCTCATCCTCGTGGGGAACGTCTTCGAGGTCATTCCCTTCACCCTCTTCCCGACGACCTCCAGAATCGGCCTGCCGATCTTCCTCGCCCTCCTGACGTGGGTGATCTTCCTGGTGGCGGGGATTCGCGCCCAGGGCGTCGGCTACTTCTCTCATCTGATCTGGCCGCCCGGTGTGCCGACGGCCCTCAAGCCGCTCGTCGGTCTCATCGAGATCGTCTCGGTGCTGCTGGTGCGACCCTTCTCGCTGGCAGTCCGGCTCTTCGCCAACCTCGCCGCCGGACACGTCATGCTCTCGTTGCTCTTGCTCTCGTCCTGGGTCTTCATCACGCAGTTCAACGTGAACACGCTGATCGGGCTCGGCTGGGGTGCGCTCGGGTTCGGGATCTACCTCTTCGAGATCCGCGTCGCCATCCTGCAGGCCTACATCTTCACGCTGCTGTCCGCCGTCTACATCCAGACCTCCGTCGAGGTCGAAGATGCCCACTGAAGTTCTGTACACACATATCTGCCCGACAGGCACACAGGAAAGGAAACGCTGAATGAACTACCTGGTTCTGGCCGCAGAGGAGGCCGTTTCGGGGCTCACCGGTGATCTCGGTGCGGCGCTCGCCATGGTCGGCTACGGCCTCGCCGCCATCGGCCCCGGCGTCGGCATCGGCATCGTCGCCGGGAACGCCGTTCAGGCCATGGCACGTCAGCCCGAAGCCGCAGGCATGGTCCGAACGACCATGTTCCTGGGTATCGCCTTCACCGAGGCGCTCGCCCTCATCGGCTTCGTGCTCTTCTTCCTTGCATCAGGCTGAGGGAGACGCACCGATGACACTCGCGAGTTTCATCCTTGCGGCGGCATCCGACGAGGAGGCGAGCGGAGCGCAACTGCTGCTTCCCGACTATCGGGAGATGATCCCCGCCATCGTGGCGTTTGCGATCGTCTTCTGGCTCATGTGGAAGTTCGCCGTCCCGCAGCTCAACGAGACGCTCGACAGGCGTGCGGCCGCCGTGAAGGCAGAGCTCGAGGCCGCCGAACGCGCCAAGGTCGAGGCCGAGAAGCTCCGCCAGGACTACGAGTCGCAGATCGCCAGCGCTCGAGACGAGGCCAATCAGATCGTCGAGCAGGCCCGCCAGACCGGTGAGGAGGCCCGTCAGGGCATCGTTGCGCGAGCCGAGGAGGAGGCCGCCGGGATCCGCGAGCGTGCCTCGTCCGAACTCGCCGGCGAGCGTGACCGCGTCGCAGGCGAGCTGCGCGGACAAGTCGCATCGCTGTCGCTCGACGTGGCCGAGAAGGTCGTGGGTCGCAGCCTCGACCGCTCCGCCCAGCAGGCGCTGGTCGAGCAGTTCATCGACGAGCTCGGTGGAGTAGAGGGCTGAGATGAGCGACGCAGCACGGATCGACGGATATGCAGCAGCAGTCCTGGACGTAGCCCGCGCCGAGGGCGACCAGGCAGGCCTGTCGGAGGAACTCTTCCAGGTCGCCCAGGCATTCGAGACGTCCGACCAGCTGCGCGAAACACTCACGGACCGGCGGATCCCGCTGGACCGCAAGAAGGGTGTCGTCGACGACGTGCTCGGTGGCCGGGCCTCGGCTGCGACCATCGGGCTCGTCAACCTGCTGGTGACGACGGACCGGATGGCCGACCTCGTCGCCGTGGCGCGCCGTGCCATCGAGCTCGCCGCCGCGACCGAGCAGGCCGTGGTGGCCGAGGTCCGTAGCGCCGTCTCGCTCGACGACGCCACCGTCGAGCGGCTCGCCGCCAAGCTGGGCAGCGTGACCGGGAAGAAGATCAAGCCACAGGTGATCGTGGACCCCGACGTCGTCGGGGGCGTGGTCGTCAAGGTGGGTGACACCATTTACGACGGGTCGGTCAAGCACCGGCTCGAGGAGCTCCGAGAGGCATGGGGTTGATGCATGGCTGAACTGACCCTCAATCCAGAGGACATCGCAGGAGCGCTACGGCGCAACCTCGAAGGCTGGGCGCCTTCGGTCGAGGCCGAGACGGTCGGCTACGTGAGCTCCGTCGGTGACGGCGTCGCCCGCGTCGTGGGTCTCCCCAACGCCATGGCGTCCGAGCTGCTCGAGTTCAAGGGTGGTCTCATCGGCGTCGCGCTCAACCTCGACGAGGACTCGATCGGTGCCGTCGTCATGGGCGATACGGCCGCCATCGAAGAGGGCGACGAGGTCAAGTCGACCGGTCGCGTGCTCTCGATTCCGGTTGGCGATGCCCTCCTCGGCCGTGTGGTCGACCCCCTGGGCAACCCGATCGACGGCAAGGGCCCCATCGCCGCCACCGAGCGCAGATTGCTCGAGACCCAGGCGCCGTCGGTCGTGGAGCGCAAGCCCGTCCACGAGCCTCTCCAGACGGGCATCAAGGCCATCGACGCCATGACCCCGATCGGCCGGGGTC
>CAYFYC010000087.1:8116-10001 GCA_964347305.1 uncultured Acidimicrobiaceae bacterium | reverse complement strand
TCGGGGGTGAGGTACTGACCGCCCGCTCCTGGTGGCTTGGCGAACGTGCAATAGGTGCAAGTGTCGTTGCAGAGCGTCGTGAGCGGGATGAACACTTTCCTGCTGTACGTCACGATGCGCCCTCTGCCCTCGTCACGCAGCCGTGCGGCCTCGGCGAAGAGAGGCAACGCATCGAGGCGGCCGGTGACGTACTGAACGGCCAACTCGGGATCGGGTGCGGGAAACGGCATGAGCCGGAACGGTACTAGCCGGTGACACACCTGCCGACGGAGATCGTTAGCCTCGGGTCGTGGGCCGACCAAGGAGAATCCGACCGTGACCGACTGCGTCTTCTGTTCGATCGTGGCGGGCACGATCCCGAGCACCGTCGTCGCCGAGACCGACACAGCGCTCGCCTTCCGGGACATCAACCCGGCGGCGCCGGTCCATGTGCTGATCATCCCGAAGCGTCACGTGGTGGGTTCGGCGGCGGATCTCACCGTCGATCACGGTCAGATGCTCGGCGAACTGTTCGAGCTGGCTTCGGCGGTCGCCGAGCTGGAGAAGCTGGGCGGCACCTATCGGGTGGTGACCAACTCGGGCGCCGACGCCGGTCAGAGCGTGTTCCACCTCCACTTTCACCTGCTCGGCGGCTGGGAGCGGGACATGCAGGCTCCGGCCGGTCTCGGTGAGGATCTCGGCGGCTGAGATCAGGCGGCGGTCCGATCAGCGCTCGTAGGCCGGGATCGCGAGGTCACCGAACTCGTCTGGAACGAGGCCGGGACGGGTCATCGTCGACCCTGCCAAGACCGCCTCCTTGCCGAACCGCTCCCGCACGTCGTCGACCGCCGCATCGAGGAGGCTGCGGCTCAACGCCACGGTGCTTCCGCTGCGACGGGTATCGGCGGCGAGACCGAGCGGCAACTCGAGCTGGAGATGCGGCGCCACCACCAGCTTCGACACCGAGAGACCGATGAGGCTGAGACCGCGGCCCGCGGCAGCCTCGGCGACGGCACGGTCGACGAGCTCCATGGTCACCGTGAAGAGGGCGTCGGTGCTGTTGACCGGGGCGGCCAGGGTCGTCGACCTGGACACCGTCTCGAGATCGGCGAACCGGACCCGAACGGAGAGTGTGCGACCCGCCCTCCGCTTGTGGCGAAGCCGGGCACCCACCCGGTCGGCGATGGCCCTGACCACCTGACGCCACATCTCGCGATCGATCACGTTCCCGCCGAAGGCCCGCTGTGCACCGACGGATCGGGCCGACCGATCGGTGCGGACCGTGCGCGGGTCCCTGTTACCTGCGAGGGCGTGGAGATGCGCCGCCGACGCCCGCCCGATCCGGCCGGTGAGCGTCGATTGCGGCGTCGCCGCCAGATCGCCGACGGTGTGGATGCCGAGCGCTTCGAGCTTGGCCCGCGTCGCCGGTCCCACGCCCCAGAGTACGTCGACCGGCAGAGGGTGCAGAAAGGCGACCTCGTGCCCGAGTGGCACTTCGATGCACCCGTCGGGCTTGGCCACCCGTGACGCGATCTTGGCGAGGAACTTCGTGCCGGCCACCCCGGCCGAGATCGGCAGACCGACTTCGTCACGGACGGCGGTTCTGATGGCCCCGGCGATGACCCGACCCGACCCGAAGAGGTGGTGCGCACCCGAGACGTCGAGAAAGGCCTCGTCGATCGAGATCTGCTCCACCGTCGGCGTGAACCGACGGCAGATGTCGAAGACCTCGTTCGAGAGTTCTAGGTAGTCGCCGTACGAGCCGTCGACAACGATGAGCCGCGGACACAGCTGCCGCGCCTGCCGCAGCGGCATCGCGGAGCGCACCCCGAACCGTCTCGCCTCGTAGCTCGCCGCCAGCACCACGCCGCCACCGACCGCGACCGGCTTGCCCTGGAGCTCGGGC
>CAYFYC010000087.1:0-8106 GCA_964347305.1 uncultured Acidimicrobiaceae bacterium | reverse complement strand
CTGCCCTGCAACCGGGGATCATCCATCTGTTCCACCGATGCGTAGAAGGCATCGAGATCCACATGGAGGATCGATGGACCCGGCTGCACGTCCATGTCAGGAGCATCGCGCCCGGGTGTGACAGAACCGGCGGTCAGCGACCCTCGTAGCGAGGACGTCGCTTCTCGAGAAACGCGCCGACTCCTTCGGCGCCGTCGTGCGTCCTCGTCATATCGACGATGGACCGCGCCTCGAGTTCGAGCTGCCGCTCGAGCGCATCACCCGTCGAAGCGAGCAACAGGGCCTTGGTGCGCCCGAACGCAGCCGTCGGCCCCTGCGCCAACTCGCGGGCCATGGATCCCGCGACAGGCAACAGCTCGTCGTCGGGAACCACCCGGTTGACCATGCCCCACTCCAGCGCCTCGGCGGCGTCGAGCCTCCGGTTGGTGAGGGTCAATTCTGCGGCGCGACGGAGCCCGACGATGCGGGGCAGGAAGAAAGTCGACGACCCGTCCGGGGTCAACCCCGAGGCGGTGTAGGAGGACGTGAACACGGCCGATTCGGCGGCGATGGCGAGGTCGGACGCCAGCACGAATGCCAGACCGGCCCCCGCCGCCACACCGTTCACCGCAGCGATCATCGGGGGGTCCATACGGGCGAACCGTGCGATCGCGGCGTGGAGGTGGCCGGTCATCACGTCGAGGAAGGCGCCCATGTCGGCGGCGGCGTCGAAATCGGACAGGTCACCACCGGCCGAGAAGAAGCGGCCGGAGCCGGTGACGAGGACGGCCCGGATCTCCGGATCCTCGTCACATCGGATCGCGACGGCGCCGAGCTCCTTCATCAGCTGGAGATCGAAGGCGTTCGCCCGGTCGGGGCGATCGAAGGTCAACGTGCCGACACCGTCGGCGACATCGAAGCGAATGGTCGTGAGCTCCACGGCTCCACCTCCTGACGCGCATCCTATCCGCGAGGACCCGTCGGCACGCGGCCGGAGAGCACCCGACGCGACGGCGTCGCCCCGGTAGGCTCCGGTCGATGCCCGGCGACACCGCCCCGATCCGTCCCGAGGAGCAATTCGACGAAGAACGAGTCGCCGACCACCTCCGGGCGGCTCTGCCGGAGCTCGTGGGCAGCGGCCCGATCACCTTCGACCAATTCCCCGGTGGCGCCGCCAACCTCACCTACCGCGCCGTGACGGAAGGCGGTGAGTTCGTCCTCCGCAGGGCACCGCTCGGTCCGACCGCAGCCGGCGGTCACGACATGGCGAGGGAGCACAAGGTGCTGTCACGTCTGTGGCGGGCGTTCCCCGAGGCTCCACGAAGCTTCCACTACTGCGCCGACCCGGACGTCATGGGAAAGCCGTTCTTCGTGATGGAGCGCCGCCACGGTCACGTGGTGCGAGGCTCGTGGCCCATTCCGGTCGAGCGCCGCCGTCGCGTCTGCGAAGAGCTCGTCGCCGCCCTCGGACGGCTGCACTCGGTCGACCCCGTCGCGGTTGATCTGTCGGATCTGGGTCGACCCGAAGGCTTCGTGCAACGCCAGGTCGACGGTTGGACCAGGCGATGGAATGCGGCCAAGACCAGAGACGTCCGCGAGATGGACACGGTGGCGGAGTTGCTCGGCGACTCGATCCCCGTGGCCCAGGGCGCAACGATCCTCCACAACGACTACAAGCTCGACAACACCATGATCGACGACCAGGGTGATCTCGTGGCCGTGTTCGACTGGGACATGGCGACGCTGGGAGATCCCCTCGTGGACCTCGGCACGACCATCGCCTACTGGGTCGATCCGGAGGGTCCGACCGCAGCCGTCTTCGCCGGGCGGGTCCAGCCGCTGACTCCGTACATGTCCACCGCCGAGGTCGCGTCCCGGTACGCCGACGCCACCGGCTTCGACGTCACGAGGATCGACTGGTACGTGGCTCTCGCCTTCTTCCGACTGGCCGTGATCCTCGAGCAGATCTACGCCCGCTATGTGCGCGGTCAGACCTCGGATGAGCGATTCGCCGACTTCGCTCCGGGTGCACCCATGCTCGCTGTCGCAGCAGCGGATCTGCTCGCCGCCATGCCCTGACGCGACCGGGGCCGTGGCGATCGCCACGGCCCCGGTGTCCACCCGCACGTTCGATTCACATCCGCGTGTATCCGAGCCTCATCTCCATGTGAACCCGGTCCACGCGGATCCAGACCAGGTCGCTCCAGACCAGGTGGCACCAGACCAGGTGGCACCAGACCAGGTGGCACCAGACCACGTCGCACCAGACCAGGTGGCACCAGACCACGTCGCACCAGACCACGTCGCACCAGACCACGTCGCACCCGTCCACGAGAGGCCGGACCAGGTCGCTCCGGACCAGGTCGCACCCGTCCACGAGAGGCCGGACCAGTCCGAGCCGGACCAGGTCGCCCCATTCCAGTCGCCGCCGTCCCACGAGGACAGCGTCGCCGCCTGCGTCGACCACGTCGCCGAGTCGAAGGCGTTGCCATGGATGTCGATCTCGCCGGCGAGGGTCACGTGCTCAGCCGTGACGTGATCGGTGCCACGTGAGGCCTCGAGGCTGCCGAGGCCGGTGGCCGTGGTGTGGGACTGCAGACGTCGCTTGTTGACCCTGGCGTTGTCGGCACCTGGCCCATCGACCATGCCCGAGCCCTGGCACAGGGCCGACGCATCCGGAAGACTCGAGGCACCCAGCATGAGGGCAGCCTTCACGTGGTCCGGTGTCCGGCTCTCGTCGGCATCGATGAGGAGCGCAGCCAGTCCCGACACGACCGCTGCAGCCTGCGACGAGCCGGACCCGACGAAGAGCCGCTCGTTGACCACGGCACCCGGGTTCTCCATGTCTGCGTAGCTGCCGGGGGCTCGCAGCGAGACAATGGTGCGGCCGGGCGCCACGACATCGGTGAAGCGAGCCACCGTGCCACAATTCGAGAAGTCGGCGACGAAATCGTCGGACGTGCCGGTCGTGCCGTTCATGTCGACGGCGCCGACGGCGATCACCCACGGATCGAGCGCCGGGTTGCGTAGGGGCTTGCCGTTGCCGTCGTTGCCCACGGCGACGACGACGACGATGCCGTTCTGCCAGGCCTGTTCGACGGCGAACGCCAGCGGATCCAAAAGGTACGACTGCGTCGAGTCGGTGCCGAAGGACAGGTTGAGGACCCTGATGTTGAGCCCGTTCTCGTTCTTGTTCTGGACCACCCAGTCGATGGCGGCGATGACCTGCGACACGTCCGTGACCCCGTGGGCATCGGCCACCTTCAGCGAGACCACACGGGCCTCCGGTGCAACGCCGACGAACTGAGAGCTCGGGGCGTTGTAGAGCACCGACGCCTCGTCGTCACGGCCCGCCATGATCCCGGCGAGATGGGTTCCATGCCCGAAGGTATCGAGATGGCGCAGGTTGTCGTACTGCGACTCGAACGACAGGTCGGGACCGTTGACGACCTTGCCCGGATAGGTCAGTCCGTTGACAGGCGCCACGCCGCTGTCGATGAGCGCGATGTCGATGCCCGCGCCGGTCGCTCCCGCGACCCACAGGTTCTTGGCGCCGATCATCGCGTTCACCGAGTAGAGGGATCCGGGCGTCTGCGTCGCCTCGTCGAACGCCGAGCTGGACACGAAGTCCCACCCGGCGGCCTGGAGCTGGAGCGTTGCATTCGGAGTGACCGAGTCGACGGTGGGTGCTGCTTCGAGTGCGGCCAGCGCACCGACAGGCACCGCGGCCGCAAAGCCTACGACGAGCGTGAGCTGACCGGTCACGACACCGCCGAGCTCGACGACGAGATCCTCCGCTTCGTCGCCCGCTCCCGCGATCTCCCGCACGATCACCGAGACCCGCTCTGATGACGGGCCGGCGAGCGCCGGGCTGGGAACGACGAACACGGCGAACGCCACGATGGCTGCAGCCAACGCGGCAACGATGCGCCTCGACCGTCCCTGGTCGATGGTTCCTGTCATGAGTCTCCGTCCTGGTTCAGATGGTGATCAGTGCCTACCAAGTGGTGATCGGAACACAGCGACCGGTGGCGCAGCGTCATTCGGGGCGGTGCCGAAGTGACTAGCTCGCATCCACCCGATGACAACCTGCCGGGGTCCCGAAGAGCCGAGCCCGGAACCCCGAGCCCCGGCCGGAGCGTCTCAACGAACAGCCGAACCCGGAGGTGCTCGATGACAGCCGCTCGGACGAGACCGCAACGACCTCATGGGCCGCTGCTGCCGGTCCTCATCGGTGTGTTCGTGCTCGCCATCTTCGCCGCCGCGTGCACGAGCGCCGCCGACTCGACCGCCGACGCTACGACAGCCGCCCCGGCGACCACGATCGCAGCCGGCGACCAGACCGGTATCGACGACGTCGAAGAGCCGGCCGGCGAATCCCCGGGAGACGTCGCCGACCGTGGGAGCGGTGGCATCGCCCCCACTGCCCTGCCTGCGGATTTCAACCGTGACATCATCTTCACCGCGGATCTCCAGATCGCAGTGAACGATGTCGCCGCCGCCGGCGCCGAGGCGACCCAGAAGATCGAGGCGCTCGGGGGATTCCTGTTCGGCCAACAGTCGATCGGCGGCAACGAGCCGCGCTCGATCCTCGTCTTCAAGATCATTCCCGAGCAGTTCCAGACGGCGCTCGAGCAACTGGGCTCGATCGGCGAGCTGCGCAACCAGACCATCTCCGCCGACGACGTCACCGAGCGGGTGGTCAACCTCGAGAGCCAGATCGCAACCAATCAGGCGTCTGTCGAACGGCTCCGCGAGCTGCTCCAGGGCGCCGGCTCGGTCGAAGAGCTCGCCCAGCTCGAAGCACAGCTGCTCGCCCGTGAGACCAACCTGGAGCAGCTGCGAGGCACGCTCCGCACCCTGCAGGACCAGGTCGCGCTCGCAACCATCACCGTGCGCATCGAAGAGGCCAGGGTCCGACCCGGAGTCGAGGTCTTCGCAACGGCTTACCCCGGCTTCGAGGACTCAGGAACATCCTGCCCCGGATCATCGAACCAGCTGACGGTCGATCGCGGCACGGCCGCCACCGTCTGCTGGGAAATCCGCAACATCGGTGACACCGACCTCACCGACTTCCAGCTCACGGACACCGTGCTCGATCTCACACTCGAAGATCTGCTCGTGATCGACGGGGCCCCGGAACAGCAGTTGCGGCCGGGCCAGTCGATCCTGCTCGCCGTGGGTGTCGACGTGGACCGGAGGCTGCGAAGCCAGACGCGCGTGGCGGCGACTCCGGTGACGGTCGATGGGATCGTCCTCGAGGATCGGCAGGTCGCCAGCACGACCTCGGTGACCCTCCAGGCAGAGGATCCCGGTGGCATCCCGAGCTTCGGCGAGGGTGTCTCCCGCAGCTGGCGTGCGCTCGTGGGCCTCTTCCAGGTCGTCGTGCTCGCCGCCGGGTTGGCGATTCCGTTCCTGTGGGTCCCGCTCGTGGTGTTCGTCGCCCTGGCCTGGATCCGACGGCGCCGTGATGCGACGCCGGACGCGGTGGCCGAGCAGTCCACACCCGCCGCACAGTCGACCTCTTCCGGAGATCGCGACGGCTGACGAAGCGCCGTGATCGCAGGCTCAGGTCTTGCTGAAGCCGCCGTCCACGACGATCTCGTCGCCGGTGTGCCAGGCGCTCGCCGGTGACGCCAGATAGACGGCGATCCCGGCGAAGTCCTCGGGCTCGCCGAAACGACCCGCCGGGGTTCTCGCGAGCATCACGGGCCCTGCCCGCTCCCCTTTCGTGATCGGCGCGCTCATCTCGGTGACGACCCATCCCGGCAACACGGAGTTGGCGCGAATCCCGTGACGTCCGTACTCGACGGCCAGACTGCGAATGAGACCCGTCACCGCGGCCTTTGTCGCCGCATAGTGCTCGCCACGCGGCATCCCCAGCCGCGCCGCAACGCTCGCGGTCGCCACGAGGCTGCCACCTTCGCCGCGCTGCTTCATGTGGGCCGCCGCTTCGCGAAGCGTGAAGAACACGCCGTCGAGGTTGACCCCCAGCACGTGACGCCACTCGTCGGTGGACATCTCCTCGAATCGGGTCGACCCGGCACCGACACCGGCGTTGGCGAAGCAGGCGTCGACCTTGCCGAAGGCTTCGAGCGTCTCGCCGAATGCGTGGCGCACCGCCTCTTCGTCGGCCACATCACAGGTGACGGCCAACACCTCGCCCCCGTGTGCGCGCAGCCGCGCCGCCGCTTCCTCGTTGCGCTCCTGGCTCCGTCCCCAGATCGACACCGCGGCTCCGGCCCCCGCCAGGCCCTCGGCCATGCCGAGCCCGATGCCGCGATTCCCTCCGGTGACGATGGCCGTCGTGCCGGTCAAGTCGAAGATGTTGCTCATGAGGGCAGTCAAGACGACGCGCTCTCCCTCCGCCACCGCTTGCGCATCACGTCGTCGACCCGGCACCATCACCCCGAGCAGGAGGATGCGTGAGCCGGCACGAACGTGACAAGTGGGATGCGAGGTATGCGTCGGGCGACGTGAACACGGAGCCCTCGAGCTTCCTCGTCGACATGCTCAAGTTCGTCCCACGTCGGGGGCGGGCGCTCGACGTGGCGGGTGGCGCGGGCCGCAACGCCATCGTCCTGGCCCGCCGGGGTCTCGACACCACCGTCGTCGACATCTCCGACGTGGCCCTGGAACGAGCGGTGGCCGAGGGCCGCACCGCCGGAGTCGAACTGACCACCGTGCAGGCCGACCTCGACGCCGACCCGTTCCCGTCAGGACCGCGGGACGTCGTGCTCGTCTTCCACTATCTCAACCGGCTGCTGTTTCCGCCCATCACGAGCGAACTCGCACCCGGCGGTGTGCTCGTCGCCTGCATCGCAACCACACGCAACCGCGAACGCAACGAGCGCCCGCCTCCACCCCATCTGCTGGATGAGGGAGAGCTCCCGGGTCTCATCGGCGATCTCGGCGTGGTCCACTACGAGGAGTCCTGGCGCGAGGATCGTCACGAGGCCCGTCTCGTGGCGAGGCGCTGAAATCCGAGCGATCCGGCGGATCCTCGGTACGCTTCACGACAGTTTGCGGCCGGCCGGCACGTCCCGGCCGACGAGCAGGAGGACTTCGGGATGGAGACCGGAAGAGCGCTCAGCCTGTTGGTGGTGGCGACCGTCGTCGCCTCGACGTCGATCCTCCTGTACCGAGGGTCGCTGGCGACGATCGTCGAGGACTACCCGTGGGCACTCAACAGGTGCAACGAGCCCGGAGTGTGGGCCTGGGCGGTCATCGGTGTTCTCATCGTCGCGGCCTACATCCTGGTGCGTGGTGCGTGGCGCATCGCCGATCCCACCACCATCACACCCATGGCGGCAATCGTGGTCGGCATCTTCACCACCATCGCCGCCATCATCGCCATCGTGGGCGCCATCGACGCCTCCAAGGCGCTCTGCTGATCCCGGAGGGCACGGCCCGCTTGCTACGGTGACGCCTCCGTTCGAGCTGGAGGGACCGTGAGCGACTACACGAAGGTGATCCTTGACGAGTCGGAGATGCCGACGCAGTGGTACAACATCGTGCCCGATCTCCCGGAACCGCCGCCGCCGGTGCTCCACCCGGGAACGAACCAGCCGGTCGGACCCGACGATCTCGCTCCGCTGTTCCCCATGGACCTCATCCTCCAGGAGGTCACGCAGGATCGCTTCGTCGACATTCCCGGAGAGGTCCTCGACGTCTACCGGCTCTGGCGTCCGTCGCCGCTCTATCGCGCCCGGCGACTGGAGAAGCTCCTCGACACCCCGGCCAAGATCTTCTACAAGTACGAGGGCGTTTCACCGGCGGGGAGTCACAAGCCGAACACCTCGGTGCCGCAAGCCTTCTACAACGCCAAGGCCGGCGTCCGCAAGCTCACGACCGAGACCGGAGCCGGCCAGTGGGGCTCGGCCCTGGCGTTCGCCTGCGCTCAGTTCGGGCTCGAGTGCGAGGTGTGGCAGGTGCGGGCCTCGTACGACCAGAAGCCCTACCGAAAGTCGATGATGGAGGTGTGGGGAGCCACGGTGCACCCGTCACCCTCCGACCTCACCAACGCAGGGCGCACCATCCTCGAGCGTGATCCCGACTCCCCCGGCTCGCTCGGGATCGCGATCTCCGAGGCCGTCGAGGCGGCCGTGCAGGGCGACGACATCAAGT
>CAYFYC010000086.1:4386-10147 GCA_964347305.1 uncultured Acidimicrobiaceae bacterium | reverse complement strand
CTCCGTACCGTGGCCCGGATCGCTCCCCCTCCGAGACGCTGCAGATAGCGCGACCCGAGGCGCCGCTTCGCCTCGGTCCTCTCCAGACCCACGCCATCGTCCTTCACGGTGGCCAGCACCGTCTCCGCACCGACCTCCACGTAGACACTCACCCGATCGGAGCCCGAGTGCTTTGCCGCGTTGACGAGCGCTTCGTGAACGACCGCCACCAGGCGCTCGAGCGCCTGATCCATCGACGCGTTGCCCACGATCGCGCTCTCCACGGTGATCAGGTGGTCGTCCTCGACATCCTCCGCCAGTTCGAGCAGACGCGCCTTGATGCTCGTGTCGTCACCGAAAGAGAGACGGTCGATGAGCCCTCTCAGCTTGCGGCGCTCCCGGCGGGCGAGGTTCCGGATGGCAGGCTCCGTGGTTCGACCTTCGATGAGCGAGAGCGTCTGCAGCACCGAGTCGTGCAGCCTGTCGGCGACATCCGCCCGCTCCTGCTCCACGATGCGTCTGGATCGCTCCTCCGCAAGAGCCCCCTCGGCCCATCGCAGCGTGTCGAAGGCGAAACCGATCACGACCGCAGGTACCAGGAAGATCATCACCTGGCCGATCGTCTCTGTCGGTCCGTATCCGGTCTCGAGCACGAAGACGCCGGCCACCTGCAGAGCACCGATCAGGAGCGACGCCCAGATCACCCAGGCGAATCCGCCGGCCAGCGCGGCCACGAAGAGCCACGAGAGCGGCATGCCACCGAAGAACCTGAACTCGGCACCGGCGATGCCCGGGGTGAGACTCATCGCCAGGGCGATGGCGCCGTCGACCAGCGCATACCACTTGCGACCCAGCACATCGGCCCGGGCAACGACGAACGTGGCGATCGTCCAGAGGACGGCGACGATCATCGAGCCGACGACGATTCTCTCGTCGGCCTCTGCGTCATTGGCGAGGGTGGACACGACCAGGGCCGCCATCCAGACGAGAGAGCCCGTCCGGAACACCAAGACCACCCCGACGAGCGTGTCTTCGACCGGTCGCGCCACGATCAGGCGCTCGACCAACCGGTAGACGCCGGGTGGGGTGCGTGCGGCGTCGTGACGATCGCTCATGGCTCCGAGCGTAGACGGTGGCTGGTTCGCGACCATGGGGGAGATCCCCACCATCCGACAACGTGAACCCGACCCTTCAGGTCACGACCCTCACGAAGCGACGTTTGCCGACCTGGACCACCTGGCCGACGATCACGTCGGCGGGAACGAGTTCCTCGGCGACCTTGGCTCCATTGATCTTGATGGCACCCTGCTCGATGAGGCGACGAACCTGGGAACGGGACGTGACGATGCCCGCATCCGCGAGGAAGGCCGGCAACGCCACCATGCCGTCCTCGACCAGCGCCGTCGCCTCGGGCACGTCATCGGGGATCTCGTGCCGCCGGAAGAGCGCATCGAAGGCCGCCTCGGCCTCCTTCGCAGCATCGGCCCCGTGGTAGATCGCCACGATCTCCCGAGCGAGCCGACGTTTCGTCTCGCCGGGATGGAGGCTGCCGTCGGTGATGCCCTGAGCGATCTCGGCGGCGTCGGCGTCGCTCCGGCCCGCCGCCAGGACGAACCAACTCTCCATCAGGTGGTCAGGGATGCTCATGGTCTTCCCGAACATCTCCGACGGCTCCTCGGTGACCGAGATGTAGTTGCCCAGCGACTGCGACATCTTCTTCTCGCCGTCGGTCCCGACCAGCAAGGGCACGGTCATCACCATCTGGCCGCGCTGGCCGTGCCGGGGCTGGAGGTCCCGCCCCACGAGGAGATTGAACAGTTGATCTGTGCCGCCGATCTCGATGTCCGCCTCGACGGCGACCGAGTCCATCGCCTGAAGCAACGGATACATGAACTCGATCATCGAGATCGGCTGATTGGCGTCCCATCGCTTCGAGAAGTCGTCGCGGTCCATGATGCGTGAGACCGTGAACTGCGAGGTCAGGTCGAGGACGTCGTGCATGGACATCGAACCGAGCCAATCGGAGTTCGGCCGAATCTCGAGCCGCTCGGGCAGCAGCAGCCCTTTGATGGTCTCCAAGACGCCACTGATGTTCTCCTCCACCTCCTCCGCCCCGAGCCGCTTGCGTGTCTCGCTCTTGTCGGACGGATCACCCACCTGGGCCGTGAAGTCGCCGACGATCAGCACCGCGACGTGGCCCATCTCCTGGAATCGCCGCAGCAGGCGGAAGACGACAGCCCAGCCCAGGGTGACGTCGGGTGCCGTCGGGTCGACACCGAGCTTCACTCGCAGCGGTCTGCCCTCCCCCAGCCGGTCCCGGAGCTCGCCCTCGGGCAGCACGGTCTCGACCCCCCGGAGGAGGTACTCGAGTTGCTCGTCGACAGGTGGGAAGGTGGCCATGACGCACGACGATAGCCCCGCCCGGCGCCGCCGAGTTTCGCGAGCTGCGTCCCGGGGTCCCCGCAGGTAGCGTGCCACTGCCGGCATCGAGACGGGGAACGATGACTGCGGGCAGGAGACCAACACGACTGGCACCCAGAGGTCGCGCCGTCGCACTCGGCGTGGCACTGATGCTCGCCGCGACGGCCTGCTCGGTGCGCCCGGTCGAGGATCCGGGCCTCGGCGACGCCCCGCTGACGACGCAGGTGCTCGCCGCCGACGGCTCGCTCATCGCCGAGTGGCATTCTGGCGAGAACCGGACGCCGGTCGGGTTCGACAGGCTCCCCCGACATCTGGTCGATGCCGTCGTGGCCATCGAGGATCGCCGCTACTGGGACCACCCGGGAGTCGACCTCGCCGCCGTGGCACGTGCCGTCGCCGCCAACCTCGAAGCCGGCGACGTGGTGCAAGGCGGCTCCACGATCACCCAGCAGTACGTCAAGAACGTGCTCCTCAGCCCGACCGTCGATCTCCAGCGGAAGGCAGAGGAGCTGGTCCTGGCGCTCGCCGTCGAAGAGACCCTGTCGAAGGAGCAGATCCTCGAGCGCTATCTCAACACCGTGTATTTCGGTTCGGGTGCCTATGGCGTCGGTGCTGCCGCGATGCGGTACTTCGGAGTCGAAGTCGCCGATCTCACCCTCCCTCAGGCGGCGACGCTCGCCGGTGTCATCCGGGCTCCATCGCCGACCAACCCGATCAGCGATCCCGAGGCGGCAGTGGGTCGTCGCAATGTCGTGCTCGATGTGATGGCGGAGGAGGGTTGGATCACCGGGGACCAACATGCCGCCGCCATCGCCGCACCACTCGAGCTGAATGTGACGGAGCCGGTCGACCTCTACCCGTTCTTCGCCGACGAGGTGCGCCGTCGCCTCCTCGACGATCCCGGGCTCGGGGAGAGTCGCGAGGAGAGGGCCGCTCTGCTCTTCGGTGGCGGCCTCGTCATCCACACCACGCTGGCGCCCGACCACCAGCGTGCCGCCGAAGCCGCGATCGCCACCGTGATGTCGGGCCGGGCTCCCGATGCCGCCCTCATCGCCATGGACCCGGCCTCGGGTGACGTGCTGGCGTTGGTCGGAGGACGCGATTGGCATTCGGGGGCGCCGGGCTCACAGTTCAATCTCGCCACCCGAGGTCTGCGCCAGCCCGGTTCGACGATGAAGCCATTCGTCCTCGCCGCAGCGCTCGAGCGGGGCTGGACGCTCGACGACGTCGTGACCGGCGCAGCCCGGACAACCGTCCTCACGGAGGATGGTCCCTGGGTCGTTGCGAACTACGAGAACGTGGCGCTGCCCGATCTCACGCTCGCCGACGCCACCGCCTATTCCGTGAACACTGCGTACGCCGGCCTCATCGACTCGGTCGGAGCCGGCGCCGTGGCCGACGTGGCGGCACGTGCCGGAGTCGGCGATCTCGACCCGGTCCCGACGTTGGCGCTCGGTAGCGAGGAGGTTGCGCTTCACGATCTCACCGCGGGCTACGCCGTGTTCGCCAACGGTGGGACGAGCATCCGACCCCGCTTCGTGACCTCTGTGGAGGCAGCCGACGGCTCGACGCTGGTGACGAAGGAGATCGTCACGGCCGAGGCCCTGTCACCTGCGGTCGCCGGTGACGTCAGCGCCGCCCTCAGCGGAGTCGTGAGCCGAGGGACCGGGATCCTGTCCAGGATCGGCCGGGAATCGGCGGGCAAGACCGGCACCACCCAGGACTACGCGGACGCCTGGTTCGTCGGCTACACGCCCGAGCTGGTCGCCGGCGTGTGGGTGGGCTACGCCACCGCCCGACGGCCGATGATCTATCCGGCCACGCCCCACACGATCACCGGCGGGAGCTGGCCGGCGATCATCTGGTCGCGCTACGCCTTCGCTGCGCTGTCGGGGACCCCCTACGGCGACCTGCCCGATCTGTCCTCCGTTGCGCTGACTCCTGTCGTCATCGACCCCTTGACGGGCATGGCTCTCGGCTCGTGCACGACGCCTTCTGCGCTCGAACTCGCTCTCGCCACGTCGCCGGCGATCCCGGCCGAATGTGGCGAGGTCGTGCCTCAGACGGTCGGGATGCCGGCCGGCGACGCCGTGCTGCTCATGGCGACCCTCGGTCTGCCTCTGACCATCAGGTGGCGAGACGTCGGTGACGTCGTGGCCCCCGGCACCGTGATCGGTCACGAACCGGGTGCCGGCACGGGCCTGGACGGTCTCGACCAGATCGAACTGCTCGTCGCCGGATCCCCACAAGCGCTGCCGTCGCTCATCGGACTCGGCCTCGATGCCGCGCTGGATCGACTGCGACCGCTCCCCCTTCGCGTCGACATCGTCTACGAGGAGTCGGAATTCGGCAGATCCGGGGTGATCTGGAAACAGACCCCGATCGCGGGCGCAACCGGCGGTGACAGCGTGACCCTCTGGGTGGACCCGTGACCGGCCTGCTGGGCCGGGTCGTCCGGATCCGCTAGACAGGGCCCAGCGGCGATCGGAGCACAGCGATGGGCGACATCCTGCCCGCCACGGCGGTCGACACGCTCGAGGACCACCTCGCCTCGGGCGGCGGCGCGACGCTCGAGCGATGTCGCGACATGGGCCCACGTGCGGTCCTCGACACGATCCGCGCCTCGGGGCTGCGGGGCCGGGGCGGCGCCGGATTCCCCACCGGGATCAAGTGGTCCGGCCTGGCCGACGACGATGCGGCGGTGAAATTCGTGGTGTGCAACGCCGCCGAGGGCGAGCCAGGCACCTTCAAGGATCGCGCCATCATGCGCCGCAACCCGTATCAGGTCGTGGAGGGCCTGGCAGCGGCAGCCTTCGCCGTCGGCGCATCCCGGGTCTTCGTCGGCATCAAGGCGAAGTTCACAGAGAGCATGGCGCGCATGCAGGCTGCTGCCGAGAGTCTCGCCGGCGTAGGGCTTCTCGGGCCGCTCGAAGTCACGTTCATACCCGGACCGGACGACTATCTCTTCGGCGAGGAGAAGGGCCTCCTCGAGGTGATCGAGGGCCGCGACCCGCTTCCCCGGCTGTACCCGCCATATGTGCAGGGGCTCTTCGAGACGCCGGGCGGACCCGCACAACCCGCCCTGGTCAACAACGTCGAGACCCTGGCCAACGTGCCCCACATCCTGGCCAACGGGGCTGAGTGGTTCCGCTCCCTGGGGACGACGGACTCCCCGGGCACCATGGTCTGCACGATCGGCGGTGACACCGCGGTGGAGGAAGCGACGTTTCTGACCAAGTTCGCGACCAAGGTCAGCGTGGTCCATAGGCGCGACAAGCTCCGCGCGTCGAAGATCATGCAGGAACGCGCGTTTAAGAATGATAAAGTCGTCTTCGTCTGGAACTCGGTCGTGGATGAGATT
>CAYFYC010000086.1:4053-4376 GCA_964347305.1 uncultured Acidimicrobiaceae bacterium | reverse complement strand
CCGACGGTGATCAACAACGTCGAGACCCTGGCCAACGTGCCGCACATCCTCGAACACGGGGCGGAGTGGTATCGCTCTCGAGGAACGCCGGACTCGCCGGGCACCATGGTGTGCACCGTCGGCGGCGACACCGTCATCGATGCCGTCGCAGAGGTCGAGATGGGAACGCCGCTCGGGGAGCTGCTCGACATCGCCGGAGGCATGTCCGACGGCGTTCCTCTCCACCTCATCCTCAACGGCGTGTCCACCGCCCCGCTCGCCGGCGACGCCCTCGCCACGCCGATATCGTTCGAGGGCATGCGTGCGGCGGGCTCGTCGCTGGG
>CAYFYC010000086.1:0-4043 GCA_964347305.1 uncultured Acidimicrobiaceae bacterium | reverse complement strand
GCGTTCGGCCCGGTTGCGTTCGAGCAGAGCCGAGGCGGGCTCGTCGCTGGGATCGGCTGGTTTCTCCTTCTACGGCGAGGGCAGCTGCGCGATCCGGATCGCCACCGCAGCATCGGCGTTTCTGTTCCGTGGCTCGTGCGGTCAGTGCCCTTCGTGCAAGCTGGGCACGGCGGCGATCACGGAGCGATTCGGTGCAGTGGCCCTCGATGTCGGCGGACTGGAGGAGGTCGAAGAGATCGCCGCGTGGACGCAACGCATCACCGATTCGAACCGCTGCGGTCTCGGTGCGGGGCAGCAGGCGCTCGCAGCCGGCATCCTCGATCGATTCCCCGGCGACATCGCACATCACCTCGACGGCTCGGCGTGTCCGGGGCGTCCTGTGCAGATCACGACCATCGCAGACTGGGACGAGACGGACGGACGATTCAGCTATTCGGCGCCGGTCACGGACGACGCCCCCGGCGGCTGAGGATCATCGGCGTCCGTGTGGCGCAGGACGAAGCGCCACGGGAGCTCGACCGCCTTCGTGATCCCGATCCGCGTGGTGACGTCGATGGGACCCGGTGGCTCCACGGGTGGCAAGAGTCGAACGGCGTCCCCCAGCATCGTGCCGGTGTCTGCGCCTGTGATCGCCATGGCCTGGGCGAGCTTGCCAGGACCGTCTGCCAGGTGATCGTCGCGGCCGCGCCGGCCGGCCATGATGTCGGCCCCGACGAGAGGCCGGCCTCCCCGCAACAGCACTGCGTCGGCTCTTCCCTCTTCACCGACGACGATGTTCATGCACCAGTGGATCCCGTAGGAGCGATAGACGTAGACGCCGCCTGCCGGACCGAACATGGGCTCCGTGCGATCGGTGCGGCCACGAAACGAGTGCGCCGCGGCATCCACCGCGCCCGAATACGCCTCGACCTCGGCGAGCACGAGCTCTGTCGGTCCGGGTGGGCGCTCGGTGCGGAGCCGCCAACCGAGCAGACCGCGCGCCGCTGCGGTCACCTCGCCGGCGAGCAGCACGGCGAGTTCCGGCGTCACGTCGCGCCGGTGAGCTGCAGCAGCAGTGCCTTGAAGGCGTGAGCCCGGTTCTCCGCCTGATCGAAGACCCGTGAGCGTTCGTGATCCATGACTCCGTCAGTGACCTCCTCGCCCCGATGCGCAGGAAGGCAGTGGAGGAAGATCGCCTCCGGTGCGGCCGTCGCGAAGAGGGCGTCGTCGATCCGATACCCCGCAAACGCCGCGCTGCGCGCACTCGCCTCGGCCTCGTGACCCATCGACGTCCACACGTCGGTGTACACGACGTCTGCGCCTTCGACGGTGCCGGCAACGTCTGCGCTGATGTCGATCGATCCACCGGTCGCACCGGCGATCTCGACGGCGCGAGCCACGATGTCGGCCTGCGGAGCGAACCCCTCTGGAACGGCGACCCGAACGTGCATCCCCGTGAGCGCACCGGCAAGCAGCAGCGAGTGACAGACGTTGTTGCCGTCGCCGACGTAGGCGACGCGGCTGCCATGCAGATCACGTTCCTCTGCGATCGTCTGCAGGTCGGCGAGCGCCTGGACCGGATGCGAGAGGTCGGACAGAAGGTTGATCACCGCTGCATCGGCGTGCGCCGCCATGGCCTCGAGGTCCCTGTGATCGAACACACGCAGCGCGATGACGTCGAGATAGCGGTCGAGGACCCTGGCCACGTCCTCAGGTGCCTCACGGGATCCGAGTCCCACCTCTTCGTCACGGAGCGTCACCGGGTGCGCCCCGAGGTCCACCGCAGCCACTTCGCACGACACCCTGGTTCGCGTCGACGGTTTCTGGAAGAAGAGCCCGATCTTGTACCCGGCGAGTCGCCCCGCCACGGCATCCGGATCGGCCTTCACGGCGGCGGCGAGGTCGAGGACGGCTCCCAGCTCGTCCGGTGCCATGTCCGTCGTCATGAGGAAGTCGCGCATGTCACCCTCCTCTGAGGGTGGCACCGAGATCCGCCGCAGCGGCGATCATGGCCTCACGATGCTCGGCGATGTCGGCCTTGGTCAGGGTTCGATCGGGCGCCCGCAGTCGGTAGCGAACCGCCAGCGAGCGCTCCCCCGCCGCATCCGTGTAGTCGTCGAACACCGTTGCCGATTCGAGGTGCTCGGCGGCGTCGGTGGTCGCGGCCAGCAGAGCGGCACCCGTGACGTTCTCGCCGACCGAGAAGGACAGGTCGAAGTCGACGTGCGGATAGGTGCTCACGTCGCCCATCACGGGGAACGACCCCGGGGTCAGCAGCGGATCGAGATCGAGCTCGACCAGGGCCACCCTCCCGTCGATCTCGTACATGCGGGCAACGTCGGGGTGCACCTCGCCTGCGTGGCCGATGACCACCCCGTCGTGGAGCAAGCGAGCCGTTCGTGTCGGGTGGTAGCCCGCAGGGGCAGCCGGCTCGCGCTCGACGTGGACCTCGAGCCCGTCGGCGATCGCCGTCACCACGGCGAGTGCCGTCGCGGCATCGGCGTTCGGCCCGGCCGTCCCCGATGTCGCCGTGCCGAACGCGCCCCAGATGGCGGCACCGAGTCGCATGGGCTGATCGGGCACCCGCGGGTCGAGCACCCACGGCTCCGCCCGGAACACGCGGCCGGTCTCGAAGACGGCGACGGGGTGCGCCCCGCGGTTCCGGTTGTCGCGGACGTTGCGGAGGAGACCGGGAGCCAGGTGTTGACGCAGCTTGGCCTGATCGTCGCGAAGCGGGTTCTTGACAGTGACGTCCAGACTCGGCTCGGCGCCGAAGGCGACCGCCTCATCCGGAGCCACGAACGGGAGATTGATCGACTGGTGGAGCCCCAACCCCCGCAAGATGTCACGAGCGCGCCGGGCACGGCGCTGCTCGGGCGTGAGACCGCCCGCGGGGCCCGTCGGAACCGTGGCATCGAAGGTGTCGAAGTCGGCGAGACGGGCGACCTCCTCGAGGAGATCCGCCGGTCGGGTGATGTCCCGCCGGTAGGTCGGCACGGTCACGGTGAACACTCCGCCGTGATAGGTGACACCCAGCTGGAGCCGCCCGAGGAGGTCGGCGACGTCGTCCGCCCCGAACCGATCGCCGAGGAGTCGGTGCACCTGACGCAACGTCAGTTCCACCTGCCACGGTTCGACCGGGTTGGTCAACACGTCGATCTGGGTTTCGAGGATCTCGCCGCCGGCGAGCTGAACCAGGAGCTCGCACGCGCGGTCGTCGGCTCGTGGGGACAGATTCACGTCGACACCTCGCTCGAAGCGCTTCGACGCCTCGGACTGGAGATCGTGGCGCCGAGACGTGTACATGACGGTCGGGCGATCCCAGTTGGCCGCTTCCATCAGCACGTTCACCGTGGAGTCGACGACCTCGGATCTCGCCCCACCCATGACCGCAGCCAGCGATGTGGGCCCGTCGGCGTCGGCGATCACGAGGTCGTCCGACGTGAGCCCCCGGACGGAGCCATCGAGGGTTTCCAGCTCCTCGCCGGGTGTCGCCCAGCGCACGTCGAGCACGTTCCCGGCGATCCGATCCGCATCGAACGCATGCAGTGGATGGCCGAGCTCCAGCATCACGTAATTGGTCACGTCGACCACGTTCGAGATGGCACGCACCCCGGCCCTGCGGAGACGCTCCCGCACCCACAATGGCGATTGCCCGATCGTGACACCACGGATCTCGCGTGCCGTGAAACGGTTGCAGCCGTCCGGAGCCGAATTGCTGATGGAGACCGCCGGCTCACCGGGAACGGTGTCGAGCGCGATCTCCGGTTCGGTGAAGGGCACGTCGAACCAGGCTGCGAGCTCTCTCGCCACCCCCACCATGCCCATGACGTCGGGACGGTTGTTGGTGACCTCGAGATCGAACACCAGATCAGGGAGCTCGAGGAGCGACTCGAAGCGCTCCCCGATCGTCTCGTCACCGGACAGCACCATGATGCCGGCATGGTCCTCTCCGAGACCGAGCTCGCTCTCGGAGCAGATCATCCCGTTCGACTCGACGCCCCGGATCGCACGCCGTCCGATGGTGAAGCCGCCGGGCAGCACCGCCCCCGGTACGGCGACCG
>CAYFYC010000085.1:0-10196 GCA_964347305.1 uncultured Acidimicrobiaceae bacterium | reverse complement strand
CGTCGGCAGGGCGCTCGGGCGTCGGAAGCTCGCCCCGGTCGTGAGCCCGAAGAAGACGATCGAGGGTCTGGTGGGCGGGGTGTTCACAGCCCTCGTCGTCGGTGTCGTCTTCGGAAGCATCGAAGCCAGCCCCTTCGATCCCGGATCCGGTCTCGCCTTCGGTGCGGTGGTCGCCGTCGTGGCGCCGCTCGGCGACCTGGCCGTCTCCGTCGTCAAGCGGGCGCTCGGGGTGAAGGACATGAGTGCCATCCTCCCGGGTCACGGCGGCATCATGGATCGAATCGACGCGATGGTGTTCGTGATCCCCTCCGCCTGGATCGTGTTCCGATACTTCGACCTCCTGGGATGAGACCCCTCACCGTGCTCGGTGTCACCGGCTCGATCGGCCGGCAGACACTGGAGGTCGCAGCCCACCTCGGGCTCGAGGTCGCTGCAATCGCCGCGAGCCGCCCTTCGCCGGACCTGCTGTCGATGGCGAGGGCCCACCCCGGGGCGACGGTCGTCGTTGCGGGCACGGAGAGCGATGCGACCTTCTCTTCGGCGCTCGGCGACCGTGTGCGGTTCGGGACCGGGGCGCTCGAGGCCTTGGCCGCCGAGCCAGACCGGATCGTCGTGAACGCCGTCGTCGGATCGGCAGGGCTGGCGCCGAGCGTCGCTGCGCTTCGCGCAGGCAACCGGCTGGCCCTCGCCAACAAGGAGAGTCTCGTGAGCGGCGGCCCCGTCGTGCAGCAGGCGCTTGCAGATGGTGGGGGCGAGTTGATTCCCGTCGACAGCGAGCACTCGGCACTCTGGCAATGCCTGCTCGGTGAGCCGGTCGACGCCGTGCACCGTCTCATTCTCACCGCATCGGGAGGCCCCTTCCGAGGGAGGTCGACCGAGGAGCTGCAGCACGTGACGGTGGAGCAGGCGCTCGACCATCCGACATGGTCGATGGGGCCGCGTATCACCATCGATTCGGCGACGCTCGTGAACAAGGCCTTCGAGGTCATCGAAGCGCATCTCCTCTTCGGGGTGTCCTACGACAAGATCGAGGTGGTCGTCCACCCGCAGAGCGTCGTGCACTCGGTGGTCGAGTTCGTCGACGGTTCCCAAAAAGCTCAGCTCGGTGACCCCGACATGCGCAAGCCGATTCAATTCGCCATCACGGCGCCGGAACGCCGCCCGATCGGCGAACCTGCCTACGAGCTCGCCGGTCTGACACTCACGTTCGAGACGCCGGACCGGGATGCCTTCCCGGCGCTGGATCTGGGGTATGCCGCAGGACGCGCCGGCGGCTCGGCGCCCGCCGTGTTCAACGCAGCCGATGAGGTGGCGGTGGAGGCGTTCCTGAAGAAGCGCATACGATTCGCCGACATACCTCGTGTGCTGGAGCAGACGCTGGAGTCGATCGAAGTCCGGGCTCTCGAGTCGGTCGAAGATGTGTACGAGGTCGATGGTGAAGCGCGGGATGTGGCCGGCGGCATGGTCGCCGCGACGTCCGGCTAGAGCGACGATCGGGGTAGCGTTCTGACTGTACGAAACGAAGAAGGCTGAGGCACGCGCGTGGGCGCAGCGATCATCATCATCGGGATCATCCTCATGGTCGTCGTCCATGAGATGGGGCACTTCCTCGCGGCCAAGTACTTCAACATGAAGGCCACCGAGGCCTTCTGGGGTTTCGGTCCCAAGCTGTGGTCGATGCAACGTGGGGAGACCGAGTACGGCGTCAAAGCGCTTCCGCTCGGTGGTTACGTGCGCATCGTCGGCATGAACCCACTGGAGGAAGTCGATCCCGAGGAGGAGCACCGGACGTATCGCGCCAAGCCCTTCTACCAGAAGACGATCGTCGTCCTCGCCGGCATCACGAGTCACTTCTTCGTCGCGCTCGTCCTGCTCCTCGTCGTCGTGTTCGCCTACGGCTCGTCCTCCGTCGGTGTGTTCGAGGAACAGCTCGAGATCGAGTCGATCACGGCTGCGCTGGCGACTCCGAATGCACCCGACGACACCGCCATCCCGTTGATCACCCTGTCCGATGACGAGGTCGTGTCCGTCGATGGTGTCCCGATCGCCGAGATCGATCCGAACACCACGAAGCCGGTCGGCGCCATCAGCACGGTCGAGATCCTGCGCGACGGAGAGCTCATCACGTTCGAGACCACCGACGTCGTCCGGCCCTCACCCGCCCGAATCGCCGGGATCCAACCCGGTGATCGTCTCGTCGAGTTCGGCGGTGTCGAGCTCGGCGACTGGAGTGACTTCGTGGCCGTCGCGCACGACAACCCGGGTCAGGTCGTCGATGTGGTGGTCGATCGCGAGGGTGAGCTCCTCTCCTTCACGGTGCCGCTCACGACCAACATCCTGTCCAGCGGCCGTGCCGTCGGTTTCTTCGGCGTCAGCCCGGTGCTGCTGGATGTCGAGTACTCCTTCTTCGGCAAGATCGGGCTCGCCTTCCAGGCGCTGGGCACGTCGATCGTCGCCTCCTTCGCCGGGCTCTGGGCACTCGTGTCGAACATGGGCTCGATCATCAGCGAGGCGTTCAACCCGCAGGTCGGGGTGATCAACGAGGCCCGCCCGATCTCCGTCATCGGGCTGGTGCGGCTCGCCGGCCCGGTTGAGCAGTCGCTCGCTCTGCTGGCCTTCGTCAATGTGTTCGTCGGCGTGCTGAACGTGATCCCGCTCTATCCGCTCGACGGTGGCCACTTCGCCGTCGCGGCGGTGGAGAAGCTGCGGGGTCGTCCCGTCGACATCCGGCCGCTGCTCCCGGTGGCGGCCACCGTGTTCCTCTTCCTCATCGTGCTCGGGCTCTTCGGTATCGTGCTCGACATCGTCAATCCGATCAGGTTCTGATGGCATTCACGCGTCGCATGACACGCCAGCTCCACGTCGGCTCCGTCCCGGTCGGTGGGGGAGCGCCGATCACGGTGCAGTCCATGACGACCACCAAGACGGCGGATGTCGACGGCACCCTGGCGCAGGTCTACGCACTCAAGGGAGCGGGCGCCGACATCGTCCGCATCACCTGCAACACGACCGAGGCGGCTCAGGGTCTGGCCGAGATCGTGCCGAGGTCGCCCGCACCGATCATCGCCGACATCCATTTCCAGTACCGCCTGGCGCTGGCCGCCCTCGAGGCCGGTGTGGCCGGGTTGCGGCTCAACCCCGGCAACATCCGGAAAGAGGAGCACATCAAGACGGTGGCGCGTGCCGCCGGTGACGCCGGTGTGCCCATTCGTGTCGGTGTCAACGCCGGATCGCTGGACAAGGACCTCCTCGAGAAGTACGGCAGCCCCGTTCCACAGGCCCTCGTCGACTCGGCGCTCAAAGAGATCCGCTATCTGGAAGAGGTCGGCTTCCACGACATCAAGATCTCGGTGAAGCACAGCCACGTTCCCTCGATGGTCGAGTCCTATCGGCTGCTCGCCGACACCGTCGACTACCCGCTGCACCTCGGCGTCACGGAGGCGGGACCGCTCCCGGGTGGCCTCATCAAGTCGGTGGCCGGCATCGCCACCTTGCTGCTCGAGGGCATCGGCGACACGATCCGGTTCTCGCTCACCGCCGACCCCGTCGAAGAGGCGAAGGCCGGCAGGCAGCTGCTCGAGTATCTGGGGCTTCGAGAGCGCAAGGGGCTCGATCTCATCGCGTGCCCATCGTGTGGACGTGCCGAGGTCGATGTCATCAAGGTGGCCAACGACGCCCAGAAGGCGCTGGAGGCGGCAAACCTGCCGATCCAGGTGGCGGTCATGGGCTGCGTGGTCAACGGCCCCGGCGAGGCACGGGAGGCCGACATCGGCATCGCCGCCGGTAGGGGCAAGGGCCACCTCTTCATCAAAGGCGAGGTCGTGCGGGTCGTGCCCGAGGACGAGATGGTCGACGCCCTGCTCCACGAGGCCGAGATGCTCGTCAAGGAAGGTGTCGAGGCCCGCTTGGCCGCCCGGGACGTCACCGCCGCCGACATCGCCGAGGAGACGGCGATCGAACTGCGCGGGATTCAGGGCGACGCCAACGACGCCGAGGCTCGCCGTGCCGCCGTCGCCTCCATCGCCGAGGGCAGCTGAGCGATCTTCGGCCGATCGGGCCGACCTAACGCCGTGGCGCTCGTCGCCGACAGGTGTTGTCGATGATCGAACGGACGCCGGCCTTCAAGCGCCCGCGGGGCACACCTGCGATGGGGAGCATCCTCGTCGTCGTCGGGCTCGTCCTCTTTCTCGTCGTGTTCCTCACGATGCTGCCGATCCTCACCGATCCGGCGGGGGCCTACGAACGTTGGTTTCCGGCTGCGATCATCGAGCTCACCCCCGACACGACGACGACCACGACGAGTGCGGCACCGACCCCGGATGTGACGACCGCCCCCGGGCTCGCCGATCCCGGCGACGTGCTCGACGAGTTGGATCTGCAGCTCGACCTGGAGACTGCCCTCGAGGATGCAGTCGGGAACGTCGGCAGCGACATCACCGCCACCATCGACAGCGCGCTCACCGGCATCAGCGCCACCTTCCGCGGCGGCATCGCCGTGGGGCTCTTCGCCATGGCGGCCCTCGCCGTCACTCTCGTGGCGTGGCGGATCTCGCGAATCGGGGTGATGCTGCTGACACACGACCCCCGTGATGCCCGTGCGCCCGAGCCGGCGCCGGCACAGTTCGTCATCCAGGTGCCGCAGGCGGAACCGACACCCCAGGTCCAGCACGAGATCGAACCGGTGTGATCCTCGGCCGGTGGGCGCTCCCGCCGTACCGTGGGCGACATGGTCGATGATCCTTCGATGGCCAGGCTGGCCGACTCTCTGACCGCCTTCCGGTTCGCGCTGTCCGTGCCGGTGGCGCTGGCCACGGCTTCGGGACGCTGGAACGTGGTCGGACTGCTGCTCGCATCGTCCTGGTTGTCCGACTTCTTCGACGGCCGTCTGGCGAGACGCGGGGGAGGTGGCCGCCTGGGTGCGCGCGATCTCGATGCCGATACCGTCGTCGGAGCGGCAGCGGTGCTGGGGCTGGCGTGGGGAGGCCGGCTCCACGTCGGCGCAGTCGCCGTCGCTGTGGTGTGCGGCGTCGGGTACGCAGTCCTCCGCAACGGTTCACTCGCCATGATCACCCAGGCGGTGGGCTACGGAGGGGCGTTGTGGTGGATGTACCGGGAGGGGCGGCCAGGCCTCCTGGTGGCATTGCTCACCATCGTCTTCATCGCTGCGCGCGATGCCGACCGCTTCGCACGTCACGTGCTGCCGGCGTTCTTCGAGGGACTCCGACCGGCCCGGCTGTTTCGGCGGCCGGGCGGCTGACGAAGACCCCTTGCGGCGCGTCGCTACACTTGCGGCCTCCCGACCCGAGGAAGCCCGTGCGCTGGTCCCAGGCCTTCATACCGACGCTGCGCGACGATCCCGCCGACGCCGAGGCGGTCTCGCACAAGCTCGCCGTCCGCGCCGGTCTGGTGCGCCAGCTCATGGCCGGCGTCTGGTCGCTGATGCCCGCTGCATACCGGGTGCGTCAGAAGATCCGACGCATCATCGAGGAAGAGATCGACGCCATCGGGGGTCAGCAGTTCCTCTTGCCGGCGCTGCACCCCGCCGAGGTCTGGCGCAAGACCGGCCGCTGGGACAAGGTCGGATCCGAGCTCTTCCGGCTCAAGGATCGCAAGGATGCGGACATCGCCCTCGGCTTCACCCACGAGGAGATCTTCGCCACGGTCGCTGCAGAGCTCACGAGCTACAAGCAGCTCCCACAACTCTGGTATCAGATCCAGACGAAGTTCCGTGACGAACCGCGTCCCAAGGCCGGTTTGCTGCGTGTCCGCGAGTTCACGATGAAGGACTCGTACAGCTTGGACATCGACGAGGCGGGCCTCGACGTCCAGTTCGAACGCCACAGGACCGCCTATACGAACATCTTCACCCGCATCGGCGTCGAGCCCATCGCCGTGGAGGCATCGTCGGGGATGATGGGTGGATCGGGTTCCGTCGAGTTCATGGTGCGGTCCGATGCGGGCGAGGACCTCGTCGCTCATTGCGACAACTGTGGATACGCCGCCAATGTCGAGAAGGCGGTCTCGAGGGTCGAACCGGTCGAGGACAGCGCCGCTCCAGACGCCCCCCGCAAGTTCCCGACACCGGGCATCCGCACCATCGCTGCCCTCGCCGACGCCGGCCACCCGGCAGAACGGCAGTTGAAGTCGCTGGTGTACATCGTCGAGGGCGAGCCCGTCGTCGTCGTGTTGCGGGGCGACCATCCGGTGCAGCAACAGAAGCTCGCCGACGCGCTCGGGGTCGCCGATCTGCGGCCCGCCGCCGCCGATGAGATCTTCGAGCTGCTTGGAGCCCACCCGGGCAGCCTGGGGGCGGTCGGGGTGGAGCACGTGAAGGTGGTCGTCGACGAGGCGTTGCGGGGTCGCACGAACATGACCACGGGCGCCAACGAAGACGACTTCCACCTCGAAGGCGTCGATGTCGCCCGCGATCTCCGCATCACCGGATGGCACGACGTCCGAGAGGTCCAGGCGGGGGAGCCCTGCATCACCTGTGGCGAGCCACTCGACACCTTCAGGACCGTCGAGGTGGGCCACATCTTCAAGCTCGGGACCGGATACGCGGAGGCGATGGGGGCGAGCGTGCTCGATGAGAACGGGGTCTCCCACACCATCGTCATGGGGAGCTACGGGATAGGTCTGGAGCGGAATCTCGCGGCCGTCGTCGAGCAGAACCACGACGAGAAAGGCATCGTGTGGCCGGTCGCAGTCGCCCCCTGGGAGGTCGTCATCACCGTCGTGAAGACGGATGATCAGCAGACGGCCGAGGCCGCCGAGATGCTGTATTTCGCGCTCGGCGAGATGGGGATCGACGTCATCATCGACGACCGTGCCGAGCGTCCTGGCGTGAAGTTCAACGACGCCGAACTGCTCGGCATCCCGTACCGGATCACCGTGGGCCCGCGAGGGCTCGCCGACGGGAACGTCGAGGTGACCGTTCGCGCCACGGGCGAGTCGACCGTGGTTCGTCTCGAAGCAGCGGCGAGGGGTGTCGCCGAGCAGGTGCTCGCAGCACGCTGAGGGGGTCGTCGTCGGGGCAAGGGGCCGTCGACGGCGCTGCCGTCGCGCGCGCGGCAGCTGGTATACTCCGTACTCCAACTGAGATTCTTCTCTCGAGGTGGGCCTGCGCCCGCCTCGTTGTGTGAGTGGAACCGAACGAAGAAGGAGGGCCGGTGGGCGCTGCGGAGGATCGTCTGTGGAAGATGATCGAACCGTACGTCACAGCAGAAGGCATAGAACTCGACGATGTCGAGGTGCTCGGTCAGGGACCGCGCAAGATCGTCCGGGTGACGGTGGACGGTGAGGAGCCGGTCGACGTCGATCACATCGCCCGTCTCTCCCGTGGCATCGGGCGGCTGCTGGACGAGGCGGACCCGTTCCCCGACGCATACACCCTGGAGGTCGGGTCGCCTGGTCTCGAACGGTCGCTGCGTCGTCCCCGACATTTCGAGAAGTCGATCGAGCGGACCGTGAAGGTCAAGACCTATGCCCCGATCGAAGGCGCCAAGAACCACACCGGGATACTGACCGCGGTGGGGGATGGCGAGATCACCGTCGACGTCGATGGCACGGCCAGGGTCATCGCACTCGGCGACATCGCAAGCGCCAAGACGGTCTTCCTCTGGGAGTCCGGTGGCACGCCGGGCCGACGCCGGGACAGCCGGAAAGGTACAGCATGAACATCAACGAAGTGCTCGAAGCACTCGAAGCGGTGGCACGAGACAAGGGCGTCCCCACGGACACCATTCTCGATGCCCTCGCCAACGCGCTCGTCTCGGCCTACAAGCGCACCCCGGGCGCGGCCGAGGAGGCCCGTGTCACCATCGACACGGAGAGCGGCGAGATCATGGTGTACGGGCAGGAGCTCGACGAGGACGGCAACGTCATCAACGAGTGGGAGGACACCCCGGACGACTTCGGTCGCATCGCTGCGACGACCGCCAAGCAGGTCATCGTGCAACGTCTTCGCGATGCCAAGCGCGAGCAGGTCTACGACCTGTACGAAGGCCGGGAGGGCGACCTCGTCACCGGCATCGTGCAGAGCAGCGATCATCGCTATGCGCTGCTCGATCTCGGCAATGCCGAGGCGATCATGCCGTCCTCGGAGCGCATCCCCTACGAGCGACTCGAGCGAGGCAACCGGGTCAAGGCATACATCCTCGAGGTCCGTGGCGAGGGCAAGGGTCCCCAGATCGTCGTGAGCCGGAGCCACCCCGAGTTCATCCGTTCGCTCTTCGAGCTCGAGGTGCCCGAGTTGGTCGACGGCACCATCGAGATCCGCGCCATCGCCCGCGAGCCCGGTCACCGGACCAAGATCGCGGTCCTCTCCAACGACATGAATGTCGACCCCGTCGGTGCCTGCGTGGGAGCCCGCGGGTCGCGCGTACGCCAGGTGGTGCAGGAACTGCGTGGCGAGAAGGTCGACATCGTCGAGTGGCGGGAGCAGACCGAGGCGTTCGTCGCCGAGGCGTTGAGCCCGGCGCGGGTCAAGGAGGTCCGTCTCGACGAGGAGGAGAAGATCGCCACGGTCATCGTGCCCGATCACCAGCTCTCCCTCGCCATCGGCAAGGAGGGCCAGAACGCCCGTCTGTCGGCCCGGCTCACCGGATACAAGATCGACATCAAGTCCGAGTCCGAGGACCTCGGGCTGCTCCCCGAGCCGGAGGAGGCCGAGGCGGAAGCGGCTCTCGAGGCCGCCACGCCCGAGGCGGCTGCTCCGGTGGACGCCGAGCAGGCCGGCGATGAGAGCGCCGCCGAGACGGAGGCGCCCGAGCCGGACGCCGACACTGCCGATGGTGGCGCCGAAGATGCGGAGGCCGGCGCCGAAGACGAGCCGGGCGAGGCTGCGGCCGAAGTCACGGCCGAGGCAGGGGATGGTTCCGACGAGGAGCCCGAGACACTTGAAGACGCGGACGATGCGGTGGAGCCGGCCGCCGGCATGGACGCGAGTGACGACCAGGATGACGATGCCGCGGTGGACGACGCCGAGGCAGAGGATGATGATTCCGAAGAGGAGTGAGTCCGCAATCCGGGCTCACCCCGTATGACGGAGGTGGCGAGAGCTTTGGCGAAGATCCGAGTGTATGAGTTGGCACGAGAACTCGACCGTGAGTCGAAGGAGGTGCTCGCGCGCGCTCAGGAGCTCGGCTTCGAGGTCAAGACCGCATCCTCCGGGCTCGAGGAGGCGGATGCCGCTCAGGTCAGACAGAGCTTCGACGGGTCCGCTGCCGCAGCAGAGACCGAGCCGGCTGCGCCCGTGGCGGCGGAAGTCGCCGAAGCCCCCGCCGCAGAGCCCGAGGCTGCGGCGGAGCCGGAGCCAGTGGTCGCACCGGAGGAGGCGGCACTCGCCGAGGCCGTTGCGCCTCCGGAACCGGAGGCCTACGTCGAGGACGACGGCACCGATGAGGAGGCCGACAACGTCCTCATCGTGCAGGAGGGCATCACCGCCCACGAGTTCGCCCGCATGGTGGGTACGCGCACCGGAGAAGTGGTGCGCACGCTGCTCGGCATGGGCGAGATGGTGCCCGGCGGGAGCATCATCCCCACGAATGCGATCGAAGCGCTCGGTGAGGCGTTCGGTTTCAGCGTGCTCGTCGAGGAGTCCGAAGAGGAAGAGGACACGGGTCTCGAGCCCTCGGTCGTCGAGTACGAGGACGATCCCGCATCGCTCGTTTCGCGACCACCCGTCGTCACCGTCATGGGGCACGTCGACCACGGCAAGACGCAACTGCTCGACACGATTCGCAAGGCGAACGTCGTCGAGGGCGAGGCCGGAGGCATCACCCAGCACATCGGCGCCTACCAGGTCGATCGCAACGGCCAGACGATCACGTTCATCGACACCCCGGGTCACGAGGCGTTCACCTCGCTGTGGCCGAGAGGCGCCAACGTGACCGACATCGCCGTGATCGTGGTCGCTGCAAACGACGGCGTCATGCCGCAGACGGTCGAGGCCATCTCGCATGCACAGGCCGCCGAGGTGCCGATCATCATCGCCATCAACAAGATGGATCTCGAGACCGCCGACCCGTACGCAGTTCGCGCCGCCTTGACCCAGCACAACGTGGTCGTGACCGACCTCGGCGGCGAGGTCGAGGCGATCGAGATCTCGGCACTCAAGGGTGACGGGATCGACGACCTCCTCGAGACGATCTCGCTTGTCGCAGATGTTGAGGAACTGACCGCCAACCCGAAGGCGA
>CAYFYC010000084.1:10880-11412 GCA_964347305.1 uncultured Acidimicrobiaceae bacterium | reverse complement strand
CCCGCAGACAGGCTGTCCAGCGACCGCTTGAAGAAAGTCAGGTCGCCGCCGGCCATGAATCCCTTGCCTTCGCCACGCACAACCACACACCGTATTCCGGTTTCACCGCTTACCTCGACGAATGCCTGATGGAGCGCCGCTGCCATATCGGGATCCAACGCATTAAGCAGATCGGGCCGGTTCAGGGTGGCTTTGGCGGCGGGCCACTCAATCGCGGATTAAATCCAGGAATTCCGCCCGTGACCGGGCGTTATCGCGGTAGGTACCACGCATAGCGCTGGTGACCGTCGAGCTGTCCTGCTTGCCGACGCCGCGC
Organism: uncultured Acidimicrobiaceae bacterium; assembly: GCA_964347305.1. Lineage (GTDB taxonomy): Bacteria > Actinomycetota > Acidimicrobiia > Spongiisociales > UBA5794 > CAYFYC01. The sequence continues at coordinate 11,096 of CAYFYC010000084.1, read as the reverse complement.
ATCATCATGCAGAAGTGCTGACCTTCGACGATGACTGCGACGCCGTGAGGGTCGAGGATGCTCTGGACCGCATCGGCGACCTGGTTGGTCATGCGCTCCTGGACCTGGAGCCGGCGGGCGTAGAGATCGACGATCCTCGCCAGCTTCGAGAGCCCGATGATCTTGTCCTTCGGCAGGTAGGCGACGGCGGCCTTGCCGAAGAAGGGGAGCATGTGG
>CAYFYC010000084.1:5804-10856 GCA_964347305.1 uncultured Acidimicrobiaceae bacterium | reverse complement strand
CGCACAGCGAGTAGAACTCGATGTCCTTGACCAGCACCATCTCGTCGGCCCCCTCGGCGTCGAAGATGGCGTTGTTCACGACCTGCTCCAGAGACGTGAGATAGCCGGACGTGAGGTAGTCCATGGCCTTGGCCACCCGCAGCGGTGTCCGCAGCAGACCCTCACGCTCCGGGTCCTCCCCGATCTCGAGGAGCTGCTGGCGCACCAGTCCCTCGAAGCGTGGTGCGTAGACGTCGTCTTCGTCGTCCCAGTCGCCGGTGGCGCTGATGTAGTTCGGTGTCGCCAGCTGGATGGCACTCACCGGCAGCACGGCATCCGTTTCGAGGGAGGCGGCGATCTCGCCGGCCGTCTGTCCGGAGCGGGGGTTCTTCCAGTCGGGGACGACGTCCGCGATCGGGATCGCCACGTGGGCGATGGACGACACCGACTCGTCTGGAATCGACCAGTCGTCGTCCGAGACGATCTCGTTGCCGTAATAGGAGAGATCGAGATCGATCGTGCGCGGGGCGTTCCTGTCCTCGGTGCGAACCCGTCCCATGACGGACTCGATGTGACGCAGTTCGTCGCGCAGGTCCGAGGGGTCGAGTGGCGTGGTGGCGAGAACTGCGGCATTGAAGAACGCCGGCGTGTCCGAAGCGCCGCCGATCGCCTCGCTCTCGAAGATGCGACTCACCCTGATGACGTCGATGTCACGCTGCCTGCGCAGCAGCCTCACCGCCTCCGGGATGTGCCGCTCCCGCTCGACGTTGGAGCCGAGAGAGATGACGACGTCTGTTCTCACCTTGGGCGTGCTCATTGCTGTTCGTTCCTCGATCGGGGGTACCTACTCAACGCGCGACCGGTCGATGGTGATTCCCACCGAATCGGCGTGGCGCAGCGCTCCGGGTTTCTCGAGCCGCACCCGCACATGTTCTATACGGTGGTCGGTGGCGAAGCAGATGTCTGCGAGCTCCTGGATGAGACGTTCGACGAGCATCGGTTCGCCCTGTTCGATGTGGGCGATCATCGCCTTGGTCACCGTTCGATAGTTGACGGCATCGTCGATGTCGTCGCTGGCGGCAGCAGGCCGGGTGTCCGCCCACATCGTGACATTGACGCGCAGCGTCTGCTTGTTGATCCGCTCGTCGGGCTTGATGCCGAGGATCCCATCGACTTCGAGGTCGAAGATGTGGATGCGATCGAGATGGCTGCGGTCGGCAGAAGAGTTCGTTCCCATGGCGGCGAGCGTACCCGCCGCGCCGTCCCCCGGGCTTCGGCGTCACCCGGCGAGCCGGGCCGACTGCTGGGTAGGCTCGCCGGTCATGAGCGAAGGACGGCACGGAAACTCAGACATCGCAGAGAGGACCAGGGAGTGGATCGCCGGCGATCCCGATCCCGAAACGAGGGCGGAGCTCGAGCGGCTGCTTGCCGAGGGCCGGAGTGCTGTGCTCGAGGAGCGGATGGCCGGCACGCTCGAGTTCGGCACCGCAGGTCTGAGAGGTCGGGTCGAGGGCGGATCGAACCGTATGAACCGGGCCGTGGTGATCAGGGCGACGTACAGCGTGGGGAGTTGCGTCTTCGAGGACGAGCCGGGCCACGTCGTGGTGGGTCGGGATGCCCGTCTTTCGAGCGAGACGCTGATGGAGGACACGGTCGCTGTCCTGGCGGCGATGGGAGTGCCGGTTCGATACTTCTCCGGCACCACTCCCACGCCGATCGTGGCGTACGAGGCCCTGGCGTCTGGGGCGAGGGCTGCCATCGTCGTCACGGCGAGCCACAATCCGCCGTGGGACAACGGCTACAAGGTGTACGACAGCAACGGCGCCCAGATCATCCCGCCGGTCGATGCCACGATTGCAGCCAACATCGCATCCGCCCCGCTCGCCGTGGATGTGCCGAGGGCCGACGCTCCGTACGACCACGAGCAGGTCGAGCCCGTTGCCCCCGGGACTCGCGACAGGTATCTCGCAGCGATCGCCCGTCGCCATGCCGTCGGCCGACCCTCACTGAAGATCGTGCACACCCCGCTCCACGGAGTCGGTGGGGCGGCCGTAACCGCCGCACTCGTCGCCGCAGGTCACGAGGTGGTTCCCGTGCCTGAGCAGTTCGAGGCGGACGGGCGATTCCCGACGGTTGAGTTCCCCAACCCGGAGGAGCCCGGCGCACTCGATCTCGCCCTCGAGCTGGCACAGAAGGAGTCCGCCGACCTGGTCATCGCCAACGATCCCGACACCGATCGTCTCGCCGTCGCCGCCCCCGGCGCAGACGGCGTGTACCGGCCTCTGTCCGGAAACCAGATCGGCGTGTTGCTGGCCGATCATCTACTGAGCCCCGAAGGTGGTGAGGGCCGGATGGTGTTCAACACCGTCGTCTCAACGCCCCTGCTCGGGTCGATCGCAGAGCAGGCAGGCGCGTCCTATCACCGCACCCTCACCGGCTTCAAGTGGATCTGGAACGCTGCGCTCGATCTGGAGGCGGCGGGTGAGGGGACGTATCTGTTCGGCTTCGAGGAGGCACTCGGCTATTGCGTCGACCCGGTGGTCAGGGACAAGGACGGCATCGCAGCCGCCCTCGCCTTCGCCGACCTGGCCGCGGCGGCCTCGGAACGGGATGCGCTCATCGACGACGTCCTCGGCGAGGTGTATGTGCGACACGGTCTCTGGGTGTCGCGACAGAGGAGCCTGGTGCGGGAGGGAACTGCTGGAGCCGAGGCGATCGCGGCAGCGATGGTTCGACTTGCGGACGATCCGCCGCAGCGTATCGCAGGGATGCCCGTGGTGTCCTTCACGGACTACTCGAAGGGTGCAGACGAGCGACCCCGGTGGCTGCCTGCGACCTCGCTGGTGGAGCTCGGGTTCGAGGGCGGCAGTCGCCTGCTCGTCCGCCCGTCGGGAACCGAGCCGAAGCTGAAGATCTACGCCGACTGGGTCGTCAAGATCGACGATGCCTCCGACTGGAGAGCGAGAGAGGCCGAGCTCCTCGACACGGCGGAAGGTGCGATCGATGATCTCGTCGATCGGCTCCAGCTCTGATCCCCTGCGGGTGACGGAATCTGCGGCTGCATCCTGTACGCTGCCCTGACGGACGTGGCCATCGCCCGGGCTCTCCCGCATCCCGGGGCGGGCAGGCGACCCATGCAGTGACAGTGGCGAGGAACGAGCGTGGACGACCCGAAGCAGGATCTCCCCCAGGGCATCGACAAGCGGAGCTTCAGCGTCGTGAAGCGCGGTGGCTTCGATCAGCGTGAGGTGAGGTCGTACCTCGAGGACCTCGAGCAGGCGTTTCGCGACCTGGAGTTGTGGGCCCAAAGGACCAAGGACCGGCTCGCTCTCGCCGAACTCGAGATCGAGCGAGCACGCCACGCCGAGGACGCCGCAGTGGAGAACGCGATGTCGGCCGTGTTCGACGCCAAGGACCGGATTCTGCAACGGGCGCACGAGGAGGCAGGTCGCATCGCGGTCGGCACCGAAGGCGCCGCAGGCACGTTCTCGCCGCTCTCCGGCGACGAAGCGGAGCGGCTCCGAACCCAGGCCGAGCAGATGCTCACCGATGCCGAACGCCGTGCCGATGCGATGATCGCCGCCGCCGAGCTGCGGCTCACAGAGGCACGGCGCAAGAGCGCCGAGGCGGACGAGATGATGCGAGAGGCCCGGGAGGCTGTTGCCGTCGTGGGCGGCGAGGAGTCCACCTGGGCGGCAGCGGCGCATCAGGAGATGGTCAGTGATCTGCGGCGCAGGCTCCAGGCTGCGGAGGATCGCATCGCAGAGCTGGAAGTCGTCAAGACCCCCGACGAGCTCGCCGTCGAACGGGCCAACGAGGAAGCCGAAGCGATCATCGTCGCAGCGCAGAACCGGTCCGCCGAGCTGCTGGCGCAGGCCAAGGCGGCGATGACGATGCCGGGCGGTGAAGCCATCGCAAACGCCGAAGAGCGTGCCGCATCGATCATCGCCGAAGCAGAGGCGCGAGCCAGACAGATCGAGGAAGCCGTCACCGGCATCAAGAGCCAGACCGAGTCGGAGGTGCAGATGGTGCGCGACGAGGCGGAGCGGCTCCAGATGGAGGCCGATCGAGCGAAGGCCGACGCCAGTGTCGCCGCCGGGCGCCTCGCCGAAGCGCAGGCCTCCTACGAAAGCGCCCGAGCCGAAGCGGACGAGCTCAGGGCCCAGCTCTCCAAGGCGCGGTCCGAGATCGATCGCATCAGGACCGAGCCTGCTGCAGAGCCGCCCGAGTATCCGCCTGCGCCCCCTGTGACGATGGTCGACGCAGAGGGTGGCATCGTGGGCGCCTCGCAGCGAGCGCGCGCAGAGTCGACGAGACGGCCGGCCCTCGAGGTGGTGTCCGAGCCGGTCGAGGGCGCCGGCCGTCCCGACCGGGTGACGGTCGACGATTCGATCGAGACGACCGCCCGGCCGGTGGCGGAGGCCGCGCCGCCCGAGCCGATCGGCGCACCAGAGCCGGCAGCTGCGAGCGTTCGCAGGCCACCCGAGCCGGCAACGGATGACCGTCCTCCCCCATCGGCTTTCGACGAGGATGAGGGGTTGTCCGCATCCGAACGTCTCAGGATCGCGGCGCAGAAGATGCGACGCGACTCGGGTATCGATGACGACGGGGCGCCGATGGCGGGCCGAGGATCTCGGTACGAACGTCGGTCGGCGGGACTTCCCCGCATCGGCACCACGGGGTCGGACTTCGGGGGCCTCCGGAGCCGACTCTCGGGTGAGGCGCCGCCGGAGGATGACAACGACGACGAGGACTGAGTCAGTCCGTCCGGCCCTCGGCCGTCGTAAGCGGAAGGCGCGGGTCGGGGTCGAGCGAGTCGAGCATCGCTCTCGCCCAGTGGTGATCCGGGTCGTCGCAGAACTTCCAGACGCGTTCCTCCGACGGGCCCGCCATCACGTTGAGGTAGTACATGTGATGCCCGGGGGCGGCGGCGGCTGTTCCGGGACAAGACCTGGTTTATGCCGGCCCTCTACTTGCGCAGCACCGACGACGAGGGTCGCCTGTTTGCCACGTAGCCACGACCCAAACGGAAAGGAAAAACTTTCATGGCCCAGGACATCTCTGTGCAAGCCT
>CAYFYC010000084.1:0-5794 GCA_964347305.1 uncultured Acidimicrobiaceae bacterium | reverse complement strand
CGTTGAGGTAGTACATGTGATGCCCGGGGGCGGCGGCGGCGGGACCGTGGTAGCCGCGGGGCACGAGCACCGTGTCTTTGTCCCTGACGACCTCGGTGATGCCGATCTCGCCGTCGCTCGTGTAGAGGTTGAACATCCCGATACCGTGCTCACCCTCGATGCGGAAGTAGTAGATCTCCTCGAGCTCGGCCTCGTCGTCGCTGAACTCGTCGTGTTTGTGCGGTGGGTACGACGACCAGTTGCTCTCGGGCGTGATGACCTCGACGCAGATCAACTTGTCGGCGTCGTACATGTCGGCAGACAGGAAGTTGTTGATCTGCCGCGTCCCCGCACCTCCGCCCCGCACCTCGACCGGGACGCCCGCTGCCGGAACTGCGTAGGGATCGATGCGTCGGCCGGCGAGTGCCGTGCACATCGCGATCTCGCCGCCCGTCGGACTGGTGATCTGCACCTCCTCGTCGATGGGCACGTAGGCGAATCCGCTGACCTTGTGGAAGACCGAGTCACGGGGTGCGATGTCGAACCGGTGCCCCCTCACCTCGACGGTGCAGCCGCCTTGGAGCGGGAGGATCGCCATCTCGTTTCGTCCGGTTGCGACCGTGAGTTCTTCGCCGGGGGCCAGCGAGACGATGCGGAGTCCGCTGTAGTCCCAGCCCGCCGTGGTCGGGTCCACGTTGAGATCGTGGACGTCGTCGCCCCCGGATCCCGCAGGGAGGAAGAGCCGTGCAGTCATGTGGTTCCGTTTCGTCGACAGATCGAGCCGTCGGATTGTGCCGCACCACCGGCGGATCTGCCAACGGTCCAATCAAGGCGCCGATCCGTGCGATCTGTCAGCGGCGGCACCGACCGGTCGGCACCGCGTCCATGGACCGGTCCTCGTCGAGCAACTCGGCGATCTCGCTGGTGGCCGTGGCGAACACGAGGCCGCCGTCCCGGGTCTCGGCGAAGACGGTGCCGACCACGAGACCGTCCACCAGGATCGGAGATCCGGACGACCCCGGGGCGATGTCGCCGATCGCCTCCATGCCCTTGCGGAGGTACACGCCCTCGTCGTAGATGTCGCCGCTCTCGATGTCGACCAGCCGGGTGATCTCGATGTCGATGAGCTCGAGATCACCCTCGACCCGGGCATCGACGAGAAGCGCATCACCGGATCGTGCTTCCCCCAACGACAAGGGGGTCGCACCGAGGCCATCCGTGACGAGCAGGGCGAGGTCGTCGATCGGGTCCCACGCGGTGACGATGGCGGGCGTGGCCGCTCCGTCGACCGACGTCACCACGAGATCGCCGGTCACGCCTGCCACGACGTGCGCATTGGTGAGCAGCAGATCCGGTTCGAGGGCGAACGCCGTGCCGATGTTGGCGACCCGACAGCCTTCTCCCCGCACCCTGAACACCGACGCTGCCAGATCCTCGGTGGTCACGGCGCTTGCGCCGGGGCCGGCTCCGCAGGCACCCATCACGAGCGCCATCGAGGCCAGCGCCCCGACGAGTCGCCTCATGCCGCTTCGTACTGCGTGCGGAATCGGGTGAGCAGCTCGCGCAGAGGTGCGGTCGGACCGAGCAGCTCGTCGGTGCGCGGTCTGGTGATGCTCGTGTCATAGGGGACGGGCCCGTCCGGCATCACGGATCGATCGGGTACGCCGGTCCGCAGCAGCGACGAATCGAGGTCGAACACGTCGCATGCCATCTCGGCCAGCTCCCATCTCTCGATGGGCTCGAAGCCGGAGCAGTGGAAGATGCCGGTGAGACGTCGTTTGGTGATGTCGATCACCATCCGGGCGCTGTCGGAGGCCAGCGACGGTGTCGCGATCATGTTGATGTCGTCGGACATCCAGACGTCGAACGGCTGTCCTGCCCGCAGCGAATCGACGATCGAGGCCACGAAGTACCCGAAGCCGGCGTCCTGAGCACGTGGAGTGTCGGGCCGGGCTCGATGCACCCCGTTCACCCCGGATACGCGAGCCACGGCGCCGCCACGCTCGATCGCCACCAACTCGCTCGCCATCTTCAGATTGCCGTAGATGTTGATCGGGTTGGGTGGCGTCGATTCGTCGGCTCCGCCCTGGGTCCCGTCGAAGACCCAGTCCGTCGAGATGACGGCGAAGGACGCACCTGTGTCGTGGGCCGCCGTCGCCGTGTTCCGCGTGGCCGTCACGTACGCATCCCAACCTGCCTTGCGGTCGGCGTACATCGTGGCGTGATCGTTGAGGATCGCACAGTGGATGACCGCATCGGGCTCGTATGCCGCGACGCTCGCCGCGACCGCAGCGGCGTCGGTCATGTCCACTCGATCGGTGGCGTAGCCGGCTCCCGGCGGAGGGACGAAGCTGTGAACCGTCGTCATGACCTGGTGACCGGCGGCAACGGCCTCGTGGACGATGTTCGAGCCCACGAAGCCGGTGCCCCCGGTCATCCAGATGCGCATGGTGTCAGTTGCCGTCGGGGTGGTGGTGTGTCGCTTCCTCGATCTCGTGAAGCTCCTCGGCCACCTCCTCGGCGACCTCCTTGAGGTGCTCGTCGGCATTGCCCGCGCTGACGGCCTGGCTGAGCTCGTGCTGCAGCGCCTCGAGCTCGGCACCGCCGGCCATCAACTGTGTCAACTCGGTCTGGCTGATCTCCGACTTGGCCCAGTTGCCGAGTGACTGGCCGCGGTTGAGCACCATGAAGCGGTCGCCGACCGGATAGGCGTGGTTCGGGTTGTGGGTGATGAAGATCACACCGAGGCCACGGTTGCGGGCCTCGACGATGTACTTCAACACGACACCCGACTGCTTCACCCCGAGCGCCGACGTGGGCTCGTCGAGGATCAGCACCTTGGCGCCGAAGTAGGCAGCACGCGCGATGGCGACCGACTGCCGCTCACCACCGGAGAGGGTTCCGACTGCCTGCTCGGTGTCGCGAATGTCGATCCCCATCTTGGCCATCTCGTCCTTGGCGATGGTCGAGGCCTTGAGCGAATCGACCCTGCGGAGCGGGCCCCATCCCTTGGTGGGCTCTTGACCGAGGAAGAAGTTCCTCCACACCGACATGAGCGGAACGACGGCCAGATCCTGGTACACGGTGGCGATGCCGCGTTCGAGCGCATCGCGAGGCGAGTCGAACATGACCTCCTCGCCTTCGACCTTCATCGTCCCTTCGCTCTGCTGATGGGCGCCGGCGATGATCTTGATGAACGTCGACTTGCCTGCGCCGTTGTCGCCGAGCACGCACGTCACCTCTCCGGCGTTCACCGAGGTGGTGACTCCGGTGAGGGCGATGATGTTGCCGTAGTACTTGGAGATGTTCTCCAGTTCGAGAAGTGCCGGTTCGCTCATGAGGAGGCCTCCGCTTTCGCTCGGACGTAGTTGTTGACGAGCACGGCCAGCAGCAAGATCGCGCCGACGAACAGGAACCTCCAGTCGGAGTTCCAGCCGGCGAACGGGATGCCCTGGAACGACATCGCCATGATGACGGCTCCGATGCTCGCACCGACCACCGAGCCGTATCCGCCCGTCAGCAGGTTCCCGCCGACCACAGCGGCGATGATGTAGAAGAACTCCTGTCCATCGCCGACGTTCGCCTGGACGGAGTTGAGCCGAAACGCAATCAGCATCCCGGCGAGCCACCCGGCACCGGCCACGATCATGAACAGCGTCGTCTTGGTGCGGGCCGCCGGCACTCCGACCTGGCGCGCGGCGCTCGCATTGCCGCCCACGGCAAAGGTCCAGCTTCCGAACTTCGTCTTCAGCAGCAGGTAGCTCGCAGCGACGGCGAACAGCAGGAAGAAGAGCACGGAAACCCGCCAGCGGATCTGGCCGGGCAGCGTCTCGTTTTCGAACGTCGTGGACCAGAGCAGGCGGATGGCGATGCCGATGAAGCCGATCGTCAGCCCCGAGAGAGCGATCATCCTGCCCGTCTGTTCGGCGGTGGCATCTGCGGTCCGCCGTTCCACGAACAACCACCGCATGACGCCCATGATCAGGATGGTGAACGCCACCCCCAGGAGAACCGCGAAGAACTCGGCTCGGAACTTCCTCGAGTCGGCCTGACTCTGGATGATGAACGCCAGCACCGCCACCGAGGTGGCAGCGATCGCCGTGATGACGAACTGGGTCCGTGGCGACGTCTTCCCCGCATCCCGAGCGGCGCCGAGCAGCAGCACCATGCCGGTGATCACCAAGGTCACGTACGCAATGGCACGGAAGCCTTGGACGGTCAAGAGGAAGCCGATCTCGGTTTGCGACTCGCTGTCGATGACGAGGCTCAGCACGATGCCGAGAGCTATGGCTCCGACTCCGATGGCCACTCTCTGGCCGCTGCGGCCTCCGAGCTCGACCGTGCTGGACGACTCGGGGTTCCGCTCGTACCTCCATGCGCCGATTCCGTAGAGGCCGACGGCACCGCCGAGGACCAACAAAGCCCCCCCGATCCAGTTCTCCGAGACACTGTCGGTGGCGGTCAGTGTGATGAGGCCGGCCAGGGCCGCGACCGAGCCGGCGACCGCAACCGGCAGGCCCGAAGCGTTGAGTTCTTGGCGACGCTGGAAGATCAGCTCGAGCATCCCGTAGATGAGCAGGGCGGCGCCGATGGCGAGGAGCACGCCATACACGACGTCACGACCTCCGAGGAACTCGTCCCAGACGTGGTCGTTGCGGATCCAGACGGCGCCGAAGATGTTCTCCCAGAAGCCGTAGTCCGGGGCATTGTCGAGACCCTCGACGATGACCTTGTCGGTGAAGAGTTTGGCGAAGCCGAGCTTGGCCCCGCGCAGGATGAAGAACGTGCCAAGGGTGACGATGAAGCTCGGCAGAGCCGTCTTCTCCACCATGGTGCCGTTGGCCCACCCGATCGCCAGAGCGAACGCGAGGGTGAGCGGGATGGCGATGACCGCGGGGAACCCGGCACCGCCGAATTCGCCCACGTCCTTGACGAGGAGCACGACCAGCATGCCGGTGGCCCCGGTCATGGCTCCCGAGGAGAGGTCGAACTCGCCGCCGATCATCAGCAATGCGACCGCGATCGACATGATCCCCAACGTGGCGGACACATCGAGGTAGTTGTTGACTCCGGCGACCGTGCCGAAGATGTCGGTCACGGCCCAGAAGAACGTCCAGATCGCCGCCGCTCCGATGAGGGCCCCGATCTCGGGCCTGATCAACAGACGTTGGATCGGCCCGCGGTAGGCAAGTCGTTCGTCCGGTTCGGCCGCTGCCGCTTCAGCGGGTGGAGCTGTCGTGGTCACCGCAGCTCCTCTCCGTCGACTGTCATCAGATCCGTCATCCGATGTCTCCCTCCTCATTCCATCGGCGGCCGAGTGTATCGAGCCGCGAGTTCGGCTGCCGGGCCGGTCGCCCGGAAAGCGAAGGGGGGCCGGACGAGCCGGCCCCCCTTCATTCACGTAGTCATCGAGCTTCGTGTCAGCGGGTGCCCGCTTCGACGAGTGCCTTGATGCTTTCAACGTTGTCGGTGTCGACGAAGCCCGGGCCGGTCAGGACCGGGAAGCCACCACCGAGGGTGTTCAGGTTGATCTGGTTCAGGTACAGCGTGATGATCGTCACGTAGCCCTGCAGATACTGCTGCTGGTCGATCGTGAAGTTGATCTCACCGGCTTCGATGGCAGCGGTCACGTCCTCGGAGTTGTCGACGCCTCCGATGAAGCAGTCGCGACCTGCGATCTCGCACGCTTCGACGGCACGGAACGCAACGATCGGACCCACGCCGAAGACGGCGTTGATGTCCGGATCGGCCTGCAGTGCAGCCGAGATCGTGTTGATCTGCGTCTCCGGCTCGGCGTCGAGACCGGCGAACAGGA
>CAYFYC010000083.1:11414-11683 GCA_964347305.1 uncultured Acidimicrobiaceae bacterium | reverse complement strand
AGGCGACGTGGCGCGAGCCAGGAAGATCGTGGAGCGGCTCGTGGCCAGGCGTCTCGAGCTCGAAGAGAAGCGTCGCACCCTGATCGAGAAACTCGCCCGCTGACCCGTCGCTGCGGCTCACTACGCTCTTCGTCATGCCGACTCTCGCGCTGCTCGACGGCCACAGCCTCGCCTATCGGGCCTTCTATGCGCTTCCCGCCGACCTCGCCACGACGTCCGGGCAGGTCACGAACGCCGTCTATGGGTTCACGTCGATGCTCATCAAGCTG
>CAYFYC010000083.1:0-11404 GCA_964347305.1 uncultured Acidimicrobiaceae bacterium | reverse complement strand
CGAGGAGCCCGATGCCGTCGCCTTGGCCTGGGATGTGCGGGGTCCGACGTTCCGCAGCGAGACATACCCGGAGTACAAGGCCCAGCGCGAGTCGCCACCCAGCCTCTTCGCCTCGCAGCTGCCGTTGATCCGGGAAGTCCTCGATGCACTGCGTATCACCCAGCTCGGCGTCTCGGGCGTGGAGGCCGACGACGTCATCGCCACGCTGGCGCGTCAGGCGGCGGCGGAGGACTGGCGAGTTCTCGTGGTGACCGGCGACCGGGACGCGTTCCAGCTCGTCGACGGCAAGATCAACGTCCTCTACACGCGTCGCGGCATCTCGGACATGGTGGTGGCCGACGAGGCATGGGTCACGGACCGCTACGGCGTGACACCCGAGCAGTACGTCGACTACGCAGCGCTGCGCGGTGACAACTCGGACAACCTCCCCGGAGTCCCCGGGGTGGGGGAGAAGACGGCGGCGAAGCTCATCTCCAACTACCGCGACCTGGACGGCGTCTTCGCCCACCTCGACGAGCAGACGCCGAAACTGCGCGAGAACCTCGCCGCCTCGCAGGAGCAGACGATGCTCAACCGCCAGCTGATGCGTCTCGTCGACACGGTCGAGTTCGAGGACGTCGACGGACCGATCTCGCTCGATGCGTTCCGGCTGCGTGAGTGGGACCCGGACGAGGTGCGGCAGGTCTTCGACGGTCTCGCGTTCCGCGTCTTGTGGGAGCGCCTGCAGGAGCTGGGCGGCGGCGCAGCGGTCCAGGCGGCCACGATCGACGTCGATGTCACGACCGCCACCACGGCCGAGGCGCTGGCGGATCTCGCCTCCACCCCGCCTGCCGTCGAGATGGTCCATGACGGCGGCCGGCTCGTCGGTCTCGTCATCACCGACGGCAAGCTCGCCCGCTTCGTGCCGGTCGACAGGCTGGAGGTCGCCGAGACCGCGATGGCGCGCGGGATCGTGGCCCACGACGCCAAGCCGATCGTGCGAGTGCTGCTGGAGATGGATCTCGAGGCGCCCCCGGTCGCGTTCGACACCGCGTTGGCCGCGTATCTGGTGAACCCTGCCCAGCGCACACCGGACCTGAGCGATCTGGCCTACCGAGAGCTCGGCCTGTCCGTCGATGAGGGCGACGGCGCGGATGAGGCCGGTGCCCAGGGCATGCTCGCCTTCGACGACGCGGGTCCGGACATCGATGGTGCGGGGCGGCGGGCCATCGCCACACATCGTCTCGTCGAGCCGATGACGGAACAGGTCGAGGCGCGCGGTGGCGCCGACCTGCTCTCGGCCATCGAGCTGCCACTGGTCTCGGTGCTGGCGCGTATGGAGGCCGTCGGCGTCGGCGTCGACCGCGCGTTCCTCGAGCCCTTCCGGGCCGACCTCAGGGCGAGGCTCGCTGCGATCGAGACCGAGATCCACGAAGCGGCGGGCGGGCCGTTCAACGTGAACTCGACCCTGCAACTGCGCGAGGTCCTCTTCGATCGGCTGGGTCTGCCCGTGCTCAAGAAGACACCTAAGGGCGCTCCCTCCACCGATGCATCGGTACTCGAGAAGCTGCGCGAGGAGCACCCGCTCGTCGACGCCTTGTTGCGCTATCGCGAGCTCGAGAAGCTGCGATCGACCTATGTCGACGCCCTCGTGCCGCTCATCGAGCCGGACGGACGCATCAGGGGACGCTTCAACCAGATGGCGGCTGCCACCGGACGCCTGTCTCAAGAGGAACCCAACCTGCAGAACATCCCGGTGCGATCCGAGGAAGGCAGGGCGCTGCGCAAGGCGTTCGTCGCGGCGGAGGGCTACCGCCTCGTCGTCGCCGACTATTCCCAGATCGAGTTGCGGATCCTCGCCCACTTCTCCGGTGACGTCGGTCTGGTCGATGCCTTCGAGCGGAGGCTGGACATCCACACCGCAACGGCAGCGCGCGTCGCCGGTGTCGCTCCCGAAGACGTGACCCCCGACGAGCGGCGCCGAGCCAAGATGATCAACTTCGGGTTGCTCTACGGCATGGAGGCGTACGGGCTCGCCCAGCGCCTGGGTATCAGCCGCGAGGAGGCCGCCGCCCACATCGACGCCTACTTCGCCCAGTTCACCGAGGTGCAGGCATTCATGAGCGGCATCGTCGCCGATGCTCGCGCCAGCGGCTTCACCACCACGCTGCTGGGACGACGCCGGTACCTGCCCGAGCTCGCCAGCTCCAACTTCCGTGATCGTCAATCGGGGGAGCGCATGGCCTTGAACGCTCCCATCCAGGGCTCGGCTGCAGACATCATCAAGAAGGCGATGGTCGTCCTCGACGCCGAGCTGCGCGCCCGAGGGTCCCGCGCCGAGGTGCGCCGCCAGATCCACGACGAGCTCGTCCTCGAGGTCCCCGAGGAGGACGTGGACGAGATCACCCGGCTCACCGTGACCACCATGGAGGGTGTGGTCGACCTGCGAGTGCCCCTCGTCGTCGACACGGCGAGCGGGAGGACGCTGGCCGACTGCAAGAGTTGACCGCCACCGGCCGGTCCCCCGAGCTACCACCCCGCCGCGATACCTGGTACGCTTCGTCTGCCTTCGACATCTGGCGTCCCGCCGCGCTCGGAGGACTACTTTGCCAACAGGAGCTGATCTTCTTCCATGACCGACGAGACCACGCCAGCGGTCGCGCCTGAACCAAAGGACGCAGCCGCCGACGGAGCCGGCGACGACACCGTCGCCGCATCGACCGGTAGCACGCCAGACGTCACCGAGACGTCCGTTGCCGCCGAGCCCACGACCGAGACCGTTGCAGCTGCATTCGCCTCGGCCGACACCCCACCTGCTGCACCTGCGGATGCTGCACCTGCGGATGCTGTGTCTGCGGATGCTGTGTCTGCGGATGCTGTGTCTGCGGATGCTGTACCTGCGGACGCTGTGTCTGCGGATGCTGTATCTGCGGATGCCGCACCGATGGCCGCGGCGGAACCGGCTGAGGAGCCTGCTGCCGCGCCTGCCGGCGAGACCGATGCCGCCGCCGCACCGGCAGCGGAGTCGACCGAAGAGCCCGCAGCGCCGGCCTCGGTCGCAATCCCCGCTGCCGAGAGCAGCGACGCCGAGACCGTCGTCGAAGAGGGTGCCGGGGAAGAGCGCGCCGCGCGTATGGAGGCGGCGATCGCCCACTCCGATCGGCCGGCCATCACCGCACCGACGGACATCCCGGACATCTCGGAAGCCCCGAGTGCCGAGGACTTCGCCGCTGCGGTCGACCACACGGTCTTCGAGTTCAAGGAGGGCGACATCGTCGCGGGGACCGTCGTCAGGGTCGATCCCGACGAGGTCCTCATCGACATCGGCTACAAGTCCGAGGGTGTCATCCCGTCCCAAGAGCTCTCGATCAGCAACTCGGCGAGCACCGAGGACGTGGTCGAGATCGGCGACGAGATCGAGGCGCTCGTGATGCAGAAGGAAGACGAGTCGGGTCGGCTCGTCCTGTCCAAGAAGCGTGCGCAATACGAGCGGGCCTGGGGCCGCATCGAGCGGGTCATGGCCGAAGGCGGCACCGTGCAGGGTCCCGTCATCGAGGTCGTCAAGGGCGGTCTGATCGTGGACATCGGGCTGCGTGGCTTCCTGCCCGCATCGCTCGTCGACTTGCGTCGTGTCCGCGATCTGCACCCGTTCATCGGGGAGACCATCGAGGCAAAGGTCATCGAGCTCGACAAGAACCGGAACAACGTCGTCCTGTCGCGCCGGGCCTACCTCGAGGAGACGCAGGCCGAGCAGCGGCACGCCTTCCTCTCCGACCTCACCCCGGGCGACCTGCGCGAGGGCGTCGTGTCGTCTGTCGTCAACTTCGGTGCGTTCGTCGATCTCGGCGGTATGGACGGTCTCGTCCATGTCTCCGAGTTGTCCTGGCAGCACGTCAGTCACCCTGGCGAAGTCGTCAGTGTCGGCGACAAGGTCCAGGTGCGCGTGCTCGAGGTCGATCGGGACCGCGAACGCATCTCATTGTCCATCCGTCAGACCCGCGAAGACCCCTGGGAGGAGTTCGTTCGCACCGCCGAAGTGGGGGCCATCCTCGATGGTCGCGTCACCAAGACTGTGCCGTTCGGTGCCTTCGTTTCGGTCGGTGAAGGGGTCGAGGGACTGGTCCATGTCTCCGAGATCGCCATGCATCACGTCGAAAGCCCCGAATTGGAACTTTCGATCGGCCAGCAGGTACGGGTCAAGATCACCGAGATCGATGCCGACAGACGTCGAGTGAGCCTGTCCATCAAGCAGGCTCTACCCGAGTGGGAGGAACCATCGACGTGGGACGATCGAAGGAGTCAGCGGCGACCGAAGCGCCGGGAATTCACGCGTCAAGAGGACGCTGCTCCCGAGCCTTCGTTCAACGCCGACGCTTCGCTCGAAGCCATCCTCCAGGAGCTGAAGGAACGCGGCATAGGCCGGAGCTGAGCGCTCCGCGCCGCGAAATCCATGCCGTTGGGGGACGGAGCAGCGAGAATCGGACACCCGCGTCGAGTGGTGCGTTCAAAGTTCTGACCGGAAGGGCCGATTGAGATGGGCAGAAGATCACTGGTACTCGCGATAGCGCTGGCGCTCGCCGCATTGGCGGGCTTCGCCGTGTTCCAATTCCTCGCGGGCGTCGAGGGTGACATTCGCGGCAACATCGGTGAGGTGCGGGTCTATCGCGCCGTGCAGTTCATCGAGACCGGTACCCCGGGCGAGAGCGTCAACAACATCGACTTCATCGAGGAGAGCAAGGCGCTCGCCGAGGTCGTCCGCGACCGGCCCGACATCCTGTGTCTCGGTCTCGTGGAGGGCACCAACCCGGAGGTCGAGCCTTCCATCTGCGACGCCAACGAGAAGAGTCTCGACAACTTGCTCAACGGCGCCGTTGCCGCAGGTCCGATCAGCGCCGGTCAGCTGATCACGACCGACATGTTCGTGACACCGGTCGAGCTCAACAGCGCCAGCCTGTCGGAATCGATCGAGGAGGGCAAGGTGGCGATCGCCATCAACCCGTCCACCGTGCAGGCCGCTGGCGGATTCATCCGCCCCGGTGATCGCATCAACCTGATCGCCTCGGCCGAGGTCGACCTGGGCGGTCTGCCGGCCATCCTCGCCGATCCCGAGCTGCGCGAGATCTTCACCGGCATCCCATCCGAGGATCCGGGCCCGAGCATCCCGGGTCAGGACCCGACGGATCCGGTGGGCGAGTTCGCAAACTCGATCAGCACGTCCATCGAATTCACCCAGACGTTCGAACAGAACATCAAGGTGATCGCGGTGGGTGCAGACACGGAGGCGGCACCGCTCGGAACGGGCCTGACGCCTCAGCCCGATCAGATCATCGTGGTCGAGGTGACGCCCGAGCAGGCCGAGCGGATCGAGTTCGCGCGCCAGTTCACGTCGGTCGGTGTGATGCTGCTCCCCGATCCCGAAGAGAACACCTACACTCCGTTCGACGCCAGGGGTGTGGTCACCGATGACGTGCTCGACGTGCTCGAGCGGATCATCGAGCAACTTGCGGAAGTGGAGAGTCGTCTTGGTTCTTGAGTACGGAACGTATTCCGTACTCCTCGTCGACACCGATGAGGGGTTCGTCGAGGACGCCAAACGCATCCTTGAGGGCAACAAGACCTACTCGGCGCGCAACCTCTCGGATGCGCAGCGACGCCTCGTCGAGGAGGGGATCGACCTCGCCATCGTCGGTCCCAGCTTCGCCCACGAAGCCGGCGTCGCCGAACTGACGGCACTCTTCGACGTCCGCCCGACCCTTCCGGTCGTGCTCGTCACCGACAACCTGACCACCGACGTCCTGCGGGCTGCGTTGCGCACCGGCGTCAAGGACGTCATCGAGACGCCTCTCTCGCTCCGCAAGATCGAAGAGGCGCTCGGTGTCGTCATGCAGCAGAAGCGACGCCAGGATCCATCCGAGTCGCGCACCAAGATCGGCAAGGTGGTCACCATCATGTCGCCCAAGGGCGGCGCCGGTAAGACGATGACCACCACCAACACGGCGTTGACGCTCGCCACGTGGTTCGACCCGTCCCGGGTCGTGGTCGTCGACTGCGATCTCCAGTTCGGTGACGTGTGCATCTCGCTGCAGATCGATCCGAAGCACACCATCGTCGACGTGGCCCGTGACATCGACCGCATCGACGAGGAGCTCCTCGAGAGCCTGCTCGCTCGGCATGCCAGCGGCATGCGGGTGTTGTCGGCGCCACTCGAGCCCTCGTTGGCGGACGAGGTGTCGACGCAGGTGGTCGTGAAGACGCTCGGCATGCTCAAGCGCATGTTCGACTACGTCGTGATCGACACGGCGCCATTCCTCGACGAGCCCGTGCTGTCGATTCTCGAGCGCTCCGACGTGGTGCTGCTCGTGGTCGACATGGATCTGCCGGCCGTGAAGAACGCCAAGCTGGCGCTCGACACGCTCCGCCTCATCAAGTTCCCCTTCGAGAAGATCAAGCTGGTGCTGAACCGGGTCAACTCGAAGGCACGCCTCGACATCGACGAGCTGGAACGCTCACTCGGTCTCGAGGTGATGGCCGCCGTCTCGTCCGACAAGCTCGTGCCCCGGGCGGTCAACGAAGGCGAACCGGTGGTGTCCCTCTATCCTCGTTCGCGGGTCGCTCGTGACCTCCGCGCCGTCGCCAAGCTCGCCGTCGGCGAGGGCGGAGGCTCGATCGAGCCCGAAGAAGGTGCTGAAGATGACGACAAGGGGCGCCGATGGTTTCGTGGGTAGCCCACGCAACCACCTGTGACCAGGGGAGAAGTTCCACATGAGCCTTGCTGACAGAGTCCGCGCAGCGAAGGCAGCCGAGACGACCGTCGAAGGGGAGCATCGCGGAGAGGTCCGTCAGGAACTCCGCCGCCGACTCCACTACAAGGTCGTCGAGGGCCTCGGGCCGACGCTCTACGACCGCCAGATGTCCGATGCCGAGCTGAAGCTCCGTGTGATGGAGATGCTCGAGTGGGCGCTCGACCAAGAAGAGTCGGTGCCGCTGTCGCGCGCCGACCGTCTGCAACTGCTGCAGGAGATCGCCGACGATGTGCTCGGCTACGGTCCGATCGACCCGTTCCTCGGTGATGCCTCCATCACGGAGATCATGGTCAACGGTCCCCACTCGGTGTGGGTGGAGCGCGAAGGCAAGCTCACCAAGACCGACACCAAGTTCGTCGATGCCACCCACCTGGAGCGCATCATCGAGAAGATCGTGGGTCAGGTCGGTCGTCGCATCGACGAGTCGACGCCGATGGTCGACGCCCGGCTCCCGGACGGTTCTCGTGTGAACGCCGTCGTCCACCCGCTGGCGATCGGTGGGCCCTTCCTGACGATTCGTAAGTTCGCCGTCGATCCGTTCACTTCCGACGACCTGGTCGCCAACGGCTCGATGTCGGAGCAGGTCGCCTCGTTCCTCCGCCGGTGCGTGCAGGGGCGTCTCAATGTCATCGTCTCCGGTTCCACGGGTTCCGGTAAGACGACACTGCTCAACGTACTGAGCTCGTACATCCCCGACTCGGACCGGATCGTCACCGTCGAGGATGCCGCCGAGCTCCGGCTCAACCAGATGCACGTGCTGTCGCTCGAGTCTCGCCCTCCCAACATCGAGGGCAAGGGACAGGTGACGATTCGCGATCTCGTGCGCAACACCTTGCGTATGCGTCCCGATCGCATCGTCGTCGGTGAGGTTCGTGACGGTTCGGCACTGGACATGCTCCAGGCCATGAACACCGGTCACGACGGCTCGCTGACCACGGTCCACTCGAACTCGCCTCGTGACACCTTGGCTCGTATCGAGACGATGGTGCTCATGGCAGGCATGGACCTCCCGGTGCGCGCCATCCGCGAGCAGGTCGCCTCCGCAGTCGATCTCATCGTGCACCTCACCCGGCTGCGAGACGGTTCCCGTCGCGTGGTCAAGGTCACCGAGGTGGTCGGCATGGAAGGCGAGATCATCACGACGCAGGATCTCTTCAGCTTCGACTTCTCGATGGGCGTCGACGAGAACGGCCGCTACGTGGGCAGGCTCAAGGCTGCCGGTATCCGGCCCACCTTCAGCGATCACCTCGCCGATTACAACATCGAGCTGCCGCCGGAGCTCTTCCATCCGGAGCCCATGGCATCGGGCAGAGGTCGGTAACAATGATCGAGATAGCGGCCTTTGGTGCAGGTGTCGCACTCTTTCTCCTGATCTTCCTCCTCTTCGGGTCGGATCGCGCCGTCGAGCGCGACCTGCGGGGGCGTCTCGGCGCCCTCGCCGCCCCGGTCGAGGAGCGGAGCTTCCTCGGGAAGTTCCGCGTCGTCCGCCGGTTCGCTGCGCAGGCCGAGGAGGTCGCCGCAGAGCGCGGCATGCTGGGTGCGCTCGAATCGGCCTTGGCCCAGGCCAACCTGCCGTTGCGGCCCGGTGAGGCCGTGGCAGGAGCGATCGGTCTCGCCATCGTGGCCGGTCTGCTGTTCGGGCTGTTCACCCAGAACTTCATCGTCGCGATCGTCATCGGTGTCGCGACCCTCGCCGTCCTCGGCGTGGCGGTCAACACGGTGGCCTCGCGGGAACGCAAGAAGTTCGAGTCGCAGTTGCCGGACACCCTCAACCTCATCTCGACGTCCCTGCGCGCCGGGTATTCGATGTTGCAGTCCGTCGAGGCGGTGGCCAACGAGGCTCCCGAGCCGACGGGTCGTGAGTTCAAGAGGGCCATCAACGAGACCCGTCTCGGGCGTTCGCCGGTGGATTCCCTCAAGGACGTCGCCGAGCGCATGAGCTCGCAGGACTTCGACTGGGCGGTGCTGGCGATCTCGATTCAGCGTGAGGTCGGCGGGAACCTGGCAGAGGTCCTGCAGACCGCCGCCGACACCATGCTGCAGCGCAATCGTCTCCGTCGCGAGATGAAGGCGCTCACCGCCGAGGGTCGGATCTCGGCGATCGTCCTCGGTGCGCTGCCGTTCTTCCTGTTCCTGTTCCTCTTCAGCACGAACCGCAGCTACCTCCAGCCGATGCTGGACAACACATTCGGCCGCATCGCCATGGGTGGTGTGCTGGTGCTGCTCGGCGCCGGTATCGCCTGGCTCAACAAGATCGTGACGGTGGACGTATGACCTTCGAAATCGAGATCGTTGCTGCGATCGTGGCCGGCGCCTTCGGTGTCCTTGCGTTCTGGATCGGGCTCGGTGTGGTTCGCTCGAGTGAACGCTCGACGGACCGACTCGCCAGTCTCCAAACCCGCCAGGAGATGCTCCAGGAGGACTTCTCCAGCCGTGCCGTCGCACCGCTCGTCACAGGCGTCGGTCGTTTCGCGATGCGCTTCACCCCCGGTGGGTGGGCAGAGCGCACCAACAAGCGGCTCATCGTGTCCGGGTTCGCCCCGAGGTTCGATGCGAACTCGTGGGCGGCCCTCCGCGTGCTCACGCTCGCCACGTCGGTGGTGCTGGCGTTCTTCGTGCAGGGAGCCGTCACGGGCACGGCTCGGCTCGGAGTGACGGCCCTCACGCTCGTGCTGGGGTTCTTCGGACCCGATGCGGTGTTGAACCGTCGCATCGAGGAGCGGAGAACCTCGGTGGAACGCGATCTGCCCGACATCATCGACCTGCTGGTCATCAGCGTCGAGGCCGGTCTCGGCTTCGAGGCGGCGCTGGCGAGAGTCGTCGAGAACGTGCCGGGCGAATTGAGCACCGAGTTCTCTCGCATGCTGCAGGAGACCAGGGTCGGTGTGAGCCGGCATGAAGCAATGAAGGCGCTCGCCGAGCGCACGGACGTCGACGACCTCAACTCGTTCATCCTCTCGATGAACCAGGCGGAGGCGTTTGGTGTCTCGATCTCCCGGATGCTGCGAGTCCAGGCCGACGAGATCCGGGTGCGCCGGCGCCAGCGTGCTCAAGAGAAGGCGTTTGCCGCACCGGTGAAGATGGTCTTCCCGCTGGTGCTGTGCATCTTCCCCGGGATCTTCGTCGTGCTCATCGGCCCTGCGGCGATCCAGATCGTCGAGAACCTCAACCTCTAGGAGCTCCGGCATGGCCGGCCTGCGCCGGGCGGTCCGGCAACGACACGTCTGGCTGTTGGCGCCGTTCGTGGCGCTCGTCACGCCGCTGAGCCGGCCGATCAGCGACAACTCCTTCCTGTGGCACGTGCGCGCCGGAACGGAGCAGCTCGACGCCGGTGAGGTGTTGCGCGCCGATCCCTTCTCGTACACGTCCGGTGGTGAGGCGTGGCGTACCCAGTCGTGGCTGGCCGAGCTCGGCTACGGGTGGCTCGAGCGCGTCTTCGACGGCGTGGGATGGTCGGTGCTGCTCGTCCTCGTCGCGCTGCTCACCTCCGGGCTCCTCGTCGTGCTCCGCGGCTCCCGGCTCGGTGCATCGCTGCCGGCGCTCGTCGGCGTGGGCCTGCTCTTCGTGTTCCAGGCCTTCTCGTTCGCCGTGCCCCGTCCGGTGGTGCTGACGTATCCGCTGCTGGCGGCCGTGACCCTGCTCGTCGACGACGATGAGGGTGAGCTCTGGCTGGCGCCGGCGCTGGTGTGGCTCTGGGCGTCGCTCCACGGTTCGTTCGTGCTCGGTCTCGGTGTGCTGGGGCTCGACGCCATCCGTCGCAGGAGCCCGGTCAGGGCGGCGGTGACCGCCGGCGCCGGTCTGGCGGCATCGCTCAGCGCACATGGGTTCGCAGTGTGGGGCATCCTCATCGACTTCATGCAGAGCCGGGAGACGCTGGGCTTCATCGAAGAATGGGCCAGACCCTCGCCGACCGACCTCAGGGCGGCTCCCTTCTTCCTGGTGATCGCACTGCTGCTCGTTCTCGCCGTGATGCGGCGCTTCGATGTCGCCGATCTCGTGATGGTGGTGCCGTTCGCGCTGTTCGGGTTCGCAGCCGTGCGCAACCTGTTGCCCGCCCTCATCGTCGTCGCTCCGGTCGTTGCGGCGCGGCTGCTCCCTGCCGGCACCACGGCGGGAACCAGGCGGCGGCCTTCAGAGCTGCCGGTCGTGAACGCAGCGCTGATGGCCGCGCTCCTCGTGCTCCTCGTGGTGGTCGCCGTCTCGCCACACCGCTTCGACCGCGAGCGCTTCCCGTCCGACGACGTGGTGGCAGCGCTCGCAGAGGGCAGGGTGTTCCACGACGACGCCGTGGGTGGCTACCTGATCTGGAGCGTCGGTCCCGATCGCCAGGTGTTCATCGACGATCGGGCCGAGCTGTACGGCGCAGCGGGGTTCACGACGTTGGGGGCGGCGATGCGTGGTGACGGGGTCCTCCGGCTCTTCGCCGACCTCGGTGTCGAACAGGCGCTCGTAGCCGTGGACGCGCCGGTGGTGGAGGTGCTCAGAGAGGCGGGGTGGGCCGAACGGGCCGGGGACCGGAGCTTCGTGCTGCTCGTGCCGGGCGGTTGATCTCACATCACCTCGAGCTCGGCACATGAGAAAGGGGACCGCTGCAGCGGTCCCCTTCGTCGTGGATCGTCCCC
>CAYFYC010000082.1:3496-12468 GCA_964347305.1 uncultured Acidimicrobiaceae bacterium | reverse complement strand
CCCGGGGCAGACCGCTTAGGGCTGCTTCCTTCCGGACCTGACCCGGTTCACGGCGTCCCGCCGTATGCGGACCCGACCTTCATCATCGGCTTCCCGTGGCCACCGCTCGCACGGCTCGTCCTCGGGCGGGGGATCAGCCCCGCATGAAGAGGATTTCGGGTACAGGGCACCCCTAGCGCCCCGCTCAGCACCTCGAAATGCTACCCCATGCGGGGTGGGGACGATCTGGCGTCGGTGTGACCCCGCTCCTCGACGAAACGCACGATGAGCACGATGGCGATCATGTTGGCGACGATGGCGACCCACATGTTGGCGGTGATCCCGAACCGGGTGAACACGGGCACGCCTGCAGCGGTTCCGACAGCCCGCAGAACACCGAGCGCCACGATCATCAGCGCCAGGAAGCGCGTCCTGGCCCCAGGGGCGAGCTCCGTCGCCAGCGGGATCGACGACACGATCGCCACCTCGAACCCACCCAACGCGATCGTGAAGGCGAGGATCGCGACGAGGAACGTGCCGGCGAGCGGCACCACTGCGTAGCCGACGATCGAAACGAGCAGTCCGGCCACGATCACCGTGCGCTTGCCCAGTCTGTCCGCGAAGCCGAAGCTCACGCCTTCGCCGACCAGCTCGCCCAGAGCGACGAACACGGCTGTGGTCCCCAGCCCGACCAGCGTCGCATCGAAGGCATTCTCCAGCCACGCCCCGAAGACGACGAAGGCGAACTCGGCCGAGAGCGCAAAGAGCCCGGCGGCGAGGAGAAACGCAACCATCGAACGATCGAGCCGCAGCGGGGTGGCCGGTGGCGGTGCGGCGCTGCCGGCGCGATTCGCGCCGACGAGGCCGTGGACCGGGACCATCAGGACGAGGAGCGCCGTGGCGATCACTCCGAAGGGTGTCTGCCAGCCCCATGTGGCGAGCAGCCAGCCGGCAAGGGGGGCACCGAAGAGCAGGGATGACCCCCACGCCAACTCGGTGAACGCGATCGCCCGACCTCGCTCGTGATACGGGATCTCGTCGGCGAGGTACGCCTGGAACGCCACGTCCGCCGTCGGCTTGCCGATGCCGAGCAGCACGAATCCGACGAGGGCGAGGGCGAAGAGGCCGCTCGTCGTGATCGCCGCCCCCGCCGCTCCGAGGCCGATACCGAGCAGGGCGAGGCGGCGGCGTTGCTCCGCCGGTGACACGACCTTCACCACGACCGGTGTGGCCAGCCCCGACAGCCACCGCACCGACAGCAGGAGACCGGCCGCTTCGAGCGGAACGCCGAGACCCCGGGCGATCGCAGGCAAGAAGGGATAGACGAACCGCGCTCCGGTGTTGAGCCACAGCTTCGCGAGGTAGATGGTGATCAGGGAGGTGCGGATGCGACCCGGGTGCATGGCGTGAAGCTAGCGATCGATCGAGGTGGTTCATCGGCAGCGCATCGGAGTACGGTTGCGACGATGTCGGCCACACCTGGCCTCCTCTCGCGCCGCTACCGGCGGCTCTCCATCGCCATCTACACCATGGTGGCGCTGTCCGCGTTCGAGAGCCTCGGTGTGCTGGCGGCGACCCCCGAGATCGCGGAGGACCTCGGGGACGTCGCGCTCTTGCCGTGGATCGTCACGGGGTACCTGGCCGCAAACGCCGTGGCATCCGTCACGTCCGGCAAGTTCATCGACGGCGTCGGCGTGCGCGCGGTGTTCCGTGTCGGCGTGTCCGTGTTCATCCTCGGGTCGCTCCTCGCCGCGGCGGCACCGACGATGCAGTTCCTCGTCGCAGCTCGTGTCATCCATGGCATCGGCGGTGGGCTCGTCTTCGCCAGCTCGCTGTCGGCCGTCCCGCTCGTGTACCCGGCCGACCTCGTGGGTCGGGGCTATGCGGCCAACGCGACGGTGTGGGGTGTGCTCGGCGTTGCAGGACCGGGCATCGCCGCAGTGGTGCTCACGGTGCTGTCGTGGGAGTGGATCTTCCTCCTCATCGTTCCCCTCGGTCTGGTCGGAGCGGCCCTGGCATGGAACACGCTGCCGGGCCCGGTCGCCGGGTCCAAGGTCCAGATCGACGTGCCGGGCACGGCGCTCGTGGCCACGGTCTTCGTGGCGCTCGTCATGGCGGTCGGGTGGCTGAGCTGGTCGTCGCTGGCGGCTGGAGTGGTGGCGGTCGTCGGTGCGTTCGCCTACCGGCGGCATCACGATCAGACCGACCAACCGATCGTGCTGTTGCGGCACCTCATGGGACGGCCCTACGGCTATCTGAACCTGGGGATCGGACTGCTGCTCGCCGGCGCCATCGGTGCGTACACCTACACGCCGCTGTATGTGGCGGCGGCCCGCGACGGCTCCGAGGCTCTCGTGGCCTGGTCGGTGTTGTTCGTCACGATCGGCTGGACCTTCGGCGCCAATGGGGCGGCGCTCTTCAAGCAGCGGCGTCATGCTCCGGTCCTGGCGACTGCGGGCCCGGCGCTGACGGCGTCCTCCCTCTTCGCCGCGGCCGCTGTCGTGTTCGTCGATGGTCCGCTCTGGGCGGTATTCCTGGCTCTCACCCTCGTCGGCGTGGGCATCGGCACCGCGACCAACACGTCGCTGCAGATGGTGCGGTACGTCACGCCTGATGACGAGCTCGGACGGGTGACGACCGTGCACGACCTCGGTCGCAACGCCGGGTTCACGCTGGGTGTCGCAGTCGGCGGCGCTGTGCTCCTCATCGTGCTCGGCAGCCGGATTCCCGACGTGGAGCTGGTGCGTTCGCTGCTCGCCGGCGAGTCGGGGTCCGAGGCACTCGTGGCTGCCGATGCCGTGGCCGCGGCCTACGGGTCGGCCCTTCTCGTGGGCGGCGTGCTCACCAGTGCCGGCGTCCCGATCATGGCCCGTCTCCTGCGGTGGGAGTGGCGCGGGTGAGCGTCGGTCACGGCGCCGGGCCTCTTGATACACTCCGCGATCTCCCGAGAAAGTCGATGGATCCATGGCGGACACGATGCGGGCGCTCATCCTGAAGCACGATGGCTACGAGCGCGAGATGCCCGACGACCCGACGCTCACGGAGATGGATCCCTTTGTGCGGCTGGGTGAACTGCCCGTGCCGGAACCGGGCGAGGGCCAGGTTCGGATCCGGGTGGCGCTGGCTGCGGTGAACCCGTCTGATGAGATGTTCATCCAGGGGTTGTACGGCCAGCCCAGGATCCAGGGCAACGCCGCGGGTTTCGAAGGCGTGGGCGAGGTCGTGGCGTCGGGCGGCGGATCCCTCGCCGATCGCCTCGTGGGTCGGCGGGTGGCCTTCGTCGCCGCCGTCGGGGTTCCCGGGACGTGGGCGGAGTACTCGATCGCCGACGCGGCGTTGTGCATCCCGCTCGTGGACGGGGTTCGCGACGAGGACGGTGCCGCCATGATCGTCAATCCGCTGACGGCGCTGGCCATGCTCGACATCGTCCAGGGGGAGGGCGCGCCGTCGTTCATCGTCTCCGCCGGGGCCAGTCAGCTGTGCAAGCTGATGATCGGGCTGGCGGCAGAGAAGGGGCTCCGGCCCATCGCACTGGTGCGTCGGGACAGCCAGATCGAGCTGCTCGAAGGACTGGGTGCGGCTCATGTCCTCAACATCGAGGGGGAGGACTTCGCATCCCGTCTGCGCGCCGTGGTGCGTGAGGAGAAGCCGCGCGTCTTCCTCGATGCGGTCGCCAACCAACTGAGCGCCAGGGTGTTCCACGTCATGGGTCGCCATGCCCGCTGGGTGATCTACGGCAAGCTCGACGCCGAGCTCCCGACGTTGGTCGAGCCGGGTCAGCTCATCTTCATGAACAAGCACATCGAGGGCTTTTGGCTGACGCGCTGGATGCGCGATACGCCGATGGAGGAGAAGGCGGCCGCGATCCAGACGGCGCAGAGCCGATTCGCTACGGGGGAGTGGAGGACGGACGTCACCGCCGTACTGTCCCTCGAGGAGGCGATGAGCCGGCTTCCGGCAGAGCTCGCCACCCCCAACGGCAAGGTGTTTCTCGAGCCCTGACCTGATCGACACCAGTCGGGTCGATCTCAGATTCGCCCGATGAGCGACGCTCCATCGGAGTTGTCGATCACGAATCGCCAGGTTCCGTCTGCCTGCCTGCGCAACACCTCGGCGCTGGCGCCCGACAGCTCCGACCCATCATCCCGGGTGACGGTCCACGTCCACTGCACCAGGGCGAGATCACCGGCTTCGATGACCAGTGGGTCACCGAGGCCGAGAACCGCCCCGCTTTCGAGAAAGGCCCTGTGGGCTCGGGCGATCGCCGGCCACCCGACGGCGAGACCGTCGTCGTCGGCGAAGACGGCACCGGGTTCGTACAGCTCCTCCAACCCGTCGATGTCGCCGTCGCGAAGAAGGGACACCAGGACCCGGCTCACGTCTTCTGGTCGTCGCGCCATGTCCTTCTCTCGTGATTCGGCCGGCCGTTGCGGCGGAGGGAGTGGGATTCGAACCCACGGAACCCGAGAAGGGTTCGACAGTTTTCAAGACTGTTGCCTTCGTCCGCTCGGCCATCCCTCCCGGCGGATCCCGGATGCTACCGCGCCCGTCGGACCGGCGTTCCGTTCTGTGCCCCGCAACGTGTACTGAGGTCCTTGTTCTGCGTGATTTGCAGAATATACTGCGACAAGTGCAGAACATCGAGCCGATCCTGCGGACCGAGACACTGAAAGATCTGCTGATGGAGTTGTTCTTCCATACGGATTCGCCCCGGACCCTCACCGACCTCGCAGAGGCGATCGATGTCGACCAGACGACGGTGATGCGCGAGGTGAATCGCCTGCTGGAAACCGGTGTGGTCGTTGAAGAACGCGTGGGACGGTCGCGCACGATCGAAATCGACCCGTCGAGCCCCATGGCCGGCCCGCTCCGGACGCTGATCGCGCTCGCCAGAGAGCCGGAAGACGTCGCGATCGAGGATTCGCACGGCCCAACGAAGCGATCGCACCGTCCGACCAACCGACGCCCG
This sequence comes from uncultured Acidimicrobiaceae bacterium, assembly GCA_964347305.1. GTDB lineage: Bacteria > Actinomycetota > Acidimicrobiia > Spongiisociales > UBA5794 > CAYFYC01. The sequence goes on along the minus strand of CAYFYC010000082.1, from coordinate 7,520 downwards.
CTGCCCTCGTCACGATCGAGGTCGAGATGACCGCATCCGAAGCAACTGTTCGCGCCGTCGTGAGCCGTGTCGTCGCCGGGCTGGCGCCGACATCTGCAGAATCTGCACCTTCTTCTGCGCGATCTGCAGATCTGGGCACTCCAACCATCGCCGTCGGGGCGGATCACGGCGGATACGCGCTCAAGGAGCGCATCGGCTTCCGCCTCAAGGAAGCCGGGCACACCGTGATCGACTGCGGGACGGACAGCACGGCATCGGTCGACTACCCGGACTTCGCCCATGCGGTGGCTCGCGCAGTTGCCGCGGGTGAGGCGACCTACGGGATCATCGTCGACGGAGCCGGTATCGGCTCCGCCATGGTCGCCAACAAGGTGCCCGGCGTGCGGGCGGCCTCGTGTTACGACCTCTCCTCGGCACGGAACAGCCGGGAACACAACCACGCCAACGTGCTGACGCTCGGCGCCGGGCTCATCGGAACGTCACTGGCGCTGCAGATCGTCGAGACGTGGCTCGCCACGCCGTGGGCCGAGGGACGCCACGCCAACCGCGTCGCCAAGATCACCAGCATCGAGCACGGCTACCTCAGGAGCGCATCGTGACCCAGGAAGCCCTCATCGAAGCGGTCACCAGGGAAGTGCTCGCGGCGCTGCAGGACAGCGATCCGTGCGCCGATTGTCACGGCTCGTGTGCGGCGCACAGCCCGGAGAGGGTCCGCAGTGTCGTCGCCACCGGCGCCACCCGGGTCAGCTACAACGGCAACGGGTCCGACGTCCCGCGCGATCTGGCCAAGTACATCGATCACACCCTGTTGAAGCCGGAGACGACCGCCGACGACATCGACACGCTCTGCGACGAGGCCAAGGAGTACGGCTTCGCCTCGGTGTGCGTCAACCCGGCGTGGGTGAAACGGGCGGCGCAGCGGCTGCGCGGGACGGAGGTCACCGTGTGTTCCGTGGTCGGGTTCCCGTTCGGCGCCACACCACCGGAGATCAAGGCCATGGAGACGCGACGAGCACTGCGCGACGGAGCCCGCGAGATCGACATGGTGCTCAACATCGGCGCTCCCAAGTCGGGACTCGACGACGAGGTGCGCACGGACATCGCCAAGGTGACCGACGCCTGCCACGAGGCGGGAGCGCTCGCCAAGGTCATCATCGAGACCAGCCTGCTCACCGACGAGGAGAAGGTCAGGGCCTCGCATCTGTCGAAGCTCGCAAAGGCCGACTTCGTCAAGACCTCGACCGGGTTCGCCGGTGGCGGCGCCACCGTCCACGACGTGCTCCTGATGCGCGAGACGGTCGGTCCGAAGATGGGCATCAAGGCATCCGGGGGAGTGCGAAGCAGAGAGGACGCCGAGGAGATGATCGCGGCGGGCGCAACACGGATCGGTGCCTCCGCCGGCATCGCCATCGTCACAGGAGGAACATCCAATGAGCAATATTGAGCTGCGGTCGTTCGTGTTCCTCGACAGCCTGCAGCCGCAGTACGCCGCCTTCATCGGGACCACGGCCTCCGGCTTCCTTCCCCTCGCCTACGAGGCGTCGTTGTTCGTGGAGATCTCCCCGGGGATCGAGATCAACCGCCTCACCGACATCGCCCTCAAGTCGAACGCCGTCAAGCCCGGCATGCAGATCGTCGAGCGGGTGTTCGGCCTGCTCGAGGTGCACTCCCCGGATCAGGCCGAGACCCGGGCCGCAGGGGCCGCCATCCTGGAGGCGATCGAGCTGAAGGAGTCCGACCGGCTCAAGCCCGAGATCCTGTCGAGCCAGATCGTGCGCAGGATCGACGACCACCAGGCGCAGCTCATCAACCGCATGCGGCACGGCCAGATGATCACCCCGGGGCAGACCCTCTATGTCCTCGAGTGTCACCCCGCCGCCTACGCCGCGCTCGCCGCCAACGAGGCGGAGAAGGCCGCCGCCATCAACGTCCTCGAGGTGCGGGCTTTCGGCGCCGTGGGCCGCGTGTATCTCGGCGGCGAGGAGGCGGACATCGACGTGGGATGGCGCGCCGCGATCGCTGCGCTCGAGGGGGTCAAGGGGAAAGCGCAGAGCAAGTGAGTTCTGAGGAAACACAGATTCGGGTCGGAGACCTGACGAGCAAAGGAGCACTCAATGGCTGATGCCTTGGGAATGATCGAGGCCCGGAGCTTTCCGGCGATGGTCGAGGCCGCCGACGCCATGGTCAAGGCGGCGAAGGTGGAGCTGGTGTCGTACGAGGAGACCGGCGGCGGCTACGTCACGGCGGTCATCCGCGGCGACGTCGCTGCGGTGAAGGCGGCCGTCGAGGCCGGGGTGCGCGGCGCCGAGCGCGTCGGTGAGCTGGTCAGCAGCCATGTCATCGCCCGCCCGCACGATTCGATCGACGTCATCTTGCCGCTCGGGCGACAGGAGTCCTGACCGGCGAACGGAGGACGAGCCATGCAACTGGCCAGAGTGTCGGGAACGGTGGTCGCCAGCCGCAAGGAACCGCGGCTCGATGGGCTGACCTTTCTGCTCCTCGAGCAGCTGGGTGTCGACAACGCACCCACCGGGGGCTACGTCGTCGCCGTCGATGCCGTCGGGGCGGGTGTCGGCGAGGTGGTCATGTACGCCAGCGGCAGCTCGGCGCGCCAGACCGAGCGGACCCACGAACGGCCCTGCGACGCCGTGGTCATGGCGATCGTCGACTCTTGGGAGGTGGGCGGTGAGGACCGGTACAGGAAGTAGGCCATGAAGACGCTGTCCGACGCCGAGATCCAGGCGATCATCGAGCGAGTCGAAGCTCGCCTGAGTGGCGCCACGTCGTCGACCCGGCCGGCGGCGTCGGTGGCGGCGGCCGAGCAACTCGACAGCGACGTCGAGCTGGGTGACGGCATCTACCCGACCGTCGAGGCCGCGGTGGGGGCGGCGAAGCGGGCCCAGGAGCGGTTCGCCGACATGGGGCTGGGGGCCCGGCACACGATCATCGACGCAATCCGGGCTGCGATGCTCGACAACGCCGAACACCTCGCCATGCTCGCCAACACCGAGACCGGCCTCGGTCGGTACGAGGACAAAGTGGTGAAGAACCGGCTCGTCACCACCAAGGCCCCGGGACCCGAGGATCTCGAGCCGGATGCCATCACCGGCGACAGGGGCATGGCCGTCATCGAGTGGGCGCCGTTCGGGGTGGTCGGTGCGATCACACCGACGACCAACCCGACTTCGACCATCATCAACAACACCATCTCGATCCTCTCGGCCGGGAATGCGGTGGCGTTCAACGTCCATCCCAACGCCAAGCGCTGCTCTGCGGAGAACGTGCGGCTGCTGAACCGGGCGATCGTCGGTGCCGGCGGTCCGCCCGACCTGGTCACCGCAGTCGCCGTGCCCACGCTCGATTCGGCGAAGGAACTGATGCACCACCCCGACGTTCGCGTCCTGCTCGTCACCGGAGGTCCCGGGGTGGTGCGCGAGGCGCTGGCGTCGAACAAGCGCGCCGTCACGGCGGGCCCCGGCAATCCCCCCGCAGTGGTGGACGAGACGGCCGACATCGCCAGGGCGGCCCGCGCCGTCTACGAAGGCGCGTCGTTCGACAACAACATCATCTGCACCGACGAGAAGGAGGCGATCGTCGTCGACTCGGTCGCGGACCGCTTCTTGCGTGAGATCGAGGCGGCGGGCGCCTACGTGCTCAAGGAGCATGAACTCAAGCGGCTGGAGCGGGTGATCTTCTCCGAGATGGGGCCGCCCAACAAGCCGGGCAAGATCAACCCGGCCTTCATCGGCAAGAACGCGTCGGTGATCCTCGCCGAGATCGGCATCCAGGTCTCCGACGACATCCGCCTGGTGGTTGCCGAGGTCCCCAACGACCACAACCTCGTGTGGACCGAGCAGATGATGCCGGTGTTCCCCGTCACCCGCGTCCCGCACTTCGACGCCGCCGTCGACCTGGCGGTGCGAGCCGAGCACGGGTTTCGACACACCGCAGGCATCCACTCGACGAACGTCGAGCGGATCACATCGATGGCGAGGGCGATGAATTGCTCGATCTTCGTCGCCAA
>CAYFYC010000082.1:0-3486 GCA_964347305.1 uncultured Acidimicrobiaceae bacterium | reverse complement strand
CGGGTCGTTCTTCTCCGGCCTCGGCGAAGGTGGGGAGGGCTACACGTCGTTCTCCATCGCCAGTCCGAGCGGCGACGGGATGACGCGGCCCCGCACCTTCTCGCGGCCGCGGAGGGTGAGTGTCGTCGGTGCCCTGCGAATCGTGTGATCGATGAGCCTCGCCCCAGCCATCGCTCTTCTCGAGTTCGGCTCGATCGCGGCCGGCATCGAGGCGGGCGACGCCATGGTCAAGCGGGCGCACGTCGAGACGATCCGGGCGGGCACCGTGCAGCCCGGCCGCTATCTGATCCTTATCGGTGGGTCCGTCGCCGAGTTGGAGGAGGCGATCGATGCGGCGCTCATGACGGCCGCCGAGCACGTCGTCGATCGGATGTTCCTACCCGACCCGCACCCCGACCTCGTCGCCGGCCTGCTCGGTGCGCGGGTCGACGGGGCGGGCGAGGCACTGGGTGTCATCGAGACGACGTCGGTGGCGCCGATCATCGAGGCTGCGGATGCCGGTCTCAAGGGAGCCGATGTGGCGCTGCGTGAGATCTTCATGGCGGACGGGCTCGGCGGGAAGGGGTACCTGCTCTTCCGAGGTCCCCTCGTCGAGGTGCAGGCGGCTGTCGAGGCCGGCGTGAGCCGCGCCGATGGCAGTGTGATCGGGTCGCGCGTCATCTCTCGGCTCCACGACGAGATGGACGAGAACCTCGCCGCCGACGGGCGTTTCGCAATCCGGGTGAGGGGGGCGTAACCATGCACCTCGGTCGCGTCATCGGAACGGTGGTGGCCACCGAACGCACCCCCGACCTGGAAGGTGTCCGGTTTCTCATCGTGCAGCCGCTCACCCGGGACCAACATGAGCGTGGTCGTCCCGTGGTGGCCGCCGACGGCGTCCACATGGCAGGGCCGGGTGAGCTCGTCTACTTCGTCGGGTCACGAGAGGCGGCGCAGGCGATGCCGGAGCCGTTCGTTCCGGTCGATCACGCGATCGTCGGGATCGTCGACGAAGTCGATCTGGCAGGTGCGTCGTGAAGCTCGCTCGTGTCGCAGGCACCGTCGTATCGACGATCAGTGCGCCCGTCTTCGATCACCAGCGACTGCTCCTGTGCGACTACCTCACCCCCGGCGGCGAACCGACGGGCGACTACGTCATCGCCGTGGATGTGGTCGACGCGGGCGTGGGAGAGCACGTCCTGATCATGGACGAGGGAACCGGCGCCCGTCAGATCCTCGAGCAACGGGTCGCCCCGGTGCGAGCGATCGTCGTCGGCATCGTCGACGAGGTCGAGCAAGCCTGACGATCTTCACCGAGCGGCGAGGACGACCTCCCTCGCCATGGCGTCGGCGATGTCGGCAGTCGGCCGGGCCTCGCGGCGGGAGCGGTCCAGAATCGCCATGACCCTGTCGTGGATGCCGACCACGCGTTCTCTGATGACGCCGTCCGGTTCGTCGACCTTGCCGAAGATGCCGCTCGCCGCAGCCAGCATCCCGCCGGAGTTGGTGACGAAGTCGGGGGCGTACGTGATGCCGCGCTCATGGATGGCGACACCGATGGAGGCATCGGAGAGTTGGTTGTTGGCGACACCGCACACGATGCCGGCCTGGAGTCGATCGATGGTGTCGTGGTTGACGGCGCCACCGAGCGCACACGGCGCGAACACGTCGCAGTCGACCTCGAAGATCTTCTCGGCATCGACCGCCTCCGCACCGTGGGCCCGGACGACGTTGTCCACGGCCTCACCATTCACGTCGGCAACCAGGCAATGCGCTCCGGCGGCGGTGAGGTGGCCGACGAGTGCTGCGCCGACGTGACCGACACCCTGTACGGCGACGCGAAGACCGTCGAGCGATGTGATTCCCAGCCGATCCTCGACGCACGCTTTCATCGCCTCGAAGGCACCCAATGCGGTCCATGGAGACGGGTCGAAGGCGAGGCCGAACACGTAGTCGCAGCGTTCGGCGACCGTGCGCATCGTGGTGACCCCGGTTCCGACGTCCTCCGCCGTCCAGTAGAGCCCGCCGAGGCTCTGCACGGCGTCGCCGAAGGCGTGGAGCAGCTCAGGCGTCTTGTCGGTGCGACTGTTGCCGATGATCACCGCTTTGCCACCACCGAGCGGGAGCCCGGCGAGGGCGCTCTTCCACGTCATCGCCTTCGACAGCCGCAGCGCGTCCTCCAGCGCAGCTTCGTCGGAGGCGTACGGCCACATACGACAGCCGCCTGCCGCCGGGCCGAGGGTCGTGTCGTGGATCGCGATGATGGCCCGCAATCCGGACGTCCGATCGGACACGAGCAACACTCGCTCGTGCCCGAAACGCGGTTCGGTGTCGAAGATCTCCATCTGTGAGCCCTCCTGGAGGAGAAGCCTGATGGTCCCTCATCCTCCATTCTCGTCGCACCGACCGAATGTTGCAGGGATCGAGGTGATCAGCCGATGCGCCTGACCATCCGCTCGGCGGCCGAGACGATGTACCGGGCAGGGTCGGGATCCAGGCGCGTGCGCTCGGGGGAGGCGTAGTAGGCGGCATCTGCATCGGAGAACGACCCCGGTCCGTCGTAGCGCAACAGCCAGACGAACTCGCTCGTAGCCGGGGCCGTCCAGGCGCCATCGATGGCGAACCCGAACCGCTCCCGCAGGGGCTTCACTCCATCTCGCCAGGCGGTGACGAAGTCGTCGAGCCGGCCGTCGGCGATGCGGTACACGCGCAGCTGGCACTCGTTCATGCGAGCAGGAAGCGCAGAGCATCCGGGAGACGCCGCCGCCATGCGCTCTCGAGATGGATGCCGTCTTCTTCGCGGACGGTGAGGAGACGGTCGCCGAACGATGCATAGAACTCGACGAGGGCGGCGAATTCCTCCTCGTAGGCCTCGTTCTCCTCGGGGTCGCCGTCGATCTCGTTGGTCCCGACGTCGACATACACCTTGCCGTCGGTCCGGGGATGGCTCTGCATGTACGGCCAGAACTCGTCCGTGACCCACGACGCCGAGCTCATCGCCCCCACCCTCGAGAACACGCCCGGATGGAGGTGGAATGCGTAGAGCGAGATCAGCCCCCCGAGCGACGAGCCCATGACTCCGGTCGTCTCTCTCCCGGGCAGCGTCTGCAACGTGGCGTCGACGAAGGGCTTGGCGGTCCCCACCATCCACTCCACATACTCCACCCCCCGAGGTGGTGCGCCGTCGATGTTGCTCTCCCAGGGCATGTACTCGGAGATCCGATCCTCGCCGGCGTTGGGGATGCCGACGACGATGGCATGGATGCCCTCTGCGGCCAGCGCCGTCATGGTCTCGTCCACACCCCACTCGCCCGAGTACGACCGGGGTTCGTCGAACAGGTTGTTGCCATCGTGCATGTAGAGCACCTGGAACCTGTCGTCGACGTGGTGTTGGGGCAGCCACGCCACCAGCTCGATGTCGCGGCCCAGTTCGGGTGCCGGGAGCGGCCCCGATTGCATGAGGATGCCCGTGACCGTGCTGTCGGGGTCGGGCTCGTAGGGACGCCA
>CAYFYC010000081.1:0-12719 GCA_964347305.1 uncultured Acidimicrobiaceae bacterium | reverse complement strand
GTCCGGCCATCATCGAGGCCTTCATCAACGCCCCACCAGACCTCCGGAGTGCCACCGCGTCGTGGCGCCCGGTTGCGGGCGACCCCGCGACCTTCGTCACAGAGAGCCTCGAGCACATCGACAGCCTCCTCCGAACAGCCTGACCCTCCGTGATGCTCACCAGTCAACAGGGGAACGAGGATCTCCTCAGACCCCTGCCGCACCGAACACCCGATATCGGGTGAGAACGCTCCGACCGTCCAATAGCGCCGAGCGGCACATCAGCGTGCGGGCTACGTAGTTGCCACCAGCGGTCGTGCCTCACTCCGTCACGGACGCCTCGGTACTCGCTCCCACATCGCGCCGTGACACCAGGAAGTACGTCTCCATCTCGCCTTTGCCCTTGACCTCGACGGTGCCGCGGCGTTCGCAGGCGAACTCGTCGGCGATGAGGTCGTAGGTCGCTCCGCTGATCTGGATCGACCCGGCGACGCCGTGGGATTCCATCCGACTCGCCGTGTTGACCACGTCGCCCCACAGGTCGTAGGCGAACTTGTGGGTGCCCACGATGCCGGCGACCACAGGGCCGGAGTTGATGCCGATGCGCATGCTGAGCCGGTGGCCGTTGAAATCGTGCTCTGCGCAGTGCTCTTGCATCCGCAGCGCCAGCTCGGCGATGGCGTGGGCATGGTCGCGTCGCGGGTGAGGGACGCCCGCCGCCACCATGTACTCGTCGCCGACCGTCTTGATCTTCTCGAGCCCGAGTTCGAGGACGAATCCGTCGAAGGTGGTGAACACGGAGTTGAGCAGCCCGACCAGCTCCGGAGGCGTCATGGTCGCCGACATCGGCGTGAAGCCGGCGACGTCGGCGAACAGTACCGACGCCTCCTCGAAGTCGTCGGCGATCATCGAGTGCTCGACCTTGAGACGAGTGGCGATCTCGTCGGGCAGGATGTTGTGGAGGAGATCGTCCGACTCCTTCTGGAACCGATCCCGCTGGCGCACGAAATACGCCATGCCTGCATAGGAGAAGACGGCCACCCCGATCAGCGTTCCCATGAGTTCGCTGATCCCGGTGGCCTCGGCCCTCGCCACGGGTTCGATCCACTCGGGCAGCACCGCTGCGAGAACCATGGAGACGACGACGACGAGGAACCACACGAACGCCGCCCGCCGATCGAGAGCGATGAGCGCCCCGATCACGGCGAGGACGGCCCATGCGATCGTCAATTGCGCCTCGAGAACCCCGCCGAGTAACACCGTCGGCACGAGGTTCTCGAGAATGATGCTGCCGAGTAGGACGTGCACCACGCCCGAGAACCACTCGGGACGCTTTGCCAGCACGACCAGTCCGACCGACGGGGGAACGGCTGCCAGCAGATTGGTGACTCCTGAGGTGATACGCCCTGCGCTCAGAGCGTCGAGTGCGAAAGGCGCACGAGCCAGCACACCGAACACGATGTAGCCGATGACGATACGCCGCCGACCGGCCTGGGCAGAGCCCTCGGTCGGGTAGGAGCCGACGTTCAGCAGCCGGTTCCAGAGGCGCCGGGGCGCGGTAGACAGTGACATGGCGGCCACCCTACCGGTGGCGGTGCGACGGGCCCCTACGACGCCACGTCGGACTTGCCGATGAGCTTCGTCGGCGTCAGTCGGACCACGAACTCGTGCGGATCGGCGTTGCGGCTGGCGGTGAACTCGACCATGCCCCGGGCGATCCGCGTCGACCACTCGAGCTTGTCGACGTCGTGGGTCATCGTCACGGTGCCCTCGACGATGACGTAGGAGTACGGGAACTCTTCGTCGTCGACGGTCAGGGCCACCCGCGGATCGTGACGCATGTTGCGGGCCTTCACCGAGGTCTCCATCGTCATGAAGACGAGGTCGTCGCCGTCGATGACGAACCAGATCGGCGCCGTGTGCGGACGACCATTCGCGCGCACCGTCGCCAACTTTCCGGTACGGGAACCTTCTGCGAGAAACGCGTACGTCTCGTCTCGGTCCAGCCTGCGCATGGCATCGTCCAGTCCGTCGGGTGCCTGCGGGACGATAGGCTCGCCGGGTGAGCACCACCGACACCGTCACCGTCGTGGAGGTCGGGGCCCGTGACGGGCTCCAGAACGAGGCGACGTCGCTGGCCATCGCCGACAAGGTCCAGCTGATCCACCGTGCCGTCGCTGCCGGCGCTCGCCGGATCGAGACCGTGTCGTTCGTGCACCCCCGTCTGGTCCCGCAGATGGCCGATGCCGAGGCGGTGATGGAGGAGCTGGGATCGAGTCCCGATGGCGTGTCCTACATCGGCCTCGTCCTCAACGAACGGGGGCTCGACCGTGCGGTCGACACCGCTGTCGACGAGGTCGGCTTCGTGGTCGCCGCCACCGAAGGGTTTTCGATGGCGAATCAGAATCGACCGGTCGACGACGTGATGAGCGAGCTCGAGACGCTCGTGCCGCGAGCCGAAGCCGCGGGGCTCGCGACATCGCTGACGATCTCGGTGGCCTTCGGGTGCCCGTTCGACGGTGAGGTCGATCCCGACGCCGTCGTCGAGCTGGTCCGCCGCGGGGCCGCGGCCGGTGTCGGTGAGATCTCGTTGGGCGACACGATCGGGGTGGCGGTTCCGACGCAAGTCACCGATGTGCTCGAACGGGTGCGGCAGGCCGTCGGCGACATATCGCGCCGGGTGCACTTCCACGACACGCGCAACACCGCCATCGCCAACGCCCAGGCCGCGCTGGATGCCGGTGTGCGGACGTTGGATGCGTCGGTCGGAGGCGCCGGGGGCTGCCCCTTCGCCCCGAACGCCACCGGCAATGTCGCCACGGAGGATCTCGTGTATCTGCTCGACCGCAGCGGCTACGACAGTGGGCTCGACGGCGACGCCCTTGCAGCGCTCGGGGACTGGCTGGGGGAGCGGCTCGGCAGGACGCTGCCGTCGGCGCTGGCCAGGGCGGGTCGGTTCCCGGCCCGCTGACGTCAGCCCAACGGCGCCGGAGCGTGTCCCGGGCCCTGGGTGCCCGCCGCCCAGTCCGCCTGAAGCGCGGCGTACACGCCGCCGAGTGCGAGGAGCTCGTCGTGGTGGCCTTCCTCGACGAGGAGCCCCCGGTCGAACACCAGGATGCGGTCGCTCGCCTCGGCGGTCGACAGTCGGTGTGCAACCGTGATGCTCGTGCGCCCCGCGGTGAGCCGTTCGATGGCGCGTCGCAGCCGCACCTCCAGCGCCGGGTCGACGGCAGAGGTGGCCTCGTCGAGGACCAGCAGGTCCGGTGCCGTGATCCAGGCGCGCACCAGGGCGATGAGTTGCCGTTCCCCGGCGCTGAGTCGGTTGCCCCGCTCGCCGACGTACGTGTAGATGCCATTCGGCATGGCTTCGATCCAGTCGGCGAGGCCCATGTCGGCGAAGGCGTCGATGACGTCGGCGTCGCTGGCCTTCGGACGGCCGTATCGCACGTTCTCGGCGATGGTCGAGTCGAAGAGGAAGCCCTCCTGGGGCACGAACGCCAGCCGCGATCGCAGGCTCTCGAACTGCACCTGCCGGACGTCGACCCCACCCACTTCGACGACGCCCTCGGTCGGATCCAGCAGGCGGGTCACGAGCTTGGTGAACGTCGACTTGCCGGAACCGGTCTCGCCGACGACGGCGATCTTGCGTCCCGGGGCGATGTGCACGTCGATGTCGCGCAGCACGTCGCCACCGGTGGGGTAGCGGAACCGGACGCCGCGGAACCGTACGTCGAGCACGCCGGCGGGGAGTGCCACGCCGATCTCGCCCGGATCGGCGATGTCGACCGGCTCGTCGAGCACGGTGAGGATCCGGGCCAGCCCTGCAGCCGCCGACTGGGCCCGGTCGAGCGTCTCCACCAGCGTCTGTACCGGTTCGACGAGCAGGTTGATGAGGAACAGGAACGCGAGAAGCGTGCCCGCCGACATGCCCCAGCCGTCACCGGCGAGCACACCGACGCCGATGGCCGCCGCCGTGATGAGCCCGGCGAACAACTCGGCACTCGAGAACAGCGAGGCACCGAGCAGCCCGGTGCGGAACTCCGCGCGGAACTGGTCGTCGAGGGCGTCGGCGACCTTGTCGAGCGCCGCGTCCTCGGCGCCGTGGGCCCGCACGATCGAGAGGCCGGAGATCGACTCGCCCATCGTGCCCAGGCTTGTGGCGACCGTCGTGCGGACCCGGTCGTGGGCGCGACGGAGGATCCGCTGGAACCACACGAGCAGCACCGTGTAGATGAGCACGGCGACGGTCATCAGGACCGCCAGCTGCCAGCGGTAGACGGCCATCGCGGAGATCGCCAACACCACCTGGGCGACACCGACGACGAGGCCGATCCCGCCCCACTGCACGAACTGCTGGATGGTCTCAACGTCCGATGTGACCCTGGCGACAAGCGCTCCTCTTCGTTCGGATTGGACGTACAGCGCGCTCAGCCGGTGCAGGTGGGCGAAGGTCATGACCCGCAGGTCAGACAAGCCGTTCGCAGCTCTCGTCACCATCCGGACCAACGCCCCGCCCCGCACGACGACGGCGGCCACGAGGAAGATGAGCGCGATGGCGCCTTGGGTGAGGACCGTCCCGATGTCCACCTCGTCCCCACCGAGCAGTTCGCCGTCGACGATGCGCTGGATCACGACCGGGACGACGAGCTGGAAGCCGGTGCCGGCGGTCGCCATCAGCAGGGTGAGGATCAGGCCGCGGCGAAACTCCGGGACGATGCGCAGCGCGGTGCGCAGCACCTCGACCGTCCCACGGGAGCGGGTCATGCGGCACCTCCCGGGCGGTCGTGCTCGTAGGCGAGCAACAGGGCCGAGTATGCCGGGAGCTGCATGAGCTCGTCGTGGGAGCCATGGGCCACCACCGTGCCGTCCTCGATGAAGAGCACCTCGTCGGCGAGCCCGATCGAGGAACGTCGGTAGGCGACGATGATGATGGTCGAGGGGAGATCGGCCTCCTTCAGCGTCGTGAGGATGCGGGTCTCGACGCTCGGGTCGACGGCCGAGGTGGCGTCGTCGAGGATCAGCAGCCGGGGTCGTCTCACCAGGGCACGGGCGAGCGCGATCCGCTGGCGCTGGCCACCCGACAACGTCGCCCCCCGTTCGCCGACCAGCGTGTCGTAGCCGTGGGGCAGTTCCATGATGAAGTCATGGGCGGCGGCGAGGCGGGCCGCCGCTACGACCTCGGCCTCCGTCGCGTTCGAGCCGAATCCGATGTTCGCACGCGCCGTGTCCGAGAAGAGGAAGGCCTCCTGCGGGACGAACGCGACCTCGCCGGCGAGCGCCGACCTGGCGAAGTCCCGGAGGTCACGGCCGTCCAGGTGGATGCTCCCGCCGGTCGGATCCCACAGCCGGGCCATGAGCGTCACCAGCGTCGACTTGCCCGAGCCGGTCTCGCCGACGACGGCGACGGTCCGTCCCTCCGGGATCGTCAGGTGGACGTTGCGCAGGATGAGCTCGTCCCCGTGGGAGAAGTCGACGGCCTGCGAGGCCACCTCGGCGCCCGACTCGTCGGTGCGGTGCGACAGCATCCCGTAGTCGACGAGATGGTCGGCGGCGAGAACTGCCTCGACCCGCTCCCACGCCGCCGTCGAGTGCGCCATGTCCCAGATCACGAAGCCGACGATGCGGATCGGGATGAAGAGGAGTGAGAAGAGGTAGGCGATCGTGATCATGTCGCCCGGTGTCATGGCTCCCGCCGAGATGCGAACGGCTCCGAGAATCACGACGAGAAGGGTCATCGCCGAGAGCAGCCCCTCGACGGCGACCCGATAGATGTTGAGCCGTCTCTCCACGGTGACGACCTGGTCGCGCAGGTGGTCGGAAGTGCGGCGCATCCTGTCGGTCTCGTACGCGGCCCTTCCCAGTGCCTTCACGGTGAGGGCGCCGTCGAACGACTCGTGAGCGACCTGTGCCACCGTGCCGCGGCGGCGCTGCACCTCCTCGAAGGCGTCGAACATGCGAAAGGCCCCGTGGAGATCCACGGAGGTGACCACGACCAGGGCCAAGGTGGCGAAGGCCGCCATGATCGGGTCGATGAAGGCGACGGTGACGATCGACCCGATGAGGAGCAGCGATGCCCCGGTGGCATAGGGGAGCGGAGCCAGGATGAAGGTCGCCTGGTGCGCGTCCGTGTCTGTGACGGCGAGGAGATCGCCGACGCCGCGCTTGTTGTGCCACGCGAGCTCGAGGCGCAGCATCCGGTCGATGAGCTGCTCGCGGACGTCGGCCTGGGTTCGGAACTGGAGCCAGCCGGCGGCGGCGCGCCGCAGCACGATGCCGATCGCCTTCCAGGTGGCCACGCCAACCACGGCCAAAACGCCGGGGAGCAGTATCTCGGCGGGGTCGACGCCCTCGTCCAGGACCGGCACGATGATCGTGTCTGTGACGTTCCCGATGACCACTGCGGCCGCCACGATGGCGCTCACGAACGCGGCGGCGCCACCGGCCGCGAGCACGAAGGCAACCGGGTGCATGCCGACGAGCACGCGCACCAGCGCCAGTCCACGCGAGAGCGCGGAGCGCAGAGTTGGCGGCCGGGGCGTCGAGGTCGCAGTCACGGACCTGCCACGTTACCGAGGGCGTCGGTGCCCCCCGACGACCTGACTCGACGGCGTCCGGTCACGGTACGCTTGCGGCCATGTCACTCCCGGTCTCCTTCCTGTCCGACTTCGGCCTCGACGACGAGTTCGTGGGCGTGGTCCACGGCGTCATCGCTCGGATCGCACCCGAGGTGCGAGTGCACGACGTCACCCACGGCGTGCCGAGGGGCGACGTTCGCGCCGGTGCGCTGACCCTGTTGCGGGCCGTCCAGTACATGCCGCAGGGCGTGATGCTCGCCGTCGTCGATCCAGGCGTGGGCACCACCCGCAAAGCCATCGTCGCGGAGACCGAGTGGGGCTACTTCGTCGGTCCCGACAACGGGCTGCTGGCGCCCGCCGTCGCCATGGTGGGCGGGGCGTCCAAGATCGTCGCCATCGAGAACCCCGAGCTGAGGCTGCCGTCGGCGGGGGAGACGTTCCATGGCCGGGATCTGTTCGGCCCGGCTGCGGCCGTCCTCGCCTCGGGCCAGGCGAGCATCGACGAGATCGGCCCTCCGGTCGACACCGACTCGGTGACGCCGCTCATGGTGCCGCTCGTGGAACACGACGAGGGTGCGGTCCGGGGCGAGGTTCTCTGGGTCGACCATTTCGGCAACGCCCAGACGAACATCACTCCCGACGACCTGGCGCTCGTGGGAATCGCAGAAGGGGCCGACGTGGTGCTCCGCATCGGCGCCATCGAGCACACCATCGTCTACGGCCGCGCCTATGGCGACGTCGAGATCGGCGAGGGCCTGCTCCACGTGGACTCGTATGGTCAGATCGCCGTGGCCGTGCGGCAGGGTCGTGCGGTCGATGACTTCCCGCTCGAAGAGGGCATCGCTGTGACGCTGCGCTCGACGGCTGCCCCCGTGCAGATTCAGGGCGTCAGCCCGGTGAGCTGAACCTTGAGGAGAAAGGCCCCGACGATGAGTGCGAGGAGCCCGAGGGTGACGAGTGCGGTGACGGGTCTCATCCGCATGGAACGTTAGTGCGATGGCTGCACAGCGAATCCTGAGGGTCGTCGTCGGTGACCGCTGCTCGTTGTGTGACGTCGCACTCGATCGGCTGCGGGGTCCGGCACAACTTCTCGGGCTCCGGATCGTCACCGAAGCTCTGGACGAGGCCGATCATCGCCGCCTCTATGCGACCCGGGTGCCGGTCGTGCTCGATGCGAGAGATCAGGTGCTGGCCGAGGGGCGGATCTCGGTCCCGGACGCCTGGTTGGCCGCAGTCAGAGCCCGGCTGCAGCGAACCCGGTCACGCGATTCTGGATCCTGACTTCAGGGGTAACCTGGAAATGTGAATCGCGACATACCCGCCGCAACGGTTGCGCGCCTGCCCGTCTACCTGCGGTCTCTGGCAGACCTGGCGCCGACCGAGACCACGTGCTCCTCGGAACGACTCGCCGAGATAGCCGGGGTCAACCCTGCGCAGGTTCGGAAGGATCTCTCGCATCTCGGCAGCCACGGGACGCGTGGGGTCGGCTACAACATCGCCGATCTGCTCGGCCAGCTGAGGACGGCGTTGGGTCTCACCCACGGGTACCAGGTCGCCATCGTGGGGGCCGGAAATCTGGGGACCGCCCTGTCGAACTATCGCGGCTTCGAAGCGTGGGGGTTCCACCTGGCCGCCGTGTTCGATGTCGACCCCGACAAGATCGGCGCACCGGTCGACGGGCTCTTCGTGGAGGACATCGAGTCACTTGCCACGGTCGTCGCAGACCGACAGATCGTCATCGGGATCGTGGCGACCCCGACCGGTTCCGCTCAAGACGTGGCCGACCGACTGGTCGCCGCCGGCGTCAAGTCGATTCTGAACTTCGCTCCGGCGGTGCTGCGGGTGCCGCAGGACGTCGCCGTGCGCCGGGTCGATCTGTCGACGGAGCTGCAGATCCTGACGTTCCATCTCTCGAACGCGGAACTCGTCGGTCAGTCGCAGGCCGAGACGTCCTGATCGCGACGCGTCAGGTGGCGTCGGCGCTCTCTTTCTCGTAGTTGTCGAGCGCGACGACGAACATGAGGAAGAGGATGAGCGACGCGAGCGTCACCGCCACGGCGGGAACTCGCATCTCCCAGGCGTTCAGACCCTCGAGATCCCGCGGCCGCAGTCCCCGTGGTGCGTAGACCACGAAGAGCATCGAGCCGATGACCATCCAGCCGAAGGTGGCGGCGCCGGTGATGAGGAACCCGAGGCGCCGCCCCACGTTCGTGGCGAGGATGAGCCAGCCGGTGCCCACGAACGCCGCAATCGACACGATGGTGATGAGGATGCCCTTCGCTGCGATCGAGAACGCCGTGAGGTCGCCGCTGTCGTCGGTCTGCTTGAAGATCGCATCCCAGGCATCGGCCGACAGCCCGCGGATGAACGGGATGAAGGCGAGCGTCACGACGATGACCGACAGGACGCCGATCTTCTCCAGCGTGCTCAGCCCCGCATCTCCTCGTACTCGCATCTGACGCATCCCTGCCTCCCTCACAACGACCGCTCGTAGGCCACGATGAGCTCGATGTCGGCTGCGGTCAGGCTCTGACCGAGACCGGGCATACGGCCACTCCCGAGACCGTTCAAGCCGTAGTTCTCACGGAAGTTCGAGCCACGGACGATGAAGTCGACCTGGTCCTCGAACAGCGGGAACTGAACGACGGAGCGGCCGTCGATCAGCGCCGGACCCCATGCCCCGGTGCCATGTCCCTGCTCGAATGCCACGCCCGCGGAGTACCCGGCGGTGTGGCATCTGGCGCAGTAGGCGTTGAAGAGGCCGACAGCACGACGGGCGTCGTCGACCGAATAGGTCGTGGGCGCGACCGACTCGCCTCGCGCCTCGAACACCGCAGCGGCGTCGAGCGTCGAGCGCTCGCTCATCGCCCTGGCGATGGCGTCGAAGTCGACGTCCCACGCCCGTTCCTTCGCGGCTTCGAGCAGGTACGCGAGCCGGCTCTCCACCCCTGCGACGAAGACGTCCTGTCGTTGCGTCTGGACGCCGAGCGTGAGGTGATCGGAGTCGACGGCCGAGATGAAGGTCTCCGCTTCCTCGATGTCCGGGATCGGTTCTCCGGTGGGCGTGCTGTTCGAGAATGCGTCGTCGGCGCGGAACACGATGTCGTAGACGGGCTGAGGGACGAGGTCGAGCTGGTTGTTCCTCTGGAGCACGTTCTCGTGCATGGCGGCGGTGAGCTCGGTGAGTCGACGCTCGGCGACATCGGTGAGACCATCCCGGTCCGAGTCCTGGCCCGGGCTGCGGCACGGCAACGTGACGAGCGCCGCCGACTCCCTCGTGCAGGTGCCGTCACCTGCGAGCAGCCCGGAGATGATCTCCGGGAAGTCCTCGATGATCGCGAAGACTCGCGGCGCATCGAGGATGTCGGCGAGGTCGGCTTCCTGCTGGGCGATCTCGCCGGCCACCGTTTCGTCGCCATCGGCGATACGTGCGAGCGCCAGGTTCACGGCGGGTTCGACTTCGGCGAGCACGGCGGCCTGATCGATCTGGATGTGCTCCAGGAAGGCGACGACCTGCTCGACCTCTTGCACCGTCATGGCGCCGCCACCATCGAGACCGCTGCCGGGCATCGGAGTCCCCTGGCGGCCGTAGACGATCACCTCGGTGATCTCGTCGACCGAGTAGCGGTAGAAGACGTCGTTGATCGAGGGGGCCGCCCACGACACCTGGACGCCGGAGCGCGCCTCGGTGAACGGAGCACCACCGCCACCTGCGTCGGGGCCGTGGCAGTTGATGCAGGAGAAGAACTCGTACCAGTGCTCGCCCTCTTCGACATAGAGCTCGTCGAAGGCGACCGCAGCCGATGCCTGGCGGTTGGACTCGTTCGCCCAGTAGAGAGGCAGGCTGATCGCCAGAACCGCAGCAGAGATGACCGCGGCGCCCAGCACCCTCGTCAGGCGCTTGTTCTCGAGCTCGTCGTCGGACAGCCACGGCTGGAGGTTCGGCGGTGTCTCTTCGATCTGAGGTGCGCTACGACGACGCGCACTCAGTACGAGCCAACCGACCCAGACGAGAAACCCGACGATGGCGGGGATGTGGACGCGTTGGGCAAGAGCCACCACGATGGCGACCGTGAGGACGACCGCACCGAGACCAACACGCACGTCACCGACCGGCTCGGTCGACTCGGCGACGGCGACGATGAATGGGGAGAAACTCATGCGATCGGCTCGTGCTCAGACACAGAACGGCCCGAGTGGATAGCTGGCTGTCTTCGTCTGCGACCGCGGCGTCTCGAACACCTCACCGGTCACGACGACCAGGTTTCCGGCTCCGTCGATCTCGACGGCGAAGCGATCCATGTTGCGTGGTGCCGGTCCCTGCTCGTACTCGCCGTGGAGGTTGTACTTGGAGCCGTGGCACGGGCACTCGAATCCCTGGCTCGGCACACACGAGGGCACCCGGCAACCCAGGTGGACACAGCGCTGCCACAGGGCCATCAGCCCCAATTCGCCGGCACCTCCGCCGACCACGACGGGCAGGCCGTCGAACGAGCTCCGGCCCTGTTGCTCGGGCGGGAACGGCACGACCCACGACTGTGCTGCGGCGAAGAACTGGGGAATGACCGTGCCATCGGGCTGGAGCGCAGCGGCGCGGATGTCGTTGAAGTTGCCGACTGCGATCGGTGTACCGAAGCCACCCTTGAGCCTCGGCCACATGAGAGCGAGCATCCCGGCGCCGAGCGTGAGGCTGAAGAAGCCGAAAATCGCTCCGAGCGAGCGGTTGAGGAACATGCGGCGGGTCGTGCCGTACTCGGCGGCGGACACCTTGACCCGTTCCTGGATCGGATCCGGGGCCGGTTCGGCCGGGGCCGGATCGACCGTCTCGTCCTCGTCGGTCTCGACTTCGGCGTCCTCGGCGACGAGGGTGGCGACCCCGCCGGCTCCCTCGCGCATCAGCACCCGCCTGCGGTCGCGCTTGACGGCGCGGGCATCGAACTCGCCGGTGACCGGACCCGATGACGAGGGCCGTCGATAGGCGATCGCGAAGATGCCGGCTCCCACGAGCACGAAGACCACGAGGAGGGTCACGAAGAAGAGGGTGGTGGCAGTCATCAGAAGTCGAAGAACACTCCATCCGACCACGGGAACGTGAAGTTGAACCCGGGTCCTCGGAAGAACGAGCCGTAGATGGTCAGGATCGCCGAGGCGAAGAAGAAGAAGCTGAAGATCATGATGGCCAGCTTTCTGTCGCTCGGGCGCACAGAAGGATTCTTGTCCAGGTAGGGGATTATCGCGAGGCCACCCAGCCCGAGGCCGGGGATGAGCACGCCCGCCACCTGGGGATCGAAGTAGCTCAGGAGCTCCTGGAGACCGAGGAAGTACCAGGGCGCCTTCGAGGGGTTCGGCTGCTCGTTGAAGTTGGCGAACTCGAGCAGCGGTGCGTCGACGAACACCGAGAAGACGAGGAGAGCGGCCGTGCACACCATGAGTGCCACGAACTCGGCAGCGACGAGGTGTGGCCAGGTGCTCACCTTGTCGTGTGGCTCGGACTTGACCTGCTGGATGGCGCCGGCCTTGACGACGGTCAGGAGCCGCTGCGTGCGGACGCCTTCGGGGATGGCAGGTGCCGCCGCCGCTGCAGGTGCCGCCGCAGCCGCACCACCGCCACCGGCGCCGACCGCGGCCGGGGCGGGCTGGGCCGCTTCGCCGGCGAAGGTGGGAGCCGGTGTTCCGTCCCACTTGGCGCGTGACAGAGCGGCTCGACGGAGCAACGCCACCGGGACGCCGTATTCGCTCGACTCGGCCTCGAGATCGCGAACCTCGCCACCACCGCTCGGTGCCGCAGCAGCAGGCGCCGCCGCAGCGGGTTCGGCGGCCGCGCTCTCGGCCGGTTTGGGGGGTGCCTCGCCCTTCATCTCGGCGAGCACTTCTTCCACGTCGCGACCCTCTGCCTTGGCGCGCGCTTCGGCAGATCTGCGGAGAATCGATTCTGGGATTCCAGCCAACGCAGCCTCCTAGAGCGGACCCGAGATGCCGCCGTCCTTGCGCACCCGCCAGAAGTGCACCGCCATGAAGATGACGATCACGAATGGCAGGAAGAGCACATGCAGAACGTACCAACGAAGAAGTGTGTCCGGGGTGATCTGGGTCCCACCGACGAGCACGAAGCTCACGCCGTCACCGAAGACAGGGGTGTAGGCGGCCATGTTCGAGCCCACCGTG
>CAYFYC010000080.1:0-13850 GCA_964347305.1 uncultured Acidimicrobiaceae bacterium | reverse complement strand
CGTCGCCGAGGTAGCGGTCGACCAGATCGAGGATCTCCTCGACGCTCGAGGGCGTGTCGAGGAGATCCCGGTTCAGAGGGATGGCGGTGTCGCCTCGCCGCTCCAGATCGACGCGGCCCGGGCGCTCGCATCCGGCGAGGCATCGGTAGCTCAGTCGGTAGTTGGCAAGACCCTTGGCGGACCACGTCGCACGGACGTCGTCGATCTCCTGGCGGCGCTGCTCGACGTCGAAGACCAGGTCGATGGCATCGAACACCAGCTCACCTCGCCGCACGGAGGCCGGCAGACCGGTCGCCTCGTCGAACACGGTGTCGTCGTCGGCGAGCGTGAACAGCTCGTCGACCGTCGGCAGCAACCGCACCATGATCTGTGACGCGTCGTCGTCTCTCTCGCGTTGAGGGCGGCGGAAGGTGCCCGCAACCGGCTCGCCATCGCGAAACGTCAAGGCATAGGAGATGGCGGGGAAGCGGCAACTCTCCTCGATGCAGCGCGCGTCGAACTCGAGAACGAAATCGCGATGTCCCAGCGATTCCCACCGATCTCGTGCGCTCTGTGCGGTGCTGGTGGAGGCACAGCCGGAGACGATGGTGGCCGTGACGGCCAGCGCGGCGAGCAGGCGTCTCATCGCAGCCCTCTCATGGCAGCGGCTCCACGGTGATTCCGCTGTAGCTCGATTCGTCGTCGACCGTGCTCACGCTGCCGTCGTAGGCGATGCGGGTGGGATGGCCCTCGGGGCCGTAGGTGACCTCGATGATGTGCGGTTCTCGTGCGAGCAGCCTTCCGATGGCATCGTGGAGGGCTTCCACCGTGAGCGGCACTCGGTCGGCCGCTGCGGATGGGTCCTCGAGGTCGCCGATCTCGATCGGTGTGGGCCTGCCGTCAGCGACCTCCACGACGACCTCGCCGAAGGTCAGGCAGAAGCAGTTGCGGAAGTAGCTGAGCCGATAGTCGGTGATGCCGGTCGCTTCCCAGGTGGCACGGGCCGACTCGAGGGCTGCGGCGGCGGCCTCGAGATCGAGCTCCAGGCCGATGTCGTCGAACGACGCGGCGCCGCGGACTGCCCGGGACGGCAGCCCGGACGTCGGGTCGTAGTCGGCATCCTCGGTGGCGCCGGCCACGAGCTCCGTGGGTGTCGGGAGCAAGGCGAGCTCTTCCCTGGTGAGCAGGGCAGCGCGCCGTCGATCCGGTGTTTCCGCGGTGGCGGCGACCGCGGTGCCGTCTCGGTACACGACCGAGTAGAGGCCGTCGAACCCCTCGCATGGCCCGTCGATGCATGCCGCTTGGAAGGTCAGTTGGAAGTTGCCGTGCTCGGGAAGGTTGAGGGCTGGGGGAAGGTCGCTCGCTTGATCGCAGGCAGTCGTGCTGAGGGCCAGCACCGCCAGCACCACGCAGATCCAGCCAGATCGTCGGATCGGCGCGGCGGGCGGCGAGCCATTCACCCTCCCATCATCGCTCGAGTTTGCGGAGGGCACTTGAGCGCACTCGCGCGTGGTTCGATCCATCTCGTGGCCTCGTGTCATTCCTCGCCGACCGGCACATCACCGGGGTCGCGGCCGGACCTCCGAAGCAGTGTGTCCCATGGGCGAAGGCGAGCGCCGAGTGGAATGAGCGATCGCATCACGGCGCCGGCCAATCCACCCCTTGCCTCGGCCACGCACATTGCGGCCGCCTTGAAGAGCTTGTCGGGATCCGAGGGCCGATGGCGAACGGGTGTGTTGCGAGACAGATCCCACGCATGCAGGTGCCACTCGGGCGCGGCGACTCCGCAGTGCAGCCCTGCCGTCACCGTCCATGGCACCTCCCTTTCTCGCGGCGGTGAGCCGAGCCCTGCCGTCACCGTCCCGAACGGGTACCCATACGCGAGATCCCAGTGGTCGACGACGCGATCGACGTACTCCGTGGCAGTCTCCACGAACAGGGCGATCGCTTCGTCAGCAGCCAGGTCACCGACGGCTGTCAGCGCTCGATCGTTGTGGTGGTCCATCTCGGCGGCCGGGAACGGTGGTGAGGAGTCACCGGCGATGGCGCGGTCCAGCCACCCGTGATACCAGCGGGCGACTGCCAGGAGATGGCGGGCCGTCTGTACACCGGTCCAGTGGCCGCATGCGGGCCGCTGCCACGCCTCGCTGCTGGTGGCCGCCGCCAAGCGCTCGACGGCCGCCACACCATCGCGAAACAGCATCGTGGTCGATCCGATCCCAAGTCTGGAGCTCATGACGAGTACCGCCGGACCGATGGCTTCGACTCGATGCGCTTCACTCTCCGGCCGCTTCCAGAAACCTCACCGACATGTGCCGGTAGTGGTCGAAGCCGGGGTGGCGGTCCCAGCATGCCTGCCACGTCTCGTCCTCCCACAGGGCATCCCACTGCTCCTCACGCGTGGCGATGTCGGGCCAGACGATGATCCAGGAGACATTCGCCGAGCCGTGGGGGAGTGGCATCGGATCGGACCCCATGATGCGAGCCGGGATTCCCGAATCGAACCAGAGCCCGAGCACCTCGAATCGGTCCCGGAAGATCGGCAGGGCTTCCTCCCACCAACGCCGGTAGTCGTCCATGTCGCCTGCGTAGTGATAGTCCCTGAACTCGCACAGCTTGCTCACAGCACTCCGATCTTCTCGCCGCGGCCAGCGTACGCGACGGATCGTCAGGGGTGGTGTGCGGGGCGAGGCCCCACGACCGAGGGGCCCAGCCACCGCTGAGCCCCTCTCGAGCCGTCCCCCGGCTCGCTCGGACGGGCCGACATCCCGTCCAATGAGACCATGCCCGGCCGGGGTCGTGGGCGGACATGTTTCTCGAAGCGAGAAATCCGTCCGGGAGCGCGTGATCGCGGGCACGTACCATGTGAGAGGAGGCGTCGAGCAGTGTCCAGGACCGACCCGGGCTTCGACAACCTGTATGAGCGGTACCACCGCCCCATCCTGGCGTATTGCCTGCGCCGCACCTCCCGAGCCGATGCCCACGAGGCGGCGAATGAGACCTTCACCGTGGCCTGGAGGCGTTTTGCCGACATGCCGCCGGCGGACGAGGCGCTGCCATGGCTGTATTCGGTCGCGCGGAAGGTGCTCTCTCACCAGCACCGGAGCGCGACACGCTTCGCCCGTCTGACCGCCAGAGCAACACGTATGCCCGTGCCGCACACACCGGGGCCGGAAACGGTCGTGGTGCGGCGTCAGGAGTACACGTCGGTGCTCGAGGCCATCGGGCGGTTGCGACCAGAAGACAGAGAAATGCTGTTGTTGTCGGCGTGGGAGGGGCTCACCCATGCGGAGATCGCATCCGCAATGGGTTTCTCCCTCTCGGCGGTCGACAAGCGGCTGGCCAGGGCCAAGCAGCGCCTCAAACGCCAGTACGAAGCCATGTACGTGACCGGTACGAATCGTCCCCCAGCGAGCGCAGTGGAAGGAGGTGAAAGCGCATGAGCGAGCCGGCGGAGCGGATCTACGCGTTGCTCGTCGACGCCAACCCGATCCCGGACCCCGACGTTCTGGAAGCGGAGCGCGCAATGCCGCCTCACCTCTACCTGATCGACTCGAGGAGAGACGCGATGCAAACTCAGACAAGACCAGAAGCTGTCACCGAGGCCACACGGCGTCGGACACGCCCCCCGTGGATTGCAGCGTTTGCCGGCGCAGCCGTCGCCGCTGCCGTTGTCGTCGCTGTGTTCATGTTGACCGGAGCGGAACCCGACGCGGTGCCTCCGGTGACGCAGGTGACGACCGAGGTGCCGCAGACGACCGAGGTGCCGCAGACGACGCAGCCCCCGCAGACGACGGTTGCCCCGTCGGTCTTCGGCGCCGAGCTGGAGAACGTCGGCGCAGTGCTCACCGCGGCGATGAACTCGCACGACTCGGAGGAATTCCTGGGGCTCTTCGCCGAGGATGCCGAGTTGTCCTTCTTCGCACAGACCGTGACTCCCGACGAGATCCGTGCCGGCACCCTGCTGCTCGACGTGGGGTCCGACTACCTGCACGACCGCACCTGGGCCCGGATCGTGAATCAGCAGTACGACTTCTCGCCGTGCCAGGTCAACGGTGACAGGGTCTTGTGCGAGGTGACGATCAGCAGTGACTATCTCGCGCCACTTCTGCCACCGGCGCTGAGTTCGGTGGCGATCCAGATCCGCGACGACCAGATCGTCCGCTACGTCGCAGCCTGGCTCGACAACGCGAATTTGGAGATCGAGGACGACTACCGGGCCTGGGCGTTCGAGAACCACCCCGACGAGGCCTCCCGCATGTGGCTGGCCGAGTGGGACAACCAGGTGGCGAACACCGAGGAGAGCGCCATGCTGCATCTCGAACTGGGTGCGGAGTACGTCCGGCTCCACAGCTGATCCATGGACGGATGCGCCTGCGAGTTCGAGCCGGTCCCCCGTGGACGGGCTCGAGCTGCTCGGAGAGCACAGAGCGGTTGGCCGGCACAACCCGCCTGGCCGCAAACGAGCACCAGGTCCGCCGGCGACCGGTGTGTGACACCAACGATGGGAGATCGATCATGAAACGACTGGCCACAGTGATCCTGCTCGTCCTGCTCGTGATGGCGCTGGCGCTCCCGGCGGCTCACGCCAGGACCGACAACACTGCCGCGTGCTTCGGGCAGAACACGAGCTACTTCGTGAGCCAGGGAGTGTCGCTGAAGGAGGAAGCGGCGGCCAACGGATTCGACAACGTCGGAGCGATGCTGCGCTACTTCCATGCGGAGCTGCCGTTCGGCTGCATCGGTGTCGGCTGAGGGGTCGCCCCTCAGCTGCGTTCGGTGATGGCTTCAGGCTTCTGCTTCGACGATCGCCATGAAGGGCTCCAGAGGGGCATCCACGTCTTCGAGGGCGTAGAGGACTGCGATCGGCTCAGGTTGCTCACAGCGGCCCTCTGTGTGGTCGCAGCGAGGCTATCTCATCGGGCTCACCGTTCCGACTCGGCGCGCTCAGGGGTCGACGAGGGTTCGATAGTCGGCGAAGGTGACGGGATCCGTGACGAGCACCCCGCTCGGAAGGGGGAGCGCGACCGCCAAGCCCTCCAGCTGAATCGTGACTCGATCTATCCCTGCGTCCGTCAGCGTGAGCACGATCTGGCCGACTGCGAGAATCTCTTCCCGTCCTCCGACGCCCGCAAACGCTGCTGACACGTCGACGGTGGCTTCGCCATCGTCGACGGTCAGGTCGTGCACGACGCTGTTCACCGGGATCGCGGTGCGGAGTCCGACCGACGCCTCTTGGCTGGTGGGCCCGGCGATGAGCTGCTGCAGCGCTTCATCAGGCTCGCGTGATGTGTCGCGAGGGACGGCGACCAGACCGTTTCCGTCGACGAGATAGATGACGCTCTGGGCCACGCCATTCGTAGTCGGAGTATCGGTACCTGCATCCGGGGTCACACCCGGGTCGATCGTCTCAGGCTCCGACTGGAGCGGCACGCCACACCCGGTCACCAGCAGCGCAGCCACCAGCAGCGCCCTGAGCGAGGGAGAGACGCTCTTCATCGGTCGACCCGCGGGAACTCCATGACGAAGCGGGCTCCGCCTCCGGGTGCGATCCCGGCACGGATCTCGCCGCCCTGTGCCCTGATGTGCTCGAGGGTGAGCGCCAGACCGAGGCCGCTGCCGTCACGTCCCCGTCTGCTGCGGGCCGCGGAGCCCCTTGCAAACCGCTCGAAGATGAGCTCCCGCTCTTCCGGAAGGACACCGGGTCCGGCATCGTCCACCATGATCCGCACCTTCGCCTCGTCGGCCGAGACCGTGACCTGGGTCGGACCCCCACCGTGGACGCGCGCGTTGTTGAGGACATTCGCGAGGGCGCGCTCGAGGTGTCGCTCATCGGCGAGCACGACGGCCGAACCAACCGCCGGTTCGATCACGAGGGGCACCTCGCTCAGGCCCAGACGGCCGAGCGTGCGTCGAACATGACCAGCCAGCTCGAACGGGGTTCGTTCGGTCTGGACGACGCCTGCGTCGTAGCGAGCGATCTCGAGCAGATCGGTCACGAGGGTCGTGAAGCGACTGAGATCTGCTGTCAGGAGGTCCAGCGCCTCGCGGCCCTCGCTCGACAGCTCGTCGCGGCGGCGCTCGAGCACCGACACCGACGTGGCGAGTGTGGTCAGCGGGGACCGGAGTTCGTGCGACACATCGGACGAGAACTTGGCTTCACGCTCGATGCGTTGCTCGAGGGAATGCGCCATCGCGTTGAACGAGGCGGCCAGACGAGCGAGATACCGATCAGCCGACTCGTCGAGGCGGGTCCCGAGTTCTCCAGCTGCGATCTGGGCCGCAACGGCGCTCACCTCTTCGATCGGCCGCAGGATGTTGCGAGCGATGCCCCACCCTGCCAGCGCACCGAGAGCGGTGGCCGCCGCGCCGGCGAGTATCAGACTCCGGGCCAGCGTCTCGAGCGTCGCCTCCACCTCGCGGAGCGAAAACACCTCGAAATATCCGCCCTGGCGCGCCGAGATGGGCACACCGATACCGAGGACCGGATCGCCCCGCACTGCGAACCGTTGCTGCGCTGCCGTTCCGGAGAACACGGTGTCCTTGAGCGCTTCGGGGAGATCGTCCGGCTGAACCAGGAGCGAGGCGGCGTACCACTCGCCCTCCATCGCGAGCAGCGGCCGCGACCGCGCAGGGGGTCTGAGGTTCGCCAGCACTTCGGATTGGTTGAGGCCGGCGACGTCGAGCGATGCGACCACCGCCCTGGCGTCGGCGGTCACTTGATCGAGCGCTGCGATCTCCCGGTCCTCGATGATCGTCGTTCGGACGACGACGTAGGTCACGATCCCGACGCCGAGCGACAGGGCGAAGGCCACGCCGGCGACCTGGCTCACGATCCGGCGCCGCAGGCTGCGCGGCCTGCGCCCCTTGCCCCGTCCCCTCATGCGGCCATACGAGCCGTTCATCGAGTCATCCAGGTCCGGGTATGAACTTGTAGCCGAGACCCCGCACCGTCGTCACGAAGACGGGCGAAGACGGATCAGGCTCGATCTTCTTGCGCAACCGGGCGATGTGGGCGTCGACGATCCTGGCGTCGCCGTAGTAGTCGTACCCCCACACGTTCGTGAGGAGCTGGTCGCGAGACAGCACGCGCCGGGGGTTGTCGACGAGTTCGCAGAGCAGCAGGAACTCGGTGCGGGTGAGGGCGATCGGTTCACCTGCGCGGGTGACCGTGCCCTCCTCGACACTCATCACGAGATCGCCGAAGCGAAGCCGTGACGGCTCTGCAAACGGGACACGGGTGCGCCGCAGCAACGCGCGGATACGGGCGGACAACTCCTTCACGACGAATGGCTTGGTGACGTAGTCGTCGGCGCCTGCCTCCAGTCCCGCGACCACGTCGTGTGAGTCGTCGCGCGCCGTCACCATGATGATGGGAACGTCGCTCGTGCGGCGCAGGTGGTGGCACAGGTCGAGACCGCTCATTCCCGGCAGCATGACGTCGACCAGCACGATGTCAGGACGGTCGCTGCGGACGCGTTCGACCGCAGACTCGGCGTCCGCCACATCGTCGACGTCGTAGCCTTCGTCGCCGAGTGCGAGCCGCAGAGCAGCGCGAATCCGGTCGTCGTCCTCGACCACGAGCACCTTGGCTCGACCGCTACCGACCTCGTTGGCCACGCCACCTCCAGAGACGTCGGATCGTACAACGGCTCGTCCCTGAGCCAACACACCGGCTGTTCCGAGAAAATGACGAACGTGCGCGCGTTGTGTGCGTTTTCTTCACAGAAGCAGCACTCCACCACCATCGTCTCGTCGCATCGATGCCTGACGATGCGTACAACGTCAGGTTTGATGTCACGGAGGTCGCCCGATGGAGATCCACCTCCTGAACCTCGCACTGGTGCTGGCGGCTGCAGTCGGCGGCGGTGCCGTGGCCCGTCGAATCGGGTACCCGGCGATCCTCGGCGAGCTGCTGGCCGGCATCGTGTTCGGCCCTGCCGTCTTCGGGCTGCTCGATGCCGACGAAGCACTCTCGGTGATCGCCGCAGCATGCGACCACGTGATGATGCTCTATGTCGGCATGCACCTCGATCTCGGTGATCTCCGCCGATCGTCGTGGCCGGCGCTGCTCGCGGCCGTTGGTGGCTTCGTGGTCCCGGCCGGGGCCGGTTATTGGATCGCCACTGCGTTCGGGCTGTCGAGCCGCACTGCGCTCTTCGTCGCTCTCGCCATGGGACTCACCTCCTTGGCCACCAAGTCGCGAGTCCTGGTCGATCTGCGCATCCTCGACACCCGCATCGCCCACGTGATGATGGCGGGTGCCCTGATAGCCGACCTGGTGGCGCTGGTCGGTTTCTCGGCGCTGCTCGGCTCGAGCGAGTCGACGGGGTTCTCCGGGGGCGCGATCGTCCTGGTGGCCGTCAAGGCGCTCGTGTTCATCGTCGTGTCGCTGGCGGTCGGGATCCGTCTCTTCCCGATCGGTGCCGCCTACTTGGCGCGCCGAGGAAAGGTGGATCGCGGAACGCTCTTCCTCATCGTCGTCATCGTGGCTCTCGTCTACGGTGCGGCCGCCGAGCTCGCCGGTCTCCACGGCATCCTCGGAACCTTCTTCGCAGGGCTGCTGCTCCGTCCGGGTCTCTTCGAGCCGAGGGTGTATCGCGACGTGGAGCAGCTCGTGTATCGCGTGTCGGTCGGGTTCCTCGCCCCGATCTTCTTCGTCACGGCAGGCTTCCACGTCGACCTCGGTGTCGTCCGTACCGACCCACTGCTGCTCGGTGCGGTCGTCTTCGTGGCGACGGCCGGCAAGGTCGTCGGGACCGCGCTGTTCTACCTCCCGAGCCGTCGTGGCTGGCGCGAGGGTGTTGCGGTCGGTGTGGGGATGAACGGCCGTGGGGCCGTCGAGATCATCGCCGCCGAGCTGGCGCTGGAGCGTGGACTCATCGATCAGACCGTGTTCTCGGTGCTCGTGCTCATGGCGCTATTCACGACGGCGACCGTGCCGTACCTGCTCACGCGAGCGGTCGGATGGTTACGCCGACACGACCAATTGGCCCGCGCCTCGAGCAGGCAGGGTGCCATCATCATCGGCGCCGGACCGGTGGCACGCGAACTCGCCCACGAGCTGAACGGGTCGGGTTGGGTGCGCCTTGTCGACACGAACCTCGATCACTGTCGGGATGCGCGCAGGCTCGGTCTCGACGCCATCCACGGCAACGCCCTCGACGACTCGATCCTTCGGCAAGCAGGCGCCGCCGACGCCGCACGGATCATCTGCCTCACGGCCAATTCCTCGGTCAACGTTCTCGTGGCGCAGCGGTCCACCATCGACTTCGGCATACCACAGGCGTCCGTCGCACTCACCGGAGACGACGCACGTTCACTCCGTCAGACCCTCACGGATCCGATCAGGCCCATGACCGAGGTCGGGTTCGAGGTGGAGTCCTGGAACCGCAGCATGCAGCGCGGGTCCTGCCGCTTCGGGCATCTGGCGTTCCATGCGGACGACGCGCCGGATGGCGCCGGGTTTGCGGACGTCGTGCTCCTCGTCCGCCGAGGTGCAGACGTCATGATGCGATGCGAACTCGCCGAGCTGGAGGCCGGCGATGAGCTGATCGGGCTCAGCAGGCTGTCGAGAGGGCCCACATCGCATCGAGCACAGGAGTCGCCGGATCGGCTGCCGGCGTTCAGTGGAGGAGTCGGATCATGACGGCTCCGGGTGACCGCTCATGGCGCGTGGTGTGGACCGGCACGAGGGATTGCCGGGCGCTCGCCGAACTGCTCGCCGACGAGCGGGCGGTCCACGCGGGTCGGGACACCCTCACGACGCTCGTCAACACTCGTGCAAACCTGCACGTGGCGCCGCAGCTCCCGGCCGTCGAACGGTGCTCGGTCGCAGTACCGCACGACGTGGATCTCGACGCCGTCGATCAGGTCGTGGCCACCGTCGGCGGTGGTCCCCACTCGTCGCTCGCCGCTGCCACGGCAGCTCGCGTTGCACAGCGACTCGGCGTCCCGGGCCGCATCGTCACCGGTTTTCGGCGCCCCGATCAGCGCCCGGCAGCCGAGCGCGCACTGTCACAGGTCGCGGCTCTCGGCATCGATCTGCCCATGGAGGCAGTCGCTGCATCGCATCCGACCGATCTCGTGGAATCGTTGCCGGCGGGCGCCATGGTCGTGGTGGGCGCACCGGGTGGGTCATGGTTCCAGCGGCAGTTCTTCGGACCCGGGGTGCGTCTCAGAGTCGGCGCACCCGGCGGAGTCGTCGTTGTCCGCCAGGACGTGATGCGGGTGTATCAGGTCATGAGCGCTGCCCGGGCGGTCGGTGGTCACATGCGGGTGCGAAGCGTGCTCGAGCTGACGAGCGATCGGGTCGTGCTCGTGGCAGACCACGGTCGTCTCGTCGGATCGGTACAACGCAACCGCCTTCAGTCGCATCCATCTCACGTCGAGATCGGTGCCCTCGCCGATCCTCCGGTTGCCGTTGCCGCCGATGAGCCGATCGAACAGATCCTGCTCGTGCTCGACGAGCACGACGGTGGCCCCGTTGGTGTCGTAGCCACCAACGGTCAACTCATCGGATCCGTGTCCGCCCTGGAACTCGAAGAAGTAGTCCGTCACCGGAAGGAGGAAGCGTCATGACACAAACCACGTGGGCACCGAGCCGGGTCATGAAGCTCCCGGTCCGCACCAGGACGGCGCGTCCTGTCCCCTCCGACGGATCGCTTCCGAGTCATCGTTGGTGGCGAATCGGCTGGCAGGAGGACGGCGACGGCGCGTCGGTGATCGGGCTCGTGGGGTGTCGGTCGTCGGTCGTCTGGC
This sequence comes from uncultured Acidimicrobiaceae bacterium, assembly GCA_964347305.1. Classification (GTDB taxonomy): domain Bacteria; phylum Actinomycetota; class Acidimicrobiia; order Spongiisociales; family UBA5794; genus CAYFYC01. The sequence continues at coordinate 3,110 of CAYFYC010000080.1, read as the reverse complement.
GAGGAAGCGTTGCTGTGGTCCCGTGCGCCCTCACCGGGGGCGAAAGCGGGGTGTGTCCCTGTGGGCTGCACGCCGCTGCCGATGCAACCGAGGCGGCGCGTGCGCTCGGATCGCTGGTCGTCGGCGGTTGCGTCCGCAGGCTCGAGACGGCGATCGCGGCCGATGGCGCAGACATCGTGGTGGCTGCGATCGAGGGGCCGCTCCGGGTCATGGCTTGGTGTGGCGGGCTCCAGAACGGCTTCACGGTCGAGCGCTGCGAGCGAAACCCACGGTGGGTGGTCCGAGACGCCGGTCTCGCGGTGGTGCTGTGCACTCGGCACCTCCTGCGATCACCTGGTCGGCTTCGCTTCGATGCTGTCCCGTTCAATCGGTTCCTTGGTCGGATGGTGGGCGAGCTCGAGCGCTATGGAGTCGAGGTGCGCACCGGAGAAGTCCAGCCCGAGCAGCCGCACCCGGTGGGCCTTCCCGCCTGCGACCTCGCAGCGCTGTAGCCGTCGCCGGTCATCGACCGGCCTCGCGGACGGCTTCGCGTTGTCGCCGGGCCTGTGCCTCGACGATGGCCATGAACAGCTCGAGCCGTGCGTCGACACTCTCGAGCGCGTAGAGAAACCCGATGCGGTCGGCGGGATCGATCGTCGCATCGAGATCGGGGAGCAGCCCCCGCAACGCCATCTCGACGGCCACCAAATACTCCAGGTCGTCGAGCATTCGCTGTTTCCACGCGTTGTGCGATTCCAGTGCTGTCGGGTCACGCCGACCGGCCTCGGCCGAGGCATGCCGCAGCACTTGCGACACGACGAAGCTCGCACCGTCGTCGAACGGACCGGGGAGGAGAGCGACTCCGGAGGACGCGAGGAACCCCAGCACGTCGACCGCGGCCAGGCGCTCGGCGGATGCGTCGTCGGCCTGCTCGATGCGGATCTCCCTGTCGGTGTAGGCCAAGGCGAACGTCAAGGCTCCCAGCTCGTCCGCAGCGGCGAAGAGCCGATCTTCGCCTGCGGCTCCGGCATCGGAAATCGTCTCCCGAACGAAGCCCCCGTATCCGACGACGAGGAGCTGGTTGAACCCAACGATGTCACGGGCGGCGAGGCGGATGATGCGTCTCGCCCCGGCCGGATCGAGCTCGAGCCCGGGCCGTGAGTCGGTCGCGACGACGGGTCCGGTGACGGCGAGGGAGAACGCCAGATCGGCGATGTGGCTGGCGGCAACCGCACCGACCGCACGCCGAAGCCCGGTGGGCACCGTCGTTGTCGGGTCGGCTGCGTGCTCGAGCACCCGGCGCCGGATGGTGTCGGTGGCGATGGGGTCGATTCCGTCGCCGTTGGCGTCGATGTCGATCAGGAGCCGGCCCAGGGCGCGCCCGTGATCGAACCGCCAGTCGGTGCCGAGAAGAAGCTCGAGGGTGGCAGCATCGGAGAGCAGCGAGATCGCCAGCGGAAGGTGCTGCCGCAGCGCATCGAGCAGCACTGCCCGCTGATCGGCTACGTCCGGACCGACGTGGTGCCACATGCTCGAGCCGGGGGCCAGCAGGCGACGGAGCCCGGGAGCAGCGGCCAGGTCGGGCGGTACCGGCTCCGCGAAACCGACCGTCGTCACGACGAGGGTGATGAACTCGGGCTCGATTCGGTCTGCCCGCAAGAGCTGAGCGGCCCCTGCCTCCCCATGACCGAACAAGGTGGCGATCTCGTCGGGGCCCCACGCGAGGCCGCCACGGGTCGCTGCAGCAAATGCTCTCGCCAGCGCATCGAGCGCGGCGTGGTCGAAACGCTGGACCGGCGCAGATGCGAGCAGGCCCACCAGCCGAGCCGCACCGGTCGGCCCGAGGTCTGCAAAGACCCGGGCCATGGCCGAGTCGAACCACGGCTCTGCCATGGACGCGTCATGCAAGGCGATGGTCTCACCGAGCTGTGCAGGATCGCCGTCCTGGAGCGCTGCCCGCAAGGACGCGATCGCAACGCCGGCCTGTCGGTCGACGACATGGTCGAAATGCGTCCCGATGTCGTCGTCGACGCAACCGGTGTAGGGAGCATCGACGACAGCCGTCGCCTGTGCGAGGGTGTGGCGCCAGACCGACCCCGGGAGACCGGTCGCCCACACCGCGACCTCCTGGGCGGCCTCGACGAGCCCGGCCCTTCGCTGCAGGTCATGGGCGGCCTCCTCCAGCCAGCCGGCGATCGAGGTCAGATGGAAGGCAGTGGCGTCGGCCACCGCATGACGATCCTGGCGCTCGAGAGTGTCGAGCGCGATGGCCGCCTGGCGCGTCAGCAACGGGGCGAGATCGTCGTCCATCTGGCGGGCGAGTGCACGGAGAAGTGTCGGGTCGGCTCCGCTGAACGGCATGTGCGGACCGTACGCGCCGTTGGGCGAGGGTTCAACGGGTGCATTCTGCGCCCGATTCGACCCGTCACCTCAGCTCTTGCCGAAGACCGGTATGGCTCCGCCGTTGATGACGGCACTGGCCGGCGAAGCGAGATAGTCGATCACCGCTGCGATCTCTTCGGGCTTCGGCCAGTTGACGTAGTCCGCGTAGGCAAATGCGGCACGGGTGGCCGCGGTGTCGATGACGGCGGGAAGCACGGCGTTCGAGGTGATGGCTGTGTCGTCGAGCTCCTGTGCGACCGTCTTCATGAGCGCCACGACTGCGGCCTTCGCCATGTTGAAGGCGCCCTGGCCCTCGGGTGTCTCGAAAGCAGATCTCGAGCCGACGGCGATGAGCCTGCCCCACTCGGCATGCCGCATGTAGGGGATGGCGGCACGGACCGCGTTGAAAGTCGACCGAAGGTTGAGATCCAGCATGCGATCGAAGCGGACGTCGTCGGTCTCGGCGATGTCGCGTCCACCGGCCCAGCCGCCGACGAGGGCGGCCATGACGTTGATGGGTCCGAAGGTGTCGTATGCCTCTTTCATGAAGGCTTCTGTTGCCTCGGTGTCGGTGCAGTCCACGCGGCGCAGCATGAGCTGGTCGGAATCGAGGTCCATCTCGTCTTCGAGGGCCGTTGCCTCCTCCGGTATGAGGTAGGTGATGGCCATGTTGAAGTCGCGGCGGGCGAGCATCGGCACGAGCGTTCGGCCGAGCGCCCCGGTGCCCCCGGTGATCACGGCTACGGGTC
>CAYFYC010000079.1:0-14708 GCA_964347305.1 uncultured Acidimicrobiaceae bacterium | reverse complement strand
TTCGATGAGGGGCAGGAGCTCACCGATCACACGGCGGCGAAGCCGGCCATCGTGCAAGTCGTCTCCGGTCGGATCCGACTCGACCTCGATGGCGATCCCGTCGAGCTTGGACCAGGATCGTGGGTCCGGATGGACGCTCATCTGACGCACGCCGTGCGAGCCCTCGAGCCAACCGTCATGCTGCTCACGCTCTTGGGTGCGAACCCGGCGCCCTGACCGGGACCGTACCCGCCCATCGAGCCCCTATGTGGTGCCGTCGTCGGATTGTGCGAGTGGCGCCGGGTCCGCGTGTCGGTCGGTCCTCAGCCCCACGGCTCCAACAACTCGAGCCCTGCGCCCGGCATCGACATCTCGAGGATCAGGTTGCCGGGGCCGACCGTGATCTCGATCACGAATTCGGGGCCGCCCACGATCGGGCCTGACAGCATGATCTCGTAGATCATGGCTTGCTCGAACGTCCCGGCGGCGACCGTCACGGGTCCGGCGTCGGCATCACGCAGGGTGACGGCGACGTTTGCGACCAACACGTCAACCCCGAACGTGTCGATGGCGGTGACGTCGCCCTGCAGCATGAACGTCTCGCCTGGTTGGCCGGAGAGATCGAGCGTGGCGGGTACGACGAACTCCTCGACAGCCTCCGGGCCCCTGCCCGCGTTTCCGCCCGGCCAACCCTCCATTGCGAAGAACTCCACGACCCATGGGTCGTCGAAGCGGAAGTAGAACACCAGACCGGGCGTGCCGGGCGACTGGTGCCCGTCGCCGATCACCAGGCGGTCGTAGGTGCCCTCGTGGCCGAACCACTCCACCCCGTACTCCATGCGAGCCTGGAGGTCACCCGCCACTCCCCACGCGTGGCTCATCGGTGTGTCGGGAGCCATCATGTCCACGCGGTAGACCGCACTCGCTTCCGAACCGGGCAAGAGGTCGGCCCACCGGATGCCCGACACCGGGTGCGCTCCCGGCGGCAGAGTGGTGGTCGTCGACTCCGGCAAGGTGGTGGTCGTCACCAGCGTGGTGGTCGGCGACGTCGTGGTGGTGGTGGTCGTCGTCGTGGTGGTGGTCGGCAACGTCGTGCTGGTCGACGTCGGGACGGTGAGTGCCGTCGTCGTCGCCACTTCAGCGGCGTCCTCGCCTCCGCACGCCGCGACGATCAACGTCATTGCTGCGGTCAGAACGATCCTTCGTGGCGCGACCATCGGCACCTCCGCTCTCACGGTTGCGCTCAACAGCGTCTTCGGCAAGTGCCTTTGGACCCGAACGTCGAGACCGGTCCACTGTTGCAGCCGTGCCCGGTGGCCGACGGTCGCCCTCCCGAGAGCGGTGTGACCGATGACCAGCGGCGCCGGCTACAGGCGCCTCCTGCGCTCACGGGTCCTCGCCGCGCGGATCTCGATCTCTCCAACGTGACGTTCGTCTACAGGGACGCAAGCGGCAGGTCGGCCGTCTGACCGACGGCGAGATCGCGTTCCTGGAGGCGCGCAGGACGCCGGCACGTGGCCCCAACGATCCACGGGTCGGCGGCCGTTCGTCGAGGTGGAGGCGATGCTCCGCAACTGTCGACGCGCCGGTCCCGCGACGCACGTCGCGAGACCGACGCGATCGAGTCGTTGGCGTCGCTACTCGCCAGATCGGTCGTATGCGATGGTGCCCTTCATGTTGATGAGCATGAGACCGTCGGGAATGCGGTCGAAGAAGGCGACTCCGTCGGGAATGTCACCTGCTCCGTCCAGCGTCCCGGCGCCCGTGGCGTCACTGAAGCGCCCCGTCCCGCCCACGGCCTCCCAGGTCCCCACAAAGGTGAACCCGTGCACGGGCCCGCCGGGGAAGTCGCCGATCACCTGGCTGAGCATCGTGTGCTCGACGATCAGTTCGTCACCGTTGGCGGCGGTGAACGTGATCATGCCGACGGATCGGATGCCGTCGGGTCCCGGGACGGTGCAATGCGTCAGGTCGTAGGCGGCAATCCTGCCGAGGTGGGACATCTGGCCCACCTTCCCCTCTCCTGCGCTGGTGAAACGCCACAGGAACCCCGCTGCGATGCAGTCCAAGTCGGTGAAGTCGGGAGCCGTGTGCTCTCCCATCACGCTGCCCCTGATCGGCCCCTCGTGGGCAGCTGTCGCCGGTGGCGCCAAGACCACCACCAGCACCGTCATGACGACGAAGATGCGAAGGATCCTCACCATCATTACCCCTTTCGGCGCGGGCTACCCCGACGCCACCCTGGCGTCAGCCCGCACCTTTGCGCGATATCACGAGGTGACCCACCTCGGCAAGAGGCCGAAGTCCCCCGCCGGGGCGCGTCACGGTTCACCCGTCATCCCCCCGGTGCTCCGCACTGGAGCCGCTCTCAGTGAACCGCATCCCACGGCCTTGTGTTGCTGCAAGGGGGGTCCTCGGTCTGGGAGCTGCTTTGCTACACGACGGGCCTGCTGAACAAGACCGGGTCGCTGACTCCGAGCGTGTCGAACATGCGGCCGAGGTTCAAGAACGTCGTGATCACTGCGTTCAGCTCGAGCAGCTGACCGTTGTCCCAATGCTCGAGCAGTGGTTCCCAGATCGCGTCTCCGACGTCGTTGGCGTCCTCGACCGTTTGCTCGATGAGCTCGAAGACCGCCTTCTCGCCGTCACTGAAGTGCTCGCTCGTGCGCCACAACGAGTTGTTGATGTCGCCCATCCGCTCCGGTGAGTTGCCGAGCTCGGCTGCGAGCTTCTCGTGCGCTCCATAGCCGTAGTACGACCCTGACGCCCGCAGAGTCTTCATGATGACGAGCTCCTTGAAGGCCCAGCTGACCCGACCGTCACCCAACGCTTCGATAACGAACTCCGTGATCGAGTTGCAGAATGCCGGATTCGTCCCGAGGACCTTCACGAAGTTCGGTACGTGGCCGAAATAGCTCTCGGCCAGCCGGTAAGTGGCCGCTACCTCTGGGGAGGGGGTCTCCAGTACTGCTGTTGCTGCCATGGTCCTCTCCTATCCGATCGGTTCCTGAGCCAAGAAGAGCTCGTAGTGGTGCAGTGATGCTTTTGACTTGGGCGGTTCTGCCGGGAACAGAATCGGCTGATGGCCGTACCAAACCGGCTCGAGCTCCACGCCCATCGCATCGCCGAACTTGGAGACCTGTAGGTAGGCACCGATAGTCGCCACGATCTCAACGATCTGACCATCGTCGTAATGCTCCTTGACCGCCGCCCACACCTCCGCCGGGATGTTCTCGGGGTCGACAATGACGTGCGCGGTCAGGTCGACGATCGCCACCTCGTTCGTGGTGTAATGCTCCGACTTGCGATACTGGAAACCGACGATGTCGGCCTGTTTCTCCGGGGGGACCCCGACTCTTTCTGCGACCACCTCATGCTGCGTGACGCAGTAGAGGCAATCGCCCATCTTGGTCGACTTGAGGATGAGCAGTTCCTTGTCGTACCAGGTGACTTGTCCCTCCTGGAGGATGTCGAAGTAGATCTGCCACATCTTGTCCGCGATCTCAGGTGCGTTGCCGGTGATCTTGAAGATGTTGAGGACCATCTGGAATCGCATCTCGGCGTCGTCGTAGACCCGTTTGGTGATCGGATCAGCGTCCTCAGGCTGAATGTACGGCAGTCGGGCCATTCCGCTTTCCTCCCGTGAGATCCATTTGGAGCTTGTGCTCCATAAACTATTCTGAAGCGTATGACCCAATACTTCACGGTGTCAAGCAAGAGTTCGGCAGGGCGACCGCGTACGTTCGATCACGAGCAGGTGCTCGATGAGGCCCTCGAGTTGTTCTGGCGAAAGGGCTTCCGGTCCACGACCACCCGTGAGCTCGCCTCAGTGCTGGGCCTGAGCCAGTCGAGCCTGTACAACGCCTTCGGCTCGAAGCAGGACCTCATGGAGGCGGCACTCGACCGATACGAAACAAGGATCACCGACGACCTGATCCTTCCGCTCGAGACGTCGGCCGAGGGGTTGGCGTCCATCGACGCCTTCTTTCAACAGCTCGGCCGTTGGGTCACCCATGACGGGAATCGCGGCTGCATGCTCATCAACCTCATGGCGGAGGATGGGGGAGAGACGGACGAGATAAGGGTCCGGACCCGGCACTATCGCAATCGTGTGCGCCGGGCGATCCGGGCTTCCCTGGATCGCGCCGTGCAGTTGAACGAGACGGCCGACGAGGCTGTCGAGCTGCGGACAGAGACGCTGATGGGAATGGTTCTGGCGCTGAACATCGCGGCGCGAGGGAAAGCATCAGCCACCGAGATGAAGAAGCTCATCGCAGGTGCCAGGTACCTGGTCGAATCATGGAGGCTGTTGCCCTAGCCAGCGGCGAGCTCTGTGGGGCTGCTCGACCAGGGCAGACAGGCTCCTGTGGGTTGGCGCACGGGTGGGGTCGGAGATCTTGACCGGCGTACCCGTGCCCCCCGACGCGGTGAGCGCTGCATGGGTAGGGTGACGACCGACTCCCAGAGACACTCTCGGGGAATGGTGGAGGGAGGGCCCATGCGGTCCCGAATTGTTCTCGCGCTCGTCCTGCTTGTGTCCGTCGCAACACCGGCGACTGCAAAGCCGGGGCCGAAGCCGATCGACGCCGCCCAGGGAATCGTCGTGGGGCGTGCTGCGGCGACCAACAGCCTCAACGGGATCTACGTGTCGCCCTACGACGGGAACGTCTACGTCGCCAGCGTGGGCGGAGACGAGATCACGGTGCATGACCCGCGGTCAGGCAGGTTGCTCGACAGGATCGGCCCTGAACGGGGGGTGCACGGTCCCGACGACGTGTTCATCACCGACGATGGCACGATCTACTGGACCGAGATCCTCACGGGCCACGTCGGGATGCTGAAGACCGACGGCACGTTCGTGCGCCAGTTCGTGGGTCCCGGGGTGAACCCGATCACGATGTCCGATGATGGCCGACTCTTCGTGAATCGATTGTTCCTCGGTCAAGGTCTCTACGAGCTCGACCCGGATCTGGTGGCGGCACCGGTCGAGCTCAACGCGAACCTGTCGCTCAATTCGTTCGACTTCGGGCCTGACGGCCTCCTCTACGCCCCGTCGTTCTTCACCGGCGAGGTCATGCGGATCGACGTCGACTCGGCCGTTCCGGTCACGGCCGACACCGTGGCCAACGTCGGCGGTGTCTCGTCCGCCGTCAAGTTCAACTCGCACGGCGAGGCATACGCCGTGAACATCGGTGAAGGCAAGGTCCTGAAACTCGATCTCTCCGGCGCCGACGAACACGACACCGTGCTCGACGTCGAGGGCACGATCGACAACATCGCCTTCAACACCAAGGACGTGCTGTTCGTGGCGGTGGGCGCAGACAACGAGATCATCCGGATCCGGCCCAACGGTCACACGCGGACCATCACCCGGCGGGGTCTCGGGCTTCCCGGCGACGTCGCCGTCTCGCCGGACGGCACCGTGTGGGTGACCGAGCTCTTCGCGATGAACGGATTCACCCGCGGCAAGACGCCGACCACGTCGTTCTACGATCGCTTCCTGCCACCCGGGACCGGGTTCGCCGGCGCCACGACGGTCGTCGCCGACGGCGACTACCTGCTCCTGACGAGTGGCTTCGCCAATGCCGTCCAGGTCTTCGATCCGGCTACAGGTGGCGTTTCATTGGACATCCGGACTCTGGCGGGCGTCACCAACGCCGTCCGCCACGACGGTGACATCGTCGCCACGCAGATCGCGCTCGGCAACGTGGTGAATGCCGAGGATCCGAGCGAGGTCTTCCTCGACGGGCTCTTCGTGCCGCTCGGCCTGGCATCGGACGGCGACACCCTCTACGTCGGCGATTGGGCAACGGGAATCGTCTGGGCCGTGGACGACGGCAGAGCGGCCCCGTTGGCCACCGGCCCGGTGTTTCCCGAGGGAATGGCCCTCGATGGTGACCGTCTCCTCGTCGTCGAGACCGGACTCCAGCAGGTGACCGCGATCGATCTGGCCACAGGTGAGGCCTCTCCCGTGATCGTCGGCCTCGACTACTCGGGCCGCGATCCGGAGGGGTTCTTCCCGTTCGGCTCGATGTCCGGTGTCGACGTCACCGACAGGTGGATCTACGTGTCCGACGACGGCGTGAACCTGCTGTACAAGTTCCACAAGCGTCGCTGAGCACGCCTCGTGCTCTACCGTCCTCGGGCGCCCTCCAAGGGCGCCCGAGGACCCGGTCTCTGGGAAGCCGCGAGCAAACGCGTCGAGCCCAGCCGGCCAGGCCACTCGGCCCGAAGCCCGTCGTCACCCCTCGATCGGGTTCGCCAGGCCTTCGACCACCTCGCCGCCGAGGGCGACGAGCACGCCGGGGTCGACCTGGACCTTGAGGTTGCGACTGCCGCCGCCGAGGATGACCTGGTCCCGCTCCATCACCCTCGCGTCGATCCACAGCGGCAGATCGGCGGGGAGACCGAACGGGGTGACGCCGCCGATCATCATCCCCGTCAGCTCCATGGTGAGCTCGCTCGGCGCGAATGAGACCTTGCGGGCGCCGAGCTTGCGACGCACGACGCCGTTGACGTCGAGACGGCTGTCCGCGAGCACCACGCACACGGCGACGAGACCCTCGGGTCTGCGGGAGGCCACCACGATGGTGTTCGCCGACTCGTCGAGCGTGTATCCGTACGCCTCGACGAACTGTGCGGTGTCGGCGAGATCCGGGTCGCATGGGATGAGTTCATGGGCGAACCCGCTCGCCGCCAGCGTCGCCCGTACCTGCGCCTCGATGTCGTCCATGGCGGCATCCTGGCACGCCGTGACGAATTGGTCCCCGTCGGAGCGATTCTGTGCAAGAATCGCTCCACCAGAGAAAGGAGGTGGTCCAACCGTGAGTGAATGTTTTCGCAGGGCCCTGGAGGTGGCCGGGCGCTAAGCGACCTTCTGGTTGCTGACCAGCAAGTCAGTCGCTTGTGTGCAAGTAGCGGATGAGCACACAGGGTGGCGACTCCAATCTCGGACCACCGGAACCCGGAGACCGCAAGTTGGTCCTCTTGCGGCGGCACAGTGCCGAAGCACCTCCGGGTTCTTCCGCGTCATCGAGGAGACGATCGTGCTGAGCCCGGACACCTATCTCGCCGCTCTGCAGCGTGACGCGGCCTTGCTCGCAGGTGCGGCCCGCCGGGGGTTCCATCCGCCGGTCCCCAATTGCCCGGGCTGGAGCGTCGGCGACCTCGTCGAGCACACCGGGATCGTCCATCGCCACAAGCTGCAGATCCTCGAGGAGCGGTGGCTGGAAGGGTCACCCGATCCTGGTCCCCCGCCGCCTCGTCGACGACTCGTCGCGTGGTTCGAAGAGGGCGCCCGTCTCCTCCACGATGCGCTGGCCGGTCTCGACCCGCAGCTCACCATCTCGACGTGGGATGCCAACAACGAGACCGTCGGCTTCTGGCATCGCCGCATGGCGCACGAGACGTTCGTGCACCGTATCGACGGCGAACAAGCACACGGGGTGGAGTCGACGCTCGATCGGGAGCTCGCCGCCGACGGCATCGCCGAGCTGCTCGACTCCTTCCTCGGGGGCGCACCTGCGTGGGCGAACGTCACGCCGACTGATGAGCGGGTGGTCCTCGAAGCGACGGACGGTGACGAGCGCTGGAACGTGCGAATCGGTCGATTCGGCGGGACCTCGACCACAACAGGCATCGAGTATCGGGACGAGCTCATCGCCCTGGTGGAGCCGGACGGCCACGTCGACGGCACGACCGCCCGGGTGCTCGGGCCCGCGGCGACGATCGATCTCTGGCTCTGGGGCCGGGCTCCGCTCTCGGCGCTGACCCTCGAGGGTCACCGCCAGGCGGCAGAGCGTCTCCGCGAGCTCGCGGCCCAGTCGACCACGTGATCGGCCCGATTCGCCTACCCCGTCAGATCCGTGACGCCGTCGTGGCTCACGCCCGGTTCTGTCATCCGTACGAAGCGTGCGGGCTCTTTGCGGTGGACGCAGTGGGAGCGATTCGGTTCGTGTATGCCTGCACGAACCGGGCCCACTCCCGCACCCGGTTCGTCGTGGATCCGACCGAGCACTTCCGTGCCATCCAGCACGCCGAGTCACTCGGTTGGACCATCGGCGGCGCCTTTCACTCCCACCCGGCCGGTGACGCCGTGCCGTCTGCCAGCGACGAAGCGGGCGCCCTGGATCCGACGTGGTTCCACGTGCTCGTCGGTGGCGACGAAGTGCGAGCCTGGTTCATCGACGGCACTTCTCGGGAGCTCGGCATCGAGGTCGTGTCGTGATCTCACGCCGCGTTGCGGTGGCGGCGTCCCTGGCGCTGCTCGCGGCGTGCAGCCCCGAAACGACCTCCGCACCCAGAGGGCTCTCCGAGACGACGACGACCGTCGCCCCTGTGACCACGGTTGCGAGCACGTCGACGACGACCACCACCACGACCCGTGCGCCGACGACGACCACCACCACGATTCCGAGATTCCCTGCCATGGGGACCGTCGTCGACGCAGCCGGCCTGCCGCTCGCCGGAGCCACCGTGGCCGCCGGAGCAACCGTCGACGTCACCGATGAGAACGGCGAGTTCTTCTTCGATGCGGTGCCGGCGGATGTGATCGTCGTCACCCGTCCCGGATGGCTGCGGACGTCGGTGGACTGGGTGGAGGGAGGCGTGTTCGAGATCACGCTGGAACCTCGAATCGTGCGGGCGCTCCGGGCCAGCAAGTACGTCGCAGCCGACGACGCCAAGTTCGCCGAACTGCTCGATCATGCTGCGACGACGACCGTCAACGCGCTCGTCTTCGACACCAAGGACGAGTCCGGGTTCGTCCTCTACGACTCGCTGGTGCCCGAGGTCACGGAGCTGAGCTCGGCGCAGCCGATGTACGACCCGGTGGCGCGCCTGGCCGAGGCCCATGCGGCCGAGCTGTACGCGATCACTCGCATCGTCACCTTCGAGGATGCGGTGTGGACGGAGCGTGACCCCGACGTGAAGCTCGCCGGACGGTGGGTGGATGCCCGTGATCCGGAGCACTGGGGTTACCCGCTGGGTCTGGCGGTCGAGGCGTGCGAGCTGGGGTTCGACGAGATCCAGTTCGACTACGTCAGATTCCCTGCCGGCCGCACCGCGGTGGTGGCGCGTTCGACGAACCCGACGACGGAAGAAGAACGGGTGGCGACGATCGCGGCGTTCTTGACCGAGGCGCGGAGCCGGCTGAACCCACTCGGGTGCGCCGTCTCTGCCGACGTGTTCGCCATCGTGTTCTCCGCCGGGAACGACCAGGGGATCGGCCAGCGCCCGGAAGACCTCTCACCGCTACTCGACGCCATCAGCCCGATGATCTATCCGAGCCACTACTCGGACGGTTGGCTTGGTTTCGACGAACCGAACGATCATCCCGCAGCAGTCACGGCACGGGCGCTCGACGACGGGGCGCCCCGTGTCGTGCACCCTTCGCTGATCAGGCCATGGCTCCAGGCGTTCGGCTACACGGCCGACCAGGTGCTCGCAGGCATCGGGGAATCCGAGGCACGGGGTCACGGCTGGATGCTGTGGAACTCCGGCGGCGAGTACGACCGCTCCTGGCTGCCGCCGCTCGAGGGCGACTGAGTCTCAGCCCTCGGGTGGGGTGTCCGCGGCGTCGGCGTCGTCGCCGGTGGCGTCGGTCTGGATGGGCGGTCGCCACACCTCGAGATCGTCGAACGAGCACTGACCCGACGACGTTGCTCCATAGGTGAGCCCGAATCCGGTGAACTGGTTGCCTTCGATCTTGCCGTTGGCCACCTCTTCGCCGTTGATGAAGAGCTTGTACTGCGGAGCACGCACCAGGACCGCGACATGGTTCTCGCCCGGCTGCACGACGGTCGAGCCGGTGACCGGCAGCACCTCGTTGCCGTTGCCGTCGACGATCGCAAACTCGCGGGGTCCGGATGCGACCTCTGCGTTGACGGTCACGACGTACAGCGCCTCATTGGTGCTGAACAGCAGACCACAGACGTGGGCACCGGCCTCGAGCCGGGTCTCGCCGACGGTGGCGCCGAAGTAGGCGAAGCGCGACGTCAGGTCGGTCTGCAGGAGCGTCTCCATGGAACGCTGCGCCTCGATGTCCACGACGTAGGCACCGTCGACGATGGTCGCATCGGCATTGGCCGTGATCTCTCCCACGGGAAAGGCTGCGTCGCGGCTCGTCGTGAAGTCGTTGAAGAACACGATGCGCCAGTTGCGGGGGGCGGTGGCCGAGGCGGGTGTAGAGCCCACCGCAGGCACCGTGGTCGAGACGGCCGGCGGTGTGGTCGTGGTCGTCGTGGTCGTGGTGCTCGTCGTCGTGGACGTCGCCGCGGCGACGGTCGTGGGAGGTGCAGAGTCGCCCGTGAACGTCGAGATCACGAAGAGCAGCGCAATGATGCCGAGCACGCCACCTGCGGCGATGAGCAGCTGTCTGCGCCGCGTCGTGGCCGGGTCGTCGGTCATCTCCTCGACCTCGCCCGACGTGGCGTGGAGGTACGCAGAGGTGTCGTGGGCTCCTGCCGACGTGTCGCCGTCGTCGCCCGACTCCTCAGCCAACCGGGCCCCGTCGTCGTCTGCGGGTTCGGCGCTCATGCCACGGCCCGTCCCGTTCGAATGTTCGGTCGTCGTCGCCACCAGCGCTTCCGCGTCGGCGTGTTCCACGGTTGCGTTGCCGGCAGGCTCCTCGGTCGCCCCAGCCGCCGGCTCGGCCGCCGCGTCGGCGTCATCGGCGGCTGTCGTCTCGCCCGGAGCGGCCACTTCGCGATAGTCGAGATCGTCGATGGCCACGAAGCCGCGATTGCCGCTCGGGCCGGGAATCGCCAGCCAGTGTTCGTTGGCATCGATGGCGCGATACGGGGTGTCGGTCTGGAGTCGGCCGATCACCGTCGTGCCGTCGGCGCCGAAGACGTCGACCGTCGTGCTCACTTCGAACCAAAACTCGTCAGGCATTCGCGTTCTTCTTCCGATGCTTCTGGACGTGCCCTTGCGGGCGTCGATGGTTCCTATCGGCACGCAAGCGCCCGCGATGTACACGCAAATCGGTTGGAGCCTCGATGAGCACTGAACCCACGGACACGACGCCCACTATCGGGACCGACGATAGGTCAGACGACGTCCCGCAGGGTGGATTCGCACCGATCGTCGATCTGCCAGAGCCGGCATCCGTCGCAACGATGCCCCCGCCACCGCCAGGCGTGTCGCCCCCGTGGGCGCCCGCCTCCTCTGTCGTCGACGCCGATGCAGAAGAGGACCTGCACGAGAGTGCCGGCCACTTCCCTCCGGCCGCTCTTGCGGACGACGCACCCATGCCGCCCGCGCCTGCCGAGGAGCGCGAGGATCCGGCGCCGGTCGCCCAGGTGGCCGGAACCCCCGCCGAGACAGCAGTGGTGGAACAGGATTCCGACGATGGCGTGGTCTTCTTCGGCGATGGACCCGAGCCGACGCCACCCAGCGGGTGGGTGACGGACGACGACGCCGATCTGATTCTGCCGATCGAGCCGGCACGCCTCGTCTCGTCGCGTCCGGCTGTCGTCGACGAGCCGGTCATGGCAGCGCCCGAGGCAGCCCCCGATGCGGCCCCCGAGTGGGAGCCCGACCCTCTCGCATCTGCGGCAGTCGTCGAGCCGGGCGAAGCAGTTCGGTCCGCAGCCGATGTGGATGCGGTGTGCGACCTCGTCACCTCACGTCTCACCCGAGCGCTCGGCACACTCGTGGGATCGCTACGGGACGCTCTCTCCGACGACGACGCAACCGACATGGTCGTCCCCCGCTTGACCGGCCCCATCGTCTGCCTGGCGGGATCGGAGGTCCGTGGCGTCCTGGTCGACGACGAAAGCGACCTCTTCGGAGTCTCACTCGAGGTCGGCGAGCCACACAACGTGTCGCTGGGCATTCGATTCCCTGTTCAGCTGGTGCGCAACGGCGACGGCAGATCGGTTGTCGAGGTCGGTGGCGTGGTCGTCACCGCCGTGGCGGGTGCGATCGAGGTCGCCACGCAACTGCACAACCGCATCGACGCAGAGGTCGCGACGGCGCTCGCTCGCGACGTCGGTCGATACTTCGACGAGGTCGACAGACGCCGTGAAGACCGCGACGTCACCGTCACCAAGCTCACGCTCGACTCCTTCGGAGCGATCCGAATCGAGGTCGAACGAAGCTGAGCGGTGGGACGTCAGCCGCTGGGTAGGCTCGGCAGATGTTCATCCGACACCTCATGACGTCGAGGGGTCCCGTCGTCCCCGGTGGCGAACGGAGCCGGCCGTGCAGCTGACAGTGCTCGGATCCAGCGGGTCGGCTCCCAACGCAGGCAACCCGTCGAGCGGCTATCTGGTGACCCACGACGACACGACCCTGGTTCTCGACATGGGGTTCGGGGTGTTTGCGTCTCTCCTCGACCACATCGATCCGCGCGACGTCGATGCCATCCTCGTCAGCCACGGTCATGCCGACCATTGCGCCGATCTGCTGGCCGCAGGCCACTGGTTCGCCTACGGGCCCGGACGTGGCGGGTCGATCCGGATGGTCGCTCCCGACGGTGTGAAGGATCGCTTCCGTGGCTTCACCAACGACGGCGACCCGGAGCACGCCCTGGCGAAGGCGATGGCGTTCGAGCCTGCCGGTGGCGATCTGCGCTTCGGTGATGTGCGGGTCCGCTTCTGGCCGGCCAACCACTCGGTTCCCGCTGTCGTCACCCGCATCGAAGCCGGAGGGTTCTCGTTGACGTACACCGGCGACACAGGGCCCAGCGGCCCGGTGGAGCGATTCGCGGCAGGGACCGATCTGCTTCTCGCCGAGGCCACGTGGCAGGACAACGGAGACCCTTCGTGGCCGTTCCACCTCACCGCCCGTCAGGCCGGCGAGATGGCAGCCAGGGCAGGAGCAGAGACGCTCGTGCTGACACACATCCGTCCCGATCTCGACCCGGCCGTCTCGATTGCGGAGGCAGAGGCGGCGTATGGGAGACTCCCGACGATCGCCGTCCCCGGCCTCATCATCACGATCGACTGAACCCGAGAGAGACGTCATGCGCACCGATCGAGCCACCGATGCCCTGCGACCCGTGGTGCTCCGCCGCGGATACACCGAGATGACCCCCGGCAGTGTGCTGATCGAGATGGGCCGCACCCGCGTCCTCTGCACCGTGTCGTTCGAACTCGAACCACCCCGCTGGATGCGAGGCTCCGACGCCGGCTGGGTGACCGCCGAGTACGCCATGCTGCCCGGCTCCGGCACCGAGCGGATCCCCAGACGGAGCGTCAGCGGCGGGCGCACCAAGGAGATCCAGCGTCTGATCGGCCGCTCGCTGCGCGCCGCGGTGAACTTGAAGGCGATGCCCGAGCTGACGGCCCGGGTGGACTGCGATGTCCTTCAGGCCGACGGCGGGACCAGAACCGCGGCGATCACAGGAGCCTGGGTGGCGCTGGCGGATGCGTTCGACGTCCTCGTCGACGACGAGAAGTTGGAGCGCAACCCGATCGTTCGGAATGTCGCTGCCGTGAGTGTCGGCATCATCGGAGACGACGTGCTCCTCGATCTCCAGTACAGCGAGGACGCGGGTGCCGACGTCGACTGCAACATCGTGATGACGGGGGAGGGCGACCTGGTCGAGATCCAGGGCACGGCCGAGGGTGACCCGTTCAGCCGCGCTCAGCTCGACGAGATGTTGCGTCTCGGCAGCGAGGGCATCGCCGAGCTCGTCTCCCTGCAGAACTCGGTGCGGGCTTCGTGAAGCGACCTGAGCGCCTCGTCGTGGCGTCGCAGAACCCGGACAAGATCGCAGAGGTCGAGGCGGTACTCGAGGAGCTCGCCCTCGGCATCGAGATCGTCGACGGTTTCACCTGGCCGGACGTCGTGGAGACCGAGGACACGCTCGAGGGCAATGCGCTCCTGAAGGCCAGAGCCGTCGCCGGGTACACCGGGCTGCCGGCGCTCGCAGACGACACGGGTCTCGAGGTCGCAGCCCTCGGTGGACGACCCGGCGTGCACACCGCCCGCTTCGCCGGCCCCGAGGCGACCTACGCCGATAACGTGGCAAAGCTGCTCGTGGAGCTTGAGGGCGTCGAAGACCGCTCGGCGTCGTTCCGCACGGTCATCGCCCTCGTCACACCCGACGGCGAGGAGGTCACGGTCGAGGGCGTCCTCGACGGCACGATCACGACCCGACCGCGGGGCATCGGTGGCTTCGGATACGACCCCGTGTTCCTGGTGGGGGAGTCGACACTGGCCGAGATGCCGGCCGCGGTGAAGAACCACGTGTCACACCGAGCCCGGGCCCTCCATGCGCTCGGGGCTCACCTCGCAACCATCGAGTGACGCGCCACGACCCGGCACGAGGCCGGGCCGTGTGCTGTCTCCCCCCTTGGCTCAGTACTGAGCGACGATCTCGTCCCACGCCGCCTGCTCGGTCGGCGTCAGCGGCGGGTCCGTGTGGATGGCTGCCGTCAGGTCGATGTAGTCGACATCGGCGAAGTACTTGCGGTCGATCTCGTCCGTGATCTCACGCTCCAGCTCGATGCGCCGCTGCTCAAGCCGAGCCAACGCCTCCCGCATCTGGTTGGGCATGTCCATGTCGATGTCCACTCCTGTCGAACGGTCAGTCTGCCTTCCTGCCTGCATGATGCGGCATGGACCAGCATGTGACCAGAAGGGTTCTAGTCACCTGTGAGGGGACTAGTCAGGGGTTTCGATTCGCCTCGGAAGGCGAATCGAGCTGCTCGCCTGTGGCGGCTGACGCTGATTTCGATTCGCCTCGGAAGGCGAATCGAGCTGCTCGCCTGTGGCGGCTG
>CAYFYC010000078.1:11293-15311 GCA_964347305.1 uncultured Acidimicrobiaceae bacterium | reverse complement strand
GTGTTCCGGGCGCTCGGTGTCGAGTACCTGCACCGCGACGAGCTGGCCCAGGTCCCGCCGGAGCGTCTCGGTCTGCCCGAGCCGCCGTCGGGGATGGCCCTGGACGCGGGCCTGCAGCTCGATCTGACCGATGCCGCCATGGAGGCCGACATCGACGCCCAGGTGAAGGCGGCAGCATTCGTCGACACCGAGTCGTCGGCAACCACCGTCATCGCGGCTGCGACCACGCCGGCCGGATCCGCAACTCCGGCAGCAGCCGCCGCGGCGGCGACGATCTCCAACGGATCAGGAGCTGCCGTCGCAACGGCCAACGTGCAGACCGCAGGAGTGCAAGCGGTGCTCGCCGACAAGATGGGCGATGCCCCGCTGTGCGACACCTGCGGCCACATCACCGTCCGCAACGGCTCGTGCTACCGCTGCCTCAACTGCGGCGACTCCAAGGGCTGCAGCTGAGCACGACAAACGAGAAGCGATGACTGGAGGGGCCTGCGGGTCCCTCCAGTCGCGTTCAGACCAGCTGCGAGAGGATCGTCGGGTCTTTGATCTCGTGGTCCCTTGCGAGGAGCACGACCTTCGAGACGACTTCGGCAGTGCGCGGATCGTCGTCGGCGAAGGGTAGGAACAGCCGGCCGCGGTGCTGAGAGCCGACCGGGATGATGCAGAGCGCTCCCCCCGGCTGCCGGTGCACCTGCGCAGAGCCGAGATGAATCGTGTAGGACCCGAGCGTGCCGTCGACGACGGCATGGGATCCCGAAAACCTCACGTTGTCGAGTCCGAGGAGCATCGCCGTCTCGCGGACGAGAGTCCGCCGCATCTCGACGGTCGAGGCCGAAGCCTCGGGGTCGACGCCACCCATGTGCGCCGTCGCCACCACCAGATCCAGATCGCGCATCGTTTCGGAGAACAACCGGGGCGGGATGGTGGCGAGATCGGTGAGCCCCACCTCGTCACGTGTCTGGAACCAGACCGGCCCGATCGTGGCTCCGTCGACCTCCGCAGGCGTGAAGATCGCCCCATCGAACGCCACGGTGGCCTGCAGCCCCTCCCGGTAGAACACCTTGAAGGCGAAGCCGTCGGGATGGGTCACCCACCCGCGGCTCCCGAACACCCCCGCCGCCTGGCGGGGATTGAGCTGATGACCGGCATAGCGATCGGACTTCTTGCCGTCCGCCGACTCCGCCTCGGTGAGTACGTAGAGCTCGCGGAACACCTGCTTGAACGGCTGGCGGATGTCATCGACGAAGCAGAGGTGCTGCCACTCGGACCAGTCGTCCGACGCGAGGAGATCCACCGGATGTGCCGGACGCAGGTTTCGCGCGGGCATGGACACGGCGCCCGCCGGTGACGTGTAGGTGCCGTCGAATCGGGGGATGCCGAGCCGCCCGTCCGGTCCCGCGAACACCGTCGCCGCAAGCATCGGCCGGATGACCGGGTGCCGGAACAGCCTGGTGATCTCGTCGTGATCGAACGTGTCGCCACGGATCGATGCCTCCTCGAGTGCTCGCCGCACCCTCGACACCTGGCGGCGCAGATCCCTGGCGCGCTCACGCAGCTCGACCACCTCGGGGTCCTTGCGGTGTTTGGCGGGCACGTTCTTGAGCTTCTTGCCGCCGCGGCGCACCGAGGTGACGGGCTGCCCGAGCTCGTCGATCGACAGCTCGATCCGATAGTCGTCCCGCGCGACGACCATCGGTCCGTCGACGAGGTCTTCGACCGAGGCGATCTCCATGTCCCATTGCATCCGCAGTGGATCCGGATAGCCGGCGGTGCGCGCCAGGTTCTCGAGCCCGATCTCGACGGCCCGCTTCTCGGACGCCTGCCGCTGGGACCCGAACTTGCGTGAGCCGCGCCGGAACTCCTCCATCACGGCGAAGCGGCGTTGCAGATCGGCGTCCCCGTCGAGCGGGATCAGCCCAAGCGTCCGCACCGTGTCCTGGTGGCGCTTTTCGACGATGCGCTTCACCACCGCATCGACGTCGAGCTCGCCACGCAATGCCCTGGCGAAGCCATCCGCTCGCTTGTGACCGCCGCCGCCCGACGTGTACTTCGCCGACTTCAACAGCCGTGCCCACCGCTCGTCACCGATCACATCGATCATGCGCTTGAACCACGCCACGTCCACCGCTCCATCGAGCAACTCGGCTCGCAGCGGGGTGCGGGTGGCGATCTCGGCCATCCACATCTCGCGGATGTCCTGCTCGACCGACCACCGGCTGTCCTTCGTGTGGGCGTGCAGCCAATAGACGGCGTCCTCCAGGCCCTCCCAGCCGACGGTGTGCTCGATGAAGCGGGACCACTGCGGCGCATAGAGCGCGATGTCGACGAGCCGGCTCTCAGTGATCCCTGTGACGTGCGCCAGTTCGGCGAATCCGGCCGGCGTGTCGTTCTCCTCCGGGTACGACACCCGGATGAGGTGCGACAGCGTGCTGTTGCGGTTCTCGGCGTTCCACGACCAGCCACGCTGCAGCGTCCCCTTCCCCAGAGCCGACACGAGTGCAACCAGACGCTCGGCACCGGGCACGCCGCGCAGCGCCAGGGCTGCGTACGAGGCCTCGGTGACCGGATCACCACGGGTGAGCTCGACCTCGACTACGCGCGCCCGCACCTCGTCGGCGATGGCCAGCAGATCCGGATGCTCGGCGAAGGCACCGGTCCTCGTCCGCCGGGTGGCCTCGGCGAGCCCGCGGTGGGCTCCACTCCAGCGACCGCCGGTCTCGGTGCCGAACGACCCTGCGAAGAAGTCGATCACGTCCGCTCTGCCGATGACACCCAGGCCGTGGGCGGCGATGACGAGCACTGGTTCGGGCTTGCGGCGCGGCGCAGTGGGCGAGGGCCGGTCCAGCCAGGCCGCGAGATCCCACCGTCGGGTCACGACCTCGACGGTGTTGAGGTCGGGGCGGAGCACGGCGGCCCGCTCGGCGGCGAAGAACGGCGTCAGCAGCGGTGAGTGCTGGCGCCAATCCGATCGGGAGGTGTAACCCCAGCTGTGACGCGTCTCGACGACCGGGTCGGCGGCATCAGAGCGCGGAACGGAGGCGAGCGCCGACTCTGCTGTATCGAGCAGAAACAGGAGCCCCTCCGCCGTGCCGTGCTCGATCCACAGCCACCACATGGCGGCACGCACCTGCGTCGGATACCGGAGCTGGACGAGCGGTGGCATGGCGCTCTTGGCCCTGCTGCCGTGGGGGTGTTCGAATGTCTCGCGCTCGTTCGGCATGGCGAGCATCCGGATCAGCTCTTCCTCGGTCGGGCGCTCGGCGTCGAACCACTCAGCCCAGGCATCACGGAGGGGCGCCTGCTCAGGCGACATACCTGGACGCGGCATCAGCGCCCACCCGGCGTTGCCATACAGGACTTCCGAAGTGCCGTCCCAGCGTTCGACGCTGAAGGGCGCGTCCACGTACCGCTCGACCCAGGCGTCGGCCGAGGCGAGCAGGGTCTGGTGACGGCGGTGCTTGAGCTTGAGTCGCTTCGATCGGGGTCTGCTCACGGAGCGGAGATCGTCGATGTCAAACAGCCCGAAGCCGTCGGCGGCAGTCGTCGACTCCATCTCTGCCGGGTCGTCGAGCAGCGGGCCCAGCGCCTCTCGTTCGTCGTCCGAGAGCCGAGGCCGTTCGGCGATGGCTCCAGCCAACTCGCGAAGCCGTTCGGCCAGCCGGTCGTTCTCGACCATCTGACGCATGAGGTCGATGCCGCCGAGCCGCTGCTGCTTGTTCTTGGATCCGACGAGGCGCTCGATGGATCGGGTTGCCTCCAGATCGCCGAGGGTGAGGAGGAGATCGATCGCGGCCATGCGGGTCGCCGCTGCCGTTCTCGTCAGCATGCTCTCGATCGCAGGAGCGTCGTCGGCCCGCAGCCGCTGCTCCTTGATGGCATCGAACACGACCCGACGCACATACGACGATCTGTCTCCGGCCAGCTCGATGAGCGCATCGCGACGTTGCGCAGAAGCAGGGGCGGCCACCAGGAGGCGGGCGTAGTGAGCCCGGGTGTCGGCATCCATCTTCGACACGTACCG
>CAYFYC010000078.1:0-11193 GCA_964347305.1 uncultured Acidimicrobiaceae bacterium | reverse complement strand
TAGACCTCGATCGGATCGTCGGATCCGATGGCCGCATCGGCAGCCGAGCGATCACTGATCCCGGAAGCCATCAACTGCAGCAGCCGCTCGACGATCTTCTTGTCGAGCACGTCGAACGACACACCGAACCAGACGCCGACTGCCCGGATCGTCGCGGCGAATCGCGCCAGATCGTTGTCGACGACCACGCCGAGCAGGTGGGCGAGCGCACCCGGGTGGCCCTGGTCGATGGCCTCGAGGATGGACTGCCGCAATCCCTCCTGTCGCTGAGCGGCAATGAGGAGTCGACCGAGCGCATCCCAGCCCTCCGGGCGATCAGCAATGACGAGCGCCGAGATGAGTCCGTTGTTCATCATGCCGAACGGATGTGTCCCGGCTATCACGTCGAGCAGCGTCCGCAGCACGTCGTCGCCATCCGTTCGGGTCTCGATGGCAGCAGCGAGCAGCGGACCGATGTCGCCATGACCGAGGTAGCCGGCCCAGCCGGCCAGCCACACCGGATCTGCGTCGTACTTGAGGGTGAAAGTCGCCGCAGCGCGCATCGACTGCACCTGACGCGCCAGCGTCAGCTCCCGCCGGCCATCGACGCGGAAGGAACGCCGATTCCACCCCACCTGATAGGGCAGCCGTCCGGCGAGCTCCCACGTGGCTGCGAGCAGATCGCCCCGGCCCGGGGCAACGGCTTCGAACACCGTCCGTCGCTCGCCCGCCGACAGCTCGAGCCACTCCGTCAGATCACCCCAGTGGTGATAGGACGAGCGCGCCGGTCGCACCAGGAGCCGCTCGGCGGCGGCGCGGAGACCTGCCGGCAGCCGTTCGAGGCGTCGTGCCAGCTGATCCTCCCACTCGGAGACCTCTGCAGAGGCGAGCCTGGTGGCTGCCTCCTCCTTCGAGAACGCCATCAGCCGCCGGCCAGCGGTACCAGTCGAACGAACATCATGGACGAGTCATCGGTCACTGCAACGGGGTCTTCCAGCGATTCGACCTGCGCGCCGTCGACGAACACGAAGTAGAGACCGTCGGAGAACGCCTGAATGGCGGTTGCGATCGCCTGCTCGGTGTCGACGGTCTGGTCGAGCTCGGACCCGCCCGACGTGATCCGCCCGGCATTCACACCCGCAGCGATGTCGTCCGGCGTGAGCACGCGAAGGAGCTGGTTGTCGACCTGGCGGAGGTGGAACGCCTCGACCTCTGCCCGCACGACCGCCTCGATGAGCCCGGCGAGCGTGACCGGCGGAGCCGGCGAAGCGATGTCGAGCGGCTCGGCGACTCTGCGTCGCTGCCCTGTGATCTTCGCCTCCACCCGCATGCGCCGAGGGTAGTGGGGGTCGGCAGAGAGGGCCGGGATCCCGTCTGATCGAACGGCGCCGACTCGCGGTCGCCGTGCGGCGCAACGCGATACGCTGCGGTGATGCGTCGCCGACTCGCCCTCCTCGTTGTCATGACCCTGGCGGCGGGCGCGTGCGGCGGTTCGGATGCGACCGCCACCGGGACCTACTCGTCGGAGACCTCCGGCATCTCCATCGACATCCCCGCCAACTTCCAGGTCATCGACGACACGACCGAGGATCTGCCCGACCTGCTGGCCGACACGGATCTCTCCGAGAATGCGCAGTTGGTGATCGCCGGCACACTCAGCAGCCCGCTCTCCGGCTTCCTCGTGTGGGCGTTCGACTTCGATGCAGGCGACGAGAGCTTCATCCCCAACTTCAACATCGTCCGGCAGCCGCGTGCTACAGGACAGAGCGCGGCCTCGATACGCGAGACACTCGCAGACGACTACGACGTCGGAGCTGCGGCCGAGGTCCTGAGCATCGAGGACATCACCGTGGCGACGGGCGACGCGCTGCTGGTGGAGGCGCTCTTCCCCATCTCTGGATCCGAAGCGACCTCGCACGGCTACCAGCTCATCGCCTTCACCGACAGCTTCACCTACACGCTCACCTACAGCTTCATCACCCCCGAGGAAGCCGAGCGGGCCGCGGCGCTACGCTCGTTCGAGTCGTTCACAGCCGAGCGCTGAGAGGAAGGGGTCCACATGCGCCGCTACATGATCGAGATCCCCCACGAACCGACCGCCGAGGCGTGCGCCAAGGTGGTCATGACGTTTCGCGAGACAGGATCTCACTACTTGACCCACGCGGATTTCGGCTGTCCCGGTGGCGTCCACGCCGCATGGCTGGTCGTCGAGGCCGAGGACGCCGACCAGGCCCGGCTGTGCGCGCCCCCCTACTACCGGGACGAGGCGACGGTGACCGAGGTGAAGCACTACGCCCACGTGTCCCACGACGAGATCATCGCCGACCACCAGATCTGAGCCGGGCGCGGCGATCGGCCTCCGACCGGGCCCGAGTCGGATTCCGCTAGACGACGCCCGCTGATATTCTTCGGCTCATAATGATAACGATTCTCATTACGTGGTGAGGCTGGGAATGCCACGAGGAGCGCTGATCGCAGCGCTTGCCTTGGCCCTGGCGGTGGGCGCGTGCTCGAGCGCCGGAGATGGCGATCAGCACGGCGTGACCGTGGTCGCGACGACGAACATCCTGGGCGACGTCATTCGCAACGTGGTCGGATCCGACGCCGACGTCGAGGTTCTGATCCCGACGGGCGCGGACCCGCACGACTTCCAACCCTCCTCGCGACAGGTGGCAGCCCTCGTCGCTGCGGATCTCGTGGTCGCCAACGGCCTCGGTCTCGAGGAGGGTCTGCTCGACGCGTTGGAGAGCGCCGAACGCGACGGGGCCTCGATCGTCTACATCGCCGAGGCACTCGATCCGATCCCCTTCTCCGGCGACCACGACGACGACCACGACGAGGTCGATCACGAGGCGGCTGATCACGAAACCGATCACGATGGCACGGCCACACTCGATCCTCACGTGTGGCTCGATCCGATCCGCATGACGGAGGCGGCGCGCCTCGTGGCCGATGCGCTATCGGCGCTCGATCCGTCCATCGACTGGGCCGCGCGTGCCGAGGACTACGCCGGACGGCTCGTAGACAGCGATCGGCGGATCCAGGAGATCCTGTCCGCGATCCCGGCGGAGAACCGGAAACTGGTGACGAACCACGACGCTCTCGGCTACTTCGCGGCGCGATACGACTTCGTCGTTGTCGACACGGTCGTGCCGGGCGGTGCGACGCTCGGCGAGCCGAGCTCCGACGAACTCGCACGGCTGGTCCAGAACATCCGCAGTGAAGCGGTGAAGGCGATCTTCGCCGAGACCACCGAGCCCACCGCTCTCGCCGAAGCGATTGCTGCCGAGGTGGGCTCGGACGTCGCCGTGGTGGAGCTCTTCACCGGATCCCTCGGCGGGACGGGATCGGGAGCGGAGAGCCTCATCGAACTCCTCGAGTCGAACGCCGAGCGAATCGCCGCTGCGCTCTCCTGAGAGCCGGGCGGGCGCCGAGAAAACACCTGACCACGGGCATCGACCGCGCGTACGCTTTTCCCACCAGCGATGCATCGAGGGAAGGGAGTCGCTGCGATGGCAGAAGCACCGGACAACGGAACGGGTATCAAGAATCGCTTCTTGGGCTTGTTGAGGGGAACTGGGGCAATCGTCGAAGGGGCCGCAGAAGTCGCGAAGGATGCCACCGTCTCTGCACTCGAGGGCGCGGGCGACGTAGCCGGCGGCCTCACGGGAACGGCATCGCGCATCGTCTCCGGGGCGTTGGGCGCAGTCGACGAGGTCGGCACGGGCCTCGTCCGCACCGCCAAGGGACTGGTCGTCGGCATTCTCCAGGGTGTCGGTGAGGTGGCGACCGTGACGGCGGGGGTGATCTCGGACACGGTGCGGGCAGCCATCAAGGGCACCGGTGCCATCGGCGCCGACGTCACGAAGACGGCTCGCGGCGTCGCCGAGGGACTCATCGCAGCCACGCGTGACACCGGAACCGATCTGGCCACGGGCGCAGTGGCGCTCGGACGCGCCGCGGTGGCGGGCGTCAAGGATCTCGGTGGCGACATCGTCGGGACCGCAGCCGGCACTGTCAGCGGCGCTGTGGCTGGTGCTGCGGATGTCGGAGCCGATGTGCTCACCGCCATCAAGGGAACGGCGCGAGGGCTGGTGCAGGGTGCCGGCGAAGTCGGAGCCGATGTCGTCGACGTCACTCGCGGAGCCGTCACCGGGGCGATCTCGGCGGCAAAGGACGTCGGGCTGACGGCCGAAGACGCCGCATCGGCTGCGATCACCGGGGCCTTCGAAGCTGCCGAGGAGATCGGCGAATCAGCCGTCCACGCAGTCCGCGACGTCGCAGCGAGCGGTGTCGAGGGCGTGAAAGCGGTGATCCAGGGGGATCAAGACACCAAGTAACGCATTCCGAACAACAGCTGCGCCGGCTCGTCAGGTGAATCGCAGGGCGAGCCGGCGCGCGACTCGCCGCGCTCTCGACGGAACGTTCCCCGCTGCAGCAGCGGCGATCGAGGAGAGCACGAGCACGGTGACGACACCGAGGGCCACGACGATTCCGATGCGTGACGTGGATTGCCACCACCAGCGGCCGTCGGTGACGAAACCGGGCAGACCGTAGACCCAGCCGAGAAGCCCGACCATCGGTAGCGCTCGCCCGAGGCGGCGCCGAAGCCTGCGAAGCGTTCGCGAAGACGGCATCGCCACAGGCTAGGCCGGACCCGGGCCATCTCAAGTCGTACCCGTGTCCGGCTCGGCAGCCGTCAGCTCGGCGAGGCGGGCGTTGAGGACGCTCGCCTCCCGATCTGCGTCTTGCCGCAGCGTCTCGAGACGGCTTCGTACCCGGTCCGGGGGCTCCGCCTCGAGGGTCCGCTCCACAGCGACCCGGAGCCTCCGGTTGGCTGCGATGGCGGCCGCAAAGGCGCTCGTTTCGAACGCCTGATGCGCCTGGCCACGAAGCTGGGGCACGGCCGAGACGGGCTCATCCGCGCCCGCTGCCTCCTCTGAGGTCATGCGCTGGAGGTCGGCGACCGCGGCTTGTCGTCGTCTGGCGAATCGCCGTAGTCGTTGTGCCAGACGTTGATCACCGGCACGACGGGCGGTTCGCCGCAGGGCATATCGGTTGCGGACGAGGGCGACGGTCACTTCCCCGAGGCGGACTGCCCAGACGGGGGATCTCGCCGAGGTCTTCTCTTCGCTCATGTGCACCTCTCCGATTCAGATTCGACGGAAGACATCTATGCGTCTCGGTTGCGAGCGACCCCCGGCAGGTTGTCGTCGGCCGGGGGTCGATGCTCGGCGGTCACGCGAGGGGATCGCCGGTCGCAGCGGCGGCAGCGGCATCGAGCTCGGTGCGGGAGTCGGCGGTCAGCAGCTCGCCAGACGTGTTCTGGATGTGGGCGCGGATGAACCACTGAAACAGCTCCAGCTTGCCCAGCTGCCCCACGAGCATGTCCTCCGTCACCGCGTCCTTGCCGGCTGCGACATCCGCAACCGCGCGGTGATCGGCGATCACACCGTCGTAGACCTTGTCGAGTGCACCGAGATGCGCCTCGACGACACCGCGGCCGAGCGAGTAGTCGTCCCACTCACGATGTTCGACCAGGTTGCCGGGGAGACCATTCGGGATCGCACCCAGAGTTGCAGCACGTTCGGCCACCTCGTCGGCCATCTCGCGCACGGCGGCGGCCTGGTCGTCCAGCATCTCGTGCACGGCCATGAAGCCCGGTCCCATGACGTTCCAGTGCACGTGCTTGAGGGTCAGACCGAGATCGATGAGGGCGCGCAGCCGCTGTTGGAGGCGGTCGGCCATCTCGTCGGCGACGGCATCCGGGATGCCGGCAGGTGCGAAGTCTCTCTGCGTCATGTCGGTACGTCCTTTCCGATGTCGACACAGGCATACCCCGTACGGTGCACCGTGAAACGAATCTCCTGCGGGCTTGGGCTCAGGGAGCTGCCGGCACCACGACGGCGCCGCGAGGCGGATCTGCGTCGAGCACGAGCTCCACGTCGGTGGCGATGCCGGACAGCACGAGTTCGGCGAGCTCGTCGCCGTCGGCGCTGCGGCTGGGCTCGACGGAGGCCATCTCCACCGCGATCCCGACATCGGTTGCTCGCAACACGCACCGCATGGCTGCCGGCAGCGACCGGAGGAGCAACGTCGACAACTCGTCGACAGCGAGTTCGAGGTCTTCCCACCGGTCATAGGGGAGGTTGCGCGACGCCGCCAGATCGCCGGCCATGGTGCGGAGGATCGCCACGTTCTCCGGTCTGGCGGGCAGGACCAGCTCGATCTGCGCAGGGGCCATGCTTCGTATACTACGGGGCGCCGACGAGGGGACCGCAGTCGTGCCAGCACGCATCGACATCGCAACCGAAGATCACGACGGAACACGCGTGTACCGGGTCGAGGGCGACATCGATCTGGCAACGGCGCCGGAGCTGGAGGCCTCGCTCGACGCCGCCCGCGACACGGGAATCCTGGTGCTCGACCTGTCCGCCGTCGGATTCATCGACTCGACGGGTCTGCGGTCCGTCGTGGCAGCCCACGAGTCTGCAGAGGTACGCGGGTCCGAGCTTCGCATCGTTGCGGGCGCCAAGGTCAGCCGGCTGCTCGAGATCACGGGTCTCGAGACTCGACTTCGCGTGTTCGACAGCCGCGCCGATGCCGGCGTCGATGGCTGACTCATACGCAACCCGGTTCTCGCTGCGGATCACCGCCGGTCCCGGCGCCCCCGCCACCGCCCGTCTGTTCATCGCTGCCACGCTGCGTGTGCTCGGGCTGGACGAGGACCTCATCGACGATGCTCGACTGGCGATCTCCGAACTCGTCACGGCCTCCGTCGCACGGTCTCCTGAAGGCGTCGTCGACGTCACGTTCGACGCAGACGTCATGGGCCTCGAGGTCGCCCCACTGCACGCCGACGATCTCGATCGAGAGGCCCAACTCGTCGTCACCGGCCTCTTCGACGTCATCGACGACCACGGGAACAGCGTGGGCGTCGTGATCCGACCCGACGACGACACATGAACGAAGGGTCGACCAGGCTCGACTTCACCGATGCCGAAGTTCGCGATCGCATGGCGCGCGACCACGAGGGGCTCGTCCGCCGCCTCGCGCTGCGTTTCGAGCGCAGTGGCGAGTCGATCGACGACCTCACCCAGGTGGCTCGCATGGGCCTCGTCCACGCGATGAACCGCTACGAAGAAGGGAAGGGCGCCAGCTTCGCCACGTTTGCGTCGCGGACCATCGTGGGCGAACTCAAACGCCATCTTCGGGACAAGGCGTGGTCGGTCCGCGTGCCGAGAGGGTTGAAGGAGCGAGCCCTGGAGATCGCCGACACCGCCCAGCTCCTGACCCAACGTCTGGGCAGATCTCCCACGTTCGACGAGATCGCCGCCGAGATCGGGACGAGTCGAGAAGCTGTCGTGGAAGCATTGGGCGCCCGGTCGGCATATTGGGCAGCCTCCCTCGATGCGCCGGTCGCCGACGACGCCAACACGTCGTTCGTCGAGACCCTACGAACCGACGACGATCGGCTCGCCCGCTCCGCCGAACGGGTCGCCGTCGCCGAGTTGATCGCCGAGCTGCCGGAACGTGAGCGCACGATCCTGCATCGACGTTTCTTCGATGGTCTCAGTCAGCGCGAAATCGCCGAGGAGTTGGGCATCTCGCAGATGCATGTGTCCCGGCTGCTGCGCAGGACGCTGCGCACGGTCAGGAGTCATCTGTCCGACGCCGCGGCGGCTGCAGAGTGAACAGGGCTCGGACGGTCCATCCCGCGCCCACGTCGACCTCCACGTCGTCGGCGATCTCCCGCACGATGTCGAGGCCATAGCCCCCGGCATCATCGTCGTCGCGATGCGAGGGGACGCGACCCCGATCACTCACGACGATTGCGAGTTGCTCGCCGGACCGATCGATGACGACGTCGATGTTCGATCCCGGCTCGGACCCGTGCCGTACGGCATTCGTGACCAACTCGCTCACCGCGAGCTCGGCACGCTCGATCACGGCGTACGGGAGACCTGCGGCCACCTCGCGGACCAGCCGCCGAGCGACGCCTGGCGCAGACCGATCGCTGACGAGCACACGTCGTGTTGACATCTGCTCGGCGGCCCTGCGGGCCGAATGCGGGGTGGGGCGCATCTGCGTGGTGCGAGAGGCCATGTCGGTGTCCGGGGTATCGTTCTTCATCAATCGTGCCTGTAGCTTCTCCCTACCCCGGTGATCCGAGCACCAAACCACCTGCGCCCACCGACCTCGGCGAGGTGCCCGTCGAGGTGGTTCGTCGAGCCGTCGAGACACACGGCGACGGCATCTGCATAACGGACGCGGAGTTGTCGGAGCCGGGCCCGCGCATCGTGTACGTGAACCAGGCGTTCACGGTCATCACCGGCTATCAGCATGAGGACATCATCGGACGAACGCCCCGCATCCTGCAGGGGCCGCTGACCGATCGAGACGTCGTCGGTGGGGTGCGAACCGCGTTGCTGAAAGGTGATCGATTCGTCGGGGAGACCATCAACTATCGACAGGACGGCTCGCCGTTCGTCATGAGTTGGACCATCGATCCTGCGCGTGAACAAGGCGCGGCGACCCACTTCGTGGCGTTCCAGCGAGACGTGACCGCCGCAACCCAGCTTCGACGGCAACGACTTGCGCTGCGCCGACTGAACGCCGGCGCCGTCGACCTCCTCGGGATGGACCACCCCGGACCCGAGAAGGCGCTCGATCTCATACGCGAGGCCGTGGCGTCGTTCGTGCTCGCCGGAGACGTCCATTGCGTGGCACGAGTCGACCGCCGGCTCATCACCACACCCGACCGCACGCAAGTGGATCGGCTCTCGAGCATTGCCTCGGGGGTCTCCGCGCCCTGCGTCGTCGAGGACGGCGACCACCGATTCGTCGTCGCGCCATTCGAGGCCGTGCCCGGTGCCGTCATCATCGGAGGGCTCGACGCGACACACGTGAGACTCGTCGATCTCGATCTTCTCGGAGACCTGGTCCGGTCGGCGGACGCGATCTTGCGCGCCCGCTCCGATCTCGACCTGCGTCGCCGGGAAGCCCTGGCGGTGCAGCGGGTCTTGTTGCCACCCGCCGAGTTGGAGGTCCCGGGTTTCACCATCGCCTCGCGCTACGTTCCGAGCGCGCGATCGACGCACGCGGGGGGCGACTGGTACGACGCCGTGGCGACGGAGTGGGGCGTGCGGCTCTGCGTCGGCGACGTCGTCGGAAAGGGCATGCTCGCCGCCGCCGGCATGGGGCTGATCCGCTCCCATCTCAGGGCGCAGCTCGCGGCCGGGGCTCCTCTGGCCGAGGTCATGGCCGATGCCGACGTGTTCTGCCGCACCGAAGAGCTGAGCGCAACGGTCATCGTTGTCGATCTGTGGCGCGACTCGGGCCAGATGGCCGCAGCGTCGTGCGGGCATCCACCACCCATCGTGGTCGGCGCCGACGACGCCCGAGTCATCGATGTCGAACCCGCACCACCGCTCGGCGCCTTCAGCTCCCCAGGCCCCGCACCTGTTCCGACCCATGCCCGGCTCTCGCCCGGCGAGTCGCTCGTCCTCTACACCGACGCCGCGATCGACAGTCGGATCGCAGAAGGCGACGGGATCGGCAACCTGGCGCGACACCTCACCGACGCGCCACCGGATGTCACCGCCTGCACCGCTGCGGTCGTCGCCCTGACGGACGGATCGCGACGCGACGATCTGGCTGTCCTCGCCGTGGCACTCGACTGACGACTCCGACGGGCATCGAGCACTCCGGCCTGCCACGATGGTGAGACGACCCTGCCCATCGGTGCTGGTTTGAAACGGGCCACCACGGGTAGATCGCACGCATCGGGACCGGAGAGGAGAAGGACGTGCCCCTCGATTTCGTGCTCGCGGCCGAGAGCGATCCAACCGAAACACTGGAAGAGCTCGGGGCTCTGTCCCTCAGCGACTGGGTCACGGCCGGATCGCTCATCGTGGGTTCGATCCTCCTCGCGCTGATCGCCAGGAGAGTGATCGAGCGACTGCTGTCGGCCAAGCTCGTGCCCTTCATCTCGCGGCTGATCGCCAGACTCGCTGCGTTCGTCATCGTGCTCTTCGGCTTCTTCTACTCGATGCAACAGGTGGGAGTCTCACTCGCACCTCTGTTCGGCTTGCTGGGTCTTCTGGGGCTGGCGCTCGCATTCGCATTCCAGGAGGTGCTGGAGAACTTCATCGCCGGCATCTTCCTCGCCGCCCGTCGTCCCTTCGGCCAGGGCGACGAGATCTCGACGGCAGACCACGAAGGGTTCGTCGAGGACATCAGCCTTCGCGAGCTCACTTTGCGCACGTATGACGGCGAGCTCGTCTACGTCCCGAACTCGGTCGTGTGGCAGAACCCGATCGTGAACCACACGGCGAGATCCGTACGACGGACCACCGTTGCGATCGGCGTCGCGTATGACACCGACCTCGAAACCGCAGGTCGTGTGCTCCTGCAGGCCCTGAAGGACGTTCCCGGTGTCGCCGAGGATCCCGCTCCGCAGGCCCTCGCCCACCAGTTCGGTGCGTCCTCGATCGACTTCGCGTTGCGGTTCTGGCACAACGCCGGTATCGCCGACGAGTGGCTCGTGCGCGACGACGTCGTCAAGGCTGCCCATGTGGCGCTCGGCGAAGCCGGCATCGAGATCCCGTTCCCGCAGCGTGTCGTCACGTTCGTGAACGAGCCCGCCGCGACGAGCGACGTCTCCGAGCGGTGACCGCCGCCGCACCGACGGTCACTCGAGCTCAGAGGTACTGACCAGCCACTGCCGGTGAGAAGCGTCGTCGTGCTGCTTCGGCGAGCTCTTCCGAGGTCACCTGACCGTCACGCTCCCGCACGAGAACCGCGGCGTGAACGAGTTCACTCAGGTCGGCACCCGACGCCCCACGCGCCGCAAGAGCGATCGGGCGCGGGTCCAGGTCGAACCCGGCCTGCTCGAGGTAACGGCGGAGGATCTCCTCCCGCCCCGCGATCGACGGGAGCGGAACCTCGATCTTGGCGTCGAACCGTGCCGAGCGCAGCAGGGCGGGGTCGAACTCGCGCGGCTCGTTGGCCGTGGCGATCGTGACCACACCGCCGTGTCGCCGGCCGACTCCGTCCAGGACGTTCAGCAGGTCACGGCCACCGGGGCCCCGGCCCGTCAC
Source organism: uncultured Acidimicrobiaceae bacterium (assembly GCA_964347305.1). Taxonomy (GTDB): domain Bacteria; phylum Actinomycetota; class Acidimicrobiia; order Spongiisociales; family UBA5794; genus CAYFYC01. Next base: position 112 of record CAYFYC010000078.1, on the reverse strand, counting down.
CACTCGCTCGAGGTCCTCCAGCACCACGATCGCAGGCGACATGGACTCGGCCATCTCATACATCTCACGAATCCGGTCGAGCGCGTTGGAGGCGGCCACCAGCACCGTCACC
>CAYFYC010000077.1:272-15316 GCA_964347305.1 uncultured Acidimicrobiaceae bacterium | reverse complement strand
AGGCGAGCGCCCGCAAGGGCGCTTCGATCACGAGCCGAAGGCGGCGACAGCCGCCGCAGGCGAGCAGCTCGATTCGCCTTCCGAGGCGAATCGAAACCTATTCGTCGATTCTCAGCGCGCTGATGAAAGCTTCCTGGGGGACCTCGACGGAGCCCAGCATCTTCATGCGGCGCTTGCCCTCTTTCTGCCGCTCGAGCAGCTTCTTCTTGCGGGTGATGTCGCCGCCGTAGCACTTGGCGATGACGTCCTTGCGCTTGGCCTTGATGGTCTCGCGGGCGATGACCCGGCTTCCCACGGCCGCCTGGATGGGGACGTCGAAGAGCTGGCGCGGGATGAGCTCGCGCAGACGCTCGACCATGGCCTTGCCGTAGAGGTAGGCCTTGTCGGTGTGCACGATGGTCGAGAAGGCGTCGACGGGCTGGCCGTTGAGCAGGATCTCGACCTTGACGAGGTCCGACTCGCGATACCCGGCTGGTTCGTAGTCGAGCGAGGCGTAGCCGCGTGTCCGCGACTTCAGTGCGTCGAAGAAGTCGAAAACGATCTCGCCGAGGGGCAGCTCGTACCGCAGCTCCACCCGCTCGGGGGTGAGATAGGTCATGTCACCCATCATCCCCCGGCGCGACTGGAGCAGCTCCATCACGGTGCCGACGTACTCCGACGGCGTGACGATCATCACTTTCATGTAGGGCTCGAAGATGGAGGCGATCTTCCCCCGTTCGGGAAGGTCCTGCGGCGACCGCACCCGGAGTTCCTCATCGTCGGTGGTGTGCACCTCGTACTCGACGGACGGCGCGGTGGCGACCAGATCGAGGTTGTACTCGCGCTCGAGCCGCTCCCGCACGATCTCCATGTGCAGCAGCCCGAGGAAACCCGCCCGGAACCCGAAGCCGAGCGCCCGCGACGTCTCCGCCTGGTAGACGAGGCTCGAGTCGTTGAGGCGCAGCTTCTCGAGCGCTTCCCGGAGCCGTTCGAAGTCGTCACCGTCCGTCGGGAAGAGCCCGGAGTACACCATCGGCTTGGGCTCGGCGTAACCGGCGAGCGGACGTTCGGCCCCCGCCCCTTTTTCGGCGCTCGTGATGGTGTCGCCGACCCGGATGAGATCGATCTCCTTGATGCCGGTGATGAGGTAGCCGACGGACCCGGTCGCGAGCCGCTTCACCGACTTCTCGCCGGGGACGTGGATCCCGATCTCGTCGACCTCGGCCCGTTCGCCGGTCGCCATGAACCGAATCTCCTCGCGTGTCTCCATGTCGCCGTCGACCACCCGGACGTGGCAGACGACGCCGCGATAGGTGTCGTAGAACGAGTCGAAGACCAGCGCCCGCATCGGGGCTTCCGGGTCGCCTTCCGGCGCAGGCAGCAGGGTCACGATGGACTCGAGGAGCTCGTCGACGCCCTCGGCGGCGGGCAGGTCGATCTTGTTCATGACGGGCACGATCTCGAGACCCGACTCGATGGCGAGGTAGGCGTTCGCCAGCGTCTGCGCCTCGATCCCTTGAGCGGCGTCCACCAGCAGGAGCGCGCCTTCGCACGCGGCCAGCGAACGGCTCACCTCGTAGGAGAAGTCGACGTGGCCGGGCGTGTCGATGAGGTTCAGCTCGTACGTGTGTCCGTCGCGGGCCTTGTACGAGATGGTGACGGAGTTGGCCTTGATGGTGATGCCGCGCTCCCGCTCGAGGTCCATGGTGTCGAGCACCTGGTCGCGCATGTCGCGCTCGGAGATCGCCCCCGTACGCTCGAGCAGGCGGTCGGCGAGTGTCGACTTGCCGTGGTCGATGTGGGCGATGATGCAGAAGTTGCGTATGCGCGACTGGTCGGTCATGGATCCTCGGGGAGGGAAAACCGGGCGATGCGACATTGTATCGTCCCCCGGACCGGTGCTATCATTCCGCCGTTCCCAGAACCCCCGAGGTCTCTTTTCGCATGGCCAACATCAAGTCACAGGTGAAGCGCAACCGTCAGAACGAGGTTGCGCGTCAGCGCAACAAGGCGGTGCGCAGCGAGCTCAAGACACGAGCCCGCAACGCTCTCGTCGCTGCCGAGTCCGGCGACGCCGCCGCGGCGCAGGAGGCACTGCGTCTGGCGCAGAAGCGGATCGACAAGGCTGCGGCCACCGGCGTGATCAAGAAGAACGCTGCGGCTCGCACCAAGTCCCGCCTCGCCAGGCAGGTCGCCGCCAAGCTCGGCTGAGGCCACCGCACACACCCCACGTCGATTTCCAGGAGACGGACATGTCAGACGACACGACATGGCTGACCCCGACCGCGCATCAGAAGCTCGTCGAGGAATACGAATACCTCACCACCACCGGTCGTACCGAGATCACGGCGAAGATCGCCGAGGCTCGGGACCACGGCGACCTGCGTGAGAACGCCGAGTATCACGCCGCCAAGGACGAGCAGGGGATGCAGGAAGCCCGCATCCGCCAGATCAAGCACATCCTCGACACCGCGGTGGTTCGCGAGGCGGAGGACGACGGCACGGTGAGCATCGGAACCGTGGCCACGGTGCTCGACGCCGACGGTGACGAGATGGAGATCTTCGTCGCCAATCAGGAGAACAAGGTGCGCGGCCTCGTGCTCGCGTCTCCTGAGAGCCCGCTCGGTTCGGCCCTCATCGGCAAGCGCCCGGGCGACAAGGTGAGCTACGAGGCTCCCGGCGGCACGTTCACCGTCGAGATCACCGACGTTCGCGTCTACGAGGGCTGACGACTCGTTCTTCGTCGTGGCATCATCGCCACCATGACAGCCATCTCCGTCATTCGTGGTGACCTGACGCTCCAGGACGTCGACGCCATCGTCAATGCGGCCAACTCGAGCCTCATGGGCGGCGGCGGCGTGGACGGGGCCATCCACGCCGGAGGTGGCCCGGCCATCCTCGACGAGTGCAGACAGATCGTCGCCGAGCGGGGCAGCCTCCCCACCGGCGAAGCAGTCATCACCACGGCGGGCGAGCTGCCGGCGCGCCACGTGATCCACACGGTGGGGCCGATCCACCGCGAGCACGGGACCGCCGAGGCCGCCGCATTGCTCGCCTCGTGCTACTCGTCCTCACTCGACGTGGCCCTGGCGAACGGCTGCAGAACCGTTGCGTTCCCCAACATCTCGACGGGGGTGTACGGCTACCCGAAACCGGATGCGGCGGAGGTTGCCGTCGATGCCGTCACGACCTGGGTCGCGACCCATCCCGGCGCACTCGACGCGGTGCGATTCGTCTGCTTCGACGAGGAGAACGAACGGCTGTACCGCGAGCGGCTCGACGCCTGACGCCGCTCAGCCCCCGTACCAGCGGCACAGGGCGACGGTGAGCCGCTCCATGGTGACCCGGTGTGTGGGTTCCGGCATCGTCTTCATGGTCAGGTCGGCCCTGGCCACTGCATCGATGGCCAGCCGGAGATTCGAGTCACGCGAGCGGTGGCGCTGTTTCCACACCTTCTCCATGCCGTAGTTCTTCCTGCCGCCATCGAGCTCGGCGAAGGTGTCGTAGTCGGGTGCGGCAGCAGCCAGGCTGCGCCGCCGCAAGTCGTTGTTGATCGCCGCCAGCAGGATCAGGGGGTGGTCGTGGAGCAGGAAGTCCTCCAGTCTCCGGAGCGCCTCCCCGGTGTTGCCTTCGGCGACGGCGTCCATGTAGTGCCACGACGGTTCCTGGGGACGATTCTTGAACCGTGTCGCCACCACCTCTGCAGAGGCGTCTTCACCGGCCGCAGCGAGCTGATCGAGCGCATTTCCCAGGGAGGCCACGTCGGTACCGAAGCGGCGCACGAGCGCGTCGATGCCCTCGTGATCGGTGTGCACGCCCCGCGCCCTGGCTTCGGTGCGCACCCACTCGCCTGCGCCACGCTCGTTGAGACGCTTCACCTCGATGGTCTCGCCGACGTTCTTGAGCGTTCTACCGAGGGGAGCCGGGATGGCGCCCGCGGCGACGAAGACGACGGCCACGGCGGCGGGGTCGGCGGCGGCCACGACCGTCGCCAGTGCCTCCGCCTCTGCTTTGAGCAGTGCCTGGGCGTCGACGATGAGCAGCCCGACGACGCCACCGAAGAGCGAACCCGATTGCAGCGCAGGGATCGCCGTCTGCACGGGACCCCGGATACCCGAGTCCGAGACGTCGTCGCCGGAGCCCCGCGACGGCACGTCCACCCTGGTGATGTCTTCCGCTCCGAGTTGCTCCAGGGCGGCTTTGGCCCGGCTCAACATGAGCTCTCGCTCACCCGGACCCGCGTCACGCGGCCCGGCAACGGTCACGATCGGTTGCACGGGTCGACCCTACCAATCGCCGACGACATGACCGCCTCGAAGCGAGACCACGACGTCACCGTCGCGGCGCGTGATGAAGGTGCGAACACCGACCTGTTCGAGGGCCCCGAGGACGACCGGGGCCGGGTGACCGTAGGTGTTGGCGCCGACGCTGATGATGGCCACCTCCCCTGCGGTCGCCGTCAGCCAGCCCACGTCGGTCGTGGCCGAGCCGTGATGCGGGACCAGCAACACGTCCGGCCGCACGGGCGGGAGCTCGCGCTGGGCCACGGCCTCGACGTCCCCCGCCAGCAACATGGTCCGGGAGGGCCCTTCGACCCACAGCACGATCGACTCGTCGTTCTCTGCGTCATAGCGACGCAGAGGAGCGAGCACCTCGATCGTGACATCTCCCATGTCGACCCGGGCGCCGGGAGCCGGCACCGTCGCGTGGATGCCGCGCGACGCGGCTTCGTCGAGCAGCACGGCGACCTGGGGAGCCGGGGGGCGTCGCCGTGGCATCCAGATCGAGTCGACGGTGATCCGCTCGAGAAGACCCGCCGCTCCCCCGACGTGATCGCCGTCGCCGTGGGTGAGGACGAGGAGGTCGATGTGGGTGACGCCGGCTCGCCGCAGCGCCTCGAGATAGACGACGGGGTCGGGACCGGTGTCGACGGCGACGACGCCGCCATGCGAGCCGCGGATGAGGATCGCATCCCCCTGCCCGACGTCGAGCACGGTGACCGAATCGGCAACCCGCGCCACGGGCGGCCCGGTCCATCCGATGGCTGCCACCGCGATCGCGACGGCAACCCCGACGGGACGCAGTCTTCTCGAGGCGATCATCGTTCCGATGACGAGCACGCCGACCGAGGCGACAGCGTCGAGCTGGGGTCCTCGGGCTGCCAGGCGTGCGATGCGCAGCACCACGTCGGCAATGGCGACACCGCCATCGACGACCAGCGCCGAGCCGGACACGACACCGAAGGCCGACACGATCGTCGCTGCGGACACGACCGGAGCCGCCGCGACGTTGGCGAGCGGGGCCAGGAGCGGGACCGTACCGAAGTACCCGATGAGTAGGGGCAACACGGCGAGCTGGGCACTGGTGGAAGCCGCCAGCCCACGCCACACCCACTGCGGGCGGCGGCCGGCACCGAGGTGTGAGGCGAGCAGCAGGCCGGCCGTGGCCGCCACGGAGAGGTGGAAGCCGGCCGAGCCGGCGAGTCGCGGAGCGAGAACGAGCACGACGGCGACTCCGCCACCCAGGGCGCGCCAGGGGTCGACGGGGAGCCCGAGGATCTTGCCGACCAGCACGAGGGCCGCCATGCCCGCGGCGCGCAGCACCGACGGCTCCCAGCGCGTCATCACCACGAACGTGGACAGGGCGAGGAGACCGACGGCAGCCCTCGCCTGCGGTGCCATCGGAACGGGAACGAGGAGGAGCCAGAGTCCCCCGAGAAACAGCGCGACGTTGCCTCCCGACACCGCGACGAAGTGGGTGAGACCGGCGCGACGGAGTTCCTCCGCCTCGAGGGCGCCGAGGGAGGACGTGTCACCGATGAGAAAGCCCCGCGTGAGACCCTCGGCCTGCGTTCCCCGGTGCCCCAGGGCCCGCACGACCTCGTCTCGCATCGCGTTGCCTGCTCGCAGATGCAGCGCCTCCGCACCTGCCACGACCTCGAGCTCGTCGACGCGCACCGATCCCGTCACCGGCGTGGTCCGATGCCAGCCGGGCCGACTCCGCACCTCGACCCGCCGGGCACGGACCGTGTCGCCGGGAGCGACGTCGAGACCTGCACCGCGTGCCACGAGCCTCGCCGCCGCCGCCGGGGACGCACCATCGGCCGTGCGGAAGTCGACGACGTCGACGACGACCGCTTCACCGAACCGCTCGGCCACCACGTCGGAGCGGACCGTGGCGACGACGTCGACGAGACCGTCGGGAACGGGCGCCTCGTGAACGCGCCGAACCGCGGCCCGATCGGCGAGCCCCACGGCGAGTCCGACGAGGCACGCGACGACGGCGACGAAAGCGACGGCGGCGCGCGGCCGTGGTCCCGATGGTCGAGCCCACCGCCAGATGACCGCCGCCGCGCCCGCGAGACACGCCACGGCCACGACGGCGCTGCCGCCGGCTGCGATGCCGAGCCACACCCCGACGCCGGCGACGACGAACGGCTGATCGGCGTCGGGCGGAAGACGCAGCGCACGCAGCAGCGTCACAGGTCCACGAGCGCCCTGAGCTCGAGCAGCTTCGCCTCGCCGATGCCGGCCACGTCGAGCAGATCCTCGATCTCGACGAACGGTCCATTGCGCTCGCGGTGGTCGACGATGCGGCCGGCGAGCACGGGGCCGATCCCCGGCAGCTCCTCGAGCTGTGCCGCGGTCGCCGTGTTCAGGTCGATCCGGCCATCGTCCACGAGACCCGGCGCCGCCGACGACGGAACGAAACCCGAACCGAACGCGGGCACGACCAACTGCTCCCCGTCGTCGAGTTCGGCGGCGAGATTGATCAGGGAGAGGTCGGCGCAGCGCAGCGCACCACCCGCCCTGGCGATGGCAACAGCCACCCGCGCCGAGGAATCGAGCTCGACGATGCCGGGAGAGGCGACGCACCCCGACACATGGACGACGATGGTTGCCGCGTCGTCGGCGCCGGACGCCGGGGACATCAGCTCGACGGGGGGCGACCCGCCGCGCGACACGGGCACGGGAGTCGGGCGTGCGACGACGAGGTATGTGCCGGCCGCGGCGACGATGGCCACTGCGGCGATGGTCTGAAGGCGCATCGGTTGCTCCAGCGCGATCCCATCGCACCGGTCCCGCCACCGGCACCATCAAATCACGGCGTAGCGACACGATCCAGACCGACGCCGACTCGGACGCGCGCGATCTGCCGACCGACCGATACGCGTTGCAGTGATGCCGGCCTCAGCCGACCGTTCCGGCTTTGAGGTCGTAGCCGGTCGGTTCCTGATACACGCGCAGACCAAACTCGGGGATCATGGCCAGCACGTGGTCGAACACGTCCGATTGAATCGCCTCGAAGGTCGCCCAATCGGTCGTCTTCGTGAACGCGTAGATCTCCATCGGGAGCCCGTGCTCACCCGGCTGCCGTTGGCGAACCAGCATCGTGGCGTCGGACGATTCGATGGACGGGTGACGGCGGAGGTACTCGACCAGATAGGCACGGAAGGTCCCGATGTTCGTCAGGCGCCGAGCGTCGGGACGGACACCCGCAGGCGGAGCCTCGGCATTCGCCTCGTCGAGTTCGCGCCGCTTGTGGTCCATGTACTCGACGAGAGGGTCGAAACCCGAGAAGCGCTCGACTTCATCCTCCGTGAGGAACCGCACCGACGTCATGTCGATCGAGATCGTCCGCTTGATCCGGCGCAAGCCGGAGTCGTGCATGCCTCGCCAGTTGCGGAACGACCCTGTGACCATTCGGTAGGGCGGAATCGTCGTGATCGTCTTGTCGAAGTTCTGGACGGTGACCGCGTGCAAGGCAATGTCGGTGACCGGGCCGTCGGCCTCGAACTCGGGCATCTCGATCCAGTCTCCGACGTCCACGAGGTCGTTCTGTGCGAGCTGGATCGATGCCACGAGGGCGAGGATCGTGTCCTTGAAGATGAGGAGGATGACGGCCGTGAAGGCACCCAGCCCGGTGACGAACAACCAGGGGGATCGGTCGGCGAGGATCGCCACGGCGATGACCATGCCGAACAGGTAGGCCAACAGCTGGAAGATCTGCACATAGGCGTGGATCGGTCGGTCCCGGGAGATGGGCTTCGTCTCGTACACCTCATTGATCGAGTCGAGCAGTGCGGAGATCGTTGCCGCCGCGATGAACACGAGGGTGGCGGAGGTGACTCGTGAGAGAACATCGAGCGTCCCGGAGGCGGCTTCGAGGTCGAACCGCACCCCCAACCAGAACACCAATCCGGGTCCGAGAAGCGAAAGCCGATGTCGCAGCTTGCGGTGGCGTATCACATCGTCCCAGAGGAACTTCGATCTCCGAGCGGCACGATCCGCCACGGGGAGCAGCACGCGAAAGAGCAGGTAGGCGGCAACGGCGGCAGCGGCATACGCCCCTGTGACCACCAGTTCGGTCCCGTTTCCACCGAGCAACTCGCTCACGCCTGATCCCCCAGCGTCACGGGCGGCGCGTCGGGGAATCCCTCGTGCTGCGGTGCCTCAGGGCAGAAATTCGCGTAGGTCCGACCGGCATCGAGGCTGTGATGCGACCGTGCCTCCGAAGAAGCCTGCATCTCCGTTTCCATCAGATTCCGATTCACCACGTCGCACACTCGCTGTCTCAGTGACTCGAGGCGAAGATCCCACTGCGTCAGAAGACCGTTCGAGTCGAGCGAGACGATCTCGAGCTCGCTCAGCACACCGATACCGCGCAGATTGGCGCCCGTTCCCGCCAGCGGAGAGCCCAGCGGCACGAGTGACGCCACCTCGCCGGGTTCGAACCGGAACAGCTCGAGGTCGGACTCCTCACCGATCGCGAGCACACGACCCTGAGAGCTCCACTCCAGCGCCCAGACGAGACCTCGCGACGTCTCGATACCGAGCGACTCGAGAGTCCTGGCGTCCACCAGAGACACGACGCCAGAGCGGGTCGCCACGGCGAGCACCTCGCCATCCGCATCAGCCGCCAGGTGCCGGATCGGCTGGTCGAATGTCGGAGACGTCGCCATGAGTTCGCCACTCTGCGCCTTCCACAGCGACACCACTCCGTCGTCTCGCCCGACTGCGAGCAATCCGGTGGATCGGATGTAGTCGATCGCCCAGACCGGTGGTCCCGTCTCGAGTTCGCGGTCGATTCGGAGCGTCCCACCGTCCGCACGCCAGATGACGACACTGCCATCGCTGTGACCGGACGCGAATCGTCCGTCGCCCAAGGCGGCGAGGTCCCTCACACCGGACTCCAGGGCTTGCGACCAGTCGACCCACCAGTGAGCGCCGTCGTCGCCGGCAAGCCACAGGACGACCATCCCGGAGCGGTCGCCCGTGAGGAAACGATCGCCGCCGGGTTCGATCGCAACGGCGTCGACCGGCGTGGTGTGGATCGAGTCGAGTCTCGTCGGGTCTCCGGGCCGCCGGGTGACCACGACGGACCCATCGACATGTCCCGTGATGGTCACCGACGTCTCTGCATCCGAGTCGCTGGTGCGGGCTGCCGCCAGCTGCCCGACCGTGTCGCGCAGCGGGGCCTGCGACGGGTCGAGCACCTGGATGTTTCCGGGTGAGGTGACGGCGAGACGCCCCGACTCCAACAGCGCCGCGTGCAAGGGGCCGGCCGGGACGTCGATCCGATCGACGGCCTCCGGGATCAGACCCCACTCCCACACGGTCACGCCCAGCGACGTGGTCACGGTCACCGCACCACTCGCATCGTCGACGATCATCCGCCGGATCTCGCCCAGACCGACCATCGAGTCGACGGATGCGAACCGATCGGCGATGGGGTCCCCCGACCACACACGGGTGTCACTGGCGAAGATCACCTCACGCCGACTGTTGGGGGCGAACGCGACGTGAGCGATGTTCGTCAGAGGCTCCGAGAACTGTGCAACCAGACCCCGTCCCTGCTCGACGATCGCAACGACGCCAGAGCCTCCGACCACGAACCGCCGGCTCACCCTGGCCGGGGCGATCGCCTTCAGAGCCGATCCGAGGTCGTGTTCCTCGTAGGCGCCTCCTGGCGTGGTCTCGACGAATACCAGGCTCTGGGTGGTGATGACTCCCAATACTTCGGCATCGACCGAGAGCGCGATGTCTCGTACGGGGTCGTCGACGACCGTGAGGGGAGTCTCGCCATCGCTGTCCAAGAGAGGCCACTTGAAGAGCCCACCTTCCTGCTCGGCTCCGATTGCGAAAGCCCCGTCACGTTGGATCGCCAGCGCCGATATCGCCGGCCCGCTCTGGCGAAGCTGACGCGGCCGGTCATCGACCCAGGCATACACGGATCCGGATTCGTGCGCCGTGACCAGCACGTCCGCGTTCGTCGCTGCTGCCGCCACCACGGCGGGCGAGCCGTCGGGTGCGCTGAACACCAGCTGCAGTGACGACTGAGCGGTCAGCGCAGTCAACAAGGCACCGTGGGCGTCGATCGTGGGATGGATGCGATTGGCCTCCAAGGCGAGCAGCATCGCCGAGTCCGGCCGTCCCAGGGCGATCTCGTCGATGGCCACCGCGGCCAGCTCCTCCGAGGCCGCGATCAGCCTCTCCTCGACGATGCTCTGGTTTGCACTCCGTATCACCGTCCACATGAAGCCCATCACGACGATCAGCACGACGATGGCGATACGTTGCGGATCGAGCCAGTTGCGGACACGACCGAGCCGCCAGTTGCGCTCGAAAGCACGACGAATACTGGCCAGATCTCGCGTCTCCAAGAGGAAGTCGACGAGGCGGTTCACCCCTGGCGCAACGACGGACACGAGTGGGATGCCGACGACCGTCGTGACCACTGCAGCGATCGCCCGCTGCCACAGCGGAAGGCTCACCAACGCCGCCAGCTCACTCAGCGCGAGTCCGAGGATCCCCAGGAAGAGCCCGAGCTCGTCTCGGCTCCAATCCGCCTTGTCCTCGTCGTCGTCTGGCACGACAGCCACCGGGGCCGGGACCGGGGCATCGTCATCGACTCGGGGTGGGCTCGTGCTGTCTCTGGCCCGGGGTGGGCTCGCACTGTCCTTGGCCGTGTTCTGTCGTAGATCGGCTGCATCATCGATGCGCTGGTCTCGGCTGCTGTCAGCCGCTTCGTTTGCGATGCCGGCCGCGTCTCGCCAAAGCCGCTCCATGCGGGCGCGATTGTCGCTTCCTCTGCCGCTGCCCTCAGGCTCGTCCCTCGCCTCGGCCCGGACGTCGGCTTCGTCGTTCTCGTGTTTCGATCCACCCTCCATCGTCATTCTCCGATGCGGATCGGCGGCGCAAACAGGAGACCGAACGACTCGGGACTCGTGTTCTGACCCACATCGATCCCATGCGGCCTCAGCGTCTTCCCGAAGATCTCGCTGTAGCTCCCGACCTGCTCGATCGCTCGACGGAACGCCTCGCGATCCAGACCGAACTGGTTCGCAAATCCGTCGACCCGGCCCAGCAGGAGCTTGGTCTCCTCGTCCGCGACCGCTCCGGTGACGAACTCGTTCACGTTGGTGCTGCGGATGCCCTTCTCGTCGGCGATGAAGAGCGCATAGACCGTCCACGAGACGATGTCCGACCATTGGACGTCGTCGGATCTCACCACCGGTCCGAGTGGCTCCTTGGAGAACGGAACGTCCGGGAAGACGACCCACGTGCTGCCCATGCCACGGTCCGCCAACTCGAGCTGAAGAGCAGACCCGTCGCCGGTCACGGCTTCGCATTCGCCGGCCTGCATCGCCGACACCGCGTCATGGACGTTGTCGAGGGTGATGAGATCGGTGTCGAGCCCTCGACTGCGGATCAACTCGGCGATCCGGTCGAAACTGGTCGACGCCTCCGCCACGCACACGGCGAAGCCGTCGATGTCGTCGACGTCGCTCCGCGAGTTGAAGAACACGCGCGGACCGATCAACTGCTGACCGTCGTGGAAGGTGGTGGGACCGAACTCGAATCGCACGTCGCGCCCCGAGGTCCAGGTGGTGGTCCGGATCAGCACATCGATTCCTTCGCGATCGTGCAACGCATCGAATCGCTCGCCAGTGCTCAGTCCCACGAACTGAACTGCGTCGGCGTCCCCCAGAACCGCGGCTGCGAGTGCCCTGCAGAACTCGTAGTCGAAGCCGCTGACGGGCAGACCGTCCCTGATCTCGAGGAAGCCCGGCAACGTCGTCGCTCGCACGCCGCAGCGGAGTGCACCACGATCCGTGACGCGCCGCAGCGTCGCACCGGGTTCGGCGACGGTGAGGGATGCAGGAGCCGACACTTCGACGGTCGTGGTCGTGATCGAGGGCGGCGGAGCCTGGATCACGGTCTCGACAGGGTTGCGAGCGAACAGCAGCAAGATGAAAAGAAGAGCGATGGCCGCAATCAGCGCCAAATGGACGCGATCCAAGCCGAAGCGGTTCATATAACGAACATACGCGCTGGATCCTCAACTGACACGGAGGCTCGGGCGCGTCCGGCGCCGGAGAGCCGGGCTCACTCCTCTTCGACGTACAAGCGGCCACCGAACATCTCGGCGAGCGTCTCGTCGAGGTCGTCCGCGGTCAACGCCGTCACCTGGCACGCCAAGGCCAGCTCGACCTCATCCAGCGCGTCGCCCAGCAACGTGTGCCGGAATACGAGCCGGCCGGAACCGCCGTTGTCGTCGCGAATCACACAGAGATGGCCGAACACGAAGTCGTCGCTGCGCTCCCCGACGTATTTGAGCAACTTGGTGTTGACATCGACGTCCACGAGAACGGTGGCATCGACACGAACACGTGTGTACCGCCCACCGAACACCTTCTCGACGTACACATCGAGCGCGGCCGTGCCGAAGTGCGGAATGTGAAACGACCCGTCATCGCGCCGCTCCACATCCGTGAACAGCCCGTCGAGCCACGTGCCGAGTCGCAGACTCAGCTCCTCGACCTCCAGCCGGTCGTCACGTTCGTCTGTCACCGTGCCCTCGACCATACCCCTCACGGGAACCGGATGTTCATGAGGCGCGACGACGCAGAGGGACCGCGATCTCGCAAGAACGCGCGCTCACCGCGAGCAATCGAAGCGTGCGGCCGCTCGTCGCCTCAGTTGTGGACCAGGAACTGCTCGATCTTGCGGTTGGCGGCGTCCATCACCTGGTTGGTGAGTTCCTGGAGCGCACGAGCCACAGCCAGCTCTTCGCCCACCACCGGCATCGGCGGGTCGATGGGATTCCGCTTCGCTTTGCCGAGCGACTCGAAGTGGTCGCCCCTCAGGTTGAGCACGGCATGCGCGACGGTGTCCCACCGGTCCTCGTCGATGTGCAGATGGAGCGTCAGGTCTTTCTCCATACACACCTCCTGCGACAAGTCTTCGCGCCGGGCGGCGATCTTGCAAGGGGCCTTGGACCCGTTGCTCAGCCGAAACCGACGAGACGAGCGACGGCCTGCACGCTCTGCTCGAGCTCATCGGCCCAACGCTGCAGGTCGTCACCGAAGAAGAGCCCGACGGCACCGAGCAGGTTGACTCCCATGTGGGCGAGGATCGACCGCGAGATGTCGCCGGAACGATGCGCCATCCACGCCAGGGCCGTCCCCAGGGGGAACAGCGCGATGGAGGCAAACCACGCATCCGGGTCGAAGACGACATGGATCGCAGCGAACAGCAGCCCGTTGAGGAGATAGGCGGGCCATGGAGACATGAGCCGCACGAGCCGCGACAGCACCAGGCCACGGAACAACGCCTCTTCGTAGATGGGGGCGAGGATGACGACGGTGAGAAAACCCAGGGTGATGCCCCATCCGGACAGCTCGCTCGTCAATTCCGCTGCTGCCTGCTGTGGCGGCTCCGAGTCCGGGAAGAGGAGGAGCGCGAGCACGAGGAGCAGGATCCCCGCCGCGATCTGGAGTCCTATACCGGCGAAGAGGGCCCACCAGTCACGCAACTTCACCTTCAGCCCGAAGGCACGGACGGGGCTCCGCTCCCCGACCATCTGCATCACGGCGTACAGACCCAGTAGACCACCCAGGAACTGCACCGGCCCGAGAATGCCGAGCTGCTGATTGGCCGTGAGGTCCTCGATGTCGGCGCCCGTGGCCAGTGACACGACGATGATGCCGAAGATGGCGCTGAGCATGAACACCACGACCACCACGGCGGCGTGCCAGAGCCTCCAGCGGGTGCCCGGGAGGTAGTCGTCACCGGCGAGGGTCGGCTCGGCGGCGGGCTCGGCGTCGTAGAACGTCATCGTCGGGACTCGGCCGTGATCACAGCGGCAACATAGCGAGCCTCGCGCTCGAGCCCGATGGCCCGGTAGGCCTCCCAGTGCCGGAGCCGACGGAGGCGGCCGACGAAGTAGTCGCCGAGATAGCGGATCGAATGCCGGATCGGCCCCAGCCGCCGCCACTGCTCGAGGTGCACGAGCTCGTGGGCGATGAGGGTCCCGATCGAGTCGACCCGGTCCCGGCGCACGTAGCGGTCCATGATCTCCGGCTGGACGTACACGGCCCAGGCCATGCACACCGCGACGATCCCCTTCGGCCAGAACAGCCGGAACCACGCAGGAGCCACCGAGACCCGTACCTGCGCCGGATCGACGCGCCGCAGGTGGTGACGGAGACGCGTCACGTCGATGTTGCCGGCCTCGAGCATCGCCTGGGCGGTCACACTCGCCATCCCGGCAGGCTACCGGGGTCCGTGACCTGCCCACGGCGGGTCGACCGACCCCTGGCGCAGGGTTCCTATCCTGTGCGCTTCATCGCAACGAAAGCGCCATCGATGGCTCAGGACTACGACCACACCGCAATCGAATCCCGCTGGCAGCAGACGTGGGAGGACGAGGGCCTCTATCACGCCGAGGTCGACTGGGACCGCCCCAAGCACTACGCGGTCACCATGCTCCCCTACCCCTCGTCCTGTTCCCGATGGGGTTCGACGCCTTCGGGCTGCCGGCCGAGAACGCCGCCGTGCAGCGCAACATCGACCCCAACGTGTGGACCCACGACAACATGGAGCGGATGCGGACGCAGCTCAAGTCGATGGGCAACATGTTCGACTGGCGCCGCGAGGTCTACAGCTGCGACCCGAACTACTACAAGTGGTCGCAGTGGTTCTTCAAGAAGATGTACGAGCACGGGCTCGCCTACCGGGGCGAGGCAATGGTCAACTGGTCCGAGACGCTGCAGACGGTGC
>CAYFYC010000077.1:0-262 GCA_964347305.1 uncultured Acidimicrobiaceae bacterium | reverse complement strand
ACACCGCAATCGAGGCCCGCTGGCAGCAGACGTGGGAGGACGAAGGCCTCTATCACGCCGAGGTCGACTGGGACCGCCCCAAGCACTATGCGGTCACCATGCTCCCCTACCCCTCCGGCGACCTCCACATCGGCCACTGGTATGCGATGACGCCGTCGGACGCCAGGGCGCGGTACATGCGGATGAAGGGCTACAACGTCCTGTTCCCGATGGGGTTCGACGCCTTCGGGCTGCCTGCCGAGAACGCCGCCGTGCAGCGCAA
>CAYFYC010000076.1:14443-15359 GCA_964347305.1 uncultured Acidimicrobiaceae bacterium | reverse complement strand
ACCAGTCCTGCTGGTAGTAGATGCCGCGCAGGATGAGGAAGAACTCGAACTTGTTCGTCGCGTCCCCGGTGAGGCCGTAGTAGAAGCTGGGCTCGTCGAGGTAGTAGATGAAGAACTTGTCGATGAACTTGTGGTCGATGCCGTTGTCGTCGGTGACGAGCTTCGAGGTCTCGGTCGGAGGCAGCACGACGGTCTTGCCGCCCGGAAGGGCGAGGAGTTCCTGCTTCAGCTCGCGCAGGTCGGCCACCGGGTACGGCGCCATGAACGTCCCGAAGTCGCCGGAGCCGTACACGTTGCGGTAGTTGTCGTTCGACCAGAACGGCACGAAGAACACGGCCGCCACCGCTGCGGTGGCCATCACACGGATGACCGTGGATTGTCCTGACCCCGTCTCGGTGGTCGTAGAGCGGCGCACGTGAAAGGCGTCGAGTGTCCACGCCAGGCCCAGCGTCATGACGACCGGGGCGAGCACGAAGAGGATCAACTGGAAGCGGTGGGGGAAGCGCAGCACCTGAACCACGCTCGAGGCGACGTCGAGTGTGAGGTCGCCGACCGGTGTGTCGGTGGCGTACAGCGCTCGGGTGACGGCCGCCATCGAGCGGTGGAATGTCGGGAACCACTGTGGTTCGGCGTACCCGATCGTCGCCCACATGGAGAACGCCGCCGTGACGTAGATGACGCCGTACAGCTGGCGATGGGCGCGGGTGGTGAGGAGCCGGCGGCGGATGGCCGGCACCACGATCGGGGCGGCGAAGAGCAGCGAGTAGACGATGTTGGGGTAGCGCGGAACCTTGGCGAGGTAATCGCCGAACAGGATCTTGTCCATGATGCCGGCGAGGTCCCAGCTGAGGACGTGGAGCCACGACACCGATGCGTCGCGGATGAAGTAGTAGTCGCCGGGCACCGTCTCGGAGAG
>CAYFYC010000076.1:0-14433 GCA_964347305.1 uncultured Acidimicrobiaceae bacterium | reverse complement strand
CCCCCCGCAGCGCGATGAACTTCACGAACAGGTAGTAGGGGAACAGCGTCAGCACCAAGAAGATGACTCCGGCGACGATCCCGCGGCCGGTGGTGGTCTGGCCCCACCGATGGAGCAGCCTGCGAACGTGACCCACGCGGCGCGGCGAACGGAGCATGGCTGCCGTGTTCCTGGGAAGGCTCCGAAGACGACGGGGACCACCGAGTCGGACCCAGCGGGCGAACTCGCCGAGCACCAGCGTGACGCCGGCGATGGCGAAGAAGACCGTGAAGAGCACGAGGTAGTGAACAGCGGGGTTGAAGAGCACGAGGAGACACGACACCACGGCTCGCTTCACCCAGCGTCGACCCGAGAAGAGGAGGGCGTGGAGCATGAGCAGCACCGCCATCGTCATCAGGGCGAGCCCGAGGACCAGGGTGTAGAAGTGCGTGACCTTGGCGTAGGTGACGATGAGGTAGATGAGCGCGGTGGGGAATGCTGCGGCGAGGTGCACCGAGATCGGAGAGAGCGAGGAGAACACGTCGGTCACGAACCACGCAACTGTGCGGTAGGTCGCAACGAAGATGCCGGGGATCACCAGGATGATCGCGAAGGGGAGGACCTGGTAGTGGCGGAGCCAGGTCGTGAGGAACGAGTACCGCACCCGGAACTCGTAGCCGTGGGTGAGATCGTTGAAGAGCCCCCTCGCCTGGTCGACGAGCTGGCTGGTGGGATTGAAGAACGGGACGAGCTCGTCGCCGACGATGACGGCATCGCCGGCGAGCACCGAGGGGATCCCCGCGACGACATCGCGAAAGATGATGAGGCCGGCGATGTAGAACGCCAGGCCGACGCCGCGACGGATGGACCGGACAGCGCGCGCGTCCGGGCCGGCGATCGTTGCTGCGGTGTGGGTGTGTCGACGGCTCCACCGCCGAATCCCGGGCAGTCCCCGGAGCCGTGGGTGCAAGGCGCGCCACGGCATCCGAAGCCCCGGCCTCCGACCTGTGGTGTCGGCCACGGGCGTGCTCACCGTTGCGTCTCCTGCGTGATGCCCCTGGCGATCGAGAGCAACCAGGTGTTCGTCCGATCGACGCGCGTGTACGAGACGTCGTCGAACACCGTGTCGATGATCGGAAGGCCGTAGCCTCCACCGCTCGGCTCGTCGGGCAGAGGGCGGTTCGTGGCGCCGGAGAAGGCTCGGCCGTCATCGATCACGACGAATTGCAGGCGGTCCCGGTGCGGTTCCACCACCATTTCGATCCGACCGGCGGCGCCCCCATAGGCATGCTCGATGATGTTGACGACGAGCTCGTGGACCGCCAGCCTGATGCGAAGCCGATCGGTGGCGCCGAAGTGGTCGTCTTCCGTGAGCATCGCCTCGACCCATTCGTCGGACGTGGCGACGTCCGCGAGACCGTGGAGGATTCGCCGCGCGATCATCACTCGGGCTCCGAGTGGGAGATGACGACTGCCGTCTGATCGTCGTCCTGGGGTGACCCGTCGGCGAAGGCATGCACCACGTCGAAGAGGTGATCGCACGAATCCTGTGCCGAGATCGCGACGTCACCGGCGATCTCCTCGATCATCCGGTCGAGCCCGAACGAGTTGCCCGCCGGGTCGCGCTGGTCGGGGAAGCCGTCGCTCGCCAGGACGAGTGTGTCACCCGGGCCGAACGGGACCGTGCTCGTCGCCTGACCGGACACGATGGTTCCGAGGGGAGGAGCCCCGGGCACGATGAGCTGTGAGTGGTCGCCGTTGCGGACCACGACGGGGGAGTGGCCTGCGTTGGCGATTCGGAGCTCGCCACGGAAGACATCCGTCGCTGCGACGGCGACCGTCACGAGCCGTGCGGTCGTGTCGAGCAGTGGCGCGACCTCGAAGCGGATGCGTTCGACGATGGCGGCGGGATCGGTCCCCAGCTCGGTGATGGCTCGTCGCGCGGCGACGTGGACGCTCGCCGTGAGCAGTGAGGCGGCCATTCCCTTTCCGGAGACGTCGGCGATGAGCGCCACAACGTCGTGGCCGACGCGCTGGAAGTCGTAGAGATCGCCGCCGACGTGACGGGCGGGCCGAAGCCGCGCCGCGACGTCGATGATGTCCCCGCGCGGGCTGGGTGCAGGCAAGAGGGCTCGCTGCAGCTCGCCGGCCAGGATGGCGTCCTGGACGATCTCTGCACGAGCGAGACGTTCCGTGTGGAGCTGCACCACCTCGAGCTGGGCCTCGACGCGACGCGCCACCATCATCACGAGCCATTCGTCGAGGTTGGTCAGCGGCTCGTCGATGGAACCGACGGCCAGGACCAGCCCGTCCGTACCGAAGCGGGCTGTCCTGGTTCCGTCGGGGCGGGCGAGGTCGTGGTGCAGGCCCCCGTCCGCAGGCGTTGCACCGATGAGCTGTTCGAGGAGCGCGGGGGTCACCGATCGGGGGTACGAGCCGATGATCGGTTCGCCGCCCACGCCCATGGCGACGATTCCGAGGTCGCAGCGGGTGAGGCGGGCGACGTGCTCGGCCGCGGAATCGAGGATGGCGCGCGTGTCGAGATGTGCCTGCTGATCGGTGAGCAGGTCGCAGACGGCCAGAACGCGTGCGGAGTCCGACATCGGTGCCTCAGCGGCCGAGAGCCAGGAGGTCGCGCGCGTCAGCGAGCGAGTCGGTCTGTGTGAAGACGAGATCGAGCCGGGTCAGCTCGAGGATGATGCGGGCGGCATCGGCGACGCCGACGAGCACCAGCTCGCCACCGTGTTCCATGGCGCGCTTGAGCGTCGTCACGAGTGCAGCGAGTGCGCTCGAGTCCATGAACTCGACGCCGCTCAGGTCGACGACCACATTCCGCATGTCATCGTCGACCTCGTTGGTCACTCGCTCGACGTAGGCGGCAACCGAGTGGGCGTCGAACCGGCCCCTCAGTGTGGCCACGGCGGCATCGGTCTCTCTGTGGGTGGTGATCGTCATGGTGCGTTCCTTTCGTGGTCTTGGTGATGTTTCGGAAGAAAGGGGGTTGAACTTTATATATTTTTATAATACTGTCACCTCCACGCACCCAGGAACGGACCATGATCAGAATGGAAACGACGACTTCCCCCAGGCCCGATGGCCACCGACCGCTGGTGCTGGCCGTCGACGACGAACCGGCGAATCTGTTGCTCGTCGGAGCAGCTCTCGAACCGATGGGCTACGAGGTGTCGACGGCCGACAGCGCTTCAGCCGCACGCGGTTTCGTCGAACGTCGGGTACCGGATCTCGTTCTGCTCGACGTGATGATGCCGACGGAGACCGGTGTCGATCTGTGCGCCGACTGGCGGGATCCCGACCACCCGATGCACGCCGTCCCCGTGGTCCTCGTCACCGCGCTCGGCGCCGATCGCCACCGGTCCGAGGGCCTCGCCGCCGGCGCCGACGACTACATCGAGAAGCCGTTCGACTTCGAAGCGCTGGTCGCCAGGGTGCGGTCGTGGCTGGCGCGAGGTCGAGAGGAGCGTCGACGCCCACCCGGTGTCGCCACCTCCGCGGCCCAGCGCCTGCGGCTCGCTGCCGCCGAGATCGTGTCCGGTCCGGTCGTCGGGGAGCTCGCGGTCGCCATGGCGCGTGCTGCGGGCCTCTCCGATGTTGCCGATGAACTCGCGGGTGAGGTCGACCGGAAGGCGCCGCTCTCATGACGGTGCGGACGACCGACTGGGTACTCGCCGTCGACGACGACCCCTGGGCGCTGGAGATCACGTCGGTGATGCTCCGCCAGCACGACATCCCGATCCATACGACGCAGACGGTCGAGGCGGCGCTCGACGCCGTGCGTCGCCTCGGCCCCCCGGCAGTGCTCCTCCTCGACGCGATCATGCCGGGTGAAGACGGGTTCGAGGTGTGCAGGAGGCTTCGGGTGGAGCCCGCCCTCCGCCACACTCGCATCGTCTTCGTCACCGGTCTCGACGACGAGGCCAGCCGGCTCGCGGCCCTGGAGGCGGGTGCCGACGACCTGATCTCCAAGCCCTTCAGCGAGGCCATCCTGGTCGCTCGGGTCCGCTCCCTCATCGAGCTGGCGCGGCTGCGCGACCGCGACCACGCCCATCTCGAGTACGAGACGGTGCTCGATTGCATCGGCGAGGGTGTCATCACCGTTGCCGACGACGGCCGCATCCTCACCGCCAACGAGGCGGCGCGGCGCCTTCTCGGCCTCCCTCACGGAGTCACGGAGCCCGTCGATCTGCTGGACCACATCGAACGTCACTGGACCGTGGAGCGCGGGATTCTCGCCCGGCAGTCGACCGCTCGCCTCGTGTCGACGCGGTCGTCGGTCGAAGCCATCGCAGCGCTGAATTGGACGTCCCGCGAGATGCCGGAGTCGGCGGACACCCACGCCGCCTGGACCGTCGTCGTCCGCGACGTCACCGACATCTGGGAAGGAGACCGGGCACTCAGCCGCCTTCTCAGGACGTTGGGACACAAGCTGAGGATCCCACTGACCGGCGTCGCCACCAGCCTCGACCTGCTCGACGAGGACGAGACTCTCGAAGGAGACGCGCGGATGCTCTTGTCGATCGCACGGGACTCGGCGCACCGTCTCGACGACACCCTGTTGAGGATTCTCGAGTTTCTCGACGTCCTCTCGGCGCGGGCACCGCGTCGGTCCGAAGTGCTCGATCCTGCGGAGCTGAGACAGCAGCTGGAACTCGACCCGGACGTCGACCTCGCGGTGGATCTCTCTCACGCCGTTCAGATCGACCTCGGCGTCGTGCGACGAGGTGTCGCCGAACTCGTTGCGAACGCGCGGCGCGCCGGCGCCGGCTCGATCACCCTCTCCGTCGCCGGCAACCCCGACGACTCCGTCACCTTTGCTGCGCTGGACGACGGCCGGGGGGTGCCGCACGGCATCGCAGCACGCATCTTCGAGCCGTTCTACCAGGTGGATCGGACCGGAGAAGGGCCGGGAGCGGGGCTCGGTTTGTCGATTTTGGCGGCCGACGTCGAAGCAGCTGGCGGTCGAGTCGGTGCCCAGGCACCGGCGGAAGGTCCGTCGCAGGTGTGGTTCAGCCTCCCTGCGTCGCCTGCCGCCGTGAGATCAATCCAAGGAGCAACCACATGAATGCACACCGGTCCGAAACCACCACCTCGTTGAGCCTGGCCGTGCGCGCCGTGTTCGCCGGGCTCGTCGTTCTGCTCGGCGCGCTGGCGCTGGCGGGCGCCGAGCATTCGCAGTACTCGGAGCGGGTGCGGGCGCAGGCGCTGTCTGACGTCAGCGAGACCCGGGCCCATCTCGAGGCATCGCTGGCGAACCGTCTCGCGCTCGTGGACGGCGTCGGCGCGTTCGCCCTGGCCCGCAGGGGCGACGTGGCGGCGGACTTCGAGCAGTTCGCGGAGGGTCTGGCCGGCAGCCACCGGAGCTACACGGGTCTCACGGGCATCGATCCGGCTCTGCGCAGCCTGCAGCTCGCACCCGGTGCCGTGGTCACCTATGTCTGGCCGCTCGCCGGCAACGAGGCGGCGATCGGGCACGATCTCCTCGGAGACGCCGAGCGGGCGCCTGCGGTGCAGCGCTCCATCGACGAGCGGCAATTCATCCTCGCCGGACCCTTCGATCTGCTCCAGGGTGGCCGGGGCCTCGTCGGGCGCAATCCCCTCTATCTGCCCACGGAAGGCGGGGGTGACGAGTTCTGGGGCTTCGCCACGGTCGTGATCAACTTCGACGAGATCGCCGCGGAGGCGGGACTCGACGTTCCGGCAGCACGCGGCTTCGAATACGCGGTGAGGGGTCGTGACGCCCTCGGGGCGGAGGGCGACGTGTTCGTGGGCGACGCCGGCGTCTTCTCCGCCGATCCTGCGATCCTCTCGGTACTCGTGCCCAACGGAACATGGGAGGTGGCTGCGGTACCGGTGGGAGGCTGGCCATCGATGTTCTCGCGGGCGACTCCCGTCGCCGTGTTCGTCGTCGGTCTGGTTGTTGCCCTCGTGTTGGCCACTGCGGTGTGGAAGATCGGCCTGGCGCGACGCTCGGTCGAGCAGGTCTCGGAGGATCTCCAGCGCCTCGTCCACTCCACGAGCAACGCCATCATCGCCGTCGAGTCCGACGGAACCGTCTCGGAGTGGAACCGCGCCGCGACCCGTTTGACGGGAGTGGACCGTGAGGATGCGCTCGGGAGTCCCTTCGCAACGTTGTGCTCCAGTCTGTGCGAGCCCGGTGCGGCGTCATCGGTCAAAGACGCGGTCGATGCCGCGCTCGTCGGCTCGGCGACCGAGGACATCCACGTTGCGATCTCGGTCGACCCTCCGGTCACCCTCTCGGTCACCGTCACACCGCGCCGGGGCGACGACACGACGACCGGTGCCGTCTGCATCGCGCAGGACATCACGGCGCAGCTCGAGGCCGAGGAGATCAAGGCGGAGAACCTCGCCATGGCACGGAGCTCGCGACTCAAGGACGAGTTCCTCGCCGGCATGAGTCACGAGCTGCGAACGCCGCTCAACGCCATCATCGGCCTGAGCCAGGTGCTCGGCCGCGGCACGTTCGGAACGCTCAACGAGCGTCAACAGACCTACGTCGATCAGGTGGCGCGATCAGGAGGCCACCTCTTGTCGCTCATCAACGACATCCTCGACCTGGCGAAGATCGAGGCCGACTCGACCCAGCTCGAGATCGCTACCGCGGACCTGGCTCAGACGGCCCGCGAGGCGGTCGCGGTGGTGGCTCCGCTGGCGCGCAAGAAGCAGCAGGATCTCGGCGCTCCCGTCGTCGAAGGCGACGTCGTGGTGGCCGGCGACTCCGTCCGGCTCCGCCAGATCCTGCTCAACCTGCTGTCGAATGCGATCAAGTTCACACCGGACGGCGGATCGATCGGCGTGAACGTGCGGGGGAACGACGACACCGTCGCCATCGAGGTCTGGGACACCGGCGTCGGGATTCCGCAAGAGGCCCAGCATCTCCTGTTCGAGCCCTTCCAGCAGATCGACGGCTCGCTGTCCCGGGAGCACGAGGGTGCCGGGCTCGGTCTCTCGATCGTGGCCAAGCTCGTCTCGTTGCACGGCGGGTCGGTCTCGGTCCAGAGCAGTCGCGGCAACGGAGCACGATTCGTGGTGACGCTCCCCCGGGCGCAGGGCGAGACGGGCCGAGACCGAGCAGCAGTGTTTGCGACGGGATGACGCGGGTGCGTCCTCACCACCGGCGGGTGGCGAGGACGCATCCGTCCGTCTGCTCACACGAGGTTGCGCGGGGCGAAGCTCATCTCGAAGCTGTTCTTGTACTCCGACGGGCCCAGGCGTTCGATGCGACCCCTCCCGAGCTTGAAGTTGTACCGCAGGTTCAGCGGTTGCAACGTCGTGTCCGCGGGGACGAGGTTGTTCATCGGCTGTCCGGGATAGTTGAAGTACGAGTACAACACGCCGTCGGGCACCGCATCGGTGACGTAGGCGACGGCGTTCACTTCGGCGCTCATCGGTCGGCCGAGCTGATCGATGACTCGGTTGCTGAAGACCCGCAACCAGTCACCCGACTCGACCCCGGCTCTCTCGGCATCGCCCGGTGAGATCTCGATGAAGTTCACCGGCCACCTGTCGACGTGATACGCCATCCGGATCTGATCGCCGAGGTTGTTCCACAGCGCGTTGACCCTGCCATTGAGCACATAGAACTCGTTGGCCGACGGTCCCAGCACGCTGAGGCGATCCGCTACTGCATCCCAGTCGGGAAGCGTGAAGTTCGCCTTGCCCGAGTTCGTCTTGAACGACAGGTCCGCATGCAGGCGCACCGTGCCCTTGAGCGTGTCGCCGTCGCGCTGGATCGGACACTGGATACCTGCCGCTTCGCTGTAGGAGCCTTGGGACTCCTTCATCGTCGAGTAGGTCTTCAGGAGGTCGTGGGCCCGCATGCCCTGTTCCTGCGCCAGGATGACCAGCTCGTTGTAGGCCTTGCGGCCACTGGACGCCGGACCGCCCTCTTCGAAGATGGCATTGGTGTCAGGCCAGTCGAACCCGTCGTAGCCCATGCGCTTGGCGATGGCGGCGGCGATCTTCCAATCGGGCATCGCCTCGCCCGGCGGATCCGCCACTTTCTCGTAGAGATAGAGCCGTCGCTCGGCGCTCATCCGAGACGTCGTCTCTTCGCCCCATCCGGCTGCCGGCAGGACGAGATCGGCGTACTCGGTCGTGGCGTTCGGATACAGCTCCTGGTGCACCACGACCGTTCCACCGGCATCGACCCTCGCCTTGAGCGCCTCGATGGCGCGCCTCGTGTTGGAGGTCGTCACCGGAGGACCGGTGCGGCGGGTCAGCTCGTCGAGCCGCTCCCGCAGCCGTTCCGTGGCGGCCATGGCATCGACCCAGTTGGTGCCGATCACCCACATGAAGCGGGTGTTGCCCTCGACGAACCACCGGTCGGTGTCCATCTCGATCTTGTTGCCCTCGTACTCGTGCGGGGACTTCTCGATCGGATAGCCACCGCCGCTGAGACCGCCACGCTGGTGACCACCCATGCGAGACGTCGTGCGACCGGGGCGTCCCACGGCGCCGAGCAAGACACCGAGACTGCCGACCGCGGCCGTGTTCTCGTAGTTGTGTGACCAGTAGAGGCCCTTCTCGAACCGGATGCTCGCCTTCTTCCGAGATCCGTCCGGGTTGGGTGCGGCGAGCATCTCCGCGGTGGCGCGGATCTTGTCGGCAGGTACGCCCGTGATCGCTTCCGCCCCTTCGGGCGTGAACTCGTCACGCGAGAGCAGGTAGTCGCGGTACTCGTCGTACGTCATGCCGAACAGCGACCTGCGCCAGCTCGACTCCTGATCGAGCTCGGCACGAGACGCCGTGTGGTCGGCGATGAACTCCGCGTCCTCCCAGCCCTGCGCGATGATCTCGCGGGC
The DNA here is from genome assembly GCA_964347305.1 of uncultured Acidimicrobiaceae bacterium. Classification (GTDB taxonomy): domain Bacteria; phylum Actinomycetota; class Acidimicrobiia; order Spongiisociales; family UBA5794; genus CAYFYC01. The sequence goes on along the minus strand of CAYFYC010000076.1, from coordinate 5,614 downwards.
GATGGCATTGAGGAGCGCCGTGTCCGTGCCTGGCAGCAGCTGCAGGTGCAGGCCCCCGGTCTTCTCCGCCATCTTCGCCGTGAAGCCCTTGCGCGGCGTGATCTCGATCATCGGCGTCGACCGCATCCACTGGGTGTAGCGGACGGTCTTCGTCTCGTAGGGATCGGTCCCGATGACGAGCAGCACGTCGGCCTCCCTGTCGTCGAGATAGGACGAGTTGAAGGCGTCGATCCCGCAGTCGGAGAGCCCCGGGGTGTCGTCGCCCTCGGCCGGTGCGTGGTGTGGCGCCCAGTTGGGGGTGCCGATCATGCCCCGTGCCAGCTTGCTGATCGCATAGGTGTTCTCGAAGAACTGGTACGAGTAGATCTTCACGCCCCATGCCAGCTCGCCCTCGGTGGCGAGCACGTGCTCGGAGACTCGAGCGAAGATCTCGAGCGCAGAGTCCCACGAGATCGGGCGGAGCTGGCCGTTGACGCGCAGCAAGGGTGTCGTGAAACGGTCGGCCGTAGGCGTGCCCGGGTTGTAGAGCTTGCGTGCCAGCACCCCGCCGCGAATGCTGTGCTCACCGGCGACGTTGACGACGTCGACGTCGGGATCGGGTTGCACGATCACGTTCATCAGCTGCCCGTTGAACGTGACGACGTTGTGCATGTTCGGGGTCACGCCCTTGCCGATGCCCGCGGGCAGGCTCACCCCGAGGGCGTTGTCGGCCGCGTCGGGGCCGCCCTCGGCGCCCACCGGCCAGCGGATGACCTTGTACCGACATGCGACGGGACAGAACTCACACGCGGTGTGGAGGATCTCGGCGTCGGCGGGTGGAACGGGGACCGACTGCTGTACATCCGTGCTCATGCGGTCACCTCCACGGACTCGCCATCCATCAGGTTGTTCCGGTAGCCGTAGATGAGACCCAGCACTCCTTCTGCATAGATGACGTCGTCCTCGATCACGAGAACGACCTGGGGAAGCCGTTGTGACGCCTGGCCGAGGGCCACCTGACCACCGACGGCGGCATCGAACGTCGAGAAATGCCCCGGGCATGGTCCGAACACGCACGCCTCGGGGTCGAATGCCCCGCCGAGCGGCCAGCCCATGTGGGTGCAGATCGTGGAGAACGCCACGATGTCAGCGTCGGGTCCGAGGCCGTATTGTGCTGGCTTGCCGAGCTTCACCAGCGATGCCGTCTGACCCTGGAGCGGGTACTCGAACGCAACCTGCTCGCCCACGGCGAGGTCGGCCAGGCGCGCCACCTGGACGCGCGGGTAGAACACCATGACGTCGTCAGGCCCAGCCGAGCCACTCGGCGGCATGACGACGGTCACGTCTTCCTCGCCCCGGCTCCAGTGGGCCAGACCCCAGCCGCTGAGGGCACCGAACGCGGCGCCTCCCACGCCACCGACCACGAACGCGAGGAAGTCTCGTCTGTCCATGGTGCCGCGCACCGAGGCCGCATCGGCCTCGGCGAGCGCGGCCCGCTTCTCGGCGGCCTCGAGCGCAGCCGCGAACTCCGCGGCGCGATCTTCAGGCGTCGGCGTTGCGCCGACGTCGTCGTCCGGCATCTGGTCCTCCCGTGGGCTCGTCGATTGCGTAGACCGTAGCGGGGCGGAGCGCGATCTCAATGGTCCAAGGTCCCGATCTGCAGGGCAGGGTCAGGGCTGCTTCGACCAGGGCGCTCGCCATCGCCACCAATGCAGTGCCCCGCCGGCCAGTGCGGAGGCTGCGATCGCCGTCGCATACACCTCGCGCTGCTCGTCGAAGCGCCGGGTGTAGTCCTCCCCCGGTCCGGCGGACCCCTCCACCAGAGAGAGGACGAGCTGCGGACCGATGAAGAGGGCGATCGCCAGACCCGCCGCCCACCAGAGCGGGGACCGCAGCGGCCGCTGGTAGCGCCGAATCCCTCGCGAGTACAGCGCCCACAGCGCAACTGCGGCGGTCAGCCCACCTGCGTACCCCTGCACGTTGCCCGCCCATCGCGGAACGTCCCCGTAGTCGACCCCACCACCTGCCGGGAGACAGAGGCGCACCTGCTCGACCTCCCAGCCGACCAGCGAGCCGACTGCGGCATGGCCGATCTCGTGGGCGTTGCACCCGACGAGCTGGGCGGCGACCCCCGCTGCGAGGAGTGCACCCACGGCGGCGAGGAGCACGAGCGGGCGGCGCAGCTTCGATGCGCGCCAGCGCGACGGGTTGCGGCGGAGGAAGGGATCGTCGTCGGTCATCTCACTCGCCCGCGGCGGCACTCACCGGGTCGGTGGCGTCGAGGGGGATGGACCCGTCCGTCTCGTGGAGGTCATCGTGGACTGCGAGCAGCTCTTCCCATTCGGGCAACTCGTCGGGGTCGACGGGTACGGCGACGAGGTGACGGGTCTTCGGTCCCTCACCCCTGTCGAAGGCAGAGGCTCTTCTGATCACGTCGACGGCGGCGGCGTCGATGCGGCGGTGCTGGCGGATGTGGTCCGCCCACGAGTCGAGGAGCATGAACTCGGACATCCGGTGCGGATCCTCGGCATTGCGATACAGCGTCCACTCGTAGGCGCCGGTCCGCAGCCGTACCTGACGGAGCTCGTCCATGACGCCGAGGAACTCGGCCAGCTCGGCGTGGCGGATCACCCAGGTGTTGACCACCATCACGGGCCCGCCCGTCATGTGGTCGGCGTGGGGTTGGGTCACCCAGTCGGCAGGGGGCTCGTCCGGGATTCCATCGCCGAGTCTCGGGATCCCGACCCTGGCGAAGACGATCCCGAGGACGACGGTCCCGACCGACAGGATGGCCACGGAGTTGGCAGCGCCGACGACGTCGCCGATGGCGCCGCCGATGATCGAGCCGAGCGGCAGGAAACCGACGAAGGCCAGGGTGTAGAGGCTCATCGCCCTGCCCCGCACCCACTTCGGCGACATGAGCTGCACCGTGGCGTTGAGGGTCGCCAGCGCCCACACCCAGAACACGCCCGCCACGACCAGGGCCGCAGCCGTCAGCGACACGTCTCGGGACAGCCCGACCGTGACGCCTGCCAGCCCGAAGACCGAGACGCTGATCGGGACCATCCGGGCGCCCAGCTGCTCCAGGCCCCAACGGCGGGTGAATGCGCCGACGAGGGCACCGGCACCCATGGCCCCGAGCAGGTAGCCGAAGGTCGACGCTCCCGAATCGAGGGCGTCGGCGGTGACGTTGGGCAGCAGCGACTGGACCACGGCGCTGGTGACAGCGAAGCCGGCGGCGATCCCGAGGAGCTTGCGGAACGGCGGGGTGTAGCGGGCGTAGCGGAGGCCGACGGCGATCGCCCCGCCGACCGTCTCGTCACCGAGATCGCCGGGATCCGCCTTGCGGAACGTGAAGACGACGGCGATGACCCCCACGTACGAGATCGCGTTGAGGGCGAAGGCGAGCCCCGGTCCGCTGGTGGCCACGATGATGCCGCCCAGGGCGGGCCCGACGGCCCGAGCGACGTTGAAGGCGACCGAGTTGAGGGCCACGGCGTCGGCGACCATGCCGCGGGGGACCAGGTCCGGCACCATCGCCTGCCACGCGGGCATGTTGACGGCGAGACCGACGCCGAGCGCCAGGCCCAGCGCCAGGAGGATGCCCGGCGTGATGATCTCGAGATACCAGAACACGGCCATGGCGACGGCGGCGCCGCCCATGATCGACTGGGCGATCAGCAGGATCCGCCGCCGATCCAAGAGATCGGCGATCGCCCCGGCAGGGAGCGCCAGGAAGAGCAGGGGCAGCGTGGCCGACGCCGCCATGAGACCCACCCACAGCGGCGACCCGGTGAGTTCCAGCATCGCCCACGAGGCGGCGACTGCCTGCAGGAAGGAGCCGACGTTGGAGAAGATCGCCGCGGTCCACAAGGCGCGAAAGTGCCGGACTCGGAGGGGCTCGATGGAGGAACGCACGGACATGCGCGGGCCATGGTATCGGCCGCCGCGATAGGCGGGTTCACCCCGTGGACGGTGCCTCGGATCCGAAGCGGATCAGGTTGGCGTCGCGATCCAGACACGCGCCCTCGCGCAGCCCGTAGCTCGTGTCGCTCGGCGGTATCAGTCGTCCGTCCATGTCTGCCGCGCTCCACTCGCGGTAGAGGGCATCGGCATCGTCCACGTAGAGGTAGATGGCGCTCATGTTGCGCTTCGGCTTCAGGTCCGAGACCTCGGCGAGGTGCAGTTCGATGCCGTCTCGCTCGGCGAACGCATAGCGGTCGGGCCCTTCGTAGCGACGCACCTCGAACCCGAGCGTGCGGTAGTGCTCGACTGCCAGATCGATGTCGCGAACGGGGAAGACGGGTGAGAGCCGGTCGAATCGCATGAGCGAACCCTACGCCGGCGGACCGGGGTGCCGATACCACTCGACGTGTTCGGCCGGCAGCTGGTCGTTCCCCAGGATCATGTCCGCGGCGCGTTCGGCGATCATCATGACCGGCGCATAGATGTTGCCGTTGGTGATGGTCGGCATCACCGAGGCGTCCACCACTCGCAGCCCCTCGATGCCGTGGACCCGCATCGTGGCGGGGTCGACCACGGCCATCGGATCTGTGCCCATCTTCAGGGTGCACGAGGGGTGGAGGGCGGTCTCGGCGTCTCGAGCCACCCACGCCAGGATCTCGTCGTCGGTCTGCACCTCGGGCCCCGGCGAGATCTCGCCCGCATTGAAGGGCTCGAAGGCCGGCTGGGTGAGGATGTGGCGAGCCATGCGCACGGTCTCGACCCACTCCTTGCGGTCGGCCTCGGTCGAGAGGTAGTTGAAGCGCAGCGACGGCTTGTCGAACGGATCCGCCGACTTCAGGCCGATCGAGCCGCGGGCGTCGGAGAACATGGGCCCGATGTGCAACTGGTAGCCGTGGCCGCCCTCGGGCACCGACCCGTCGTAGCGAATGGCGATGGGGAGGAAGTGGAGCATGAGGTTGGGCCACTCGACCTCGTCGTTGCTCCGCACGAATCCGCCGCCCTCGAAGTGGTTGGTGGCGCCGGGTCCGCGGCGGAAGAGCCACTGCAGGCCGATGATCGGCATCCGCCACTTCGCCAGGTAGGGCTGGAGGGAGACCGGTTGTTTGGAGGCGTACTGGATGTACACCTCGAGGTGGTCCTGGAGGTTCTGACCGACCCCGGGCAGATCGACGATGGGGTCGATGCCGACGTCGGCGAGGTGCGCGGCGGGACCGACACCGGACAGCATCATCAACTGCGGCGAGTTGATGGCGCCACCGCACAGCACGATCTCGGAGCCGAGCGCCCGGCGGATGCGGCGACCCCTGCGGTACTCGACGCCGGTCGCCTTCGTGCCGTCGAAGACGATGCGGGTCGCATGCGCCCGGGTGACCACATGCAGGTTCGGCCGATCCATCACCGGGTGGAGATAGGCACGCGCCGCGCTGAGGCGGCGGCCGCGATGCCGGTTGGCGTCGAAGGCGGCGAACCCCTCCTGGCGGTAGCCGTTCACGTCGGTCGTGGTGGGGATGCCCGCCTGCTCACCGGCTGCGAAGAACGCCTCGAACAACGGGTTGGCGGCCGGGCCTCGCTCGAGGATCAAGGGACCGTCACCACCCCGGTACTCGTCGGCGCCGGCGAGCGTCGTCTCGAGCCGCTTGAAGTAGGGGAGGCAGTGGGCGTAGTCCCA
>CAYFYC010000075.1:0-15559 GCA_964347305.1 uncultured Acidimicrobiaceae bacterium | reverse complement strand
TCCTGACGAGCCATTCGGGGACGATGCAGTCGCGTATAGCCTCGGGCTCTCCGACATAGAGGTCGTCGAGGAAGAGATTCAGCGTCTTGGCGCGCTGGATGAGACCGGCCTCCACCATGCCCCATTCGGGAGCCGGGATGATGCGCGGTACGAGATCGATGGGCCACGTGCGTTCCGTGCCCTCGTCGCCGCCGTAGACGGCGAAGGTGATGCCGAGGTTGCGGAACGTCGAGTCGGTGAGGCGAGCGCGCTCGTCGAAGTCGTCCGGGCTCAGCGCATTGAGGCGGTCGACCAGCTGGCGATAGTGGGGACGCACGCCGTCGGCGTCGAAGACCTCGCAGAAGGTCGCTCCCTGGTCGTACCCGTCGAGTAGCCCCATGGCCGGGGAGCATAGAGAGCGGTGCAAGACCCGGATCGGCCGGGCCCGTCAGTCGAAGGCGAAGCCGAGCTGCTCCATGTCGCGACGCAACGACTGGAACCTGAGGGAACGAGCGCCGTTGGCCATCGGTACCGACCACGCCGCATCGGAGAGGTTGCGGCCTTGCCGTTCGTAGAAGGCGGCGAGCTCCCGGTCGTAGGCCTCGATGAGCTCTCGCGCACCGCCATCCGAGTACTCGTCGTGATGGATGACGAGCTGCTCGGGGAGTCGCGGCTTGAGACCGTCCGCCGTGTGATCGTGGGATGGCCACCCGATGCTCATGCCGTACACGACGAACACGCCCTCGGGGAGCCCGAGGACCTCGGCGACCTCGAGTGGCTGCCTGCGCATCCCGCCCACCATCACCGCACCGAGACCGAACGCCTCCGCCGCGACCTGCGCCGCCTCGCCGACGATCGCTGCGTCCACGACCGGCGTGAGGGTGTATTCGAGGCCCCTGGCGGGCACGACTCCGTGGAGTTCTGCGGCGAGACCGAGACGATGGATGTCGGCGGCGAATGCCACGAACACCTGACTCTGGGCGATGTGGCGCTGACCACCTGCGAGGTCGGCGAGCCGCTCCTTCTTGGCCTGGTCGCGCACCACGATGATGCTGTACGTCTGCCAGTTGCTGCTCGTGGGAGCGCGCCGCGCCGCATTGAGGATGCGCATGACGGTGTCGTCCGGCACGGGCTCGTCGGTGAAGGAGCGCACGGAGACGTGCGACTCCAGCACTTCGATCGCGGCATTGGGGATTGCAGTGGAGGTCATGAGACGCGCCAACGTGCGGGAGACCACAGGCATTCCCGAGCCCGGGTACCGTCCGCTCGTGCCGCTCCTCAACCGTCACGATCCGCAACGGGCCTGGATCCTCGGTCTCGCCTACTTCGCCGCGTGCTGGCTGGTCGCCGTCATGGCCGGCGTCTCACCCTTCCTCCGCGAGCCACTGGGTGGTAACCCCGGACACCCGGTGTTCGTCGTCCTCGGGGTGGCCGGCCTCCTCGCTGCCGCAGTGGGCTACTGGCTGATCTGGCCCCGGGGCACGTACACCGCCGGACGCCCTCTCCACGTGGTCGCTGCAACCGGATTCGGTGTGCTCCACGGGGCGAGCGAGGGGATGCTCTACGTTGCGATCTGGCTGACGCTCTCCGGCTGGATCACCGATCCGATCGTCCTCGTGGTGGTGACCGTCGGCGCCATCGGCGTCTTCAACGGCGTGTGGCGAACGTTCGTGTGGGACGTGTGGGTCACCCCGCCCCACAACATCGTGTCGTGGAACGCGAGGAAGGTGCTCTTGGTGCATCTTCCCGTGCTGACGCTCGCGGTCGCACACCTGACGGCGTTCGAGAGCGTCGCAGTGTTCCTCTCGATCCAGGTCGTGGCGCTGGTCGGCGCCGCCGTCCACATGAGGTTGCCGTCCCCCGGTCGGCGAGGTGGAGGGCGATCCGCTACCTGAAGAGATCGCCCTCCCCGAACCCGGGGTCCGCGACGATGCTGGGGAAGCCGTCGTCCCTGCCCTTCGCCTCGAAGTAGAGCCCGGTCGCCAGCGCCGGGATGAGCGGCGCGAGCACGGCCGAAGCGAGGATCTGGATGAGGGTCTGGGTCAGGCTGAAGTCGGTGAAGTCCGGTGGCACAAACGAACCCGAACCGGGCAGCAGCAGACCGTCGAGGACCACCGACAGCACGATGTTGATGAGAAGACCGAGGAGCACGACGGCGAGGGCGATCCCCCAATTGCCCGAGATGACCTGGAACGACCGCCGTATCGCTGCCATCCCGCCGAGATCCTCGTCGATCAACGCCGGCAAACCGAGGGAGAACGCGATGATGAACGCGATGCCGGGAATGACGAGCAGGATCAGGCCGAGCACGATGAGAATCGATGTCACGACGGTGAACACGAAGATCGGGCCGATCTTGGCGGCGATGAACTCGAACGCCGTTCCCACCGTGAAAGGCTCTTCGCGGTAGACCTTCACGAACACGTAGACCAGAGCGGCAGTCAGGATGCCGCTGAGCAGCACCGAGGCCAGCGACGCCACCACGGTTCCCTGGAAGTCGATCGATCCGTCCGCATCGTCGACGAGTCCGGCGACCACGGTGCCGCTCAGGATGAAGATGGGCACGGTGAACACGACCGACACGATGAAGACTTCCGTGAACTTGGAGAACCACCCGCGGATGGCATCCGTCGTGAGAGCTCCGGCGTTGAGCGAGGTGCGTCCGATCTGCATCGAGCCACCATAGATGCGACGAGAGACCTTGCGTAGGAGCGCGCAGGAGGGGATGGTCGCCTCACGGCGATCATCCCCTCGTAGGCGGACCGACCCCGGTCGGAGCCTCAGCCCTTGCCGCGGCCGTTGTTGTGCTTGTCGTCGACCCGGAACTCGAATCGCACCTCGTCCTCGGTGATCTCCACGTCGATGAGGGTGCTGTCCTTGTCCTTCTTCGCCGACTTCTCGAGGTCCTTGGCGAGCTCTTCGTTCCACTCGTCGATGAAGAGCTGTGGAACCTCGATGCCGTTCCAGTAGGCATCCGAGACCTCGGCGCCGAGGCGACCGTCGACCACGAACAGCTCCATCCTGAAGCTGACCTCGTCGGTACGTGTCGGGTCGTCCTCGTTCGGGCCCGTTGCATCGAAGAGGGCGTAACCGTCCTTCAGGTCGATGACCAGCGTCTCGAAGTCCGGATCCTCGGCGAATCCGATCTCGGTGGCGATGTCGGCCTCGGTGATGACGGCCTCCACCTGGAGGGAGCCGTCGCTGTTGCGCTCGACGTCGATCCGGCAGGCCGAGGCGACGAGCCCCAGAGCCACGACGAGACCGATGAGCACTGTGCGGTTCTTCAACATGGTGCACCTCCGTGCTGTTGCTGTTGACATCGCCATTGGACGACGAATCGAGCGCGGCGTGGCAGTCACGGGCAACACGGCCTGTCGTGACAGGTGTCATGTCGTGATCTGATCCGGATCACTGGGGATCGTGAGGCACGCGGCCGATAATGCCGACATGGCAAGACGACCGATCGAGCCGGGACTTCTCAGGATCTTCACCTGGTACGTGGGTATCAGGCTGGCGATCGGTGTCCTCGCGCTGCTCGCCACCGGCGATCAAGACCCGGCGAACCCGCGGTTCCCGGGGGCGGGCGTCTTCTGGTTCGGGCTCCTCTTCGCCCTCCTCCTGGTGCCACGAGCGCAGCGGCGTCTCGGACGATGGTTCCTGCCGCTGGCGCTGGCGCTGGCGACCATCGGTCCGATCGCAGAGAGCGCAGCCAACATCTCGGGTCGGCTCAACGCAGGCCTGTCGCCAAATGACGCCCTCGTCGACTACTGGATCCCGTTCTTCCTCCTGTGGGTGCCCCTGCTCATCGTGGCGTGGCAGTACCGCTATCGGGCCGTGATCGTGTGGGCGGCGCTCACGACGTTCCTCGACCTCGCCCTCACGATCGCGCCGCTCGAGGAGACGAACGCCGATCTCACCATCGTCACGGCCCTCGTTCTGGCGAGAGGTCTGTTGTTCGCCTTCGTCGGACTGTTCGTCGTGAAGCTCGTGAAGGAACAGAAGGAGGCGCGCCGGACACTGGCCGATCATGCGGCGACCCAGGAGGAGCTGGCGACGTCGCGCGAGCGCAACCGGCTGGCTCGCGAGCTCCACGACACGCTGGCCCACAGCCTGTCGGCGGTCACCGTCCAACTCGAAGCCGTCAAGGCCCTCTGGGACACGGATCCGGAGCGAGCTCGCATCATGCTCGACCAGTCGCTCGATGGGGCGCGGTCGGGCCTCGGCGAGGCTCGCCGGGCCATCCAGGCGCTCCGGGCGAGCCCGCTGGAGGAATGGGGCCTCGTGGGCGCGCTCGACCACCTCGGGGCGACGGTCGAGGCACGGTCGTCGCTGGATGTCGCTGTCGACGTGAGCCGTGACCTCGGCGACCTCGATCCGGCCGTCGAGCAGGCGGTCTATCGCATCGCCGACGAGGCGCTCACCAACGCCCTGCGTCATTCGGAGGCGCGCCGCGTCGCCGTCCAGCTGGGACGACGGGGCAAGGTGGTCCGTCTCGAGATTCGCGACGACGGGGCGGGCTTCGACCCGGACCACCCGGTTCCCGAAGGCCACGTCGGGTTGCAGGGCATGCGTGAACGCGCCGAGCTGGCGGGTGGCTCACTCGCCCTCGAGACCGCTCCCGGTGCCGGGACGACCGTTGCGTTCGAGGTGGAGGCGATGTCGTGATCCGGCTGGTCATCGTCGACGACCAGGAAGTCGTTCGTGAGGGCCTGCGGGCCATCCTCGAGTCGGTCCCGGGATTCGAGGTCGTGGGGGTGGCCTCCAACGGTGCGGAGGGGGTCGAGGTCGTGGCCACCAACCAGCCAGACGTCGTGCTCATGGACCTGAACATGCCGATCATGAACGGGGTCGAGGCGACGCGGAGTCTGCAGCGCACCCACCCCGACACGCCCGTGCTCGTGCTCACCACGTATGACGCCGAGGAGTGGGTCGTCGATGCGGTGAGAGCGGGTGCCGCCGGCTATCTCCTCAAAGACGCTCCGCGTGAGCGCCTCATCGAGGCGATCCAGGGCACCGCTGCAGGCAAGACCCACGTCGATCCCGGCGTGGCAGGCGACCTGCTCGCCCGCGTCGCCGTATCCGAGCGGCCCGAGCCGGGCTCCATCGCCGACACCCTCAGCGATCGAGAGCTCGACGTGCTCCGCCTGCTCGCCAAGGGCATGACCAACGCCGCGATCGCCGAACAGCTCTTCTTGTCCGAGGGCACGATTCGCAACTACGTCAGCGCCATCCTCACCAAACTGCACCTCGAGGACCGCACCCAGGCGGCCGTCCTGGCGGTGCGCCACGGTCTCGGGTGAAACGCCGGTTTTCTCCATGCCGCCGGTAAGGTGCGCGCCGTGTCAGACCCATTGCTAAAGGTGTTCGCTTCGGTGCTCGATGTGCCGATGGAAGCACTGAACGAGGAGACGTCACCGGACAACACGGAGGAGTGGGACAGTCTCGCCGCCATGCATCTCGTATCGGCGCTCGAGGACACGTTCTCCGTACGGCTCGGCACGCGGGACATCATGCGGATGAACAGCATCGGCGTGGCCCGGGACGTGCTGCGAACGAAGGGTGCCGACGTCTGATCGTTCCCAGTCATACGCCGGGAGCACAGCATCACCACCACGTCAACACCCGAGACCCCTGGAGCCTGGAAGTCCGCGCTCGCCGATGCCGAGTCCACCTCCGGCACACGGCTCCGTCTCGGCATCACTGCGAGCTTCACCGCCGAAGCGCTCGAGCCGCACCTGGGGATGGCCATGGTCGCCCGCGGTCACCTCCCGCCCCACATCGACGTCGCCTCCATCGACCAGATCCAGCAGACGGTGCTCGACCCGAAGGGCGCGTTCGGAGGCGAGGTCGATCACCTGCTGGTGCTGTGGCGGATCGAGGATCTCGTCACGGACGACCTGGATCGCTTCCTCGGGGGCGACGACGACGCAGGGCAGCGCATCGTGGCGACGGCCGAGGAGCTCGTCGCACTCGTCGCTCGTGTCCCTGAAACCGGTGTCGCCGCGACCATCTCAATCCCCGCGCTGCCGTTCGACGGAACCGTGGATCTCCGTGATCCGGCCACGTCACTGCGACTCGGCCGCCTGCATCGGCGCGTTGTCGAAGCGACGCTGGCGGCGGCCGGCGACATCTCGGGGCTGGGTGTCGCCGACATCGACGCCGTGCAGCGGATGGTCGGCGTCGCAGCCTTCGATGCCACCAAGTGGATGCTCTATCGGCAGCCCTACTCGGCCGAAATGCTGACAGCCATCGCCGATGCACTCGCCACGGCGATCGAGCGGAGCAGCACGCCCACCCCGAAAGTGCTCGCCCTCGATTGCGATGGGACGCTGTGGGGTGGGATCGTCGGTGAGGAAGGTCTGGCCGGTATCGACCTGGGCAACGAGTTCCCCGGCAGGGCCTACACGGACTTCCAGCGGGCCTGTCGTCGCCTGCAGCGGGCGGGGATCATGCTGGCCATCGTCTCGAAGAACAACCACGACGATGTCGCAGAAGTCTTCGAACGCCACGACGGCATGATCTTGCGCACCGACGACATCGCCGCCTGGCGGGTGAACTGGGAGCCGAAATCCGACAACCTGGCGTCGCTCGCCGCAGAGCTCAACGTCGGCCTCGACAGCTTCGTGTTCGTCGACGACAGCCCCCACGAGATCGCCGAGGTCGGGGCGCGGGTTCCCGAGGTGACGACCCTCGTCGTCCCCGAGGACGTCGAACGACTGCCCGCCTTGCTGGCCGAGAGCGGCCTCTTCCGTGACATGCGAACCAGCGACGTGGACTCCCAGCGCACCCGGATGATGCACGAGGAACAGGCTCGGGAACGAACCGCCGCCGCCATGTCGAAGGAGGAGTTCCTCGCCTCGCTCGACCTGGCCGTGGACTACTTCGCTCCTGGTCCGGAGCATCTCGCCCGGGTCACCCAGCTCATCGGCAAGACCAATCAGTTCAACATGACGACGATTCGGCGGACCTCGGCCGAGGTGGCGGCCCTCGTCGCATCCGATGCCCATCTCGTGCGGTGCATCCGGGTCTCCGATCGATTCGGCGACTACGGCCTCGTCGGTGTCGCCATCGTGGAGCGCACCCCGGCACGCGCGGAGATCGACACATTCCTCATGTCGTGCCGGGTGCTGGGGCGGGGAGTCGAGTCGGCGTTCCTCGCCGCTCTGGTCGCCGAGCTCGATGGGGGACCGGTCCGGGCCGACTACCGCCCGACCCGCAAGAACGCCGCAGTGGCCGACTTCTATCCCGAGCACGGCTTCGGGGAACTCGAGCCTGGCGTGTTCGAACTGGCTCCCGACACCCTCATCGCCGCACCGGACCACATCGAGGTTCGTGGCTGATGTTGAGTTTCGACTCGTTCGCCTACTTCGCCGACCTGCTCGTCATCGCCGTCGTCGTGGTGCCGCTCTTCTATCTCCTGCCCCGACCACGACACCGGCGGGTACTCCTCACGCTCGTCGGGGTGTATCTCCTGTTCGCCATCGCACCACGGCTCGCCCTCTTCTATGCGGCCTTCTGGGTCGGTGTCTTCCTCCTGCAGCGGGGCATCGCACGGTGGCGCGACGGGGAGATGTCCACCGTGCTGTTGTGGGCAGCGGTGCTAGCCGCCCTGGCACCCATGGTGATCTGGAAGCTGTGGCCGGCCGGTTTCGTCATCAACTTCAACCTGGTGCTCAACACGTGGCTGCGCGATGTCGCCGGACCGGTCGGTCAGATCGATGCGATCCGCCAGATCATCTTGCCGCTCGGTCTGTCGTTCGCCACGTTCCGGGCGATCGATCTCCTCGTGAAGACCTACCTGGGCCTCGTCGATGCGCTGCCCGCAGACCGCTTGCTCTTCTTCGGCTTCTTCCCGCCCGTCCAGATCATCGGGCCGGTGATGGAGTACGAGGAGGTCGCAGCCGACGCCGACGCCGCCCGCCGGCCCGCGAGCGAGGACTTCCTGGAGGGCGGCCTGCAGATCTTCGTCGGTCTGGTGAAGATCTTCATTCTCGCCTGGCCGCTGCGGACGTCCATCGAGGTGTTCGTGGCGTACGGCGTGAACCCTGCCTGGCTCGTGTGGCTCGAGCTGTTCCTCTTCGCCTGGTACTTCTACTTCAACTTCGCCGGCTACTCGGACCTGGCGATCGGTGTCAGCAGGCTGTTCGGTTTCAAGCTGAAGCCCAACTTCTCGTCGCCGTACACCAAGACGAATCCCCAGGAGTTCTGGAATTCGTGGCACATGAGCCTGACCCGGTTCGCCCAGCGCAACGTCTTCGTCCCCCTCGGTGGGATGCGGAGCCGATCGCAGTATCTCGCCATCGTGGCAACGATCATGGTCATCGCCCTGTGGCATGACCTCACGATCCCGCTCGTCGTCTTCGGCGTGTATCACGCCATCGGTCTGGTGGCGCACCGGGTGGCTGCAACCCGCCGGCCCCCGACGGGTGCCGGACGCCTGGGTGTGCTGAAGCCTGTCGCGCTGTTCACCTTCGTGATGCTGAGCCTGCCGCTCCTGGTCATCGATCTCGGCGACGTCGGCGGGTTCTACGCGGCGCTGGTGGGGGCGTCATGAGCGACTCGTCCCGGGTGCTGGGCGAGATCGCCGCTCGCTTCGAGCGCGGGAGACTGCGCGAGGAGCTCGCCGAGAAGTGGGATGGCGCCGGTGTCGGCTTCGCGAGTCTGGCGAGGATCGCCGGGTTCGCCATCGTGTGGCTCCTCGTGCTGGGTTTCGTCGTCCCGACGCCTGAGCCGACTCCTGCCGATCTTCCCATCAATGCCGCCGACCCGATGCCCGACGACATCGTGAGGAGCGTGACGCTCGACCGACGCGACGAGCGAGGGTTCCTGACGACGGCCGACAGCGATCGGGCCCGCATCGCGTGGGTCGGAGGATCGACACTGCAGCAAGTGGGTGGAGAAGGGGTTCGATTCATTCCGGGATTCCTCCCGGAGCGTGTCGCCCTCGAAGACGGTCGCACCTTCGACGTCGACGTCTACTTCCTCGAGGCGGCGCGGGTCGTCGATCTCTACGCTGCGGTTGCGCAGGCACTGGCGACAGAGCCGGATGCGATCGTCGTGGCCCTCAACCCCGCCCTGGTCTACAACGGTGCCGCGGTCCAGACATGGGACAACCTCGACGGGTTGCTCGCTGCAGGATCGCTGCAGCGTCCCGCGCAACTGCCCCTGGCAGCAGCACTGGTCTCGCCGGCGGACGTGGCCTGGGGTGTGGTCGGTCGGGGCTTCGAGATCCTCGAGGATCGGTGGTACCTCGGCAGCCGGCTGGCCGCTCAGGGATCGGTGGGAGACCTGCTCCGGTCTGCACCCCCTCCGGATCCCTCGGATCGAGATGTTCTCGACCGCATCGCCGCGAGCCCGCTCCCGCTGGACTTCTGGCTCGCCGATGGCGATTTCTCCGGTTCGGGGTCGGCGACGGACCGGCAGCTGGAGCTGTTCCAGACGGCAGGAGAGTTCGACGATCGGATCAACGAGCTGACCCTGCGCAGGCTGGCGTCCGTCATCGCCGAGTCGGAAGTGCCCGCCGTGTTGTACGTTCCGCCCATGCGCATGGACGCCGACGCCGTCCCCTGGCTCGAGAACCGCGTGGCCGGCGTCGTGGATCGCCTCGACGAGCTGTCCGAAATCCTCGGGGGCGGTCTGGTCCACTTCTCGCCCTTGCCCATGCCCATCGATCCGGCCAGTCTCGGTCACGTCGATCTGCTCCACGTGAGCAACGGCCTTCCCGTCGCAGACGAGGTGGCACGTCGGCTGTGTGCCGTCCTCGCCGAGGCGAATCTGCGCTGTGCGTTCGAGGAGATGCCGTGATGAGCCGTCGTCGCATCGCCGCCGAGATCACGATCGCACTCGTCATCGCGCTCGTCATCCTGCTCGTCGCCGCTGCCTCGGTGAGCCGGCTCCCGTTCGTCTACCAGGGACTCTGACCATGGAAGCAACCGACACGACACCTCATCTCGACGCCGTCGTGGCCGAGATCTCCGCGCTCAAGTTCCTCCATGACCCGGTTGCCGGGATGCGCAGCCCGGCGTACGACTCGTGGGCCGATCGTCACATCGCTCGTCTCGCCCGGCATCTGGACGGAAGCGGTCTCGATCTCTCCGACGCCGTCGAGGCATTCGTCGCCATGACGTTCGACGTGATCGAGATGCAACAGGAGTTCTACCGCTCGGGCCGCTTCTCCATGGACATCCACGGCGGCTCGCTGTACTCGGACGAGGAGATCATGGGAAGGCGCTACCTCCTCGGTCTCTATCTCGCCCAGGTGCTCTGGCCGAACCACCACAGCAAGATCAGCTTCTTCGAGCGCGAGCTCGTCGCATCGGTCCGCAGTGGCGTGAGGGTGCTCGACGTCGGATGTGGACCGGGCACATACGGGCTCGCCATCGGCCGGGCCGTCCGCTGCGAGGAGCTCACGATGCTCGACATCAGCCCGCTGAGCGAACCCCTGGTGCGTGGCTTGACCGCAGCCGACCCGGTGATCGGGCCCGCAGCGGTCGACGTCGTGATCGGTGACTTCCTCGAGCTTCCGCTGCAGACCGCCGGATACGACGTCGTCCTCTTCAGCGAGATCGTCGAGCACCTCGTCGATCCGGAAGCGGGAATGCGGCGCCTCGCCGAGATCACAGCCCCGAACGGGTCCGTGTTCTTCTCGACGGCCACGAACAGCGCCTTCTACGACCACACGATCGTCTTCGCCGACCTCGACGAGATCCGCGACCTCGTGAACAGGCACGGCTTCGAGGTGATGGCCGAGCACACGGTCGTTGCGATGCCCGGACCCGAGGGCGAGGATCGTGATGTGGTCGACTACAGCGCCGTGCTGCGGAGGATGCCGTGAGTGATCGACCGGTCGCCCATCTCGGGTTCGTCGTTCCCGACATGGCGGCGGCCGTCGACCGCTGGGTGGAGGGGGGCGCAGAGGTCGTGATCCCTCCGACGAACGATCCCATCCAGGGCGTCGTGTGCTGTCTCCTGCGCGACCAGGGCGCCGTCGCCATCGAGCTGGTGGCTCCGCTCGAGACCGGGTCCTCTCCCGTCGAATCACGCCTGAAGCGGGGCGGTGGACTCGATCACATCTGCTACTTCGTGGACTCGCTGGAGGAAGCCCTCGCCGAAGAGCGGAGTCGCGGCTCCCTCGTCGTGTGCGATCCCGTCTACGCCGTGACCTTCAACCGCGACATCGCGTTCGTCCACCGTCGCACCGGGCTCGTCGTCGAGTTCATGACGAGCCACGAGACGGGTCCCCACTCGTGATCACTCTCGAGGAGCTCGCTCGACGCGTGGCGGCCTCATATCCCGTGATCGGCAAGGGCCTGCTCCCGCTCGTCGCCGACGACGACGACCCGCGGTTGCCGTTCGCCCGCCTGGGACTCGACCACGCCATGGTGGGGGTGCGAACCGACGAAGACCTGGAGCAGCTCATCGAAGCGTTCGCCGTCACGAGCGTCGACTTCCTGCGGCTGCAGGCGAGGTTCTACGAAACCGGGAGGTATGCCCGGTCGGTCGCCGACGGTCTCGTCGACGATCTCTACGGGGACGACGAGAAGATGTCCGGCTACTACCTCGACGGGCTGGCCCTCACCTACGCGCTGTGGCCCAACCACGCCGATCTCCTACGACATTTCGTGACACGATTCGTTGCGCAGCTGACTCCGGGGAGCCGCGTCGTCGAAGTGGGCCCCGGTCACGGGCTCATGGCTGCGCTTCTTCTCGACAGGTGCCCGGACTCCACGTATGTCGGGCTCGACATCAGCGCCAGTTCACTCCGCCACGCCGCATCGTCGCTCGAGGCCACCGGGATCGACAGGGATCGCTATGACCTGCACCTCGGGGACGTGACGGGCGATGCGCTCGGTCCGATCATCGACCCGCCGTTCGATGCCGTGGTGTGCTGCGAGGTCCTCGAGCACGTCGATGATCCGGCGAGCATCGCCCGGGGTCTACACGACGCGATTCGACCCGGGGGCAGCGCGTTCGTGTCGACCGTGGCGAATCTCGAAGCCGAGGATCACGTCTACCTGTTCGACGATGCCGGCCAGATCCGGGCCCTGCTCGAGGAGGCGGGTTTCGAGGTCGTCGACGAGCAGGTGCGAATCCTCCCCGGTGCAGAGGACCGCACCCCGTTGCCGCTCAACTACAGCGCGGTGTTGGAACGGCCCGAGGCAGCCGATCGGTGACTTCGGCGACGTGCGTACAGGTGTGCCCCGGTCTCAGGCGCTCTCGAAGGGAGTCGGCGCCCTGGTGATGAGGTGCTCGACCTCGATGGCGGGGAGATCGATCCTGTCCTCGATCGGCATGTCGTCCGTGTCAACGATCGTCACGGCCGACGAGGCGAACACCTCGAGGATCTCGTTGCACAGCGCCGTGTAGTCGGCCGCCAGGCCGGCCGCCGCTTGGGACATCGCAGGTCCGGCTCGACGCAGCTGGTCGCGGTCCTTCTTCAACATCTCGAGGCGACGCGACCGGTCGACGGCTGCGACACGCTGATACTCCGTGGCCGCCATCCCATGCTGGCGCATGTCGTAGGCGGCTCGCTGGGAGTGCCTGATGGCAGACGAGAAGATCTTCACGCCATCGGGGAAGTCACGGTTGATCTCGTCCTCGATCTGCTGCCGGAGGACCGTGGCGGACGGGTTGAGATCGAACAGCGCGATGCCGAGGAGCAGGAGGTCCGGGTTGATGCCGCGGCTGCGCATCTTGGCGAGGCGTTGCGAGATGATCTCGAGCCCATCCATCGAGGCGGCATCGGGCTTGATCGGGATCACGAGACCGCGCGACATGGCCAGGCCCAGATCGCCGAGCATCGTGTCTCCTGGCGGGCAGTCGAACACGATCAGGTCGTACGTGCGCGAGAGCGGGGCGAGGGCGGCGTCCATCGCCTTGGCGGCGATGTCGGGTCCGCGATCGTTCAGCACCTCGGCGAGTTCGCGAGTGCGCCGTCCCGCCGGCACGGCATCGAGGTTGGGACGGATCTGTTCGATGGGCGGCACGAGCGGCTCCTCGAACTGCACGGCCTTCGACAGTGCCCTGCCCTCGTCGGATCGTCCGAACTGGCGATATCCCAGATCGGCGCCGAGGTTTCCCTGTGGATCGAGATCGATGGCGAGCGTCGACAGGCCCGATTGGGCGGCCATCACCGCCAGATTCGCCGTGATGGAGGTCTTGCCGACTCCACCTTTGCCGTTGGCTATCGCCAGTGCCTGGTTCAACACGGTGGCCTCCCATCGTCGGGTCACAGCCCCCTGGTCCGTTCCCAGCCACCAGGAGGCTAGATACGGGCTAGCCATCTGCGTGGGATTTCGCGTTCTCGCTGATCGGAGCGGTTCGAATCGAAGTGGCACGGGTGCGCGGCCTCCTCGTACTCCACACGGAGGAGCGTTCGAGCAATGGTGCAGCCGACTCAGGGGGACGAAGGTCCGGGACCGCTGCTGCGAAGTGCCCTCACGGCGAAGGCCTGGGACGCGTACGATCGGATGAGAGCCTCGCAGGAGGTTGGTGTGCTGCCGTACGTTGTCGGTGAGTCTGGCCTCACCGTGACCGGCGACCGGCGGTCTGCGTCTGGGGCCGCGGTGACCCGGCCGCCTCGTCGCGCGCCGGCGTTCGGATCGACCGATGCCCAGCGGGCGTCCGGTGTCGATGGCTCGCTCATGGTCGAGCTCGCGGGACCCCGATCCGAGGACCGACGGCAGCCCGCTGCCGATTCGAAACGTGGCCCGAGCGGGATGCGTCGACTGCTTGTGGTCGACGCATCACGGGAGGTCACGTCGGTATCGGTATCACGCAGAAGCCGCCGCCGACTCTCTCGAAGGAGTGATTGCAGATGGAGGGCCATCGACTGAACGGGTCCAGGTTGGCGGGTCTGCTCAACCCGGTGCTCGCCGGGAGTGGCGCGCCGGTCGTGCGCGCCGACTTCAGCCGGGATGAGCTTCTCTTTCGCGAGGGGGAGCCGGCGGCGACGTTCTACGTGATCGAGCGTGGTCGGGTACGCCTCGAGCTCTCCACTCCGGGTCGGCCCAGGGCCGTCATCCAGACGATCGGCCCGGGCGACCTCGTCGGCCTGAGCTGGCTCGGTGGTGCCGGTGGAAGATGGAGCTGGGATGCAAGGGCCGTCACCGACACGACGGCTCTCGCGTTCGATGCAGCGCTCGTGCGCGATGTCTGTGGCATGGATGACGGTCTTCGAGCCGACGTCGCCACCTGCGTCGCGAACGAGGCGACCCGGCGTCTCCACGCCGCCCGCTTGCAGCTCGTCGACCTCTTCGCAAGGGCCGCATCGTGACCAGGAGATGCGCCGCCCCTGCGATCCGGTGGAGGCGCTGCCGTTCACACCACGACCTCTTCGACTCGCGTGCGGCGCACGTCATCGAGCTCACCTTCGATCGGAGGTCGACATGAGCCGAATTGTCATCGGGTTGGGTGATCCTTTCCGGCGCGACGATGCCGCCGGTCTCGCCGTCGCGGGACAGGTCAGGAGGGTGGAGGGCCACCCCGAGCCTGTCGCGTGTCTCGAGCTGCTGGATCTCTGGGACGCTGCCGACGACGTCGTCATCGTCGATGCCGTGCGATCCGGTCGGCCACCGGGGAGTGTCCAGGTGTTCGAGCCGCTCGTTCGGCCGCTTGAGGTCTCGGAGGGGTTCGAGTCGACGCATGGCCTCCGGTTGCTCACTGCCATAGGTCTCGCCAAGGAACTCGGACGTTTGCCAGACCGGCTCGTCGTGTATGGCATCGAGGTCGGAGACGTGAAACCCGGCGTCCAGCTCTCGTCTGCGGTTGCGGCTGCTGTGGATCGGATCGTCGCCGAGGTGGATCACGTCTGAATCGCGTGAGTCCCGAAGAGGTGGACCGCCGACGGCCTCGAGACGCGTCGGCGCGCCGTTGCCGACACAGGAGGCTCACGCCACGGTGACGAGCCGCTTCACCTCTCGGCCGACGGCCTCCGCCCACTGATCGACCTCCTGCCAGTTGCGGAAGTCGCCGTAGGGTGCGCCAGAAGCCCGGACGACCATCCGCTCGCGCACGCCGAGGCTGTCGTGGTCGAGTCGTCCGGCGAAGACGTGGTGATCCCGGGCATGTGTCGTTTCGATCAGCTGTTCGACATCCTCCAGGTCGCCCGGGCTCGGGTTGTCCGTGGGCCCCAGTGGGCCGCTCGAGAAGAGCCAGATGGGGATGTGGACCAGGGTGTCGGCGAAGTCGTCGACAAAGTCGCGCGCTCGTGCCATCCAGTGACCGGCGTACACGGCGCTGCCGATCACTGCTGCGTCGTAATGGTCGAGGTCGGTGACCCGCTCCGGCGGGCTCACCACCACGTGGAGGCCCATGGCCCGGAGCCGATCGGCGATCCTCGATGCGATGTCATAGGTGGAGCCGTGCTTGGAAGCGGCGACCACGAGAACTCTCGCCATGATGTGATCCGATCGCTCGTGAGATTCTGGCGTCACGCGTTCAGTCTCATGCGTGGGGTGAGTCGTGCCCAGAGGCTTGCGACCCGATTGACGTTCGCCGGAGTCGTATGTGGTGTGGGAGGTCCCACACGTAGAAGGAGGCCCCGGGTGGGGCCTCCTTCTGGTTGGGTTCGGGTTCGTTC
>CAYFYC010000074.1:15243-15625 GCA_964347305.1 uncultured Acidimicrobiaceae bacterium | reverse complement strand
GTATCGCGTCCTGGAGGACAACCTGCGGGTACCGAGCGGCATCTCCTACGTGGTCGAGAACCGCGCCGCCATGCGGAGAGCCTTCCCGCTGCTCTTCGGCCGCTACCCGATCCGGCGAGTCGACGACTACGGCTCGATGCTGCTCGAGGCGCTCCGGTTCCAGGCTCCGCCGGGCGTCGACGATCCGACCGTGGTGGTTCTCACACCGGGGCCGTTCAACTCCGCCTACTTCGAGCACACCTTCCTCGCCAGACGGATGGGCGTCGAGCTCGTGGAGGGCCGCGATCTCCTCGTCCGCGATCACACCGTGTATCTCCGCACCACCGCCGGCCTCGCGGGTGCGCGCAAAGTCCTCGGCCAGCACCGCAGGCTTCATCGGTTC
>CAYFYC010000074.1:10829-15233 GCA_964347305.1 uncultured Acidimicrobiaceae bacterium | reverse complement strand
GCCTCGAGCAGGTCCACGTGATCTACCGCAGGATCGACGACGAGTTCCTCGACCCGGTCGTGTTCGAGCGCTCCTCGGTGCTCGGGGTGCCCGGTCTCATGGGAGCGATTCGCGCCGGCAACGTCGCCGTGGCCAATGCCGTCGGCAACGGCGTCGCCGACGACAAGGCGGTGTACGCCTACGTCCCTGACATGATCCGGTACTACCTCGGGGAAGAGCCGATCCTGCCCAACGCGACGACGTACACACTGTGGGACGAGGACCATCGCGCCCATGTGCTGGAGCGACTCGGCGAACTGGTGGTGAAGCCGGTTGCCGAGGCCGGCGGATACGGCATCGTCATCGGCAGATCTGCATCCGACGAGGAGCTCGAGGCGACCCGCAGGAAGATCGAGGAGAACCCCCGCGGCTACATCGCGCAGGAGGTCATCGAGCTGTCGACGCATCCCACCCTGGCCAACGGGGCGCTCGCTCCCCGGCACATCGACCTGCGCCCCTTCATCGTGACCGGGGAGACCACGAAGGTCGTGCCGGGCGGACTCACTCGCGTCGCGCTTCGTGAGGGATCGCTCATCGTCAACAGCTCGCAGGGCGGTGGCTCGAAGGACACCTGGATCCTCGAATCGGAGGGAGCGGTCTGATGTTGTCCCGACATGCCGAGGGTCTCTTCTGGGCGGGCCGCTACCTCGAACGGGCGTCGTACATCACCCGGATGCTCGACGTGGCGTCGGTCCAGCAACTGGAGCGATCCCCGCGATCGGCGGCTCAGGTGTGGCGGGACCTGCTGCGAGTGCTCTACCTCGAGGAACCCTTCGCAGCGGCTCATGGCGAGGACATCAGCACGAGCAACGTGACCGAGTTCCTCGTGTTCGATCGTGGGAATCCCTCGTCGGTCGTCTCCGCCGTGAGCGAGGCCCGGACCAACGTCATGAACGTGCGTGATGTGGTTCCCATCGAATTGCTCGAATCCGTGAATCGCCTCCACATCGGGGTGACCGGAGACTCGCTGCGGGTGCGAGCGGAGCACGGGCCGCACGAGGTCTACGAGAGCCTGGCCGGCCTGAGCCGCGCCGTGACCGGGGCCATCGACGAGGCGATGCCACGCGACGACGGCTACCGGTTCCTCATGGCAGGAAGACTCCTGGAGCGGTCCGAGATGACGTGCCGCATGATCGACGTGAACCGGACCGTCGCCGGGGCCGACGCCTCCGCGTGGTTCGCCGTGCTGCGATCGGTGTCGGGCTTCCACGCCTTCATGCGGGCTCACGGGCCATTGGCGCCGGCGAACGATGCCGTGCTGTTCATGTTGCACGACCCCGGCTTCCCGTTCGGCGTGCTGCACTGCCTGCGTCGGACGTGGGCGCTGCTCGGCGAGATCGAGGGCGCTGACGGCTGGAAGTCCACCCGGGAGGCGGGCCGATTGATGGCAGGCATCGAATTCGCCGACATTCCCGACGTCACGGACGACTCGCTCGCCGGCCTGCTCGACCGACTCGAACAGGGCATCCGTCGGGTGAGCGAGGCGCTCCACAACGATCTCTACCAGTTCGGCGGCGACCCGATGCTCTACAGCTTCGAGGCGATCTGATGCACCTGGCGCTTCGATACGTCACCACGTTCACCTATGACACCGAGGTCAGTGAGTCGCACAACAGCCTTCGGGCATGTCCGGCGGAGACGCCTCACCAGCGGCTCGTCCGCTACCACGTGGACGTCGCACCAGCCGCTCGCATCGTGTCGTATCGGGACTATTGGGGCACCCGTGTCGACAGCTTCGGCGTCGTCGGCAAGCACACGAGGCTCACGGTGGCCGCCGACGCCGAGGTCGAGACCTCGGCTCCACCCGAACCGGGCGACGGTGGACCCTGGCGTCAGGCAATCCATCACGACACGTTCCACGAATACCTGGCCCCGACGCCGCACGCCACGTGGACCGAGGAGATCTCGAGGTGGGCCAAAGCCGTCGCCTCGGGCACCGAGACCGTCGCCGAGCTCGCCGTGGCCATCAAGGCGGCGGTCGGCGAGCAGCTCGAGTACGAGCCGGGAGTCACCGAGGTGGGTACCACCGTCGAGGACGTGTTCACCAACGGCAGAGGCGTGTGCCAGGACTACGCCCATCTCGCGCTGGCGGCCTATCGCTCGCTCGGGATCGGCGCCCGCTACGTGAGCGGGTATCTCTATGCAGCCCAGCCGGCCTCTGGCGCCAGCCCGACGGAGGAAGAGGAGATCGAGGTCTCGACCCATGCATGGGTCGAGGTACACCTCCCGGGACACGGATGGTGGGGCCTCGATCCGACGAACCAGCTGATCGCAGGCGAGCGTCACGTGAAGATCGGCCACGGACGCGACTACGAGGATGTCACCCCGCTCCGGGGGGTGTATCACGGCGCCGCCGAATCCGGTGGCCTGGAAGCCCGGGTGAAGATGAGCCCACGCAGCCTCGAGCGTCATCGAGCGACCACGCCGCCCGCCCCGCCACGCCGGCAGGTGCACACCCAGCAGTGATCCGGATGGCCGGGGCGGCCGCTACACAAATCCGGCTCAGTTGCCGATAGATGTGTGTAGTCGAACGCGCGTGACGTAGAGAAGTCTCGATGGCGCAACAAACCCGCAGCACAGCGGTGCGGGCAGCGGCAGTGGTCGCCGCTCTGACAGCTGTGATCGCAGCCGGCACGGTGGGCGCCGCAGTTGGCATCCAACAAGCGGTCCGTGATGCCTCGCGTGCGCAGTCCATCGAGGCGGCGCTCGGGGCCAACGACGTCGCGGCCAAGGCCGTGGTTCAGGCGCTGCTCGTGGCCGAGGAGCGGGAGTTCGGGCTCGCCGACGACGAGGTGCTCGTCGAGGCGGTCGCAGAGGCGACCGACACCCTCGACGACCTCGTCGCCAATACGGAAGCCATCCCCGCCGACACCGGCCTCGTCGAGCTGGCGCAAGACGTCGTGGATGCTGCGGCAGGCGTGCTCGACGCCGCCGAGGCAGGCGAGGTCGTCGCCGGTGCGCAGTTGCTCCAGTCCACGGCGGTGCCCGCGTTCGAGCGGTTCCGTGACGAGGCGACCGTGCTGCGCGACGAGGTCGTCGACGACCTCGGCTTCACGGGATCCGTCGCCGGTCTGGCCGGTGTGATCGCCGCGTTCCTCGTCGCCCTGGTGCTGCCCGGTGGCTTCGTGCTCGTGTACCGGTCGGTGCTGCGCCGTCAGCTCCGGACCGCCCAGATCGAGCTCGATGCGCGTCTCGCCACCGAGCGTGAGATCTCGCGATCGCGCGACGAGTTCATCGCGAACATCTCACACGAGCTCCGAACTCCGCTCACCTCGATCTACGGCTTCTCCGAGGTGCTCCTCGAGGAGCAGCACGACCCGACGACGAAGGACCTCGTCACCCTCATCAACCGCGAAACGTCGGAGCTGGGACGGATGGTGGAGGACCTCCTCGTCTCGGCAGGGCTCTCCGAATCGGCGATGTCCTTCAGCCTCGAGGCGACATCGGTCACCGACGAGGTGGCGCAGGTGGTCGAACCCCTCGGCTGGCACGACGCCGACATCGTGACGGACCTGGAAGAGGCGACCGTCGTCACGGATCGCCTCAGGCTCCGCCAGATCGTCAGAAACCTCGTGTCCAACGGCCTCAAACACGGCGAACCACCCGTGTGGGTGGTCGGCTGGATGAACCACGACAGCTACACACTCGTCGTCGCAGACCACGGCGCCGGGATACCAGACCACATGATGGACAGGGTGTTCAGTCGGTTCGTCCACGAAGGGGCGACACCGCTCACCGCCGGGAGCGTCGGGTTGGGGCTCGCCGTGGCCAAGCATCTCGCCGAGGGCATCGGCGGCACACTCGAGTACGCAAGGGTGGACGGGCGAACCGAGTTCGTCGTCACCCTCCCTCTCGCCCCGGTCGCCGAGACGGTTTCGTGAAGCGGACCCTGCTCCTCGCCGCTGCCCTTGCGCTGATCGTGGTGACCGTGCCGGCGCTCCCCGCGGCCAACGCCGCAGTCACGGAGACCTTCCGCGACGAGTTCAACTCCAACAGTTGGTCCGGGAACGACGGCACCCGGGATTTCCTGGGGCCGTGGAGCAAGACCCCTGACGCAGAACACATCGAACTCGTCGGAAAGTGCGACGTCCCCCGCTGCCTCAAGCTCGGTGAGAAGGATGCCGTCCTCACTCCACAGGCGATATCACGGGGCGCCGACCTGACCGGTGCGACCAGCGCCACGCTCACGTTCCAATACCAACGCCTCATCACGTCGCCGACCACTGCAGGCATCGAGTTGCGTGCCGGACCGACGGCGGCGACGGCGATTCAATTGTGGACCATCTCGTTCGACGAGAGCGATCCGTCATTCGGCACCGCCAGCTTCTCGCCGCTGGCGCGGCGGCGCTGCGGCAGGAATCCGCC
>CAYFYC010000074.1:367-10819 GCA_964347305.1 uncultured Acidimicrobiaceae bacterium | reverse complement strand
CCTTTACGGACAACGGAACTAAGGTTTCCGTTACGGGCGAGCAAATCACGATAAGTTCCCTGGCACGCATGGGGTCAGAGCTCGACCCCTACATCTCGCCCACGACCCACATCGCGTTCCGAGGCTGGGGGGCGGGTGGCATCGACGGGCAGATCTTCATCGACAACGTCGAGATCAGCGCCGAGTTCGGGAACGCTCCGACATTCATCACCGACCTCGAGGACCGCACCGACAGGGAGAACGATCTCGTCACCCTGATCACGGCTGCCACCGACCTCGACGGGGATCCCCTGACCTACTCCGCGACGGGCCTGCCACCAGGCATTGCGATCGAGCAGACGACGGGAGTCATCAGCGGACGGCTCGAGTACTCCGCGGCCGGCGCATCGCCCTATGCGGTGACCGTGACCGTGTCCGACGGCTCGTTGACCGACACCGACACCTTCACCTGGACGGTCGATGACCGAAATCGCGCGCCGACGATCGCCCCCGTGTCCGACCAGTCGACACCAGAAGGCTCGGTCTGGTCGAAGACGATCGCGGCGAGCGACCCGGACGAGCCGTACGGAGACGAGCTGCGGTTCTCGCTCGTCGAGGCGCCGTCCGGCATGACCATCGGCGCCACGTCCGGCGTCGTCAGTTGGACACCGTCCGAAGCGGACGGGCCCGACGAATACGAGGTCGTGGTGCGCGTCGAGGATTCCGCCGAGAACCAGAAGAAGGACGAGGAGTCCTTCGAACTCACCGTGACCGAGGTCAATCGGACTCCCGTCATCTCGGCCCTGCCGGACAGAGTGAGCGGGGTCGGCGACTGGGCTTCCATCCAGCTGTCCGCATCCGACCCGGATCTGCCGGCCAATGAACTCACCTTCTCGGCGACCGGCCTCCCATCGGGCACAGCCTTGAACGGTGATCGGATATCGGGCACCATCGGCAACGCTCCGGGTGTCTACGACGTGACGATCACCGTTCGCGACGATGGACTGCCTGCTCGCGCCGCGAGCACCTCGTTCCAGTGGACGGTGACGGGGAGCAACAGGGCGCCCGCCCTCGCGTGGATACCGTCCCCGGCTCTCGGGGCTGACGGGTGGGTGCGCTTCACGGCAACGGCGACCGACCCCGATGGCGACAAGATCACGTTTTCGCTCGCCAACGCGCCGCAGGGTGCCGGCATCCAGTCCACGAACGGCGACTTCAAGTGGAAGCCCACGGCCGCTCAGCGTGGAGCCGGCTATCAGGTGACCGTCATCGCGACCGATGATGGTGTGCCCAGTCTCTCGGACAGCCAGACGCTGACGATCGTGCTCCCCGAGTTGAACCAACCACCTGTCATCGCCGACCCTGGGGACCAGTCGTCACTCGAGGGTGCATCGGTCACACTCACCATCGATGCCGACGATCCGAACGATCCGCCCGACGACCTGGTGTTCGCCGCAACCGGTCTCCCGCCCGGGCTCGCCATCGACCCTGCGACCGGAGTGATCTCAGGGGTCGTCACGTACACCGCGGCAGCCGGGTCGCCGTACGACGTCACGGTGGAGGTGACCGATGACGGTGTCCCCTCCGAGTCGGACAGCATCGAGTTCTCGTGGACGATCTCCAATGTGAACCGCCCTCCGGTGATCACGGGACCCGACAGCGTCACGGTCGTGGCCGGAACGACCAAGATCATTCCCATCACGGTCTCTGACCCCGACGGAGATCCCCTCAGCCTGACTCGAGACGGCACGAGCACGCTCGGCGCCGTCGATGTGCAACCGACCCGCGTCTCGTACACCGCCGGTGAGAACCCGGGGTCGGACGTGATCCGGATCGGGGTGAGCGACGGCGCTGCGTCCGCATCGCTGTCGATCGCCGTCGAGGTCGTGATCGACAACGACCCGCCGAGTGCCGTCAACGACGCCTACGAGACCTTCGTGGACGAAGTCCTCGAGGTGGCGGGACCGGGTGTGCTGGACAACGACACGGACCCGGATGGCAACCGGCTCCAGGCACGCCTCCTGACGGCACCGACCACCGGTGAGCTCCAGCTCGCCGCAGACGGCTCATTCGTCTACCAGCCGCCGGCCGGATACGTGGGAAGAGTCGAGTTCGAGTACGAGGTGACGGACGGACTCGAGACGTCGAACGGCACGGTCAGGATCAGGGTGCGAGCACGCGCCGGGATCATCGACCCGGAGGACAGGTCGGGTCTGATCGTGACGAGAGATCCGATCTCGACGGCACCGGTGCCGGATCAGCCACGCAGCGCAATCGTGAGTCGAAGCTTCGTGGCGCTGGCGAGAAGCACCTCGATCCAGGTCGACATGCTCGGCGTGCCGTTCGCCCTGCTCGCGGGCCTGGCGCTGCTGGCCATGACCATCGGACGTTTCGGCTCGACGCCGCTCCTCTATTCGAGAAGCCGCACCGGGATCCTCGCCTCGCTCCACGAGGACGGGTTCGGCCACGTCGAGGGCGACGATGGTGAGGAGTACTTCGTGACGGTCGGGGCCTTCCGGGATGGCCCGATCGACGTCGGGGACCGCATCCGGTTCCGATCGATTCGGGCCGAGCCGAGAGACCTCGCGGTGATCGTCAGACCGACGGGCTGAGCCACATGCCGATCACGCGTCTGCTTCGTCGTCCTCCGGTCTGAAGAAGCCCTCTTGGTAGAACAACGCGGCGAGCTCGTGGCGGTTCGCCACCTCGAGCTTCCCGTAGATGTTGTTGACGTGGGACTCGACCGTCTTCAGTGCGATGTCGAGCCGGCGCGCGATCTCCGGGTATGTGTGGCCCCTGGCGATGAGGTTCGTCACCTCGCGCTCGCGTGGTGTGAGACGCTCGATGGTGCTCTCGACGGCGATCGCGTCGTCGATGTCGAGCAGATGCGCCGCCACCTCGCGCGATGTCGGCCGCAAGCCCGCCAGGGCGTCGGCGACGGCGCGTTCGAGCCGAGTCTCGTGGTCTCCCTTGGTGACGTACCCGGCGACGCCGAGCTTCGTGAGGCTCACCACGTCGCTCTTGGAGGTGGAGGCGGTGTAGACCAGAAACCCGATGTCCGGGTTCGTCGCCTTGACGGCGCGCAGGACCGACACTCCCCCGCCGCCGGGGAGACGGAGATCCAGCAGCACGAGATCCGGTCGACGTTCCCGGATCATCTCGATGGCATCGATGGCGTTGTCCGCCTCCCCTGCGATGCGGAAGCGATCACCGAGCATGGCCCTCGTTCCCGCCCTGACCACATCGTGGTCGTCGACGAGGAAGATGGTCGGGGTTGCCGTCGTCGTCATCGCTCGAGTCCCATGGTCATCGTCACCTCGGTTCCCTGGCCGGGCGAGGAGACGATCGTGACCGAGCCACCCGCCGATCTGATACGCCCGACCAGGGAATGATCGAGACCGCCACCGCGCTTGCGGCTCTGCTCCTCGAAGCCCCTCCCGCGATCGAGGATGTTGATCGTGAGTCGCTCGGCCGTTGCGTCCGAATACAGATCGACCTGCTCGACCCCGGCATGCTTTGCGGCGTTGATGAGCGCCTCACGCGCGCCCTGGAGGATGGCCCCGACTCCCTCTGTGATCGCCACGTCGTCCCTGATGATGGAGTCGACCTCGATGCGGTAGGTGTCCTCGACGTCGTCGCACACGGCGAGCAATGCCGCCCGGAAGCTGTCGTCGTGCTCGGACCGCAGGTCGGCGATGGCCCGCCGCAGCCGCCGTTCCTCACGCCGGGCGAGGTAACGCACCTGCTGGGGGTCGTGAGCGTCGCGACGCATGACGAGCAGGCTCTGCAGCACGGAGTCGTGGAGATGGTCGGCGAGGCGGATTCGTTCCAGGTGGCGGGCCCGCGTGCGTTGCTCGTCGAGCAACTGCTCCTCCGCCTCCAACTGTCGAACGGCGGCGAGACGCAACGCATCGAACGCCCATCCGATCACGACGGCGAACACGATGAACACGATCGATCCGGCGGCACCCACGGGACCCCTGTCGTCCAAGACATGGACGACGACCTGCTCTGCCCCGAGCACGAGGGATGCGGGCACGGCTCCGCGCAGGCCGTAGCCATAGGCCGCCACCAGCATCCAGGACATCGGCATGCCACCGTGGAACAGGTCGTCGGCGCCGGCGAGCGTGGAGGCGAACCCGATGCTCAGCGCGACGGCGCCGTCGACGGTGATGAACCACGGGGTGCCGAGGGCCCCCGACCGCGCCGCCCACCACGTCACCAACACCCACAGCGCTGCCCCGACGAGCGCGATGACGGTGATCGCGACGTTCGCCTCGTCGTCGGAAGTGAGGGTCAAGACGACGAGGATCGCCATCCAGATCCAGGCCAGAATGCGGAAGATGACGACCAGACGCCGCAGCGTGTCGTTGACTTCCAGGTCGTACGGCGTCCCGTGGATTGCGTCGTTCATCCTGCTGCCTCCGACCCTACCGATGAGCGTGGTGCGGGGTCGGTCGGACCGGGCCCCCGCACCACGTCCCCCCATCAGGACAGTGCCGCGGTGAATGCGGCACCGATCTTCCTGTGGCCGCTGTTGTCAGGGTGCAAGCAGTCTTCCCCGCCGACGAAGTCCTTCGGTCCGAGCAGCCCGAACGTCTCCACGACGGTCACGCCCGTGAGGCCGGCGACTCCGCGAATGATGTCGTTGATGCCCGCCGGAAGGGGCCCGCCGCCTTCGAGCACGATGTCGCCGAGATCGGCGAGCGGTGCGAGCTCGCACGAGCCGAGCGGGTTGTAGTAGGTCATGATCGCGATCTCGGCCTCGGGTGCCGCGGCACGCAACGTGCCGAGGATCACAGCCAGGTTTGCCTGATACGTGGCGAAGGTGGCTGCGATCGTGTCGATGCACTCCTGCGTGACGCCTCCGCCGCAGGCTGCGACGACCGGCCCGAAGACGTCGTTGCCGCCGATGGTGATGGCGATGTACTCGACGTCGTTGTTCGGATCGGCGTCACCTGCCCTGGCGACGATCTCGGCCACGGCCGGAGCCAACTGCTCGGCGATGAGCGTGGCGCTGGTGGCCCCGCCCCTCGCAAACGTCACGAGCTCGAGGTGAGGACATGCCTCCGCCTCCAACTCGTTGCAGTCCACGGACTTGAGCGACCGGTGGAACCGCGGGACGTAGCCGATCGACTCCGGATTGGAACTGCCCGTCCCTGCCGCCACCGAGTCGCCAACCGACAGAACGACCGAGCCAGCCGGTGCATCGGCGGAAGCGGGCACTGCGAGCGCCACGACGGCGATCACTGCGATGGCCAGTACGACGATTCTGCGTCGCATCTTCTCCTCCTAGAGAGCGGATACGCACAGCGTCCGACACGAGACGACGGGATTCCATGGGGGAACACCCCCACGGGAGCAGAGCTACTCGCGAGGCGCCGATGGGGTGGGGTTGTGCCGGTCGGTCACGCCCGCGCAGAATCCGCAACCGCGTCGGCGAGCGCGGATGCATCGTCGATGACGGACCTGCCCGATCGACGCATGACGACGTCGCCGTTGGCGTCCGTCACGATCGCCACAGGCAGCGACCGGTAGCGGGGAAACGGATGGTCACCTGCAACATCGACGCTCGAGAACGGCACGCCGTGTGATGTCAGCGCTCGTGCCGCGGGGCCGCACAGCCGACACCCCGCTCCGGTGAGCAAGGTCAGGGTGGCACCGCGGACGAACCGCACCGACCCGCGACGCTCGACTACCCGAACAACGAGAAAGGGCACGACCAAGAGGGCAATGAGCCCGACGAGCCGAAGCAGCAACGGGCTCATCGGCTCATCACACGTTCGTACAAGATGCATCCCACGCAGAGGCGTGCGGTTGCGGCGAGCGTCGCCAAGGCCGTCACCAGGAGCGTGACGACCCATCCTGCCGCCGTCCAGCCGACGATGAAGAGGGCCGAGGCGCCGCCCAGGAAGATCACAGCCAGGGATTGGCTGAATCGCGGTGGTGCGGCCCACTCGGTGTCCGGCTCGGTCGCCAGCCTCGGCCGGATCCATCTTCGGTAGATCAGAGTGAAGGGCCCCCAGTCGGGTCCGCCGAACCGGTTGAGCGCAACGCCGGCCCACGCAATGAGCACCGCAGGCCACCAGCCGACGACGAAGCCGACGCCGGTCAGCAAGGCGACCATCGCCTGGTTGAAGCGCGGCACGTTGACATCGACGAGGGGTCGGCGGACCGTGTCGGTCATCGCAGCACCCCCAGAGCGCGCTCCACGTCCTCGATGATGTCCGCGACGTCCTCGAGCCCCACCGAGATCCGGATCGTTCCATCGGAGATCCCCATCCCCGCTCTGACCTCGGCGCCGAGGCGCCGATGCGTCGTCGTGGCGGGATGCGTGACGAGCGACTTGCTGTCGCCGAGGTTGTTGGAGATGTCGATGATCTCGAGGGCATCGAGGACCGCAAACGCCTCCGCCTTGCCACCCTCGATGTCGAACGTCACGACCGTCCCGCCGCCGGACATCTGTCGCTTGGCGAGGTCGAACTGAGGGTGCGACGGCAGCCACGGATAGCGGACAGATCCGACCACAGGGTGGGCTTCGAGCTGTTCGGCGAGCGTGAGCGCAGACGCCGTCTGATGATTGACCCGCAGCGCCATCGTCTCCAACGCCTTCACCAGGACCCAGGCGTTGAATGGGCTCAGCGCGGGGCCGGTGTGCCGCATCAGGGGCTGAAGTTGCTCGGTGATGAAGTGCTCCGAGCCCAGGACGATGCCGCCGAGTGTGCGACCCTGACCGTCGACGTGCTTCGTTGCGGAATACACGACCACGTCGGCGCCGAGTTCGAGTGGCCGCTGGAGGATCGGCGTCGCAAACACGTTGTCCACGATGACGGTGGCCCCCGCTTCGTGGGCCAGCGCACTCACGGTTTCGACGTCGATGAGGTCCTGCATGGGGTTCGAGGGGGTCTCGAAGAACACGACCTGCGCCGGCTCGGCGAGGGCCCGCTCCCATGCCCTGTTGTCGGTCCCGTCGACGAACTCGGTCGAGATGCCCCACCGCGGCAGGAGCTCGTCGAGGATCACGAAACAGGAGCCGAACAGGCCCCGGGCCGCGACAACCCGATCCCCATGGCGCAGGGACGCAGCCAGTGCATTGAAGACGGCGGCCATGCCCGACGACGTCGCAAACGCTGCCTCGGCCCCTTCGAGCTCTCGGAACCGCTCCTGGAACATCGCCACCGTGGGATTGCCGTATCGCGAGTAGATGAAACGTTCCTGCTCACCGGCAAAGGCGGCTTCGGCTTCCGCCGCGGACTCGTAGACGTAGCCGCTCGTGAGGTAGAGGGCTTCTGCCGTTTCCTCGAAACCGCTCCGCTCGAGGCCTGCCCGCACCGCCTTCGTGTCGAGTCGCCACTCGGTCATCAGCTCTGCCTCCATGGGAGTCCAGCGGCCCGCCAGCCTGTCGTGGTGTTGCGACGGCCTGTGTCGTCGATCGGTCCCTCGAATCCGTCGGAGATGTTGTACGCCGTGTAACCGGCTGCGGTAGCGGCGACCGCCGCCGCCCGCGAGCGCGCCCCGGACCTGCAGAGGAAGAGCACCTCGTGGTCGATGGTGATGCCTGCGTCGGCGAGGTCGTGGACGAAACGGGGGTTCTTCGCGGCGTCCGGATAGAACGACCAGCTGATCGTCACCGCTTGCTTGCCGAGGGCCGACAGGTCGGGCGTGCCGACGTAGGTCCACTCTGCATGCGTCCGCACATCCACGAGACGGGTGTCCGGATCGTCGACCAGCCGGGCGTACGCCTCGAGCGAGGTGAGCTCTCCTGCGTACGTCATGGCACCGCCCTCTCGAGAACGACGGCTTGTGCGGTGACGACCCGACCGTTCTCGATGGCGATCGCCGGCGAACCGTACAACACGTAGCCGGATTCGAGCGCGTCGCTCACGCGCTCACAGAACACACGGTCGTCGGTGCCGGTCAGCAACCGGTAGGTGAGAGGGGCATCGGACATGTGTCACTCCTGAGTATCTGAGAAACGAACGAGAAAACCGACGTCTGAGAGGAAGGAGCTCTCGGGTGTGACGTCGGTTCAGGAGTGCGAAGCGCAGCGTGCGTCGGCACTCGGGGCCACCCGAGAGCTGAGCATGTGACACATGTGACAGTGCTGCTGCGTCATGGCCGGGGAACGTACCCAGGGCGGATGATCGTGTCAAGGTGAGCGGTGGGAGACGCCGTCAGCCGACCCACGGTGCGGCATGACAACCGGCTCCATGCCGTGGCGTCAGTCGGGTGCGGACGCACCCAGAAGGAAGACGGCGACCGACTCGGTGCGCATCGCGGCACGAAGGGCGTACACGGCCGCCGCGAGGTTCCCGAGCACGACGAGTGAGAGCAACCACGGCAGTGCAACGGCAGACCGCTCCCTGAGCAGGATCCACCCTCCGAACAGCACGAGACCGACGTAGAGGTCGATGAGGGTCACCCGACCCCAGGCGAGATCGAGGATCGCACCACCCTCCTCGCCGAAGTCACCAGACACGAAGCCGTACACGATGGTTGCGGCCATCACGATCGCGGCGACGCCGGTGACGACTCTGATCGCCCTCATGTTGCCTCTCGTGTGTGTGTCTCGAGAAACGCCAAGGCATCCACCTCGGTCGTGAACACGCCAAACGGCACGATGAGCTTGGACACGACCTCCGGATAGCGACCGACGTCGGCCGGTCGCTCGGGATCGACGAGGATCGCACCTGCGATGCAGACCTGCTCGACCAGCGAAATGAACCGAACCCAGCTGGCGGTGTCGCCGGATGGCCACTTCCTTGCATCGAAGATGATGGGCGCACGAGTCCCTCCGAGCAGTTGCTGGAGGGCCGTCATGGTCTCCTGGACGGTTGCCGCAGTGCTCGGCACACCCGTCGACTGAATATGGGCAATCCCTCGTTGGTCCACCCAGAGTTTGGCGGTCCTCGTCTTGATCGTCATGGCTGTCCTCGAGATGATGGGTTGGCCGGCAATGGTATGACTGCACCTCCCGTGTGAAAAGCTGGAAGGGCGTGGCACTAGCCTCGCCCTCGATGTCGGCCATCTCCGTGGAGCACCTCACCAAGACGTATCGCGTGCCGGTTGGCGAAGCGGGGTTGCGCCCCTCGGTGCGGAGCTTCGTCAGGCGCGAGTTCCGTGAGGTCGAGGCGGTCAAGGCCATCGACTTCACGATCGAACCAGGTGAAGTCGTCGGTTTCCTCGGCCCGAACGGGGCGGGCAAGACGACAACGTTGAAGATGCTGAGTGGCCTGCTCTATCCGACGTCGGGCCGAGCCGACGTCCTCGGATTCGACCCGTCGACCCGACCGCGCGGTCTCTTGGAGCGCATCGCTCTCATCATGGGCAACCGCAACAACCTCAACTGGGACCTCCCTGCGGCAGATTCGTACGAGCTGCAACGCGCCATCTACGAGATCCCCCGTCCGGTGTTCACCGCACGCGTAGAGCGATTCGTCGAGTTGCTCGACCTCGGCGGTCTCATCGACAAGCCGGTGCGGAACCTGTCGCTGGGCGAGCGCATGAAGGTGGAGATCGGCGGTGCGCTCCTCCACCACCCCGACGTCCTGTTCCTCGACGAGCCGACCATCGGCCTCGACGTCAACATGCAGCAGCGGATCCGTCGCTTCATCCGCGAGCACAGCAGGGAGACAGGGGCGACGGTGCTGCTGACCAGCCACTACATGGCGGACATCGTTGCGCTGTGCGAACGGGTCATCGTGATCCACGAGGGCTCGATCCTCTACGACGGACCGCTGGCCCGACTCGCGGATCGGTTCGGAGGCTTGAAGACGATCACGGTTCTCACCGACAGCTCTCTCGACACCGTGGGGACGTATGGAACGAGCATGGTCGTCGAGGAGCGCAAGGTGATCGTCACCGTCGACAAGACCGACGTGTCGCGGGTCGCGCAGCGGCTGCTGACCGAGATGAACGTGCTGGACATCAGCATCACCGATCCGCCGATCGAGGACGTCATCGCCGACATCTTCAACTCGACCCGATGATCCGGATCGCCAGGCTCTACTGGACCCAGGGTCGGCTCAGCTTCCAGGCCAACCTGCAGTACCGCACGGCGACGCTGTTCGCCCTCTTCGGATTCACCATCGAGCCGATCGTCTACCTCGTCGTCTGGTCGACGATCGCCAAGCAGCAGGGCGGATCGATCGCCGGGTTCTCCGCCGACGACTTCGTGGCGTACTACATCGCCTGGACCCTGGTTCGGGCGATGAACATCGGCCTCACGCCGTACGTCTGGGACGGCCGCATCCAGCAGGGCCGGATCAACGACCACCTCACTACGCCATTTCACCTGTTCAACCGGGATCTGGCGGGCTTCGCCGGGTGGAAGCCGTTTTGGCTGCTGTGGTGGATCCCCATCGCAGCATTGCTGGTGGCCGTCTTCCAGCCTCAGGTCCGGCCCGCCGCATGGCAACTCGGGCTGTTCCTCCTGACGGTGTTCTGCGTCCTGTACTTCGGCTTCTGGCGGAA
>CAYFYC010000074.1:0-357 GCA_964347305.1 uncultured Acidimicrobiaceae bacterium | reverse complement strand
CTCTGCGCTGTTCGAGATCGTCGTGACCGCCGAGCTGTTGCTGTCCGGCCGGCTGGTGCCGATGGAGCTCATGCCGCCCTGGGTCCAGACCTTGTCCACGTGGCTCCCCTTCCGCTGGACCTTCCAGGGCCCGATCGACATCGTCATCGGCCGCGTGGACGGCGGAGGAGCGATGTTGGTGCTCGCGGCGCAGATGCTGTGGATCGCCGGGCTGGGGCTGCTGCTGGCGATCGTATGGAAGCGTGCGGTACGGCGTTATGCGGCGGTGGGCGCATGAGAGCGATCCGTCTCACACTGGCGCATTGGCGGATCGCCGGCATGAACTCAGCCCAGAACTCGTCGTTGACATGCTTGGCG
>CAYFYC010000073.1:0-15830 GCA_964347305.1 uncultured Acidimicrobiaceae bacterium | reverse complement strand
CGCCAGAAGCCGACGACACACTGAGTCGCGGCGAGCCAGCCGACCATGTCACGACCCGTCAACGGGGTGGATTCAAGGCGAGGCCGCCAGGGCGAGCCACGAACAACGTGACACCACGGAGCGGCAGCCGTCGGCTGGGCGCCAGAAGCCGACGACACACTGAGTCGCGGCGAGCCAGCCGACCATGTCACGACGCGTCAACGGGGTGGATTCAAGGCGAGCCCGCCAGGGCGAGCCACGAACAACGTGACACCACCCGGCGGCAGCCGTCGGCTGGGCGCCAGAAGCCGACGACACACCGAGTCGCGGCGAGCCAGCCGACCATGTCACGTCGCGGCGAGCCAGCCGACCATGTCACGACCCGTCAACGGGGTGGACTCAAGGCGAGGCCGCCAGGCCGAGCCACGAACAACGTGACACCACGGAGCGGCAGCCGTCGGCTGGGCGCCAGAGGCCGACGAAAGAGATCGCCGCGGCGAGCCAGCCGACAGTGTTACGTCTGGTCGTCGAGCTTGGCGTCCGGGGCGTTCTTGCGGATCGATGCGATCCCGTTCATGGCGCTTGCTTTCGACTCATAGGCCTCGCCGACGGCGATGACCTGGCCGTTGCCGGCCTTGAGCCGGAAACGGAACTTCCCAGCCTTGTCCTTGTACAACTCGAACTTGCCCGCCATCAGGATCTCCTCATTTCGGTACCGCAGCCGGCCTGCGGCCGTCCTCGATGAAGATAGCCCGACGCCACGGTGCAACAGAGGATCGATCGGTCACCCGCCGGCCAGAGGTCGCCCGGTCTCCACGAGCGTCTTCAGACCGCTGACGATGTAGGACATGCCACCGGAGAAGTCCTGATCGGTGCGGCTGCCGGGCACCACATCCCATGCCTCGGACGTGAGCTTCGTCAAACCGTTCGACTCGGCGACTCTCCACACCATCCGACACGGGCCTTCCGCCTCGATCTCGGGGTCCCATCTGGCATGAAACGTCAACTCGAGCAGCTCTCCCTCGACGTACGCGAGGATCTCGCCGTCCGCCACGATGCCGCCGTCCTGGCCGAAGTAGGTGATCGGCGAGCCGACGTCCCACGTCGACTCCACCCGGGTGCCGTAGTAGTACTTGGCGGTCTTCTCGCCGTCGACGATGGCCGCCCACACCTCCTTGGCGGGGGCGGCGATGAAGGTCTCGTAGACGTGCGTCGGTGCATCGGTCATGATCGTCTGCTCCTCCAACGAGCGTTTGATGGTCGCCATCGCACCCACGGTCGGTGCGGCGAACTTGCTGATCCAGCGGTCGGCGACCAGCTGGATGGGGACGG
Source organism: uncultured Acidimicrobiaceae bacterium (assembly GCA_964347305.1). Lineage (GTDB taxonomy): Bacteria > Actinomycetota > Acidimicrobiia > Spongiisociales > UBA5794 > CAYFYC01. Next base: position 14,519 of record CAYFYC010000073.1, on the reverse strand, counting down.
GGTTCAGGTAGTGGAGCTTGCTGCGTCCGGCTCGCCGGGTGGTCACCAGCCCCGCTTCCTCGAGCACGGCGAGATGGTTCATCACCCCGAACCGCGTCATCGACGGCAACAACTCGCAACACTCGCCGAGCGTCCTGCCGTCGCGCTCCATGAGCGCATCGAGCAGCAGGCGACGACTCGGATCGTTGAGCGCCTTGAACACCTCATCCATGGTCGAATGTTATGTGAGTAAATACTCACATGTCAACCGAGATCCGACAGGAGCGTCTCCGAGAGCCGGTCGTTGATGCAGAACTCGTTGCCGTCCGGGTCGGCGACGACGGTGAGGCTGAAGGCGTCGTCGACCACTCTTCCGAGCACCGAACCTCCGAGGCGCACCACGGTTGCGACCAGCGCATCGTGGTCGTCCGGCCGCACGTCGAAGTGGATGCGTGACTTGGCCACCTTCTCCTCCGGCACCTCCTGGAGGGTCATCCGGACCCCGGGCGCCACCTCGCCGAGAAACACGTACTGCCGATACCTCGAGACGATGTCGACCCCGAGCAGGACGGACCAGAACTCGGCCGCTCGATCGGCATCGGCACAGTCGACGACGATCGTCCAGATGCGGCCGGTCACGGCGCCCATGCCCGATACCGGCCGTCGACCGTCTCGAGGGCCAGCGGTATTCCGAATCCGGAGGTGAGCGACTCCGCCGTGAGCGTGGACGTGATCGGGCCGGCGGCGACGACACGACCGTCGCCGACGAGCAGGGCGTGGCTGAACCCCGGGGGGATCTCCTCGACGTGATGGGTGACCATGACCATCGGCGGGCTCGTGGCATCGGCGGCGAGTTCGGCGAGGCTCGCCAGCAACGTCTCCCGCGCCCCGAGGTCGAGTCCCGTCGTCGCCTCGTCGAGCAGCAACAGGCGGGGACGCGCCATGAGCGATCGGGCGAGAGCCACGCGCTGCTTCTCCCCCGCCGAGAGGGTTCCGTAGATCCGATCGGCGAGATGATCGACACCGAGGCGGTGCATCATCGCCGCCGCGTCATCCCAATCCTCGTCGGTGTAGTCGTGCCAGCGCGAGTCGACGAAGGCGGCGTGACGACCCGTCACGACGATCTCACGTGCCGGGAACTCGGGATGGAACATGGCCGCCGGACCCGCACCTGCATACCCGATCTGCTCCCGGAGCGGCCGCACGTCGATGCCGCCGCGAGTGTGTCCGAAGATGCGCATCGTGCCCCGGCTCGGTGTCATGTAGGTGCTCGCGACCTGCAGCAGGGTCGTCTTGCCCGCACCGTTGGGACCGATGACGACCCACCGCTCGTCGTCGTGCACGATCCAATCCACGTCGCGAACCAGGAATCGTCCTTTGCGGATCACGGAGACGCCCTCGAGGGCGAAGGTCTCGGCCGGGGTCGCTGCCACCCCGAAACAGTAGGCCGTCAGGCGCCGCCACATAGGGCACGCGGTATGGTGTGCGACCGCACATCGAACCCTCTGAAGGACCCTTCCATGGCCACGATCTACTACGACAACGACGCCGACCCGACCATCATCCTGGGTCGCAAGGTCGCCGTCATCGGCTTCGGCAGCCAGGGCCACGCCCACTCGCTGAATCTCTTCGACTCCGGTGTCGACGTCCGCGTCGGGCTCCGCGAGGGGTCGTCGTCTCGCCAGGAGGCCGACGAGGCCGGGCTGCGTGTGATGACACCCGCAGAGGCGGCGGCAGAGGCAGACGTCATCATGATGCTGGTGCCGGACCAGCACATGGCGGGCATCTACGAGCGTGACATCGCACCGAACCTGCAAGCGGGTGATGCGCTCTTCTTCGCCCACGGCTTCAACATCCACTACGGCGCGATCACACCCCCGGACGACGTCGACGTGGTGATGGTCGCCCCCAAGGGGCCTGGCCACCTCGTGCGCCGGACCTACGAGGAGGGCTCCGGAGTCCCCAGCCTCATCGCCGTGCACCAGGACGCCACCGGCAGGGCCCACGCCCTCGGCCTGTCATACGCGTGGGCCAACGGAGGCGGACGGGCCGGCGTGCTCGAGACCACCTTCCAGGAGGAGACCGAGACCGACCTCTTCGGTGAGCAGGTCATCCTCTGTGGCGGCGTCTCGGAGATGATCAAGACCGCGTACACGACATTGGTAGAGGCCGGCTACCAGCCGGAGTCGGCATACTTCGAAACGCTGCACGAGCTCAAGCTGATCGTGGATCTGCTCTACGAGGGCGGGCTGTCCTGGATGAGGTACTCGATCTCGGACACCGCCGAGTACGGCGACTACACCCGTGGGCCGCGCATCGTCACCAGCGAGACCCGGGCCGCCATGCAAGAGGTGCTGCGCGAGATCCAGGACGGCGAGTTCGCCAGGGAGTGGCTCGCAGAGAGCGCCGAGGGTGCGCCGAATCTGCTCGCTCGACGCCGCGCCGAGCAGGCGCACCCGGTCGAGCTGGTCGGCAAGTCGCTGCGGGAGATGATGCCGTTCCTCACGCCGCGCACACCGCCAGGAATGTCGAGCTGACGAAGTCGGCGGTTCCGCCCCGGGCCTCGGACACCTGGTACATCCCGGTTCGACCGCCACATCTGCGGCGTCGATTCACCCAGCTGATCTTCGGTCTCGTGCTCTTCGGGGTCGGGATCGGGCTGATGGCGCAGTCGACGCTCGGCGTGCCGTCGTGGGACGTCCTCCATCAGGGTCTCTCGGAGCAGCTCGGGCTGGGGTTCGGGACCTGGTCGATCATCGTGTCGTTCGTCGTGCTGCTGCTGTGGCTGCCGCTCCGCGAACCGTACGGGATCGGAACCGTGCTCAACGCCGTCATCATCGGCTGGGTCATCAACATCACCGTCGAGGTGGTGCCGGAGGCCGAGGCGGTGTGGGCGCAGATCGTCCTGCTCACCGTCGGGATCTTCCTCATCGGCTGGGCGACCGGTCCCTACATCGGCGCCCAGCTCGGACCAGGGCCCCGAGACGGGCTCATGACCGGCATCGCCAGACGGGGACCGTCGATCCGGCTCACCCGAACGGTCCTCGAGATCACCGTCCTGGTGCTCGGCATCCTCATGGGAGGCACGTTCGGTGTCGGGACAGTGGCCTACGTGCTGGCGGTGGGACCGATCGTCCAGTTCTTCCTGCCGCGCTGGACCGTCGACATAGGCCGGAACGCCGACGGTACCGTCAAACCTGTGTGACCCGACCCGTGGCGAGGTCGTAGACGAAGGCGTGCACGTCAGTGCCCGCCGGGAGCGCTGCTTCGAGGAGTGCCTTGTCCTCCGCGACCGACTCGTGCGGATCACCGACGATCATCGGCCGGATCTCGGCCTCGTCGATGCCCGCCGCAGAGGCAGCGCGCTCCCGCAGGTCGTCGTCCCGGAACCGCACCGTGCCGCATGCCGTGTGGTGCACCACGACCACATCGAGCGGACCGGTGTCCGGCTGATGACCGACGAGGGTCTGGACCAGCGCCACCTGGGCGAGCATGTGCGGAGTGACACGTCCGCCCACGTTGCGGAGCACGAATGCATCCCCCGGCGCCAGCCCGAAGATGCGCCCCGGGTCGACCCTGGCGTCTACGCAGCTGACGATGATGGTCCTCGTGCGGGCCAGGATCGGGAGGTGGGCGCCTGCGAACTCGGCGGCGTACTTCTCGTTGCCGGCCACGTAGTCGTCGATCGCCATGGTGTCTCCCTCGTCTCACCGTGCTCCCGGGAGACTATCGAACTGGGGGCGTGCGCAGCCGACTGCAAGCGAGATGCGGACGCCTCAGAAGAGTTCGACCAGCAACACACCCAGTGCAGCAAGCGCACCGAGAGCAGGGATGATCGCCGGCACCTGGAAGCCGACGGTGGCCCCATGGCGACGCTTGACGACGAGCAGAGCGACGTTGACCAGGGCGAACACGCTCAGCGTCACGCCACTCGTGAGCCTGGCCAGGGCACCGATGTCGAGAACGAGGGCGAGCACGGCGACGAGCACGGCACCCGAGACGGTCGGCACGATCGGGGTGTGCGTGCGCTCGTCGACGTTGCCGAGCCATGCGGGGAGATTCCCGTTGCGGGCCAGCCCGTAGATCACCCTCGGGAACATGACCATCTGCACCAGGGCGCCATTGACCATGGCGACGCCACCGATGGCGGCGAGCACGTCCGGGTTCCCCCCGTTGGCGGCGAACAGTGCCGCCATCGGCGCATCCGATCCACCCAGGAGTTCGGGATCTAGCGACGACACGGCCACGACCGCCACGGCCACGTAGACCACGGCGGTGATGGCGAGCGTCCAGAGGATGGCGGCAGGCAGCGTCTTCGACGCCTGTTTCGTCTCCTCCGCGACGGCGTCGATGTCCTCGAAACCGAGAAAGGCGAAGAACGCGACGAACCCGCCACCGAGCACGCCGGCCCACACAGCGGTGGTCGTCGGCGGACCGAGCATCTCCCCGACCGAGACGGAGCCGACGGTTCCGAGCCCCGAGCCGACCACGAGCAACAGACCAACGACCTCCACGAGGGTGATGAGACCTGCGAACAGCACGGATTCACGGACACCGGCGACGGCGACGATGCCGAGCACGGCCACCAGACCCACGATGGCGAGCCAGCGAGGCGCGCCGACGAGTTCACCGGCATACCCGGCGAATGCCGTGGTGATGGCAGCCGCCGCGATGAGACCGACGGTGGCGACGGCGAGACCCGTCGTTCGCGTCAGCTGCTGGATCCCGAACGCCTGGTCGACGAAGACGGCTTCACCTGCCGCCTTCGGATACCTGCCCGCGAGCTCGGCGTAGCCGAAGCCGGTCAGCGCTGCGAGAACGCCGGCAACGAGGAACGCAAGCGGCGCCTTGGCGCCTGCGGAACCGGCCACCTCGCCGATGAGCGCATAGATGCCGGCTCCGATGGTGGTACCGAGTCCGTAGAGCACGAGCAGCGGCAGAGACAGCGACCGCTCGAGCTGACCTGAGCCGGCACGTGTGGTGGCCACACCTCCACGCTGCTCGAGTCTGGTGGTCTCGGCCAGAGGCGAAGGTCACCGCCGATTGAGCCGCAGGCCGCCGAAGCGAACTGGCGGTGCCGCTAGCTTGCCCCCGTGACCTTCAGATTCAGCGAATTCGCCGATGCCACACACATCGAACCGTCGGGTGAAGGGCTGTGGCGGGCGGAGATCCAGCCCGACTGGGACATCGCCGGTGCCGCCAACGGTGGCTACCTGCTCTCGATCGTGGCCAGGGCTTCGGCAGCCGCCGGCGGGCGGCCCGACCCGGTCACCGTGACCGGGCACTTCCTCTCGCCCGGGACCCCGGGGCCGGTCACCATCGCCACCGAGGTGATCAAGACCGGAAGGCGCTTCGCCACCGTCCGCTCCAAGATGACCAACGCCGATGGGCGTCCGCTGCTGACGAGCATCGGGGCGTTCTCGGACCTGACCGATGCCCCGGGACCCGAGATGGTCAGCGCCGTGGTGCCGGATCTGCCGCCCGTCGACGAATGTGTCCCGGTCGACCCGACACCGGCGTTTCCGCCCCCGTTCATGACGCAGGTCGAGCTGCGCATCCATCCCGAGGACTCCAGATTCGCAATGGGGAGACCCACCGGGACGGCGCGGGTGCGAGGGTGGTTCCGGTTCCGCCGGGCGCAGCCACTGGACACGCTCGGGCTCATCGTGGCCACCGACGCCTTCCCACCGACGATCTTCAACACGGAGCTTCCCATCGCGTGGGCACCCACCGTCGAGCTCACGACACACATCAGAAAGCGCCCGGACCCCGATGCGTGGTTGCGCTGCGCATTCACAACACGATTCATCACCCGTGGCTTTCTCGAGGAAGACGGCGAGCTGTGGGACGAGGACGGCCACTTCGTGGCTCAGAGCCGACAGCTGGCCCTGCTCCCCAGGGACTGATCCCGCCCCACCGCACGGCTCCGGCGCGTACCGTTGATGGCGGACTCGGGAGGAACGATGACCAAACCGCCGGCTGAACCGAAGCGACCCCGTCGTAGGAAGAGGGGAGCGCCGCCAGTGACGAGGGAGCGCAACGCACCGCGCTTCTCCAAGGGACACGGCAAGCGGGGAGGGCGGGCCGGAGGTCGCTCCGGCCGCTGAGGTCAGGCGACCCGGTGGATGGAGACGAGCTCTTCGAGCTCGATCGAGGCGGTGCCGTCGGCACCACGAAGCAGGATCGATCGGTCACCGAATGGTGACTCCATGCCGATGTACTCGCCGCTTGCGGCGGCGTGCCTCGTGGTGACGTGATAGCGGGCGCCCCGTCTGAGGTGATGCACGTTTGCGGGACGTGAGGTGGTTCGTGTCGTCATTCGCGACACTCCTTTCGCGGGCCGACCTTCGGCCCATTCGTTCGTTCTGCTTTCGATGTCAGTTGCGCCGCGGTTTGGCGACGCGAACCGTGAGTTCGCGCCCGCCGAGATGGGTTCCGTGAAGGGCTCCCACGGCGACGCGAGCGGCGGGCCGGGGCATGTCGACGAAACCGAAGCCCTTCGAGCGCCCATTCGCCCGGTTGCGGATGATCGTGGTCTGGCGGACCTCACCGTGCTTGGCGAAGAGCCGCTGGAGCTCGTCCTCGGTGGCTTCCCACGGGAGGTTGGCCACGTAGACCGACTCGGTCGGCCCCGTCGCCGTCGCCTCGTTGCGACCGCGACGATTGCGCGGGACTCGGTGGGAACGTCGGCCGGACTCCTCGATTGTTGCGCCGTCGCGATCCTGCGGCCGTGCAGCTCGGGTGCGTCGCCGCCGCTGTACCGGCTCGGAGGCCGGGCTCGCGGCGTGGGTGGTGGTGGATGCGCGACCGATGAGCCGTCCGCCTTCATGGAGGCGCGCGGGGTCGGCGTTCGCCAGCGGCATGACCAGGTCGAGCTCCTGCTGCATCCTCTGCACGCCACGGCGCTGGGCTCCGGTCACGAGGCTCACGACCGTCCCCGTCGCCCCGGCCCGGGCAGTGCGACCCGATCGGTGCACGTAGTCCTTGTGATCGTTGGCCGGATCGAAGTGCACGACCGTTGTCACGTCGTCCACGTGAATGCCCCGTGCCGCGACATCCGTGGCGACGAGGGCGTCGACCTGACCCGACACGAAGTCACGGAGGGCACGCTTGCGCTGCGCCTGGGAACGGCCGCCGTGCATCGCAACCGCCGACGTGCCGAACTTCTTCAGCTGGCGGGCGACTCTATCGGCACCGTGACGGGTGCGGGTGAAGACGATGGTGCGTCCTGCAGCCGCCACGACCTCCGCGGTGTGCTGCACGCGATCGTGGTGATCGACCAGCCAGAAGTGGTGGCGCGCCTCGCTGGACTCCGGCTCGATGGACGGTGCATCGTGGCGCACCGGCTGGTGCTGGTAGTCCCTGCTGAGCACGGCGATGTCGCCGTCGAGGGTGGCCGAGAACAGCAATGTCTGCCGGTCATGCGTCGTCTGGTCGAGGATGCGTCGCACGGCCGGCATGAAGCCCATGTCGGCCATGCGGTCGGCCTCGTCCACAACCACGATCTCGACGGCGTCGAGGAAGAGCGACTTCTGCTCGAGCAGGTCCTCGAGGCGGCCGGGTGTGGCGACGAGCACGTCGACGCCCTTGCGCAGCGCGGCCTTCTGAGGGTGATAGCCCACGCCCCCGTACACCGCGAAGACGTTGCGGTAGACGCTCTTGGCGAGCGGTGCGAGCTCGGCCTTGATCTGCTCGGCGAGCTCCCGCGTCGGGGCGAGCACGAGCGCCCGGGGACGCTTGGTGTCCGCCACCTCGACTCTGGCGAGCATCGGCAGACCGAATCCGAGCGTCTTGCCCGATCCGGTCGGTGCCTTGCCGCAGATGTCGAGGCCGTCCAGCGCATCGGGGATGGCCGCCGCCTGGATCGGGAACGGTTCGATGAAGCCGAGGTTCTCGAGGGACTGCTCGAGTGCCTCGGGCAGGCCGAGGTCGGCAAAGGTCGTCGTCATACAGTGATCTCCTGGTTGCCCGCTCGTCACGGGATCGTTCGGTCTCGCCCGAACCCGATCACGCGATCAGAAGGTCCGAGTGCGGCCGAAGAGGCGGTTCAACCGGATGAGAGGGAAGCTGCCGTGTCATCACCGGGGAAGCGAAGAACGCTGGCCTCCACCCGGTGCGGCGTGGGTAACGCTAACACAACGCCGAGATCGCGAAGTTCATTCCCCGCTCTGATCCGCCCATGGGTCGTAGCTGCCGAAGCTCCAGATGACGCCCTCGGGGTCACGGGCCGTGTAGTCGGCGCCGCCGTAGTCTTGCTCCTCTGGCTCCGTCACGATCTCGGCACCGGCTGCGCGAGCGTGCTCGGCGTGCGCATGCACGTCCGGCACGACGACGTAGACCGCGCCCGATGGGACGACACGGTCGCCGTGTGCGAGGAGCCGACCGTACTCGTCGTCCCGGATGCTCCCCAACATCACCATCCGGTCCCGTGCTGGAGCTGTGCGTGCTCGATCGACCCGTCATCGCCCTCGACGACGAGCTTCGGTTCGAAGCCGAACGCCTCGACCAGGAAGTCGATCGCGGCCCGCGCGTCGCGATAGCGAAACGCCGGTATGACGCTGGAACCCATGCTGGCTGCCTTTCGACGGGTCCTCCACGGTACCCGCGGCCCCCGAACGATTGCCGCGGCGAACGCCATACGCTGCACCCATGACGGCTCCTCGGCCCACCAAGACGTGTGCGACATGCGGCCGCTCCTTTGCGTGGCGCAAGACGTGGCGCAAGAGCTGGGCTGACGTGAAGTACTGCTCGCAGCGGTGCCGCGGTGAACGCCCGAACAGGGTCGATCGCGAGCTCGAGGCGGCCATCGTCGATCTCCTCCGACACTCGGGACGGTCGGCGACCATCTGCCCGTCCGAGGCGGCGCGCCTGATGGGTGGTGAAGAGTGGCGCCAACTCATGGAGCGCACCCGCAGAGCGGGCAGGCGTCTGAGCCGTGCATCGGCCATCGCGATCCTGCAAGGCGGACAGGTCGTCGATCCCGATGCCGCGAAGGGGCCGATCCGCTACCGGCTGCGCCAGCCGTCCGTCATCTGATCCCGGTGTCGTACTCGAGATCGATGGTGAGGAAGTCGTCGAAGATCTCCACCGGCACCGGAGCCGGAGTTCCCATGAGCCCGACCACGGGCTCGGCGACGATCTCGTAGGAGCCGGGAGCCAGACCGAGCGAGAACATGCCACCCTCGCTGGTGGTGGTGTGCGCCACCTTTCTCCCGGCGAGGTCGAACACGATGATGCGGGCATCGGCCACAGGGCGGTTGTCGCACGCCGGATCCGGCGGGTTCTGCTGTACGGGGCAGGTGGGACCTGCCGTCACCGTGCCCAGAACGCCGCCCGTGAAGGCGATCGTCGTGGTCGTCGAAGCAATGGTCGTCACCGTCGTGTCTCCCGTGTCGAGCCCGTCACCCACCCCGCAGGCCACGAGGCCTCCGATGAGGAGCAACGGCACCAGCAGTCGTCTCATGACGGTACGACGCATCGCACGCCGGGATGGTTCCGACATGAGGTGCGCTTAACCCGCCCTGGAGCCAGGCCTAGGACGTGGGGACCACACCAGGGGAACACGCTGCGATGGCCGCCCCATCGGCGGGTGGTCAGGAACGCCACTCGTCGCCGAGATCGACGAGCAGCTTGGAGAGAAGGGCGGCGAGATCCGCCCGCTCCTGCGGCGTGAGCCCGGTGACCAACTGCCGCTGCTCATAGAGATTCGCCGTGAAGGCCTGATCGGCAACGCGGGCCCCCTCCGGGGTGAGGCTCACGACGATCGCCCTGCGGTCGGTGTCGGCCACGGCCCGGCGGATCAGACCCGCGGCTTCGAGCCGATCCAGCCGATTCGTCATGCCACCGGACGTGAGCCGCAGCACGGCCGCCAACTCCGATGGACTGGCGGTGCCGTCCGATCTTCGCAGCGCCGTGAGCGTGTCGAGATCCCCTTTGTGACTGAGGGATGGCTCGGAGCCCGCCACCGCGTCGAGTCGCTGCTGCACGAGCTGGCCCGCCCGCTGCAGCCGCAGCGTCACCTCGAGTGGCGACGTGTCGAGATCGGGCCGCACCCTGGCCCAACCCTCCATCACATGTGTCACGTAGTCCGGCATCGCCTCGACCCTATCGCAGATTCCTCTTGACAGAAAGCTTTATCTCAAGATATATTGCTGCCTTCATCAACCCCCTCGCGAGAGGGAGAAGGAGCACGCAGTCACAATGACTGTCAACAGCAGGCGGACGCTGGTCATCGGGATCATCGTCGGTGCTCTGCTCATTCTGTCGATGGGCCGTATGCCGTTCTCGTACGGATTCGGCTCGCTCCCGACCGAGATCGCCGTCCAGCTGCTCTCGTTGTGGCCGGTCGCAGTCGTGGTCGCCGTCATCTGGTTCGGCTTCGAGGTCCTCGCATCACTGCGGCGGATCGAGGAGCGGATCGCCGCCACTGCGGACGAGCGCCCGGAGTTCATGCATGGGTCGTAGCTTCGCACCCACCGTCAGCGGATCACGCTGGTGGGAGTACGACGTCTCCGACGACGACCAGATCAGTCTGAGCCCCCGTCGGATCAGGCACGACGACGACCAACCCCGCCACGGCGAGACCAAGCGTCAGCCGCAGCGCACGCAGCGCCGCAAGCCGGCGCGAAGGAGAACCAGATGACGGCCCGCAGACCGGTGCGCATCACGAAGGTGCGCCAGGCGCATGCCGGCGCTCCCAAGCGCCGCGCAGGCGTCGCCTACAACGCTCCGAACCTGGTTGCGCAACGACCCGAATCGGCGAAGAAGAACGCGGCACGCCGCACGAAGTGACGTGAACGTGTTCGGTCCTGCCGGACCGAACACGCGCGTTGGGGGGACCAGAGCCGGGCCTCAGGCCCGGCTCTGTCGTTTCAGCCAGTGCCGCATGATGGCGTCCTCGACGTGCCACACGTCCCCGGACGCCACCGGTACGCGCACTGTCAGGTCGATCGTGTCCTTGGCGGCCGGCCCGACGAGGACGAAGGGCTCGACCGCCGGCATGGGGAGCGAATAGCGGCGCGCTCGTCGCTCCATGTTGAGCCGTGCCAGCTCGACGTACGGCTCCGACTCCGCGCGGGCTCCCTCGAGCAGCGCCGCCTGCGCACTCTCCCAGCTGTCGAGGGGCACCGGCACCACGAACGAATGCAGGATGAACTCGTGCCCGAAGGTCTCGTTGTAGACGATCTCGGTGAGCAGTCGGTTGTTGGGGATCACGACCGTCCGCCCGGTTCGCACGTGTCCGGGCCCTACCTCCAGCAGCGTCGTCACGAGCAGCGTGTGATCGACGACCACACCACGCACGTCCCCGATGCGAACCCGATCCCCGATGGTGAAGCTCGATGAGGTGGCACGAAGGAGAGAGCCCTGCACGGACCTGATGAAATCCTGGGTGGCGATGACGATCGCCACCGCGACAGCGACGAACGACAGGGCGACCGTGCGGAGCTCGTCCGCCCAGATGACGAGCAACAGCAGCAGTGCAACGAGAAAGCCGCCGGTGCTGAGCCGTACCAGCCAGCGCCGTCCGTCCTCGGGTCGCGACCACTCGTGACTGCGAACCCATCGGCCGACACCGACACGGAAGCCCACGGCCGCCAGCACGACTACGACCGAGGCGATGAGATCGAGCTCGCTTCCTTCGAACACGGCGCTCCTCTGCGCGTCCGGGCGACGGCAAGTTAGCGGCGGCCCGCCCGACCCCGGCTCACAGCAGCTCGATCTCCTCGTAGGTGAATCGGCGCTCGAACCCGATCGATTCGTACAGCTTGCGGGCGGTTCGGTTCGTCTCGGCGACGTTGAGGCCGATGACCGGGCAGCGCATCGCCAGCAGCGACAGGAGGGTCTCGGACACCGCTCTCCCCCACCCGACCCCACGGAACTCCGGGTCGGTCAAGATTGCACCGATGGCGGCGACGCCATGGCGATCGCTCAGCACATGCGTGCCGGCGCTGGCGACGAGGCGGCCGTCGACGCGCGCCCCGACGAACTCGCCGTTCTCGAGCATGTGGGGCAGGAAGAACGCCGAGCCGGGGTCGGTGGCGTGGAGCGTCACGAGGTCGTCCAGGTCGGTCGCGTCGAGGGGAGCAACGTCGGGCACCGGCTCCACGCTCCGGCGATCGTGGATCATCCGGATGTGCGGACCGAAGTCTTCGATGGTGCGTTCGCGACGGATGCGAGCGGCGAGGCCGACGGGTCCGGTGACGAACGTGCCGGGAGGCATGTCGACCACGACCTCGGCGAGCAACTCGAGCGTCGCCCACGGCGCCCGTTGCGACATGGCGTAGGCCGTGGTGGCGTCGGTCCCCGGAAAGCGGATCAGACCCACGGCGGCCTGCCCTTCCAGCCACCACGTCGAGCGCGGCCAGTACGGCTTCTCGAGATCGGCGAGCCCGTACAGGTGGACCTCGGGATCGACACCGAAGAGCGCCTCGAGAGCTGCCGGGGTGCGGACGGGATCGGCCATGCCGAAACGTTAGGCGGACGCCGCCGGCCGGTTCGCGGCGAGACCCGCTCCACTATCGTTCCCGCAATCTCTTTGGAGGGACCTAGATGCGATTCAGGAAGGCGACCCGGTTCGTTCTGCTCCTGGCGGTGCTGGCGCTGATTGCCGCAGCGTGCGGCGACGACGCCGTCGACGACACCACCACGACTGCAGCGCCGGATACGACGACCACGGCTGCGCCGGAGACGACGACGGCGGCACCCGAGACCACGACGACCACGGCGGCCGAGACGACCACGACGATGGCCGACCCGTGCGCCACGGAGAACCTGCCACTCACCATCGGCGGTCAGCTGACCGTGGCCACCGGCGAGCCGGTGTTCCCGCCGTGGATGGGCGTCGGTGACGACAACTTCGACGTTCCCGAGTCGGGGACCGGCTTCGAAGGCGCGCTCGTCTATGCGCTCGCCGAGGAGCTCGGCTTCAGCGCGGACCAGGTCGTCTTCGTGCGGACCGGTTTCGACGAGGCGATCACCGCCGGGCCCAAGGACTGGGACTTCAACATCCAGCAGTACTCGATCCGCCCGGAGCGTGACGAGGTCGTCGACTTCAGCGACCCGTACTACACGACCCGCCAGTCGCTGATCACGTTCCCGGACTCGGCGTTCGCCGCACCGGCGTCGCTCGACGACCTGAGGGCCGCCAACCTCGGTGTCGCCATCGGGACGACGAGTTTCGACTTCGTCGAGAACGTCATTCAGACGGAGTCCGGCGCATCGGTCTACGACGACACCGCCGCTGCGGTCGCCGCCATGCAGGCGGGCCAGATCGACGGTCTTGTCGTCGACCTGCCCACGGCGTACTTCGTGACGGCGGTCCAGGTCGAGGGTGCGATCATCGCCGCCCAGTTCGGTGCCGACGCTGCGGAGCCCGACAACTACGGGCTGCTCTTCTCCGAGGGCAGCGAGCTGGTCGGTTGCGTGAACGAGGCACTGGCGACGCTGCGTGACAACGGCACGCTGGCGGCGCTCGAGGCCGAGTGGCTGACCCAGGGTGGCGACATCCCCACCGTCGGCGGCTGATCCCCACCGTCATCGATCCAGGGAGAGGGGCTCATCAGGGCCCCTCTCTCGCGTGCGGCCTATCGTGGCCGCCTTGACCACCACACCTGACCAGGTACGCACCCCGGGGCTGTGGCCATCGGGGAAACGCCCGAAGCGGGCGAGGGAAGAGGGCGCCCGCAGCGCACTCATCGCCGCGGTCTCGACGGTCGTGCTGGTGGGTCTCGCGCTGTGGTGGATCCTGTCGTCGGAGACGTGGCCTGCCGTCCAGCGGCAGTTCTTCAACCCCGAGCGCTTCGCCGAGGCGTGGCCCCGCGTCGTCGGTGACATCGATCTGGGGCTCAAGGGATCGTTCCCCTTCATCGATCTCCGCGCCACCGGGTTCTGGCTGAACGTCTACATGTTCCTCATCGCCGAGGTGCTCATCCTCTTCTTCGCCCTGGTGCTGGCGATGATCCGGGCGCTGCGAGGCCCGGCGTTCTTCCCGTTGCGGGCGCTCGTGGTGGTGTTCATCGACCTCATCCGCGGCGTCCCGATCATCCTCCTCATCCTCGTGCTCGGCTTCGGCATCCCGGCGCTGCAGCTCCAGGGCGTGCCGTCGAGCCCGCTGTTCTGGGGAGTGACGACGCTCATCATCTCCTACAGCGCCTACACGGCCGAGGTGTACCGGGCGGGGATCGAGTCGGTGCACGAGAGCCAGCGGATGGCGGCCCGCTCCCTCGGTCTGACGCAGGTCCAGTCGCTGCGGTACGTGCTCGTGCCGCAGGCGATCCGCAACGTCATCCCGGCGCTGCTGAACGGGTTCGTGAGCCTGCAGAAGGACGTGGCGCTGGTGTTCATCCTCGGAGTGCGCGAGGGCGTGCGGGAGGCGCAGATCTACACCTCGAGCACCTTCAACTACACGAGTTATGTGGCGGCGACGGTGTTGTTCTTGTTGGTGAGTGTCCCGGTGGCGAGGTTCACCGACTGGTACACCGAACGTGACCGGCGACGTCGTCAGGCGGTGGGGTCGGGATGACACCGAAACTCGAGCTACG
>CAYFYC010000072.1:11907-15939 GCA_964347305.1 uncultured Acidimicrobiaceae bacterium | reverse complement strand
CTCGGCCGACAGGGCCAGGAAGAGCGTCGCACCGATCGCAGTGAGTGCCAGTGCGATCGGGATCGCCACCACACCCCACACCCACGTGCCCGCCAGTGCGCCGACCACTCCGACGAGACCGGCCCACGTGAGCGGGCGGTAGCCGGCGTTGACCGTGACGATGTAGAGCTCCAGCGCAGCGACCCCGAGCACCACGAGGATCAGCCCGCCGATCGCCCATGGCCAGAGGAGCGACCCGAAGAACACGATGAGGAGCCCGACCGCCGTGGCCACCCGGAGCCCGAGATCGGAGCGCCGCGTCGTGGAGAGGGTCTCCGTGACCCCGATCCCGGCGTCGACGACGTCGTCGAGACCCACGAGGGACGTGTCGAGCCCCGGCATCTCTGCCGAGATGGCAGCAGGCTCGAGCGCCTCGTCCTCCGACGCGGCCATGGCTCGCGCCAGCTCTGCGTATTCCTCGGTTGCCGTGCCGGTGTATTCCTCGAGCGTGAAGGCGGCGAACTCGTCGCCGTCGCCGGATGGCGCGTCGGACGCCTCGTCGGGCTCGTCGGCCGTTGCGGCGTCACCGGCCCCTTCCGCCGCATCCTCGGCGGGCATTGGTTCGTCCCCGGTCTCCGGTTCGGCGGCGTCTGCGTCCTCCCCCATCGCGAGGAGATCGGGGTCGAGGCCGGCGGTGGCCTCATGGGCTTGCGGCGGACGTACGAGTGGGATCACCTCGGCGTGGGTGAAGACCCCCTCCTCCGATGCGAGGTCTTCCGGCGCCTCTGCGTCCTCTTCGCCGGCCGACATCTCCGGTGCTGCCGCATCGTCGGGTGGCTGCGACTCCGTCGGATCCTCGCTCGACGAGGGCACCGGCTCGAGCTCCAACGTGACGTCGGGGTCGACGACATCGGGGGCGACGACATCAGGGGCGACGACATCCGGCTCGACGTCCAGTTCCGGCTCGGCAGTCTCCTCCACAGCCATCGCCTCGACCGGCACACCCGCATCCACGGGCCCATCGACCACATCGGCCGGCTCATCGACCACGTCCGGCTCGACGTCCAGCTCCGGCTCGACGTCCGGCTCCGGCTCGGCCCCGCTCGACTCGACAGCCATCGGCTCGACCGGCACACCCGCATCCACGGGCTCGCCGACGACGTCCGCCGGCTCATCGGCCACCGGCTCATCATCCGCGTCCCCGTCCTCGGATTGCGGGGACTCGGCGGATTCGCTGGGAGGCTCTCCGACGTCCACGATCTCGTCAGCCGTTGACGTGACATGCGCCGGATCTACGCCGGGCGTGACGAGATCGAGCTCACGCGTCTCCTCGGGTTCGTCACCGGATCTGGCGGTGCTCCAGTCTTCGTCGTCCCAGGGGAAGTCCTCGTCGTCGCCCAGTTCGGGCTGGACGACATCGTCGCTCGGAGTCGGTGACGATGCGGTGTCGGCAGGATCGGACGCGACGTCTTCGGATCGCTCGTCCCGCTCGTCGTCGCGGCGCTCGTCCACCACGTTCGTCACTTCCTCTTCGTCGCCGCCGGCCGCGGATCGGATCCGCGATGCGCTCCTTCGCAGCCGACCCAACCGTCGGCGACGTGGTGCGTTGGCCGATTCTGGCACGGCTACCCGGTCCGCTGGTGCCACCTCGATCCGATCCGGCTCACCGGCGCCCTCGACGTCGGCGAAGAGGGCAGACGGCGTTCCGTCGCGCACTGCGGCGATCTGGTCGAGCATGCGGCGTCCCGTGGCGGCGGCCTCGAGACCGAGCCGAAGTTCCTCGTCCGCGTCCAGGCGCCGCACGATCTCGTGCACGCGCGCAGCCGCATCCGCAGCCAGACCATGTTCGTCATCCGGCGCTGCGTTCTCGGAATCCCACGCCGGATGCCATGGATCGCCGGGATGCGGGTCCGGTAGGTCCGACGAGTCCACGGTTGCGCGCTCCTCGCTCAGACTTCGAGCAGCTCTTCTTCCTTGTGGGCGAGGAGCTCGTCGAGGCGGGCAATGTGCCGATCGGTCACTTCTTGGAGCTCCTTCTCACCGCGCCGGATGTCGTCCTCTGAGATGTCGCCCTCCAAGGCCTCCATGTCGTCCTTGGTGTGACGCCGGACATTGCGGATGGCGATGCGGCCGTCCTCGGCGAGCTGCCGGACGAAGCGGATCAGCTCCTTGCGGCGCTCTTCGGTGAGCTGCGGGAACACGAGACGGATCACGTTGCCGTCGTTCGACGGGTTGAGACCGAGATCGGCCTCCTGGATCGCCCGCTCGATCGCGTGCAACGCCGACTTGTCGTAGGGCTGGACGATCATCATGCGCGCCTCGGGAACCGACAGACCCGCGAGCTGCTGCAGCGGCGTCTGCGTGCCGTAGTAGTCGACCGTGATCCGTTGCAGGAGCCCCGGGTTCGCCCTACCCGTACGCACCCCACCGAACTCGTTGGCGGTGTGCTCGACGGCTCCGTCCATCTTGTGCGACGCCTCTTCGAGAAGCTCCCGGATCATGCGCCCTCCTCGGTCACCGATCAGTGGACCAGCGTACCCACACTCTCGCCCCGAACGGCTCGTGCCACGTTGCCCGGCTCGAGAATGCTGAACACGCGGATCGGCAGCTGGTTGTCCATGCACATCGTAATTGCGGTCGAGTCCATCACTCTGAGCTGCTTCGCCAACACGTCCATGTAGCTGACGACCTCGATCTTGGAGGCGTCGTCGTGGAGGGCGGGATCGGAGTCGAACACACCGTCCACCTTGGTCGCCTTCAGCACGACCTCGGCACCGATCTCGGCGGCACGCAACGCTGCGGTGGTGTCGGTGGTGAAGAACGGGTTGCCGGTGCCACCGGCGAAGATCACGACCCGCTTCTTCTCGAGATGACGCATGGCACGAAGCCGGATGTACGGCTCGGCGACCTGCTGGATGTTGATCGCCGTCTGGACCCGGGCAGGGACCCCAGCTGACTCGAGACCGTCACGGAGCGCCAGCGCGTTGATCACCGTGGCGAGCATGCCCATGTAGTCGGCGTTGGCGCGATCCATGCCTTCGGCTGCGGACGACAGACCGCGGAAGATGTTGCCACCACCGACGACGATGCCGATCTCGTAGCCCTGCGCCTGGACCTCGGCGATCTCACCGGCGACGCGATGGACCATCTTCGGATCGATGCCATAGCCCAACTCGGCGTCGGCAAAGGCCTCACCGGACAACTTGAGGACGACGCGGCGACTCACGAAGCCTCTTCGCCGACCTGGACACGAACGAACGTGCTCACGGAGATGTTCTCTCCCATCTTGACGGCCAGTTCCTTCACCATCTCGCCGACCGTACCCTCGAAACGCTCCGTGCGCACGAAAGGCTGGTCGTAGAGGACGTTCTCGGCGAAGAAGCTCTTGATGCGACCGTCGACGATGCGGTCGATGATCTCTTCCTTCTTGCCCTCGTTCCGGGCCTGGGCCGCGATCAGTTCCTTCTCCTTGGCGATCACATCCTCGGGCACGTCCTCCTGGAGGACGTACTCGGGACGGGCGGCGGCGACATGCATGGCGATGTCGTTGGCCATCTGCTGAAACTCGTCGCTCTTGGCCACGAAGTCGGTCTCCGAGGCGAGCGAGACGAGCACGCCGATCACCGGCCGGCCCGCCTGCGAGTGGAGGTACGAGCCGATCGCGCCCTCGGACTGGGAACGGTCTGCTCGCTTCGCGGCCGCGGCGAGACCCTTCTCGCGCAGGAGCTCGGCGGCACGGTCACGGTCGCCGCCCGCCTCCTCGAGGGCGCGCTTGGCGTCCATCATGCCTGCGCCGGTCGCCTTGCGGAGGTCCTGAACGTCCTTTGCGCTGATACTCATGGTCACTCCTTGGCGGCAACGGCCTCTTCGGCCGAAGCGTCTTCTTTGCGGCCGGCGAGGAAGAGCTCGCGGCCCTCTTTGGCGGCGTTGCCCATGATCCCGGCGAGCAGAGCGGACGAGCGGATGGCGTCGTCATTGCCGGGGATCACCATGGTCACGCCGTCCGGGTCGCAGTTGGTGAAGTCCCGGTTGTCGAAGCAGTGCGCGCCTTCC
>CAYFYC010000072.1:5862-11897 GCA_964347305.1 uncultured Acidimicrobiaceae bacterium | reverse complement strand
TACTCGATGCCTTCCGGATTGCAGTTGGTGTCGACGATGGCCACGATCGGGATGTCGAGACGTGACGCCTCGGCCACGGCGATGTGCTCGGCGGTGACATCGATGAGGAACACGACGTCCGGCACCTTCGTCAGCGTGCGGAGACCACCGAGCACGGTCTGCAGCTTCTCGAGCTCGCGGCGGAGTCGGAGACGCTCCTTCTTCGGCAGCGCCTGCATCTCGCCTGACGACTCCATCCGCTCCAGCTCGAGCATGTACTGGATGCGCTTGTGGATCGTCTGGAAGTTGGTGAGCATGCCCCCGAGCCAGCGATGGTTCACGTAGGGCATCTGGGAGACCTCGGCGGCCGCCTTGATGGAGGGCTGGGCCTGCTTCTTGGTTCCGACGAACAGGACGGTGCCGCCGGCGGCGACGGTGTCCTTGATGAACTTGGCGGCGGATTCGATCGATTCGATCGTCTGCCGCAGGTCGAGAATGTGAATTCCGTTGCGCTCACCGAAGATGAACGGACGCATCTTCGGGTTCCACCGCCGGGTCTGGTGTCCGAAGTGGACCCCAGCCTCCAGCAGCTGTCGCATGGTGACGACGGCCACGTCGGGCTCCTATCTGAGTTCGGGTTGTGCCTCCGCCGATCCTTCGAGCCTCCGCGGACCGTGGTCCGACCACCGGAGATTGCGATCGACGTGCGAATTTCGACGAAAGTGTACCGAGGACCCGGTGCCGTCCAAATCGACCGGTTCGGGAGCGGCGCCTACTTCCGGTAGGGCGGCTCCATCAGCCGGTTGCGGAGGCTCATTACGGCTTTCGTGTGGATCTGGCAGACCCGCGACTCGGTCACCGAGAGCACCTTGCCGATCTCGGCCAGCGTCATCGCCTCGTAGTAGTAGAGCGTGACGACGAGGCGTTCCCGGTCGGGCAGCCGGTTGATCGAGTCCGCCAGCAGATAGCGGGTCTCCTGCTTCTCGAAGGAGCCGGACGGATCGAGCGCACTCGGGTCGGCGAGCAGGTCGCCCACCGCCGAAGAGTCACGCTCACCCGGATTGAGCAACTCGTCGAGCGCCACGAAGCCGAGCGCTGCGATCTCACCGAGATGGTCCTGCAACGTCTCGAGAGCCACGTCCATGTGCTCGGCGAGCTCCTGCTCCGTCGGCGTGCGCTGCATGGCGTGCTCCAGCTCCGCCAGACTGCGTTGGATCTCCCTGGCCCGCGACCGCACGGAGCGAGGCACCCAGTCGAGGGCCCGGAGCTCGTCCAGGATGGCTCCCTTGATGCGACTCACGGCATAGGTCTCGAACTTGAAACCGCGCTCGAGGTCGAACTTGTCGATGGCGTCGATGAGACCGAACGTGCCGTAGGAGACGAGATCCTGCGGATCCACGGTGCGGGGCAGACCTGCACGCATCCGGCCCGCGACGTACTTCACGAGCGCCGAGTAGTGCAGGATCAGGCCTTCTCGGGCCTGTGGATCCTCCGATGTCTTGAACTGCTCCCAGAGTTCGGCGAGCTCTTGCTCGCCGCGCTCAGGCGCGGGGATGGCTGCGGTCATAGGCCGATCTGAGGTGGGTTCGGGAAACGGCAGTGTACGTCTGGGTGGTACCCATATCAATGTGACCCAGCAGCTCTTGCACGGTGCGCAGATCTGCACCGCCTTCGAGGAGATGGGTGGCGAATGAGTGACGGAGCGCATGCGGGAAGGTGCCGAGGCGACCGCGCACGACTCGTCTGATCCCGCGTTCGCCGAGCGCACCGCCTCTGACGCCGACCCACAACGCATCACCGGCGTGGGGACCGACGAGGGAAGGTCTGGCTTCGGTCACGTAGCGATCGAGGCAGGAACGAGCCACCGGGCCGACGGGCACGACCCGCTCCTTCGAGCCCTTGCCACGCACTTTGACGTAGCGATCGTGGCCGATGTCGTCGACCGTGAGGGCGGCCGCCTCCGCCACCCGGAGACCGCTGCCATAGAGCAGCTCCAGCAACGCCCGATCGCGAACCAGCACCGGCTCGTCGCCGTCGAGCAGATCGAGCGCAGCGAGCAACGCACCTCGTGACAGGCCACGCGGCAGGGTGTGAGGACGCTTCGGCCCGCGGACCGCCTGGGCAGGATTGGCCGCGATCGTCCCGCGACGAGCCGCATCGGACAGGAACGCCCGCACCGATGCCGCCTTGCGGCTCACCGATCGGCTCGCATATCCCTGTTCGGAGAGGTGGGCGAGGAAACGCCTGAAGAACGCCCTGTCTATGTCGTGCATCGTGCGTACGGACCGGTCGCGGGCAAACGCCGCGAATTGGGCGAGATCGGTCCGATACGCAGAGATCGTGTGCGGCGACAAACCTCGTTCGTGCTCGAGCCGGCGGAGATAGGCACCGGTGGCGAGTGTGAGATCTCCGACGGAGACGGGGGACGGCATGGCGAACATGGTCGCTCACTCGCACCAGATGTCAACGACCGGTCATGCCCGAAACACGAGGTCGCCTTCGGTGCGCACCGACCCGTCGAGCTCTGCGATCGCCACCTCGGCGAGGACGGCGGACACGTCGGAGCCGATCAACGACGCCAGGTCGGAGACGCGTATGCCGCCTGCAGGCACGCTCGCCGCCACGCCCACCCGCACGACCCGGGTCCGGGCACGAGGCGGCCCCAGCACCAGAGACAGCTCCGCCAGGAGATCTTCGGGTTCCAGCACGGGGTGAGCGCCGTCGCGGATCAGTCGGTTGGTACCTTCGGCCGCCCTCCTTCCGACATCACCGGGCACTGCGAACACCGGAACTCCCGATTCCATCGCCAGCGAAGCAGTGATGAGCGCACCCCCGGTGATTGCGGCCTCGACGACCACCACTGCCTGGGCCATCCCGACGATGAGGCGGTTGCGGTGCGGAAAGCGCCAAGGCTCGGGTCGCGTCCCCGGCGGGTACTCGGTGACGAGGGCACCCCCGGCCTGCAGGATCCGATCCGCCAGGGCCCCGTGTTCGGGCGGGTACATCACGTCGATGCCACTGCCCAAAACGGCGACCCCCGGGCCTCCGGCATCGACCATGCCGGTGTGTGCGGCGCCGTCGATGCCCCGCGCCAGACCGCTGACGACACTCCATCCGGCCCCGGCGATGACACGGCCGTACTCCCGAGCGAGTGCCCGACCGTACGCACTGCACTTCCGGGTGCCGACGACGGCGACGGCTCCGAGGTCCGGCACGGATCCACGGACGAACAACGCGTAGGGTGGCTCGGCGATCTCGCGCAGCGACGGCGGATAGCCCGGCTCGTCGTGGAAGACGAGATCCACCTGCAGGTCGGCGAGCTCACGGCGCCGCTCTGCGGCCGGGACCTCGAGTCGGACGCGACGGCCCGGTGTCGCCGCAGACGAGGCCCTCCGCAGCGCTCCTTCGTCACCGTGATCGGCGGCGAGGGAGTACGCGACCCCTGGTGAGCAGTCGCCGAAGGCGAGCCGGAGCCGGCTGTCGGCGGTCACGTGAGGCCCCGGTGCGACAGGGCCTCGGCCACGTGCGCTTTCCCGATCCGGTCCGACTCGTCCAGGTCGGCGATCGTGACGGCCACCCGTCGCACCCGATTCCAGCCCCGTGCCGTGAGCCCGGACGTCTCGACGGCGCGGCGCAGCATCTGTTCGGCTTCCGGCGACCAGTCGCAGCCGTCCAGCGCCGCCTGACCGAGCGCTCGATTCATCACTCCGCGAGCGCGCTGGCGCTTGCGGGCCGCAACGACCCGAGCCCGAACCGTGGCCGACGATTCGGCAGGTCCGTCCATGAGCTGCTCGGCAGAGATGCGGCTGACCCTGACCCGGCAATCGAATCGATCGAGCAGCGGTCCCGACAGACGTCGCTTGTAACGATCACGAGCGGCGCCAGTGCACCGGCACTCGGTCATGTGATCACCGTGGAAACCACACGGGCACGGGTTGGTGGCGGCGACGAGCTGGATGCGAGACGGGAACCGCACCGAGATCCCCTTGCGGGCCACGGTCACGTGGCCGTCCTCGAGTGGCTGACGGAGCGCGTCGAGGATGTGGACCGGGAACTCGGCGAGCTCGTCGAGGAAGAGGACTCCTCCGGATGCGAGCGTGACCTCCCCGGGGACAGGCACTCCGGATCCGCCTCCGACCAGTGCGGCCAGCGTCGCAGAGTGGTGGGGGGCGCGGAACGGCGGTCGGTGTGGCTGCGGACGAAGGCGGCCCCCGGCTGCCCATGCCAGGGCGACTCGATAGGCCTCGTCGTCGTCGAGTTCCGGGAGCACCCCGGGCAGACAACGCGCCAGCATGGTCTTGCCCGCTCCCGGAGATCCCTCCAGAAGCAGGTGATGACCACCGGCCGCAGCCACCTCGAGAGCCCGACGGGCATGCGGCACCCCCCTCACCTCGGCGAGATCGGGTCCCATCTCCGGTTCTGCCACGGATGGGACCGGGGGACGCCCTGCGAAGCGGCCGATCACGGCCGATACCGCCTCGGCCAGGGTCCCCACCGCCCTCAGATCGGCCTCCGGAACGAGCCGGGCCTCCGCCGCCGTGGCCGCCGGCACCAGACACGGCACACCCTCCGACGCGGCCACCACGGCCGCACCGAGCGTCCCACGCACGGCGCGCACGGTCCCATCGAGCCCCAGCTCCCCGAGCGCGACCACCGGTCTCCGGGGGATCTGCCGGGTGGCCATCAGGGTGGCGAGCGCGATGGGGAGGTCGTACGCCGACCCGGATTTGGGCAGGTCGGCCGGTGAGAGGTTGACGACGGTCCGGCTCCGCGTCGGGCTGAACTCCGACGCCGCCATCGCCGCACCAACACGCTCGCGCGCTTCGCGAACCGCCGTGTCCGGCAGACCGACGATGGTGGTCACGACCTTTCCCCCGGCGACGTGGACCTCGACGGTCAGGGGACGCGGTTCGATGCCGACGAGCGCAACCGATGTGACCGAGGCGAGCATGCCGCCACCGTATGGCACGGGAGTGACAGGTTCCAGGCCCCTGTCTCACGTGCCGCTGCGCCGGCCCTACCGGCGCTCGAGGCAATCGGTTTCCGGGCCGACCTCAGACTCCCTTGAACCGCGGCTCTCGTCGTTCTCCGAACGCGGCGACCGCCTCGGCGAAGTCCTCGGTTGCCAGGAGGATCGACTGCGCCTGGCCCTCCCAGGCGAGTGCCTGCTCGAAGGTCATCGAGCTCGAGCGATCAAGACCGACCTTCAGGAATCGTTGCGCCAGTGGGGCGCCCGCCAAGAGCAGTTCGACATACTCGGCGACCACGGTTTCCACCTCGTCGGAGCCGACGACGCGGGTCGCCAATCCGATCGCCACCGCTTCGTCTGCCTCCACGACCCGACCTGTGAGCGCAAGCTCGCGAGCGCGCAGGTGCCCGACGAGCCGCGGCAACAACCACGTGCCACCGGCATCCATGATCAGCCCACGTCGCACGAACAGCTCGGCGAAGCGAGCTCGCTCCGTGGCGATGACGATGTCACAGGCCAGCGCCAGATTCATGCCGGCCCCGACCGCCACACCGTCGACCACCGCAATCGTGGGCTTCGGGCAGCGATGGAGCCGCAGGGCCATCTCCCCGACCATCCGCATCCGCCGGTGGTTGTCGACGGTGCTGTCGAAGCGCACGGCGCCACCCGAGAGGTCTGCACCCGAAGACAGGTCACCCCCCTCCCCGGCGACCACGAGCACCCGTTGCAGGGACTCCTCGAAGTCTGCAAAGGCCCCGGCCAGGGCCTCCCACCCGTCGGCGGGGATCGCATTTCGCGTGTCCGGGCGTCGCAGGGTCAGGTATCTGACGGGGCCGCGGTCGTCGATCGAAAACAGGCCGGCTGTCGTGAGAAGCACCTCCGGGGGACATCGCGCAGCATACTGTCCACCTGCCCGCGCACCGGTCCCTGCGGGACGGGTCCTACCATTGCGCCATGGGGTTCAATCCGTTCCGCCAGCAGCGCAAGACTCTCGTGGATGTGGCGATCATGCTCGCTGCCCTGGCGGCTGCCGTAGGAGCCGTGTTGTGGGCAGTGCTGTCCGGCTAGATGAGATCGTGAGTCCCGT
>CAYFYC010000072.1:0-5852 GCA_964347305.1 uncultured Acidimicrobiaceae bacterium | reverse complement strand
TTCCGCGAGCAGAAGCGCACCACCGTCGACATCGTGCTCGTGGTCGTCTTCGTCGCCATCACCGCCGCCGCGGTGGCGTGGGGGTTTCTCGGGTGAGCGACGAGATGCTCGTCCACCCCATCCAACCTCACCAGGCCCGCAAGGACTACGTCTGTCCTGGATGTGAGGGCACGATCGCGACGGGATCCTTTCACGTCGTGGTCGTACCCCGGCTCGAGCCCGACCTCCGTCGCCACTGGCATCGGGGATGCTGGTTCAAGGAACAGCGGAGACGCGGAGTCACGTCCACCTGAGCCAGCGCACCGCCGCGCCGTTCCGATCGAGCAGGATCTCGATGATGTCGATCCGGCGTACGGGCGGGTCGAGCGATGCGGCGAGCCGGCGCAGTCGCGCCGCCTTCGCATCGTCGACGGCGGCGGCTCCTGGACGCCCGGCCGAGGGGGTGACGGTCTTCACCTCGACCACGATGCGCCGCCCACCGACTTCGGCGAGGATGTCGATCTCGCCGCGGCCGATCACGAGGTTGCGATCGAGGATGCGAGCCCCGCGGCGGCGCAAGAAGGCGGCTGCGATGTGCTCGCCGAACTCGCCCAGTTCCCGTCTGCCGGTGGACGCACCGACGGGTGCTGAGCTCAGATCGTCGTCGTCGGCTCGAGCTCTTCGATGTTGACGTCGCGGAACGTCAGGACGCGCACGCTCTTGACGAACCGTGCCGGGCGATACATGTCCCAGACCCAGGCATCGACCAACGTGAGCTCGAAGTAGAGCGAGCCGTCCTGCTGGACGGTTCTGAGATCCACCTCGTTGGCGAGATAGAACCGACGCTCCGTCTCGATGACGTACTTGAACATCGGGAGGACGTCTCGATACTCCTTGTAGATGCGGAGCTCGACGTCCGTCTCGTATCTCTCGAGGTCTTCCTCGCCCATGGACTCCACCCGGCTGTCGTCGTCTGGCGAAGCGCGACCCTAGCGGTGCCCGGGCCGAACCGGAACCTCGCATCTGATCTCGGGCCCGCCCGGGTTGCATCCCGACGTTGTATCGGGAGGGTGCGACAGATCAGAGCCCCGACCAGTTGGACACCGGCCAGATCACCACGAACGCCCGGCCGACGATGTCGTCGACGGGAATCGTGCCGAAGGATCTGCTGTCCGTGCTGTTCGGGCGGTTGTCTCCCATGACGAAGACCTCCCCCGTCGGAACGGTCATCGCATCGAAGTCCGGCATCCTCGTCCCGGGGGCGAGATACGGCTCGTCGATCGGGAGCCCATCGACGAAGACGACGTTGTCGGAGATCCTGACCGACTGCCCTTCGACGGCGATCACGCGCTTGATGAACTCCGACTGTGGTGTCCGGAGCCCGATCGACTCGGCGAGGTTGCGCAGCAGTGCGCCGATGATCGACTCCTGGGAACCGCCCGCACCTCGTGGGTCGTCGAACACGATCACGTCGCCCGGCTCGACGTCACCGATGACATAGGACAGCTTCGACACCATGACCCGATCGTTCACCTGGAGGGTGTCCTCCATCGAGCCGGAAGGGATGTAGAAGGCCTGGAAGGCGAACGTCTTGATGAGCACGGCGATGACGAGCGCCACGACGATGAGGAACGGGAGCTCGAGCCAGAACGAGCGGGTCGCCTTGACGTTCTCCGCCTCCTCGGCGGTGGCGGCGCGCATGTCTTCGACAACCTCGTGGGCGGATGCGAAGGGATCGACCTCCTCACCCGATCGCTCGTCGCGCGGCGGGGACGGCTGCGTCTCGGGGAGGTCGGGTTCCATCGCCGTCACCCTACCCGACACCCGGAAGTGCGGGCGCCGGCTCCCACGCCCTCCCCCCGAGGTAGTCGTGCCACAGCATGCGTGCGGCCACGGCTCGCAGCGGAGCCCAGGCTGCGGCCAGATCGTCCGCCTCGTCCGGAGACGGAACGTCGTCGAGTGCCATCACATCGCGCATCGACACGTACAGCGCACGGTCACCGCTCGGCCACGCGTCAGGTCTCCCGAGCGCAAAGAGGAGAAAACATGCCGCCGTCCACGGGCCAACCCCCCGGACGGCGAGCAGCGCGCCGGTGGCGTCGGCGTCGTCACGATCGGCGAGGGCGGCCAGGTCCAGCTCGCCCTCCGTCAGGAGCCGAGCCAGCCCACGGGTGTAGCCCGTTTTCTGTCGGCTGAAGCCGACCGTGCGCAGTTCCGCGTCGTCGAGGCGGAGGAACCCTTGCGGCGTCACCTCACCGATGGCATCGACGAGCCGCAGGTAGGCGGCACGTGCCGAGGCCAGTGACACCTGCTGCTCGAGAATGAAGAGCACCATCGTGGCGAAAGAGGCACGTCGCCGCCACGCGGGTGGATCACCGTTGCGTGCGCGCAACGAGGCGAAGAGCGAATGACGAGCGGCCAGCTGGTCGACGAGTGCGGGGAGCGTCTCCTCCGTCACCTCGTACATCGTGGGCTCAGTCGCGCTTTTCCTTGATGCGCGTCGCCTTGCCGATCCGATCACGCAGGTAGTACAGCTTGGCCCGACGGACCGCACCGCGTCGCACCACCTCGATCTGCTGGATGATCGGAGCGTGCACGGGGAAGATGCGCTCGACGCCGACACCGAAGCTGAGCTTGCGGACGGTGAAGCTCTCACGGATGCCGCCGCCGCTGCGGGCGATGACGACGCCCTCGAAGACCTGCACCCGTTCGCGACCCGCCTCGATCACGCGGACGTGCACTTTGACGGTGTCACCGGGGCCGAAGTCCGGGATGTCGTCGCGCAGGTATTGAGCTTCGACCTGGTCGAGGGTGTTCACGAGGACGCTCCGTAGAAGTCGTGGGGTTGGCCCGTCAGGGCCGGCCCGAGAGTCTAGCCGCTGTCGTCGCGTTGAGAAATCCACCGCTCGTGGAGATCGGGACGACGCTCCGCCGTGCGAGCGGCGCGCTGCTCGGCACGCCACGCCGCGATCCGACCGTGATCACCCGACAGCAGCACCTCGGGCACCTCCCAACCGGCGAAGACGGCCGGCCGCGTGTACTGCGGCTCTTCGAGCAGACCGTCCCGGAAGCTCTCGGTGTCGACGGACCTCGGATTGCCGAGCACGCCGGGAAGCAGCCGGGTCACCCCCTCGATCACCACCAGGGCACCGACTTCGCCCCCGAGGAGCACGTAGTCCCCGAGCGACACCTCCTCGTCGATCAGGTGCTCGGCGACGCGCTCGTCGACGCCCTCGTATCGACCACACAGGAGGGTGAGCTCGTCCAGTCCCGCAAACCGATCGAGCATCGCTTGATCGAGCAACCGCCCCGCCGGTGTCAGCAGCACCCGATGCGTGTGCTCGAAGGGTGCCAGCGCCGCCGCGATGGGCTCGATCATCATCACCATGCCCGCTCCACCCCCGAACGGAGCATCGTCGAGCGCGCGGTGGGCACCGAGCCCGTGGTCACGCAGATCCGCGATCACGACCTCCAACGCCCCCGCCGTCTGCGCCTTGCCGACGAGCGACACCTCGAGGGGCGAGGCGAAGAATTCCGGGAACATGGTGATGACGTTGATCCTCACGGGTGCCAGGGTATCCTCGCCGCGAGCTGCTGGAGCGAACCTTGACCGACGCGCGTGCACCACAACAGGGCGACCGGGATGCCGGCAGCCCCCATCACGATCTGCCCAAGGATGCGGCTCGCCCCGTGCAGCGCACCAGGATTCGTGACGCGATGACCGCCGCTCGCATGGCTCCCATCGTCAGCGACCCGTGGGCGGAGTTGCGCGAGGAATCGCCGGCCACCCAGAGCCCGTGGGCGGCCGCTCGGCCGGAACGGCCCGATCCGACCTCGGAACCGCCTCGGGCGACGCCGGGCGCCACCAGGACGACACGGCGCGCCGTCGTCGACCTCACCGACGAGCGGCTCACGGCGACGCCCCAGGACGATCACGTCACCGAACGTGTCGGTGAGCGCGCCACCGGATCGACTCGAGCCGCCGAGCGCCCCGGCCACATGATGGAGACGCACGCGCCCGACGCCGACCAGACCCCGGGCACCGGGCTGGCACCACGAGCCCACTTCGGGCTCGGATCGACGTGGGGCTCGCGCTGGGCCACGTCGACGCAGGGTTGGGTGCGGGCCGAGGACGGCACGGTGGTGTGGCGGCCCATCGTGACGACCACCCAGCAGCTCGATCTGTGGGACATCGACCGGTACCTCGGCGTCGTCACGGCAGAGGTGGCGGCGACGGTCGAGAAGGTCGGCGACCGTGATCTGGGAGCGGTGCTGATCAAGGCCCGCGAGATGGGCACTCGTGGTCTCGTGACGGAGGCGATCGAACGTGGGGCCCACGCCGTGATCGGAGTGAGCCTTTCCTACACCCCAATCGGGCCCCGCCTGCTGGTGACCATCACAGGCACGGCAGTCACGCTGCGTGAGAAGCGCGGCTAGAGCAGCTCGATAGACAGAACCCGGCGCAGAACCGCGGCTCAGTCCGTGGCGAGCCCGCGCACCAGGAAGGCAACGGTGACGTCGGCGGCCTCGTGGACATCCTGCTTGGGATCGGGCCGGTGCTTGAGCCATCTCCCCGCCGCCATGATCCCTTCGAACACCAGCCGAAGCGCGAGGGTCTCGTCGATGGCACGGAATCGCCCATCGGCGACAGCCTCGCGATACAGGCCTGCGAAGCCCTCGCTGAGCTCCTCGTGGGCGGCGGCGATCCTCCGTTGCAGCCCGGCATCCAGCCGGGGCACTTCCGTGTGGAGGAGGAGACCGAGCGGATCCGTCGCCACGAACTCGACCAGCTTGCACGCGAGCTCGGCGAAGCGCACCGCCGCCGGCTGATCACCGGGGAGTGAGGCGACCATTGCGGCGCTCGTCAGGGGCAGCTCGGACTCGACGAGCTCGACGAGGACATCCTCCTTCGACGTGAAGTAGTCGTAGAACGTGGTCCGTCCGATACCGGCCACCGCCGCGATGTCGGCGTGGGTCACGGCGCCATAGCCGGGCTGCACGAAGAGCTCGCGAGCTGCAGCGATGATCCGATCGCGGGTGTCGGCCATGACGGCAGTCTACGGGGCCGGGGTGCGGGTCGCTCCCACGTCGCCGTACAGCGTCGTGCGTTGTCGCGGAGTGCGAGCGGCTTCCAGGATGGCGCGCTCGAGGTCGTCGGCATCGACGAACGTGCCGTGCGCAGCGCCTGCCGATCGCGAGATGATCTCGTCCATCAATGTTCCGCCGAGGTCGTTGCAGCCCGCTTCCAGGAGGCGCACCCCGGCGTCCAGGCCCAGCTTGACCCACGACGCCTGGATGTTCGGGATGAGCCCGTCGAGTGCGATCCGCCCGACGGCGTGCACCAGCACGACCTCGTCCCACGTCGGCCCCTTGCGGGAACGGCCCCTCAGGAAGATCGGTGCACCCATGTGGACGAACGGCAGCGGCACGAACTCGGTGATGCCGCCTGTGCGCCGCTGGATCCGACGGAGGACCTCGAGATGATTCGCCCACGACCGCGGAGAATCGATGTGGCCGAACATGATGGTGCTCGTCGATCGGAGCCCCAGCTCGTGGGCCGTGATCATCACCTCGGCCCACTGGGCGGTGCGGATCTTGTCGGGACAGAGATGGAGACGGACGTCGTCGTCGAGGATCTCGGCCGCGGTTCCCGGGAGGGTTCCGAGACCGGCATCACGGAGCCGGATGAGGAACTCGCCAACCGTGACACCGAGCGTCTCCGCACCCTGCCACACCTCGAGCGGGGTGAAGCCGTGGATGTGCATGTCGGGAAGCTGCGCCTTGATCGACTCCACCACGGTGACGTAGAAGTCGCCGGTGAACTCGGGGTGGATGCCGCCCTGGAGGCAGACCTCGGTCGCGCCACGGTGCCA
>CAYFYC010000071.1:5597-16232 GCA_964347305.1 uncultured Acidimicrobiaceae bacterium | reverse complement strand
CCGTACATCAACGTCGACCCGGGAACGATGAACCCCTTCGAGCACGGCGAGGTGTTCGTCACCGACGACGGCGGCGAGACCGACCTCGACCTCGGCCACTACGAGCGGTTCATCGGCGAGTCGTTGCGCAAGGACTCCAACGTGACGACAGGCGCAATCTACGCCTCGGTGATCGGGAAGGAACGTCGTGGCAAGTATCTCGGCGCCACCGTCCAGGTCATCCCGCACATCACCAACGAGATCAAGGCCCGCATCAAGATGCTCGGCGACAACGGCGATGTCGACGTCGTCATCACGGAAGTCGGTGGCACCGTCGGCGACATCGAGTCGCTGCCCTTCCTCGAGGCGATCCGCCAGATGCGAAAGGACGTCGGCCGGGACAACACGTGCTATCTGCACGTCACTCTCGTGCCGTACCTGTCGACGAGCGAGGAGCTCAAGACGAAGCCGACGCAGCACTCGGTCGCCGAGCTGCGGGCGCGCGGCATCCATCCCGACGTCATCGTCGTCCGGTCCGATCGGGCGGTGGACGATGCTGCGATCCGCAAGATCAGCCTGTTCTGCGACGTCGACTCCGACGCGGTGATCAACGCCATCGACGTCGACAACATCTACGGCCTTCCGCTTGCGCTCCACGAACGCGGTCTCGACACCGTGGTCTGCCGCACGCTGAAGCTCGACACGCCGGACCCGGACCTCGAGGCGTGGGAGCGCATGGTCGAGCGCATGCGCTCGACGACGGGCGAGGTCACCGTGGCCGTCGTCGGCAAGTACGTCGATCTGCCCGACGCCTACATGTCGGTCACCGAGTCCCTCAAGCACGCCGGGTGGGCCTCCGGTGTCGACGTCGACATCAGGTGGGTCGCCGCCGAGGACGTCGAGGGCCTCCTCGCAGAGACGCATCTGAAGAGTGTCGACGCCATCCTCGTGCCCGGAGGCTTCGGCATCCGGGGTGTCGAGGGCAAGATCAGGGCGATCCGGCACGCTCGCGAGAACCGCATTCCGTTTCTCGGTCTGTGCCTCGGGCTGCAATGCGCCGTGATCGAGTTCGCCCGGAGCGAGCTGGGACTCGCCGATGCCCACTCGACGGAGTTCGCTCCCACCACGATGAGCCCGGTCATCGACCTCATGGCGGCTCAACACGAGGTGGAGGACCTGGGCGGAACGATGCGACTCGGCGTGTATCCGGCACGCTTGCGAGAGGGCTCGCTCGCCCGGTCGGTCTACGGCGACGAGCTCATCTACGAGCGGCACCGGCACCGCTGGGAGGTCAACAACCGCTACCGCGCCGCCCTCGAGAACGCGGGGATGCGGCTCAGCGGCGTCTCGCCGGACGACAAGCTCGTCGAGATCATCGAGATCCCGGATCACCCGTACTTCATCGCATCACAGTTCCACCCGGAGCTGAAGTCTCGACCGGATGCGCCGCATCCGCTCTTCCAGGGCTTCATCGACGCCGCCATCGCCCACCGTGAGGACGAAAAAGGGGGCTCTGAGGCGGCCGAGTGGTCGAGCATCGAGTCCGAAGAGACCGTTTGACGCCCGTGTTCTCCATCACGGCTGAGCGCAGCATCGCCGAGGTGCTGTTTCTCGACGTCACGATGCTCACCGTTGCCGCGCCCGACGGCACCGAGTTCGAGCGAGTCGCCATCCGCCATCCCGGGGCGGTGAGCGTGGTGGCCGTGGATGGGGATGCCGTGCTGCTGATCGAGCAGTATCGAGCGCCCGTCGATGAAACGATTCTCGAACTGCCCGCAGGCAAACTCGATGTGGAGGGCGAGGACCCCGTCGCTGCTGCCGTTCGCGAACTGGAGGAAGAGGTGGGCTTCACCGCCGGGCGCGTCGAGCACCTCATGAGCTTCTACACGGGTCCCGGCTTCACGGACGAGGTCATCCACCTCTATCTGGGCACCGACCTCGAACCGGTCCCGATTCGACCGCACGGCGTCGAGGAAGAAGCGGCACGTGTGACCCGCGTGGCGCTGGACGACGTCCCCGATCTGATCGCGACAGGCCGGATCAAGGATGCCAAGACCATCGCCGGTCTCCAGGCGGTCCTGCTGCGCAGACGATGAAGGTCGCAGCGGCGATCGAGGACTACCTCGCGGCCCTGACCGCGGAGCGCGGCCTGTCGAAGAACACCGCGGCCGCCTACCGCCGAGATCTCGGTCAGTATCTCGCGACACTCGAGGACGCCGGCGTGTCCGACCTGGATGACGTCACGGACGAGCACGTGACGGACTTCCTGGCATCGTTGCGGTCACGAGAGCTGACCCGGTCGACGATCTCACGCAAGCTGGCCGCCGTCCGGGGGCTGCATCGTCACGCCGTGGAGGACATGGGGGCGCCCAGCGATCCCACGATGCTGGTCGCCTCTCCGACCCGGGAAGCCTCCTTGCCCAAGGCGCTCCCCGTGGACCAGGTGCTGACGATGCTCGCCACACCAGATGTGTCGCAGCCGCTCGGGCTTCGAGACCGGGCGCTGCTGGAGCTCATGTATGCAACGGGGTGTCGGGTGAGCGAGGCGATCGGATTGATGACCGGCGATCTGGAACTGGAGACCTCATCTGCGCTCGTGACCGGCAAGGGTGGCCGCCAGCGACTCGTGCTCTTGGGCAGCCATGCGGTCGACGCCGTACGGGCCTATCTCCCTGTGCGTCTCGACTTGAAGGGCGATCGGCCCGATCCCGGACAGCTGTTCCTATCGTCCCGAGGACGTCCTCTGACCCGCCAGGCGGTGTGGCAGATCGTCAAGAAGACGGCGCGGTCTGCCGGGATTCCCGAGAGGGACGTTTCGCCTCACGTGTTGCGTCACAGCGCCGCCACCCACATGGTCGAAGGGGGTGCGGATCTGCGTGTCGTTCAGGAGATGCTCGGTCACGCTACAATCGGAACAACTCAGATGTACACCAAGGTGACGCCTGATCATCTCTACGAGGTGTACGTCACATCGCATCCCAGGGGCGTCTGACCCGCGGGACGTCGCGGCGGAGGTGAACGTGCTCGACATCGACAGTGCTGTCGCGAACCTCAAAGAGGAGCGCCAGAAGCTCATACACCAGCTCGAGGAGCTGGGTGCCACGCCTGACGGTGAACTGACCGGCGACGTGGACTACGGCGACGGCTTTGCCGATGCTGCTGCGGCCACAGCCGAGCGTTCCGAGGTGCTCGGCATCGTGGAGAACCTCGTGTCGTTGCTCTCCGACGTGGATGCGGCGCTGGCGAAGGCCGACGAGGGCACCTACGGCGTGTGCGAGAGCTGCGGAAAGAACATCGGAGCGGCCCGCATGGAGTACCGCCCCACGTCCACCCTCTGCATCGACTGCAAGTCCAAGATCTGAGCGACGTGGGCGGAAGAGCCCTGCATCTGGTGAAGCGGTTCGTGGCGGTGCTCACGGCACGACCACTCGACTCCGAGGAGCGCGACGAGATCGAGGCCTACCTCACCGATGCCGATCGTGCGCTGTTCTGGTCGCAGGATGTCGCCGACCAGCGTCACGCGCTGGACACGGCCCGCGCCGTTCGGGAGCGGCTCGGTCCGCAGACGACGGCCGTGCGGGCAGCGCTCTTCCACGACGTGGGGAAGATCCACAGCAGGCTCGGGCCGTTGCGTCGCTCCCTCGCAACGGTGATGGGTGCGCTCCGGATGCCGGTGCCGCCCCGGTTCCGCGACTATCTCGATCACGGCCCGCGAGGGGCGGACGACCTGGAGCGAGCCGGTGCCGAGGAGCTCGTCGTCGCCTTCGCCCGCCGTCATCCCGGGCCGCCGCCAGACGGCATCGATCCCGCCGTGTGGAGTGTGCTGCTCGATGCCGACGACGACTGACAGGATTGCACCGATGGGATCGCAGGGCGCGCATAGCATGGGTGCTTCATGACGTATCAGGTGCACACGCGCTCGTTCGAGGGACCACTCGATCTGCTGTTGCAGCTCATCACGTCGCATCAGATGGAGATCACCGAAGTGAGTCTCGCCGAGGTGGTGGGCGAATACCTCTCGTTTCTCGATGAGATGCGGGAGCTGGATCTCGAGGTGACCAGCGAGTTCCTGCTGATCGCCGCCACGCTGATCCAGCTCAAGGCTCGGCGTCTGTTGCCTGCCGGTTCGGACATCGACCTCGACGACGAGTTGGCGCTCAAGGAGGAGCGGGATCGGCTGCTGTCGAGGCTGCTCGCATGCCTCACCTTCAAGGACGTGGGTGCGGTGCTGGCACACCGGTTCGCGGCGACGGCTCGATCCGTGCCGCGCATGGCGGGACTCGACCCCGGTATCCAGCCGACGCCGCCCGATCTGCGGCTGACGATCACCGCATCGGAGCTCGCAGCGATGGCCGATCGCACGCTCGCGCCGCGAGACCTGGAGCCCGATCTCGATCACCTGGATCTGGAGCTGCCGTCGGTCACCGACGCGATTGGAGAGCTGCGACGCCGCATGGCGAGCGAGGCCGAGGCCGAGTTCGACACGCTGGTCGAGCATTGCGGACAGAAGTTGGAGGTGGTCGCCTACTTCCTGGCGATGCTCGAGCTGGCCAGATGGGGTGTGCTGACCGTGACCCAGCCCGAGTCCATGGGATCCATCTTCGTGGCGCAGGGAACCGAAGCTGCGACGTCGACCTTCGTGAGTGAGTGGGGAGAAGAGTGATGGACCGTGGAGCGATCATCGAGGCGATCCTGTTCGTGGCAGAGGAGCCCATCCCTGCGTCCGAGATCGCAGAGGTGCTCGAGGCGCCGCGCACCGAGGTCGAGCAGGACCTCATCGAGCTACAGCGCGGGATCGAGGCGCGCGGGGGCGGTGTCGAGCTGAAGCAGGTCGCAGGCGGATGGCGGCTCTACACGCGACCGGAGCTCCGTCCCTATCTCGAGCGGTATGCGGCCAGCGATCGGGTCACCAGGTTGTCGTCGGCTGCCCTGGAGACGCTGTCGGTGGTCGCCTACAAGCAACCCGTGTCTCGAGGTCAAGTGTCCGAGATCCGCGGCGTCGACTCCGAGCGGGCACTGCGCACGCTCGAGCGACGGGGGCTGATCGCCGACATCGGGCGTGCGGAGGGGCCGGGTCAGGCCGTGCTCTACGGGACGACGCCGCTCTTCCTGGAGAAGCTGGGGGTCGACTCGATCGCAGAGCTCCCGCCGCTCGCCGATCACGTCCCGCCGGCGCAGGTCGTGGATGCGCTCGAGCAGCCGTTCCGACCGGAGGCATCATCGAACGACTCCACAAGCTGATCGCACGGTCCGGGCTCGCATCCCGGCGGCGCGCCGAGGAGATGATCAGGGCGGGTCGTGTCGAAGTCAACGGAGCGGTTGCGACCATCGGTCAGAAGATCGATCCGGAGGCCGACCGTGTGGCGGTCGACGGCGTGCCCCTGCCGCTGGCTCCTGATCACGTCGTGTATCTCCTCAACAAGCCCGCCGGGGTCATATCGACCGCCGACGATCCTCAGGGTCGGCCGGCCGTGGTCGATCTCGTGCCTCCCGAGCCGCGCGTCCACCCGGTGGGGCGGTTGGACGCCGACACGGAAGGGCTCCTCCTGCTGACCAACGACGGCGATCTGACGCATCGCCTCACCCATCCCTCGTTCGGCGCCACGAAGACGTACCTCGCGATGGTCGAGGGCGATGCGGGTGAGAAGGCGCTGCGCCGGCTGCGCACCGGGGTGGGTCTCGACGACGGTCCCGCTCGTGCCCTCGACGCCTCGATTCAGGATCGATCCGGGGGCAGGACGCTCGTCGAGATCGTGATGGGCGAGGGCCGCAAGCGAGAGGTGCGACGAATGTTCGAGGCGGTCGGGCATCCCGTGCAGCGATTGATGCGCACCGAGATCGCTGGTCTCCGCGATGCCGATCTGGAACCCGGAGCCTGGCGCAGGCTCACCGTCGAGGAGATCCGCCTCCTGTATTCGGCGACAGGCGCGACGTGGGATGATGACGACCGTCCCGAAGGAGCCTCGTGACCGCAGTCAAGCTGACGCCGCCGACACGACCGTTTCGCGCCACGGTGACCGTGCCCGGCGACAAGAGCCTCTCGCATCGGTCGCTGATCTTCGGTGCGCTGGCGAGCGGTGAGAGCACGTTCAGCAACGTCGGCACCGGTCATGACGTGGCCTCGACGGCTGCCGTGCTGCGAACGCTCGGTGTCGTCATCGAGCCGGGCGTGATCCGGTCCCCGGGCCGTCACGACCTCACGCCACCGGATGCCCCGCTCGACTGCGGGAACTCCGGCACGACGCTGCGCATCATGGCCGGAGTGCTCTCGGCGGCTCCGTTCCCGTCGGTGTTGACCGGCGACGAGTCGCTCCGCACGCGTCCGATGCGCCGTCTCGTCGACCCGCTCGGGGCGCTGGGTGCCCGGGTCGAGTTGGCCGAGGGTGACGTGGCCCCCGTCACGGTCGGTGGCAACGCCGGCCTGGTCGGTTCCGACGTGGAGATACCGATCGCTTCGGCGCAGGTCCGGTCGGCGGTCGCGCTCGCTGCGATCCAGGCCGAGGGCGAGTCCACGGTGGACAGCCCTGCGGGATTCCGCGATCACACCGAGCGCTGGTTGGAGACGCTCGGTCTCGGGTCGTGGGAGTCGACGACCAGGTTCCGGGTCCACCCCGGCGACGTGCCGACGAACGGCTACGAGATCCCGGGCGACCCTTCCTCGGCGGCGTTCCTGTGGGCGGCCGCTGCGCTGCGGCCCGGTGCCGCCGTCACGACCCGGGATGTCTCTCTCAACCCGGGACGCATCGGGTTTCTGCAGATTCTGGAGATGATGGGGGCGAGGATCGAAGCGGAAGTCACCAGGGCAGTGCTCGGTGATCCGGTCGGCAACGTCACGGTCCACGGC
This sequence comes from uncultured Acidimicrobiaceae bacterium, assembly GCA_964347305.1. Lineage (GTDB taxonomy): Bacteria > Actinomycetota > Acidimicrobiia > Spongiisociales > UBA5794 > CAYFYC01. The sequence goes on along the minus strand of CAYFYC010000071.1, from coordinate 9,409 downwards.
GGTTCGCTGCGAGGCGTGCGGGTTCGTGGGGATCTCGTCGCCGCGGCGCTCGACGAACTGCCGCTGGTGGCCGTGCTCGGCTCCTTCGCCGAGGGCATCACGGAGGTGGCCGACGCCGCCGAACTCCGCACCAAGGAGTCCGATCGCATCGCGTCGTCCTGCGCCATGGTGCGGGCGCTGGGGGGAGGCGCCGAGGAGAGCGCGGACGGCTTCCAGGTCGTCGGTGTGGGATGGCTGGAGGGTGGCACGGTCGAGAGCAAGGGCGATCACCGCATCGCCATGGCCGCCGGAGTGGCGGCGACCGGCGCCACCGGTCTCGTTCGAGTCGAGGGCGCCGAGGCGGCAGCCGTGTCCTGGCCGGACTTCTTCGACACGCTCGGCGAGGTATGGAGCTCGACGTGATCGTCGCCATCGACGGCCCGTCCGGCGTGGGGAAGTCCACCGTTGCGAGGGCGGTGGCGGGGGCTCGCGGCATGCACCACCTGGACACGGGCGCCACCTACCGGGCGGCGACGGTCGCCGTTCTCGACGCAGGTGTCGATCCCGCCGACGAACCGGCCGTCGTCGAGCTCGTGGCCGGGTCCGCCATCGGCTACGAGCGGGGCGCGGTGCTCCTCGACGGGCGGGACATCACGGAGCGGGTCCGCGACCCCGATGTCACGGCTGCGGTGAGCGTCGTGGCGGCCTTCGCCGACGTGCGACGACTCGTCGTGGACGTACAGCGGGCGTGGGTGGCCGCGCATCGTGGAGGAGTCGTCGTCGAGGGCAGGGACATCGGAACCGTGGTCTTCCCGGGCGCACCGGTGAAGGTGTTCCTCACTGCACATCCCGAGATCCGGGCGGCGCGCCGTGCCGGGGACGCAGAAGCCGATGGGGCGGAGCCCGAGCAGGTGGCGGATGCCCTCGCCCGCCGTGACCACATCGACAGCACGCGGGCCGCCTCACCGTTGCAGGTCGCGGACGATGCCCACGTGATCGACACGTCGGAGATGGGCATCGACGAGGTGGTGGACACCGTCCTGCGCCACGTCGACGTCGCGCTCGACAGGCCCCGTAAGCTCTGACTCAGACCTCGAGCAGACGCAGCGCCTCGGTGGCGCCCCACTCACGATCTTCCTCGATGGGTCCCTTCTCCCCGGGCCGGCGAGCCGCGAAGGCGCCCTCGATGGTCGCCTGGAGCACTCCGATGAACTGCCGCAGTGCAGGCGGCAGCGGGAAGTACTCGGACTCCTCGATCACGGCGACCATCTCGACGCCTTCGGTGGGATCGAGCCGCGAGATGACCTCCTGGACCCGCTGATCAGGCGCAGACGCGCCAGAGGTCACGCCGACCACGTCGTGACCGTCGAGCCACTGTGGGTCGATGTCGTCGGGACCGTCGATGCGGTGCGCCTCGGCGCCTGCCATGCGGGCAACACGCACGAGCGCGTTGGTGTTCGAGGAGTTCTCGGAGCCGACCACCAGCACCAGCGTGGCGCGCTCGGCCAACGCCTTCACCGCGGTCTGGCGGTTGGTGGTGGCGTAACAGAGGTCGCTCTTGCGAGCGGTGGCGAGGTCCGGGTAGCGCTCGCTGGCGTCGGCGAGCACGCCCTCCCACTCGTAGAGACCCAGCGTCGTCTGGGCGAGCAGGGCGACCTTGCTCTCGTCGGACGCCGAGAAGCCACCCAGCCCGTCTCGCGGGTCGATCAACGTGACCGCATCCGGTGCCTCGGCGACGGTTCCGATCGCCTCGTCGTGGCCGTGGTGACCCACGTAGATGATGTCGAAGCCTCTCGCCGACATCTTCTTCACCTCGTGGTGGACCTTCGTCACGAGTGGGCACACGGCGTCGACCATCACGGCCGACCGCTCGGTCGCCGCGGCCACCACTTCGGGAGCGGAGCCGTGGGCCGAGAGCATGATCGGACGGCCCTCCGGTACCTCGGAGATGTCGTCGACGAAGACGACCCCGGCGCGCTCGAACGCCGAGACCACCGAGGCGTTGTGGACGATCTCGTGGTAGCAGTACACCGGTGGCTCGAACACGCGCACCATCCAGGTCAGCGCCTTGATGGCCATCTCGACTCCGGCGCAGAACCCGCGCGGCTCGGCGAGGAGGACTGTCTGTGGCATGTGACCAATGCTAGGGAGATGCCCGCGGTTGTCGGTCACCGGCGAATTCGCAGGGCGGGGAAGCCACGGGACCGCCCTAGAATCCATGCTTCGCATGTCGTACCCGACCGTTCTCGAGGTCGTGCCCGACTCTCCCGCACACACGGCCGGTGTCGTGGTCGGCGACGAGTTGGTGACCATCAACGGGATCAGGCCTTCCGATGTCATCGAGTATCAGCAACTCGTGGACGAGGCCGATCCCGAGTTGACGCTGCGCAGATCCGGTCTGGAGCTCGAGATCGACATCGACAAGCGGGCCGGCGAACCGCTCGGGCTGAGGCTCAACTCGTCGATCTTCGACCGGGTGCAGACGTGCGACAACCACTGCGACTTCTGTTTCATCTATCAGCTGCCGCCGGGGATGCGGAAGTCGCTCTACCTCAAGGACGACGACTACCGGCTCTCGTTCCTGTACGGGAACTTCACGACGCTGACCCGCTTCACCGAGCTCGATCTCGCCCGGGTCGTGGAGGAGAAGCTGGGCCCGCTCTACGTGTCGATCCATGCGACCGACCCCGACGTGCGGGCCGGGATGCTGCGCAACAAGCGCGGCGGCCTGAGCCTGCGCTGGTTGCGCGAGCTGCTGGCCCACGATGTCACGGTGCACGGCCAGATCGTGCTGTGTCCGACGGTGAACGGAGCCGATGTCCTCGAACGCACCTGCGCCGAGCTGCTCACCCGCTACGACAAGTTGGCCAGCGTCGGCATCGTGCCCCTCGGCGTGTCTCGCTACAACAAGGAGACCTCGCTGGTCCCGCACACGCCGGAGACGGCGCGAAGAGATCTCGACATCATCGAGGCCTGGCAGGGCGTCGCCCTCGAGACCATCGGGCGGCGGCTCTTCTTCGCCTCCGACGAGCTCTATCTCATGGCGGAACGACCGTTCCCCGAGACCGACGCCTACGAGGACTACAGCCAGCACGAGAACGGCATCGGCATGGCCCGGGCCTTCTACGACGAGCTGGACCGCATCGAATCGGGCGCGGCGAGCGACCAGCCGCTGGTGACGGGGGAGTGGCGGACGATCCCGGCGGCGCCTGCCATCCTCTACAGGGCGCCTCGCCACACCGGTGACGATCCCGACGTCGGACCGATCGGCACCGCCGTGGTGGTGACGGGCGAGTACGGGGCTCGCGCCCTGGAGCCGGTCGTCGATCGCCTCGAGCGCCTCTCCGGCAGGTCGATGCGGCTCTTGCCGGTGCCCAACCAGTTCTTCCAGGGCAACGTGGCGGTCGCAGGTCTCATCGTCGGCGAGGACGTCAAGCGGGCCATCCAGGCCGATGCCGGCCCTGCCGACGTGTACCTGCTGCCCGACGTGGCGCTTCAGGGCGATGTGTTCCTCGACAACGTGCCGCTGAGCGACGTTGCCGCCGCCACCGACGTCCCCGTCAAAGCGGTGCCCACCTCGGCTGCCGGTCTGTTGGGAGCGCTGGCGGCATGAGCCTTCCCGTCGTTTCCGTCGTCGGTCGCCCGAACATCGGCAAGTCGACGCTCGTCAACCGTATCGTCCGGCGCAAGGCCGCCGTCGTCGACGAGCAGCCCGGCGTGACGCGCGATCGCCGTGAGTTCACTGCCGAATGGGCCGGACGCCGCTTCCTCCTGGTCGACACCGGGGGCTGGGAGCTGAATCCCGACGAAGAGCTCACCATGAACATCAGGGA
>CAYFYC010000071.1:5146-5587 GCA_964347305.1 uncultured Acidimicrobiaceae bacterium | reverse complement strand
TCGCCATCCACATGTGGAGAGGCCTTGGGCATATGCTGCAGCATCACGCCGCCCCCACGCCAGGCGGCGCTCTCGGCGTCCGATCTCGTGATCTTCGTCGTCGACGGCACGACGCAGCTCACCGACGACGACCAGGGCGTGGCCCGGCTCCTCCAGAAGAGCGAGGTGCCGTACCTCTTCGTCGCCAACAAGGTCGACGGGCCCAGGCAGGAGCTCGATCTCGGCCACGTGTGGTCGCTCGGGCTCGGCGACCCGATTCCCCTTTCGGCGCTGCATGGCCGCGGCACAGGTGACTTTCTCGATGCGCTCGTGGCGGCGCTGCCCGATCCCGACGCAGACGAAGAGGACGACGTCGAGGATCGGCTGGCGACGCTGGCCATCGTGGGTCGGCCGAACGTCGGCAAGTCCACGCTGCTCAACCGGCTGGTGGGGGAGAAGGTG
>CAYFYC010000071.1:0-5136 GCA_964347305.1 uncultured Acidimicrobiaceae bacterium | reverse complement strand
GACACCATTTGGCCGACAGGCGGCCCGTCGGGGCCAGGGGGCGCCTTCAAATTAAATGCCTCGTCGATCGCGAGGCGAATCGAAAACAAAAAAAGACTGAGGCGGAGCCCCGGCGTATCGTGGCGATCGTGGGCCGGCCCAACGTGGGCAAGTCCACGCTGCTCAACCGGCTGGCGGGGGAGCAGCGGGTGCTCGTCGCCGACGTCCCGGGCACGACACGTGATCCGATCAACCTCGTGGTCGAGCTCGACGGGGAGCCGTTCGAGATCATCGACACGGCCGGGATCAAGCGACGGACCCGGATCAAGGACAACGTGGAGTACTACTCGGTGGTCCGAGCGCGAGAGACCCTGGCCCAGGCCGATGTGGCGCTCCTCGTCGTCGATGGACAGCAGGGAGCGACGCACCAGGAGCAGCGGCTCGCCGAAGAGATCGTGAAGGCCGGGGTGGGGCTCATCATCGTGCTCAACAAGTGGGATGACCTCACCGAGGAGCAGCGGCTCCACACCGAGGACAGCGTCGCCGACCGCCTGGCGTTCGTCGGATGGGCACCGGTGCTGCGGATGTCGGCGAAGACCGGCAGCCGTACACATCGCCTCCCCAAGGCGATCCGTGCCGTGCTCGAGGCCCGCAAGATCCGCATCCCGACACCCGAGCTGAACCGCAAGATCCGGCAGTGGCAGGAGGCGCATCCTCCGCCGATCCGTAAGAACAAGCGACCCAAGATCATCTACGCCACGCAGGCCGAGACCGATCCGCCGACGATCATCCTCTTCGTTCGCAGCGGTGACCTCAGCCCCGATTACCTGCGGTTTCTGGAGAACCGGTTGCGTGACGAGCACGAGTTCTTCGGCACACCGGTCCGCCTGTTCTCCCGGCGCCGTCACAACCGTCGCGAGATCGACGCCTAGCGTTGCCGGCGATGGAGGACATGCCAGACCAGCCCGTGGACGGCCCGGCCGAAGAGGATCCGGGCTGGCCGGTGGGGTTTCTGCTGTTCGTCGGGCTTGCCGCGCTGTATCTGGTCGTGCGCTTCGTCCAGCTCGGAGCCCGCTTCATCGAGTGGCTCTCGTGAGGAACTCCAGGCGCCCCATGAGCGTCCAACTGCCGTGAAAACGATCCTCATACCGATCGTCATCCTCGCTGCGACGCTCGCTGCGTGTGGTGATTCCTCGAGCGCCAGCCCCACCTCGACGGTGCCACCGACCGTGCCGACGATGGATCCCGCGGTCCCGGTCGACCCTGCCATCTGCGATCGCAACAACACCACAGACTGCAGCACGCTGGGTTTCGTCTTCGCAGCCCCTGGTCCGCTCTCGGAGACGCTCGAGGTCCTCGACGGCTGGCTGGTCGTTGCCGTCGCACGCGCCGAGCCGGCGTGTGTAGTCGTCCCGAACTGGCCCGACAACGAGGACGGGATTCATGAGGAGTCGCGCTTCGCCTATGTCGATGCACATCTCATCCGCGAGCGACGGCTCAACGCACCGGGCAGCCCCCCGATCACCGGGCACCACATCGCCTCGGGATATTGGGGCCACTTCGAGGAGGAGTGGCGAGTCGCGCTCGAGGACGATGCACTCATCACGATGGCCATCGTGTACGCACCGAACGGAACCACCGCAGCCAACGCCGGTGTCGTCGGGTTGGAGGATGTCGTTCCCATCTCGAGCTATCGGGCCGACTCGACCGACGAGCGATTCCCCGGGGAGCTCTACGTCGATGGGCACGAGATCCCCCCACATCTCGACGGACCGATGGAGCGAGTGACCTGCACCCTCTGACAAGAGCCGGGGTCTCCTGGTATCGGATCGACCGGTCCCGGTAGCCTCACGGCAGTCGTCTCGGGAGGTCCAAGTCAGCACACCGCAGTCGGGCGGGCGCGGGTCTCCCGATCGTGCGCGGGTGGTCATCATCGGGGGCGGGGTCATCGGGTCGAGCGTCGCCTATCACCTCGCCAAGCTCGGGTGGATCGATGTCGTGCTTCTAGAACGGGATCGGCTCACCTCGGGCACCACCTGGCACGCCGCCGGACTGATCGTGTCTGGCGGCATGACCACCGAGACGCTGGCGTCGATGACCAAGTACTCGACCGACCTCTACGCGGTGTTGGAGGAGGAGACCGGGCAATCGACCGGCTTCCGATCCGTCGGCTATCTGCAGACGTCGAGCCGCCGAGAGCGCACCGACAAGCTGCGCCGTGAGGCCGACTTCATGGCGCTGATGGGCATCGACCGGGTCGAGATCGGACCATCCGAAGTGCAGGACCTGTGGCCGCAGATCGATGCGAGCAAGGTGGAGGCGGGGTTCTTCACGGCCAACGAAGGTCGCGCCGATCCCGCCAACGTGGCGATGTCGCTGGCCAAGGGCGCCCGCATGCGTGGCGTGACGGTGATCGAAGGGGCGAGCGTCGTCGGCATCACCTCCGAGCGGGGACGCGTCACCGGGGTGGTCACCGACGAAGGGACCATCGAGGCCGAGTACGTCGTCAACTGTGCCGGCATGTGGGCCCGCCAGGTGGGGGCGATGGCGGGCGTCGCTGTGCCGCTGCAGGCGATCGAACACGCCTATCTCATCAGCGAGCCGTTCGAAGGTGTGTCGCCCGATCTGCCGATCTTCGAGGATCCCGACCGCTACGCCTACTACCGCGAGGAGACGGGCGGCTTGATGGTTGGTCTGTTCGAGCCGGTGGCGGCACCGTGGTCGCTCGACGGGGTGCCCGCCGACTTCAGCTTCGGCGAGATCCCGTCGAATTGGGAGCGCCTCGGGCCGTTCCTCGAGCAGGCGATGGACATCCTGCCGGTGCTCGAGAACGTCGGTGTGCGCAAGTTGTTCACCGGGCCCGAGAGCTTCACGCCCGACAACGGCTTCCTCATCGGCGAGGCACCGGAGCTCGACAACTTCTTCGTGGCCGCCGGCTTCAACTCCCTGGGCATCCTCACCGGCGGGGGAGCGGGGTCGATCGTCGCCAACTGGATCGTCGACGGCGTGGCCCCGATCGACGTGACGGACGTCGACATCGCCCGTCTCCAGCCATGGCAGACGAGCCGGCCGTATCTGGCCGAACGCAGCGTGGAGCTGCTCGGGCGGCTCCACTCGACTGGATCGTGGCCGCACTCGTCGCCGAAGCTCGCCCGCAACGTGCGGCGATCGGTGCTCCACGACCGGCTCGCTGACGCAGGAGCCCACTTCGCCGAGTCGTCGGGTTGGGAGAACACGGCCTGGTTCGCCCCGGCCGATGCGCAGATCGAGGAGCGGCTGACGTACGACCGCCAGGACTGGTTCGAGTACCACGCCGCCGAACATCACGCAGTGCGGAACGCGGTCGGGCTGTTCGACATGTCGTCGATGTCGAAGTTCCTCGCCCAGGGTCCCGATGCCGAGTCGGTCCTGAACCGACTGTGCGGCAACGACGTCGCCGTACCTGTCGGGAAGTGTGTGTACACGCAGTGCATGAACGCGCAGGGCGGCATAGAGGCCGACATCACCGTGACCCGGCTCGGCGAGGAGCGGTTCATGCTGGTGGCCGCCGAGATGTTCCACCGCCGGGTCGAGTCGCTGCTGCGGCGGGGAACGCCGGCGGATGCCCGGATGACGGTGACCGACATGACATCGGCGTACACGTTGCTCAGCGTCCAGGGGCCGCGGTCGCGGAAGCTGCTGAGCCAGGTCACGCAGGCGGACCTGTCGAACGAAGCCTTCCCGTACTTCACGGCCCAGGAGCTCGATCTGCACCACGGGAGGGGGTTCGCCGCCCGACTCAGTTTCGTCGGCGAGCTGGGTTGGGAGCTGTTCATCCCCACCGAGTTCGCCGTCGGGATCTACGACCGGATCGTCGAGATCGGTGACGAGTACGGGCTGGCGCACGCCGGGATGGAGACGCTGGAGAGCACGCGAACCGAGGCGGGTCGGCTCGATTACGGCCTCGACATGGAGAACTCGGACTCGCCCCTCCACGCCGGTCTCGGCTTTGCAGTGGACTTCGACAAACCCGGCGGCTTCGTGGGGCGCGATGCGTTGCTGAAGCAGCGCGAGGAGCGGGCGTACACGACGCGATTGGTCCAGTTCCTGCTCGAGGATCCGCAGCCGCTCCTCTACGGCGAGGAGCCGATCCTGATGAACGGCTCACCCGTCGGCTACATCCGCTCAGGTGCATACGGCCACACGCTCGGAGGGGCCGTGGGCTTCGGCTACGTCGAGCACACCGATGGAGTGACGCAGAGCGTGCTCGATGGAGCGAGTTTCGAGATCACCGTGGCGGGTAGCCGGATCCCTGCGAAGGCATCCATCCGCTCGATGTACGACCCGACGAACCAGCGAGTACGGATGTGACCGGGAGCCCTCGGAGGACAACCCGGGGCCCATCCCGACACCGGTAGACTGCGCCGGTACGGGCTGTGGCGCAGCTTGGTTAGCGCGCTTGACTGGGGGTCAAGAGGTCGCCGGTTCAAATCCGGCCAGCCCGACCACCGGAACCCCTGCGTATGCGGGGGTTCTGTCGCGAGTGGCCAAAGCGCCTGAGTCGGCTGCAACAAGCGTGCCACAAGACCAACGCCGCACGGGCGAGCGCGCATTTTCTCTGCCAAGTGTGGCGAAGAAGGTCTGAAGATGATCTGCGACCCCTCACGGTTGACGCGCCGATGCTTGGGTCACAGGTGGCAGGCACCCCCCTGCCGTCCTACCCCGCATTCTTCAGCTTCGTCCCCAATCATCGCCGAAACGATCGCCGGCGAAGAGCGGTACGCGAATCCCGGCGTTGGCTGGGTCGTGCCTCTCGGCACCGGACTTCCCGTCATGCGGAACGCTGCTGTGGCGGTTGCGCAAACTCGATACGACCACCGCAACCCCGATCCCTACAAGGAACACCAGGATCCAATTCCAAGAAGTCATTACGTGCCTCCCGGTACGCTGAGGCCATTGTCTCAACTGAGCCGCACCAACGTCCAGAGGACAATGCCACCGGCACCACAGCTTGTGAGCGGCCACATCTTGCATGCCCCACCCCGCACTCACAGGTTGGCGTACCGCAGATGGGCTGCAGTTGTGACATCTGTGGATCACGTGAGCGAGAACTGCTTCCGACTTCCGGAAGGGTGCGAAGAGAAGCGCTCTCGGTGATGCGACAGCGGGAGCGCTTCG
>CAYFYC010000070.1:3911-16897 GCA_964347305.1 uncultured Acidimicrobiaceae bacterium | reverse complement strand
ACCCCACCGCCACCGGGCGAGGCGCTGTCAAACGCGTTGGACAAGTTATCGAAGACGACATAGTCGAGTCGAGAGGTCGCCCCCGCGCCGAGAACCGCGATCCTCATCCAGACACCTCTTCGTCGAATGCGCCGGCACCACACCGACGCACGCCTGCCAATCCGCCAACGCTACCCGCGGCCATGCAGCGGGGCGGCACTGAGGGCCTCAGGAACCCGGAGCATCCAGCAGAAACACGGCCATCGGGCCCTTGCCCTTGACGTCGACGGTGCCGCGGGGAGTCGTCGACCAGCGATCACCGAGCCGGTGCCTGGTGGCATCGGTGATCTGGATGAGCCCCGCCATGCCGTGTGACTCCATCCGGCTGGCAGTGTTCACGGTGTCGCCCCACAGGTCGTAGATGAACTTCTGCTCACCGATCACACCCGCGACCAGGGGGCCGCTGTTGATCCCGATCCGGAAGCGGAGATCATGTCCGTTGAACGAACGCCCGGCGACGAGATCCCGCATGGCGAGCGCCATCTCGGCGAGCACGTGGGCGTGATCGGGTCGAGCCACGGGCACACCCGCAGCGACCATGTAGCAGTCGCCGATCGTCTTGATCTTCTCGACGCCGAAGCGATCGGAGAGCTTGTCGAACTCGCTGAACACGTCGTTCAGAAGCTCGACGAGCTCGTCGGCGGTCATGGTCGCCGACATGGGTGTGAAGTCGGCGATGTCGGCGAACAACACGCTCGCGTCCTCGAACCGGTCGGCGATGACCCTCTCCCCCTCCTTGAGCCGGTCGACGATCTCGTCGGGAAGGACGTTGAGCAACAGCGCATCAGACCTTGCCCGCTCCATGTCGGCCTCTGCCTGCGCACGATCGCGCTCCCTCGTGAAGTAGACGAAGAGCGCCATGAAGAACACCGACACCCCGGCGAGCACGGTGAAGAACCTCGTCGGGATCGTCGCCTCGTCGATGGGGGGCGCGTTGTCGCGGACGATGAAGAGTGCTGCCACCAGGGCCACCATGTAGATGGCGAACCAGACCAGCGCCCAGCGTCGACCGAAGATGATCAACGCAAGGACGGGTGCGACGATCCCCCAGAGGATGTTGGCGCCGGACTCGACGACTCCCCCCTGGTACCAGGTCCCGAACCACGACACGAAGGTGTTGCCCGCAAGAAGCAGCGTGAGGACCACGGCGAGGCCACGCTTGGCCACGACGTAGATGCCGATACCGACTGCGATGTAGAGCGCGTAGATCCACAGTGAGATCGAGACCGGAGCCGGCACACCCACGATCTCGCTGCCGAGGGCTGACAGCGAGGTGATGATCGTGCCCAGGATCCCGACGACGACGGCGACCGACTTGGCGATGCGATCCTCTGCCGTGTCCGCCTCCTCGGCGACGAGGGGGTAGACACGATCGAGCAGACCCGAGGCCCTGGATCGGAACGAAGGCAGCATCGACCGGACGATACCGCCGGCATCCGGGGCGAGAGCCGGGTGGGACAGCCGCAAGTGGATCGCCGCGCGGCCTCACACGCCGACGGTCACCTGCGCCGGCGCCGTCTCGCCGACCCGTCGCAGGAGGATGCTGCCGACCGCACCTCCGACCGCTGCCACCGTGTGCGCCGTGAACCAGGCGATCGGGTAGTCGCCGTACTGGGGATCTGGTGTTCCGACCTCGAGCGCCGTCAGCACCACCAGGCTTGCGATCCCGGCGACCATTCCCAGGGCGATCGCGGTCGCCGCGAGCCGGATCCTGCGCACCGCTGCCGCATACAGGACCATGGCAATGGCATAGATCGCCCCCCAGAACGGAACGGCCCAGAACATCACGATCGCAGCGAGCACGCCCACCACGTGGACGGCGGTTCCTATCTGGAACAAGCGCCTGCGTCGTGGTGGCGGCTCGAAGCCTCGAATCTCCAGGAGCATGAACAGACCGGCAGCGCCGAGTGCCACCCAGCCGATCACACCGAGGAGCGAGAGCGAATCACCCCACCCGTCATCCAGAACGGCAGCCAGCCCCCACGCCGCCGGGACCATGATCCACGCAACCGCCGCAGCCGCTGCGAACTCGAAACGAGACCTCGTCGCCATGAAACCCTCCTCGTCGGCACACCAGGTAGACGAAGACCGAGCCGCTTCGGGTGACACCCACATCGGGCGACGCCGACTTCGCCGGCGCGTTAGGTTCGAGCCGGGAGGTGTCGTATGCCCGGAGGATCGAAGTACGAAGGACCGGCGGAGGCGCTCGAGGCCTATGCGGCAGCCGTCGAAGCGAGCGCGAGCGACACCGAGGTCAAGGGCGCCAAGAACCCCTACACCTCGCGCAACGGGCACATGACCAGCTTCCTCGACCCGACCGGAACCATGGCGATCCGGCTCTCGGACGAGATGACCGACGAGTTCCGATCGACGTACGAGAGCGGCGACGTGAAGCAATACGGCGCCACGATGCGCGGCTACTCATCGGTCCCGCCGGAGCTCCTCGACGACACGGAAACGCTCGCCGGGTGGTTCGACCGCTCGTTCGAGTGGATCGCCACGCTGCCTCCGAAGCCGACAAAGAAGTAGCTGTGCTCAGGCGGGTGTCGTGGGCGGCACCACCCACTCGCCGCCCTTCATCACGCCGGCGACGTCCTCCAGCAGGCTGATGTCGCTCAGCGGATCTCCTGCGATCACCACGAGATCTGCATGACGACCCGGCTGGAGCGAACCCACCCGGTCCTCCCAGCCCATGAGCTCGGCCGCCCATCGGGTGGCGCTCTGGATCGCACCGGCAGGCGACAGCCCGTGTTCGACGTAGAGGCCGAACTGACGGCCCTGCAGACCGTGGGGGAAGACGGCGGCGTCGCTGCCGAAGGCGATGCGCACGCCCGCGTCGACCGCCTTGCGGAATCCGGCACGCTGGACGTCCGTCGTCTCCCGGCTCTTGCGAAGGACCTCCTCCGTGTAGCCGCGGACGGGGCCGACCTCGGCGATGTAATCGCCGTCGTACAGATCCGCCACCAGGTACGTGCCCCGGTCGACCATCATCTGAATCGCCTCGTCGTCGAGCATGGAACCGTGCTCGATCGAGCGCACCCCGGCCTCGATGGCCCGCTTGATGCCGACCGTGCCGTGGGCGTGCGCGGCGACGTGCGTTCCGGCTTCCTCGGCGGTCTCGACCGCCGCCCGCAACTCGTCGAGCGTCATCTCGGGAGCCCCCGGTCGTGTTCCGGATGTCAATACGGCGCCGGTGGCGAGGACCTTGATGAAGTCGGCGCCGTATCGGAGGATCTGACGCACGGTCGCCCGGGTCTGGTCGGCGCCGTTGACCACCCCGAACCGCAACTCTCGCGGCAGCACCTCGTCGACGTCGACGGCCAGACCCGTGATGTCGCCGCCGCCGCCGGGGCAGGTGACGAAGGCGCCGGCACACGCCATCCGTGGTCCCACGACCCAGCCTTCGACGATGGCATCTCGAAGCGCGACGTCGACGAAGGCCCGCCCCGGTCCGATGTCGCGGACCGTCGTGAATCCTGCCCGGATGGTCTCCCCGGCGTGCTTGACGCCGAGCAGCGCATCCTGAGCGCCGCTGCGCTGCACGAGCGAGGCGAACCCGTGACCGTCGTCGAGCGGCATCGCCAGATGGGTGTGGACGTCGATCAGACCCGGAAGCAGGGTGCAGCCGTCGAGACGGACAACGGCGTCGTCGGCAATCGTGTCCGCCGGAGCGACGTCCTCGATCAGTTCGTCGGCCACCACGACGGCGTGGTTTGGAACCATCTCACCAGAGACGGAGTCGAAGACTCGATCCGGCAGCAGCACCGTGCGTTGCATCGTCCCATCTAACCCGACCCGCAGAGCAGATGCGCTCACCGGCACGGATCGCTGCGACTGCGATCCGGCCCGGCGGGTCTGTGCGTCATGCCGAGGTCGTCACTCGATCCTGCGCAAGCCGAGCCACCTGCTCGAAACCAGCCTCGAGCACCAGCCCGATGAGCACGGCGAAGACGATGGCGCCGCTCCAGATCTCGGGTGGCCAACCGAGCCCTGCGGGCAGACGGCCCACCTGGACGAAGTAGAGGGACCAGAGCACCAGGGGAATCTCACCGGCGAGCAGATACCGCGGCGCATCGACACGAAGGAGGAGATCGCCGACCAGTCCGGCGACGAGGACTGCAGGAAGCGCCTGCAGATCGTTGTCGAATCCGAGGGCCATCAGCACGTTCGTGACCGTGAGCAGCACCGTGACGGTCCCGAAGGGCGTGGCCCAACGACGCGTGAGCAGCAGCACGGCAGCCATCATCACGGCCGTGGAGATCATGATCCCCGCCACGCCGTACGCCGCGTCGAACTCGCCGACGACGCCTGCTACGTAACGCACCCGGGGGAGAAACGTGTCGACAGGCATCCACACGTATTCGAGAAAGAACGCGATGCCGCTCAGCACGAGAACGGCCGACGTGAGCACGGGACCGAACCGGCGCATCGTGGCGGCATCATCATGATCTCGATCACTCCAGGCGGCGCGTAACGGAGTGGAGGAGATGGCGAGGAGCCCGAGCCAGAGCATGAGATGGGTCGGGCTGAGGAGCGCATCCAGGCTCGTCTCCACCCCGAACACGGTGTGCCACACGGCGTCGCCGATGCCGCCGATGGCGAACACGACGATGCCGTACATCGCGACGCGATGGGCCCGCGGTGCTGCGTCGAAGAGGCTGCGTGAGCCGTCGAGACGTTTCCAGGCGAGATGAACGAGCCACGCCGCCGTGACGAGGAAGCCCGAGTAGAAGAGACCATGCCACGGCGTCCAGAACGTCTCGAGTCCTGGATCCGTGGAGTGCTTGTAGGCATCGACGAACACACCGACCGTGGTCCACGTCGCCAGCGCCATCGTGATGCTGTCTTCGCGGCGGGTCGTCCGGTCAGGAGCGCGGCTCATGGCCGCGAGGCTACCGCCGGAGACAGGAGAGGGCGCCCGATCGATCGTCCGACGGGCCTTCGGCCTCTGGCGGGCGAAGCCACCGAGGCCGTACGGTCGCGATGGATGATTCAGGAGGTGGGTCATGGCCGCCACCCGTCACAAGACCGACAAGCCCGGCATCTTCTACCTCGATCGCAAGGACGGCAGCCGCACCTACATCGCGACATGGGACGTGCAGCGTCCGCTCAGGGTGACCGATCCGCTGACCACTGCGTCGCGAACGGTTGCGAGGCGAGCGAAGACCTTCGAGGAGGCCTGCAGGATCCAGGCGGACGGTGAGGCCGCCGAGCGGGCCCGCGATCGCGGAGAACCACAGAGCCTCGCGGAGCGGATGGCCGAGCGCGTCGCGGCCCTCAAGTTCTTCGAGTGGAGGATGCGCCGCTGACGGAGGCGCTGGGAGCGCGTGAACATCGACCGTGCTCGACGACTGCGCCTCGCCGGCTCGGTCAGTCCTTGTCGCGCTCGTTCCGGTAGATGTAGAGCAGAGACGAAGCGAGTGCGACGAGAAGTATCACGTGGAAGATGTCCATTGCCGTCACTCTAGGGCGCGTCTGTTGGGCGGAGGCGTGACGTGATCCGGCAGGCGGGTCGCGCCTTCACGCCGGAGGAGATGACGATGCCCAGGGGTCCACACCGAGCACGTGGGGTGCGACGACCGGCCGGACCGGCCGGACCGGCGTCACTTCCCGATACGGTTCCCCACTCCGTGGCCGCGGGTCGGGCTCGCCCTTGTTCGGCCACATGGCCATGGCCCGCTCGGCCATCGCCGTGATCGAGAGCGACGGGTTCACGCCGAGGTTGGCGCCGATCGCAGCCCCGTCGACCACGTGGACACCGGCGGCGCCGAACATGCGGTGGTACGGATCGACGACGCCGTCGTCGGGTCCTGCCCCGACGCATGCGCCGCCGAGGATGTGGGCGGTCGTCGGTGCGTTGAGGAGGACTTCGTTGATGGCGCTTCCGGGCTGACCACCCATGACGTCGGCGGCCACCCGGGCTGCCTCGTTGGCGATCGGGATGTACGCCGGGTGGGGCTCGCCGCTGCTGGGTACCGATGTGAGGCGCGTCCCGAACCAGCCCTTCTTGCGTAGCACCCTGAGGCTGTTGTCGTAGCTCTGCATCACGAGGAGGATCACAGTCCGTTCCGCCCAGTTGCGCACCGAGAGCGACCGCAGGAACCGGATCGGATGTCGCAGCACGTTTCCGAGAAACCGGATCTGGCGCGGGATGCGACCGCCGCCGTCGGTGAGCACCGTGCCCAGCAAGCCCATGGCGTTGGAGCCTTTCGAGTACCGCACCGGCTCGATGTGAGTCCTCGGCTCGGGATGGAACGACGAGGTGATGGCGACGCCCTCCGAGTAGTCGACGGAGGTGTCCGGCGCCATGGCACCGAGGAGGGCCTCCGAGTTGGTGCGGACGACATCGCCGAGCCGAGACGACACATCGGGAAACCGACCGGCCTCGGCGAGCGCCAGGAGGAGCTTCGTCGTGCCGAGGGCACCGGCGGAGAACACGATCTCCGAAGCGGTGAAGGTCCTGGCCCTCTTGCGGACCCATGCTCCTGGACGCTGCGTAGTGACCTCGAAGCGTCCGTCCTCGGTGCGGACGACGTCGACGACTTCGTGCTCGGGATGGACCTCGGCTCCGGCCTGCTCGGCGAGATAGAGGTAATTGCGATCAAGCGAGTTCTTGGCGTCGAACCGGCAGCCGACCATGCATCCGCCGCACGAGATACAGCCCCGTCGGGTCGGCCCGGCGCCACCGAAATACGGATCCTCCGCCTCGACCCCCGGCTCACCGAAGTAGACGCCGACGGGAGCGAGACGGAAGGTGTGCTCGGCGTCGAAGTGCTTCGCCACTTCGAGCATGACGTCGTCGGCAGGTGTGTGGGTCGGGTTCTCGACCACCCCGAGCATCCGCTCGGCAAGGTCGTAGTACGGCGCCAGTTCTGCCTCCCAGTCGGTGACGTCGTTCCACTGGGGATCGGTGTAGAAGGCATCGTGCGGCCGGTAGAGGATGTTGGCGTAGACGAGGGAACCGCCACCCACCCCCGCCCCGGAGAGCACGAGCACGTCCCTGAGCAGCGTCAGGCGTTGGATGCCGCGCATCCCGAGCCGGGGGAACCAGAACGACCGCCACAAGTTCCAGTTGGTCTCCGGGAAGTCGCCGTCGAACCGGCGACCCGCCTCCAGCACGCCGACCCGGTATCCCTTTTCCGTCAGCCGCAGCGCGCTGACGCTGCCGCCGAAGCCGCTGCCGATGACGACGACGTCGTAGTCGCATCCGGGTGTCCGTGGTCCGTCCGCCATACCCCGCCAACCCTATCGAGGGACGGTGGCCCTTCGCCCCGTTGGCGGTCCGAGTATCTTCAAGCGATGCCGTCAGGGATTCGGGCGTGGGTCGGATTCGGAGTCACACGCGATCTCACCCACGCCGAACAACGCCGGATCAGAACGATCAACGTCGTCTCCGTCTTCGCCTTCTCCGCAACGGTCGTCTTCGCAGCGCTCTTCTTCCCCACTCGCCCAGAACGCATTTCCGCGCTCGAATACCTCGGCCTATCTGCGGCCTACCTCGCCGGCTACGCAACGGCGCTCATGCTGAACCGACGCGAGAGGCACGACGCCGCGGTTGCGGTGCTGTTGGCGACAGGTCTCGGAAACATCGTGGGAGCGACGCTGACCGTCGGATTCAGTGGCGGCCCTGCGGTGTTCCTCGTCACGGTCGCCACCGGAGCGGTTCTGCTGACTCGGCGCAACGCCAGGCTGATCCGCTGGCTGTTCGTGGTTGCCAGTGTGATCGCCTACGCGACGCTCGTGCTCATCGACCCTCCGACCTCCTCGGCGCTCGAAGGCACTCGCCTTCAGACACTCCTGGTTGCGACGTCGTACGGCGGCATGGTGGCGTTCGTCATCACGATCATCTGGTACCAACGCCGGCATGCCGACACGACCGAGGACGCGCTCGCCGAGGCAAACGAGCGCTCGGAGGGCCTGCTGCTCAACATCCTTCCTGCCGAGATCGCCGAGAGGTTGAAGGCGGACGAGTACCCGATCGCAGATCGCAAAGGTGACGTCACGATCCTCTTCGCGGACATCGTCGGATCCACCGGGGTCGCCGAGCGACTGTCGGCATCGGATCTCGTCACGACGCTCGATACCCTCTTCTCGTCGTTCGACGACATCGCCGATCGCCACGGCTTGGAGAAGATCAAGACCGTCGGCGACGGGTACTTCGCCGTCGCCGGGCTGGTGTCCGGCGACGGCGACCATGTCCGCTCAGCAGCCGACGCAGCCCTTGCGATGAGGAACGAACTCGCCAACCACCACTTCCCCGGGATCGGACAGGTCCAGATGAGGTTCGGTCTGCACCGCGGTGAGGTCGTGGCGGGCGTCATCGGCAAGCGCAAGTTCAGCTACGACGTGTGGGGTGATGCCGTGAACATGGCGAGCCGTATGGAATCGACCGGCGAGCCGGACATGATCCAGGTCACGCAGGCGGTACACGACGTGCTCGTCGACGACTACGACCTCCGATCGCGGGGATCCCTACCGATAAGGGGCAAGGGCGCGCTCGCGACCTACGAACTGCTCGCCAGAAAGCCCGTCTGAAGTCCGGGCCACCGAACGGTGAAGCGGCCAAGCCGCCGCTTCCGCGTGTAGGTTCGTCGGGGGAGACGAGGGAGGCACATGGGCGAGACGGTCCGGCTGGAGCCGGTCGACGGTGTCGAGGTCACCGTCGTCATGGACAACTCCATCGACATCCTGGCCGCACCCACCGAGATGTCCCGGCGTCCGGCGTGGCAGTGGGATTGGAGCGACGTCGAGCAGCTCCGGGCCGAGCACGGCTACTCGTTGTCTGTCACGGTCCACAGCAACGGGTCGAGCCACAAGATCCTGTACGACGCCGGGCTGACGAGGGATGGCACCGTTCACAACCTCGATGTGCTCGAACTCGATCCCGGTGACTACCGGGCCGTGGTTCTCTCGCATGGGCACGCAGACCATCACGGCGGGCTCGAGGGCCTGTTCGGGCGGACCCGCTCTTCGATGCCGCTGGTGCTCCACCCCGACGCCTGGCGGATGCGCAAAGTCGTCTTCCCAACGGGCGCCGAGATCAGGATGCCGCCGCCGAGCCACAACGACCTCGACCGGGAAGGCTGGCAGGTCGTCGAGGAGAGGGGCCCCTCCGTCCTCCTCGATGGATCGATACTCGTCACGGGCCAGATCGACAGGATCACCGACTTCGAGAAAGGCTTCCCCCTCCAACACGCCGAGACGGAGAGCGGCTGGGAGCCGGACACGTGGATCTGGGACGACCAGGCCATCGCAATCCACGTCCGTGGCAAGGGGCTCGTCGTGCTGTCGAGCTGCAGTCACTCGGGGGTGATCAACGTGCTCCACCACGTCCGGCGCGTGACGGGGATCGACCACGTCCACGGGTTCATCGGCGGTCTCCACCTGACCGGGGGGCTCTTCGAGGGCATCATGCCCCAGACAGTCGAGGAACTCATCGCCCTCTCCCCCGACCTGATCGTACCGGGTCATTGCACGGGTTGGAAGGCCACACACGCGGTCGGTCGAGCACTGCCGGACGCCTTCATGGCGAGCAACGTCGGGACGACGTTCACCTTCCACGCGGACCAGCCGGCGTGAGCCGCTGCGACCTGGTCGCCGTCAGAGGAGATATGTGACGTAGACATACGCCACCAGCCCGCCGGCGACGAGATAGCAGGCACCGACCCACAACGTCGTACGGAGCATCGTTCCCTCCTTGCCGGTCTCTCCGACGACGGCGGCCGCGGCGATCACGTTGTGCGGGGCGATCATGTTGCCCGCAGCGGCTCCAAAACCCTGCGCCCCGACCAGAGGGGCCACCGGGAAACCGGACGTCTGCGCCGTCAGCACCTGGAAGTCCGTGAACAGGATGTTCGACGCGGTCGCCGACCCGGTGATGAACGTGCCGAGGGCGCCGACGATGGGCGCCACCAGCGGCCATGAGCTCCCGGCGAGATCGGAGGCGGCTTCGGCGAGCGTCTCGATCATCCCCGCGGCCACCATCACGCGAGACAGCCCGAGCATCGAGACGAGGGCGACAACGACCGGACCGACTTGACCCAAGGCCGCACGAATCGCTTCGGTCAGCGTGGTCCAGGGCAGCTTCTGCGCCGCGGTGCCGATGACGAGCCCACCGACGAGCAAGGTCCCGGGGTGGTACAGCGGGGCGAAGGAACCAGAGAACCCGCAGGCGCGAGCCTGGTGACCAGCACAAGGCCGACGACGCTCAGATACGGCGCAGCCGCCCACAGCGGCCCCCGCTCGCCGTCCGGTGCAGCCGACGAGACCGGCTCGGGTGACTGCCGTCTGATGTACCAAAAGAAGGCGGCGCCGCCCAGAAGCGCTCCACCCAGCGTCGGCAGCTCCGGTCCGATCACCCAGGCGATGCCGAGGTAAGGAACCAGGAACAGCGCAGCAGCCACGAGCGTCGGTGTGAGAACGGAACGGCGCCGCTCCTCCACCGACAGACGTCGCCCGGCGAGCACCATCACCACCAGGGCGAGGCTCACGCCGAGCAGCGCGTGATATGGCGCAGTCGCCCTCGCGATCTCGAGACCGGTCAGGCCGGTGGCGGCCACCTGGGGGACGATCGGTGTGCCGATCGCTCCGAAGGACACTCCGACCACGTGACCGACGAGTGCCAGAACCACGGCACGCCGCGGTGTGAACCCGGCGCCGACGAGGAAGGGGGCCGCCAGAGCCGCCGACGTGCCGAAGCCCGCCGCGCCTTCCATGAAGAGGGCGAAGAACCAGGCGACGAGCAGCGCGAGGACGCGAGGATCGCCGGTGACGGATCCGAGCGTCCGCTCGAGGATGGCGATGGCACCGGACGACACCTGGATCTGATAGATCGCGAGGGCGGGGATGATGATCCAGAGGATCGCCGCGGCCGTGAATACGGCTTCGGCCAGTGCCCCGGTCGTCGCGGCTCCGGTCCCGACCCGTTGTGTGAGGGAGTCACCGAACACAGACCAGGCGAAGAGCAGCGAGACCACCAGCCCGACGACACCGGCGCGCGACGCGGGCCAACGCAGCATCAGCATCAGCACGAGGATGAGCAGGATCGGAACGGCGGCCAGCAACGTCACGGGCGGGGAGGCTAGAGGGGTTCGCAGACCCATCAGGCGCCAATCGCTCGGTCGGTGCGAAACGGCTGCCGTCAACAGCGTGCGGGAGTCGGTGACGACAGCCATCCGATAGTGTTCGACGAACTGTCCAGCCGGAGGGCCCCGGCGTCACGGCCTTCTTCACCGACACCGCAAGTCAGGAGGAGCGATGACCGAGAACGAGGAGATCTGGCACAAGATCTTCTCCGAAGGCAGTACGGCGCTCGACAGGGGCAGGGCCTTCTTCTCACTGATCCCCTCGGACCCGAGATGCATGTTCTGCCACGGCCCGTTCGGTGGCGCGGGCGGCCGGCTCATGTCGGCGATCGGCAGAGGGCAATCGCGAGAGCACCCGCGACTGTGCAATTCATGCATCAGGCAGGGGGACCGCCACCCCGGTGGGGCCCATGTCGACATCGCAACCGTCTTCGCCGACATGCGGGGTTCGACACCGACAGCCGAGCGTCTCGGTGACAGGGCGTTCAGCCAGTTGATCGATCGCTTCTTCCAGACATCCTCGAAGGTCCTGATCGACGGCGGAGCATTGCTGGGCCGGATGGCCGGCGACGAGGCCATCGGATACTTCGTTCCCGGCATGGCCGGACCCGAGTACGCAAGGGCCGCTCTCGACAGCGCGGTCGAGCTGCTGGTCGCCACCGGACACACCGATCCCGAGGGGCCATGGATCCCGATCGGGGTCGGCGTGCACGCGGGCAACGCCTTCGTGGGACTGCTCGGCGAAGGGAGCGGCTCGAAGGAACTCACGGCGCTCGGTGACGACATCAACGTGGGAGCGAGACTCGCCGACTCTGCCGGGGTGGGTGAGGTGCTCGCGAGCTTGCAGCTCGCAGAGCTCATCGATCTCGACACGAAGGGCCTCGAGCGGCGGAGTCTGAACCTCAAAGGGAAGTCGGAGCCCTTCGAGGTCGTGGTCGTCGTCCCAAAATGAAGACGAGCGGTCACGGTACCCGGCAGGGCCAGGGTCGCGCCTCGTAGGCTGCCCGGCGTGCGCCGGATACGCCGCCTCCTCCAGGTCCGTCGTGAGGAAGCACCGATGGTCGCGATCGTCGCTGCGATGTTCCTCACCACCCAGGCGACGCACGCCTACGGAGCCAACACGGCTGACACGCTCTTCTTCAGCCGATTCGGGGTCGAGTTCCTGCCGTACCTGTTCCTCGTTCTGGGTGTGGCATCCGGGGTCGTGACCCTCGCGTTCACCGCGAGCCTGGCACGATTCGATACCCGCAGGCTTCTCACGGCAGTGCTGCTCGGCGGGGCCGGCGTGATGGTCGCACAGCGCGTCGGCGTGGCCGTCGACCTTCCCGGGATCTACAGCACCGTCTGGATCGTGACGAATCTCGTCACGCTGATCACTTTCACGCTGATGTGGAACGTGGCTGCGACCGTGTGCGACACCCGGCAGGCGAAGCGCCTGTTTGCGGTGTTCGCGGCGGCCGGAATCCTGGGCGGCGTCGTCGGGAACTTCACCACCGGACCACTCGCCGCAGTCCTCGGCACCGAGAACCTGCTGCTGCTGATCGCAGGGCTTCTGCTCGCAGCCGCACTCCTCACGAGACGCATCGGGACCAGGTACTTCAAGGCCGAACACGTCGTTCCGGCGGTCGGCAACAGACGCCGCCCCGGCCTCATCGGTGACGTGCGGGCGGGCTACCGAGCCGTGATGGGCTCTGCGTACTTCCGCACGATCAGTGTTGCTGCGGCAGCTGCGATGGTGTTGTTCTACGCCGCGGTCTTCCCGTTCAGCGACATGGTTTCTGTAGTAAAGCTATCATCGCTCTGCTTCTGCCCATAGACCGTCAGAACTTGCGTGGTATCGTCTGAAGTGGCAGAGACGACCTC
>CAYFYC010000070.1:0-3901 GCA_964347305.1 uncultured Acidimicrobiaceae bacterium | reverse complement strand
GGTGTTGTTCTACGCCGTGGTCTTCCCGTTCAGCGAGGTCGCCGCAGAGGAGTTTCCTCGCGAGACGGACCTGGCTGCATTCCTCGGGACCTTCTCCGGAATCGCGACCGTCTCAGCATTCTTGGTTTCCCTGTTGCTCGCCGGCCGGGTGTACCAGAGGATCGGTGTCGTCGGATCCGTGCTCGTCCTCCCACTGACCTATGTCGCAGGCCTGAGCCTGTGGATCATCGACTTCGACCTGACCACGGCCACGCTCGTGCGTGGCTTGCAGTGGGTGGTGATCATGGGGCTGTCGGCGACGGCGTTCAATGCGTTGTTCAACGTGTCCGCCCCCGAGAACAGGCAGCAGCTGCTCACGTTCGTGATCGGCGTCGCGGGTCAGCTCGGTGTGTCCATCGCCGGTGCTCTCCTGCTCGCAGGAACCTGGATCGGCAACAGGACGGTGTTGTTCGGCGCCTCACTCGTCATTGCGGTCGGATACGGGGCCGTGATCTGGAGCCTCCGTTCCAGATACGCCGTCGAACTCCTCGCGACGCTGCGATCGGGTCTCACCGACCCGTTCGAGGCGGCGCACCGGAGCGTGGCACTCATCGAAGGCCAGGCCGACGTGCTCGCTGCGATTGCGGCGGCGTTGGACGCCGAACACCCATCGCTCCGTCGACTGGCAACCGAAATCCTCGGAAGATCCGGCACGGACGCGGCGTTGCCCCTGCTCGAGCGCGCCCTCACCGACGACTCACCCGAGGTGCGGCGGACCGCCGTGCTGGCGCTGGATCGCATCGGAGGCCGAGAGACCGCGATGTTGGGAGCCGGCGCGCTCACCGATCCGGATCCGACTGTTCGCGCCGCCGCAGTGGGCCTCCTCGCCCGACATGCTCCCACCCCTGCCGAGCAGTTCACCCCCCTCGTCGACGATGCCCACCCTGAGGTCAGGGGCCGCGCCGCCGCGGGCCTGTTTGCCGCAGGCAGACCGGACCTTGCGGTCGAAGTGATCCGGGACCTCCTCGCCTCGGGCGACCTCGACATGCAACACGCCGGGCTCGAAGCAGCTGCAGATTGCGACGGGATCACCACCGACGTCGCCACACGTTTCCTCGCCTCCGATCGGCGAGAGCTCCGCATCGCTGCGTTGCGAGCGCTGGAAGCCTCGAGCGACCCCGCGTCGAGGAAGCTGATCATCGCCACGTGCGCCCATCCCGACGAACGGACCGCACGAGCAGCCGCAACCGCGCTCCATCACGCAGGGGTCCGGTTCGACGACGTGGCGGCGATCCTCGACGAGGGCACGGAAGAGGCCCGCCGGCTCGTCGTCGGGTTGCTGCACGCACCCGACGACGCGGAGCGGCTCGAGACGTGGGCCAAGGCACGGATCTCGGATGCTGCGGAGCTGCATCGCCGATCGGCTGTGCTGGATGACGAGATCCCCTCACTTGCACAGCTCAGCCGACTCCTCCACGAGCGAGAGTGGGCGATCGAGCGCACCATCCTCGAGGCTCTCGCCCATGCCGATCACCACCCCGCACTGGCGTTGGTCGAGCGAGGTCTGGAGGCAGCCGATGCGGAAGCGAGGGCACAGGCGCTCGAGGCGCTCGACACGTTGTCTGATCGCGCCTTTTCCAAGCCGCTGATCGATCTCCTCGATGCCGGCGAGAGCACATCGGAATGGGGCGAACTGCACGTGGTGTTGGCGGAGCTCTTCCCGGATCCCGATCCCCTCGTTCGAGCGCTCGCCCTCCGTGCAAGCCGCGACATCGATCCGGAACTATTCGACCGTGGTCTGCAATCGACCATCGACGACACCGACCCACTGGTGAGTGAGACCGTCAGGAGGCTCACGCAAGGTCATTCGGATATCGTTGCCGGCGACATGGCGAAGACCCTCGACACACTCGGCACGGTCGATCGTGTGCTCTTGTTGCAGGAAGTACCGATCTTCTCGGAGCTGACCTCCGACGATCTGGTCGCCGTGGCCGGCATCGCGAGCGAGCGTCTCATCCCTGATGGGCACCACCTCGTGCGCCAGGGCGGCGAAGCCGACGAGCTCTTCCTCATCATCTCCGGCTCGGCGGTGGTCTCCGCCGGAGGTACCGAGATCGCCGAGCGGGGTCCCGGCGATCCGGTGGGTGAGCTGGCCATCCTCACCAGGTCGGCGCGGACCGCGGATGTCGTCGCCAGAGGGGACGTGCGCGTGCTCGTCGTGCACGCCGACGCCTTCGAGGCGATGCTTGCCGACCGGCCGGCGGTTGCCAGAGCCATGTTGTCCGTTGTCGCCACCCGCCTCGCCGAGACAGACGCCCTCATCACTTCGTCTTGATGCTCACGCCCGGTTCGTAGGAGGGCCGGATCTCACCCGCTCGTCTCGACCCACGCCGGAAAGGCACCTTCCTTGCCCTTCAGGTCGAATCGCCGATGAACGAGCCCACCCGTGTCCACGGCAGCGGCCTCGGCGATCGCCTCGCTCATCACCAACTCGCCCCCTCCGGCAACCGATCCCAGGCGCGCCACCGTGTTGGCGACGTCTCCGACGACGGTGAAATCGAACGAACCCTTCTCCCCCACCACGCCCACGTAGGCCACCCCCGTGTGCACCCCGACGCCGGCGGGGAATGAGGTGCCCAGTCCCTCGGTCGAGGCAAGCGTCTTGGCCAGCTTCCTCCCTGCCGCGATCGCCCGTGCGGGATGCTCGGCGCCGACAAAGCCCGGGATCCACATGGCCATCACTCCGTCGCCCACGATGTGGTCGATCAGGCCGTCTTCGCCGTCGACCGCATCGAACGTGAGCCGGAAGAAGCGATTCAGCGAGTCGGTGAACTCGGAAGGCGTCATGCTCTCGGCCAGCGTTGTGGAGCCACGCACGTCGGCGAAGAGCAGCGAGACCTCGACTTCGGTCCCGCCGGGACGCTTCGCTACGCCCGAGATACAGAACCGACAGATCTGTGCGTTGAGCGCCCAGCGGCGAAAGCCGAGAACTCGGAAGAACGGTGCCGACGGACCTTCGAAAGGCGCATGACACAGTTTGCATCGAGGTGCGCTGGGAAACCGCCCGAACAGACGCGGCCCCAGACGGAGAGCTCTGTTCTCTCCTGAGAGCAGTCGTCTCCAGTACTCCTTCGGATCTGTCCCGTGATACGTACGCCGGGTGTCGTCGTGAGCCACGGCTTCAACCGTACACGGGAGGTTTTCGGTGCTGGGTGTCAAGTTCCGATCCCGAGCGGACATTGCCTGTCCGAGAGACCCGGGTGGTCCGGGTCGACGAGGGAGGACAGATCGATGTACGAGCGTCAAGCCACACCACGCAACCGTAGGACGACACCGAGGTTCCGCCGGATGCTGGTCACCGCCCTGTTCGCATCCGTTGCCATGGTGCCGGCATCGGCTGCGAATGCCGACCCGAGCTCGAACGGGTGCAATGGGCTACTCAATGCCGGATACGCCACGTTCAGCAACGTCGGCGACACACACGGCCATGAGACGGTCCACCACCAGCAGGACGTCCATCACTGCCACCACGGCTGAACCCCCACAACTGTGTCGATGCGATCGCAGTGCCGCCGAGTCGAGTCTCGGGCCGGAGATCCGAGGTGGCACAATGTTCGACGTGCCCATCAACGAATCGCCAGAGCTGCAGGCCGTGTGTCGTCGTTGGATGAAGGCGGTCACGGAGAACGACAGAGCGACCCTCGCCAATCTCTACTCCTCATCTGCCGCGGCCACCTACCTCGGCACCGACAACGAGGAGCTCTGGGTCGGGCGTGATGTGGGCGTCGCCGTGGCTCGGCATTGGGCCGAAGTCGCCTCGACCGTCGGTGTGGGGAGCGTCGAGATCGCGGAGATCGATGCCTACGAAAACGGCGACACCGGCTGGGCGTTGGTTCGTTGCGACTTCGGGTTCGAAGGTCAC
>CAYFYC010000069.1:9045-17774 GCA_964347305.1 uncultured Acidimicrobiaceae bacterium | reverse complement strand
TGGCGCGCCGACGAGGTGCTGTCGTCGTCGATCGCGCTGGGAGGGCCTTCGAACATCAGGATGCCTTCGTTCAGTGCAATCACCTTGTCGGCATAGCGGTGGACCAGGTCGAGGTGGTGCAGGCTGCAGAGCACCATCACCCCGTCGTCGTTGATGAGCTCCAGATACCGCATGATCGAGTGAGCCAGCACGGGATCGAGGCTTGCGACGGGTTCGTCGGCGAGCAGGATCTCGGGATCCTGCATGAGGGCACGTGCCACGCCCACGCGCTGTTGCTGCCCTCCGGACAGAGCGTCGGATCGGCGATCGGCCATCGTCTGCAGCCCGACTCGTTCGAGCTGACGGTGGGCTTTCTCAACGTCGGCCTTCGAGAAGCGGTTCACCAGGCTCAGTGCCGGGTTCGTGTATCCGAGACGGCCGGCAAGGACGTTCGTCAGCACCTTCGAGCGGTGGACGAGGTTGAAGTGCTGGAACACCATCCCGATCCGCCGTCGGATGCGGCGGAGATCCTCCTGCGAAGCAGCCGTGATGTCCTGGCCGTTCCAGGTGATCCGGCCTTCCGTCGGCTCGATGAGGCGATTGATGCAGCGGAGCAGCGTCGATTTGCCCGAGCCGCTGAGACCGATGACAGCGAGGAACTCGCCCTCGTGGACTTCGAAGCTGACGTCGGTGAGCGCCTGGGTGCCGCCCTCGTAGACCTTGGTGAGATGTTCGACCTTCAGCATCGCTGAGCCATATTGGTGGCCGTTGCCACCGGATGCGAGTCGGGGGCGGGGAGATGGCCTCCCCGCCCCCGAACTCGTCGTGTGCTACCTATCGGATCGGAATCAGAGATCGCCGATCTGGATACCGAGCTGCTGGACGAGACCGCGGATGAAGTCGAACTCCGAGTCGTTCGTGGCAGCCACGTCATCCCACGAGTAGGCGTCGAACGCCGTGGCGAACCCCTCAGGGTCGTTGGCCGCGAACGCCGTCAGGGCGTCGATGATCTGCTGCTTCAGGTCCTCGGGGAACGCCGGTCCGAAGCTCAGGGTGTCGTTCGGGATCGGGTCAGAGAGAGTGACGATGCGCACCTTCTGGATGACGTCCGGTGCTTCCTCGCGGATGTTGCGACGTGCGTCGCGGACCTCGAGATCGCCACAGACCAGGTCACCCTCGCCGAATGCACCCGTCGCAGCGTCTGCGGTGACGATGCCGCACGCATCCGGGTTCGGAACGTCGGCGCCTGCGCCGGTGCCATCCCAGACCGTGTTGCCGTCGGCGTCGATCGTCGGGCTGAAGAACGTCGTGCCGAAGTCGGCCTCGTTGTTGTAGACGGCCCGGGCGACGGCGCTGTGGCCACCGGCCTCGAACGACTCACCGACCTCGATGCCGAGCGAGCCGAGAAGACCGCTCGGGACGAGGAAGCCGGACGTCGAAGCGGCGTCCGGGTAGGCCCAGCTCTTGCCCGCGAGATCTTCGAGCGACTGAATGTCGCTGTCACGCGGGACGATGAACTGCGTCCAGTACTCGGTGTAGCCGAAACGGAGCGACTTGAGCGCCACTTCGACGCCACAGAGCTCGTTGCCGAGGACGTAGGCCTGTGCCGGGATGAACCCGATGGTGTTGTCGGGTGAGGCACACATCTCTTCGATGGTGGCGGCGTACGACGTCGGCACGCTCACGTCGAACACGAGGCCCGTTGCCTCTTCGAGGTTTTGCTTCAGCAGCTCGCCACCGGCGATGATCTCCTCGGCGCTCACGGACGGAACGAAGAGCACCTTGATCGGGTTGTCGGCGGTGCCGATCTCGACCATTGCCTCGGTGGTCGTCGTCTCCGGCGGCGCCGTCGTCGTGGTCTCGGGTGCGACCGTGGTCGTCGTCTCCTGCGCTGCGACCGTCGTGGTCGTCTCGTCGGATTCGCTGTCTCCACATGCGGCCGCCACGAGCGCCAGCACTGCGAGCAGCGCGAACAGCTTGCGTAGCTTCATTGAGAGTTTCCCTTCCACGTCAAAGGGGGACGAAAGCCCCCGTTCCCAGGTCAGGCTACCGAGGGGCGGACGCTCTGCACCAATCGGGGGGGCAGTTTTCTGGCAGGCTGGAATTCAGACGAGTCCCGCCACCAATTCCTCGAAAGCGGGCCAGTCGTCGACGTCGTGGACCCCGTCGACGGGTTGGTTCCACGGGCGCACGAATCGGGCGATGGTGGCGTTCGGTCGCGACACGACGAGCCTGGGTAGGAGGTGGGGAGCATCGTCGAGATACACGTCGCAGTCGACCTCCCACTTGCGGGTGATCATGTGCACCTCGCGGGTCGGCACCCCATGCTCGGCGATCCAGGCGAAGGTGTCGTGAATCGCCCAGCGCGGCTTCGTCGTGAGGATGACGATGTCGTGGTCGACGGAGAGGCGCCGCAGCGCGGGCACGGCATCCGGGAAGACCGGCAGGTCCCTGAAGATCGAAGGACCATCGCTGCCATGTGCCCACGACCAGAACTCCTGCATCGAGGCGAAGCGGGTCAGGCCCAGCATCGCGTTCCAGGTCGTCACCATCGACGGGTCCAGTTCGGTCCCGAACTGCTCGTTGTAGCGGCGCATCCAGCCACTGTTGAAGTCGGCCACGACGCCATCGAGGTCGATTCCCAAGCGCATGACCCGGGAACCTAGCTGGACCAGGCGCCGGGTGGGACGCTTCGACTGGGAGCACGACTCCGTGGCTCGGCGGTCGTCTCGCCGGGTGCGGCGTCTCAGCCGACAACTAGTCTCGGCGCCGATGGAGTACCAGGCGCTCTACCGCAAGTACCGGCCGAACCAATTCTCCGAGGTCGTTGGCCAGCGCCACGTCACCGAGACGCTCCTGCGCGAGGTGGTCGAGGCCAAGACCGCTCACGCCTACCTGTTCGCAGGGCCCCGCGGCACCGGCAAGACGACGACCGCTCGTCTGCTCGCCAAGGCGCTGAACTGTGCGAGCCCTGGCGCCGACGGCGAGCCCGACGACAAGTGTCCCTCGTGTCAAGCGATCACCACTGGAACTTCGCTCGATGTGATCGAGCTCGATGCGGCTTCGCACAACAAGGTCGAGGACATCCGCGAGATCCGCATCAACGTCGGCACCGTTGCGGTGTCCGGGGCGCCCCGCCGGGTCTACATCCTCGACGAGGCCCACATGCTCTCGCGCGCCGCCGGCAACGCTCTGCTGAAGACGCTGGAAGAGCCGCCCGAGCACGTCGTGTTCGTCCTCGCCACGACCGAGCCCTACAAGCTTCTCGACACGATCCGCTCTCGCGCCCAGCGTTTCGACTTCCTGCCCGTGTCGACCGAGAACCTCGTCGACCACCTTCGGGACATCGGCGGTCGTGAGGGATTCACGGCGAGCGACGGGGCGCTGGCCCTGATCGCCACCCACGCCGGGGGATCGGTGCGAGACGCGATGAGCCTGCTGGAACAGGTTGCCGCCCTCGGGGGCGGCTCGGTCGAGTCGGAAGAGGTGAGCCGTGCGCTCGGTCTCGCCGACCCCGATGCGTTCGGGCGGCTCGCCGACGCGGTCCACGGCCGTGACGCGGCGGCTGCACTGACCCTGACCGCCGAGCTCAGTGCCCGTGGCGCCGATCTGCGCCGCTTCGTCGCCGATGCGCTCGGCTACTTCCGCGGGGTCTTCCTCGCCCAGTACTCGCCGAACCTGGAGGAGGTCGTCGACGAGTCCGGTGACGTGATCGCGGAGTGGCGGGCCAAGGCCACGGTGCTCAGCGCCGCCGAGACGCTCCGCGTGGTCGACGAGCTCGGAGACGCCCTGGTCGAATTGCGGCAAGGTCGTGAGGAGCGGCTCGTCGTGGAGCTGGCGATGATCCGGCTCACCCGACCCGAGACCTCCGAAGACGTCGGTGCGCTGCGGGACCGCATCGATCGTCTCGAATCACAGGTGCGTGCCCTCCACCAGCGGTCTGCCCAGGCCCCACCGGCCGCGACCCGGCACGAGCCGGAGGACATCGCTCCGGATGCTCCCTTCGTCGCACCGGCGAGCGAGCGGACGCCGGCGCCCGCCGCGACCCGACCGGCCCCGACGCCTGCGACAGAGCCGGACGAGTCCGCCGATCGACCGGCGGAACCGCCGGCTTCGGAGGCCGCGGCTGCGACTGCGCCACCGGCCGAGGCCGCGACCGACGAGGGTGAGGCACACGCAGCTCCGGCCGTCGACATGGGGGCGGTCGTCGCAGCATGGCCCGTCATCGTCGCCGGTGTCCGTGACCTCGCCGGTCCCCGGCGCCATGCGCTCGTCAAAGAGACCTCGCCACTGAGGGTCACCGGCACGACGCTCGAGCTGGCCGTGCCGGCGCACCTGCCGTTCCACCTCGAGCAGTTGGCGGTCGACGAGGAGTTGCGTGGAGCCATGGAGAGCCTCGTCGCCTCGAACGTGGGCGCCCCGCTGCGCGTGTCGTTCGTGGGCGCAGACGGGAGCACCGAGGCGGTCCCCGACCCGGGACTGGGCGAGGCCGACGCTGCAATGTCCGACCTCGAGTCCGGTCTCGCCGACGAGGCGGATGCGCCGGACCCGGCAGGGCTCGTCATCGATCTGCTCGGCGGTGAAGTCGTC
This sequence comes from uncultured Acidimicrobiaceae bacterium, assembly GCA_964347305.1. GTDB lineage: Bacteria > Actinomycetota > Acidimicrobiia > Spongiisociales > UBA5794 > CAYFYC01. The sequence continues at coordinate 13,205 of CAYFYC010000069.1, read as the reverse complement.
TCGGACTGAACTCGGGGCGCCCGGGAATCTTCTCGTCGAGCGCTACCCTCAGCGGCATGTCACGAATGCCAAAAGACATGCGGGCGCTCATGCAGCAGGCCCAGCAGATGCAACAACAGATGCAGCAGGCCCAGCAGCAACTCGCCGAGCAGCAGTTCACCGGGTCGGCCGGAGGCGGCGTGGTGAAGGCCACGGTCACCGGTGCCGGTGATCTCGTCTCCGTCGAATTCGACCCGAGCGTGCTCGACCCGGACGATCCGGAGATGGCCGGCGATCTCGTCGTGGCGGCGTTCAAGCAAGCCATGACGCAGGCGAACGAGGCAGCCGCCGATGCGATGGGTCCCCTGGCAGGGCTCGACATGGGTGGTCTCGGCGGTCTGCTGGGCTGATGTTCGAACCCCCGGTCCAGCGTCTCGTCGACGAGCTCGCACGGCTGCCGGGGATCGGCCGCAAGAGCGCGCAGCGCCTCGCCTTCCACCTGCTCAATGTCGAAGAAGCCGACGCCTTTCGGCTCAGTGAGGCGATCGCCGACATGCGGAAGCAGGTTCGCCAGTGCCAGCGCTGCTTCAACGTGACGTCTGAGATCGAATGCACGATCTGCCGTGACCTGCGTCGCGACCCGACGCTGGTCTGCGTCGTCGAGCGGGCGCAGGACATCGCGGTCATCGAGCGCACCCAGGAGTTCTCGGGTCGCTACCACGTGCTGGGCGGTGCCATCTCGCCGATCGAGGGCATCGGGCCCGACCAGCTCAATGTGAAGGAGGTGGTCGCCAGGGTCGAAGCAGAGTCGATCACCGAGGTGATCGCGGCCACGAACCCGACCGTCGAGGGAGACACCACGGCGCTCTACCTCGCCCGGCTCCTCAAGCCACTCGAGATCAAGGTCAGTCGTCTCGCCAGCGGTCTGCCGGTCGGCGGTGACCTCGACTACGCCGACGAGATAACCCTCGGTCGTGCCCTGGTCGGCCGTCGCGAGCTCTGACATGACGGTGCGGGTGGCGCTCGTCGACCCGTACCTCGGTGGATCGCATCTCGCGTGGGCGGCAGGATTCGCCGCATCTTCCCGTCACGCGGTGACCGTCTTTGGCCACGACGCCAGGTTCTGGAAGTGGCGTATGCGCGGGGCCCACGTCACGCTCGCCGAAGAGCTGAGCGCTGCAGGCGGATCGGACGCATTCGACGTCGTCCTCGCCACCGGCATGCTCGATCTCGCCGCCTTCCAGGGTCTGTTGCGTGGCGCACGGCTGCCGGCCGTGCTCTACCTCCACGAGAGCCAGCTCACCTACCCGAGCGCACCGGGAGAGGAGCGCGACGAGACGTATCCGGTGATCAACTGGGTGTCGTGTGTCGCCGCCGACCAGGTGTGGTTCAATTCCGAGTACCACCGGACCGTGTTCCTCGAGGAGCTGCCGAGACTGCTCCGTCGCTTCCCCGACCACCGCCATTCGAGCCTCGTGGGCCGGGTGGTGGACAAGAGCCGTGTGGTGCCCGTCGGCGTCGACTGTGGTGATCTGGCGCCTCGTGCCGAGCGATCCGATCCGCCACGGATCCTGTGGAACCACCGCTGGGAGCACGACAAGGCTCCCGAGGTCTTTCTCGCGCTCGTGGACCGGCTCGTGGAGCGCGGCAACGAGTTCCGGCTGCTGCTCGCCGGTGAACGGATCGGCGATTCGTCCGAGGCTCTGACCGAGATCACGCGACGTCATGCCGACCGGATCGAGGTGAATGCGGAGCTCGATCGTGCCTCCTATGTGGACGCGCTGGGTCGGGCGGACATCATGGTGAGCACGGCGCGGCAGGAGTTCTTCGGCGTCGCCCTCACGGAGGCGATGGCTGCAGGCGTCCTGCCCATCGTTCCCGACCGGCTGGTCTACCCAGAGCGCATCCCTGCGTCGCTGTCGGAGCGGTGCTGTTACCGCACGTTCGACGAGGCGATCGAGCGGATCGAGCGAGCGCTGGCGGATCCAGAGGGACGCCGGTCGGCTGCCACCCCGCTGATGGCCGAGGCGGCGCGGTTCGACTGGAGCGTGCAGGCACCCGTCTACGACGATCTGCTGGCCGCCGTGGCTGCTCAGAAGTAGATCCCCGGTCGGGGGGTCGGCGAGAGGAAGACGGCATCGAGGGCCTCGAGCAGCTCGGCGGGGCCGGACATGTCGTCCGTCACGGTGAGGCTCGTCGCCGGTCGGATGCCCATCCAGAGCCGGCTGAACGCACCCACGTCCGCGGTGAGGGTGGGGAGGGCGTCGTCGTGCCCGGGTCGGGCGTGGGAGGTCGGCCCCAGCTCCACCACGTAGTCGCCGCCGACGCCGCGCCACGATCCTTCGAGCAGCCCCTCGAGCGGATCCGACAACCGCAGGTTGCATCTCACGGGCTCGCCGACCCAGTGCACCGCAGCGATGCACCGCGGCACGTCGAGGATCCTGACCTGCCACCACGCGTTCGACCGAACTCCGGCTTCGAAGCTGCTCCCTTTCGTCATCGTCTGGGCCCGAAACGGGTGCTTCACGACGTCCTGCATCTGGATCTCGGGTGGCTCTGCCATCGTCATCGTGCGTACCTGGTCGCCGAGCGATCGCAGCAGCGAGAGCAACTCCATCAGCTGGCCGGTCGTCTCGTATGAGAGGTAATACAGCCGGTACGGGCCCTCTTCGCCTTTGGCCTTGCCGTAGACGAGGTGGGTGAGCCGCCCGGATTCGTCGCGGTAGCCGAGCCCGAACGGTGGGTTGAGCAGGCCGAGCTCGGCGTTGACGAACTGCGGGCCATGGATGCTGATCCCGCCGTGGCTGCGCTTTCTCCGTCGGAGGGCGTCGGCGATCTCCGGGTGATCGTCGCGCCCGAGCCGGACGGGCGTTCGATGCCCGCCGGGGACGGTCAGCGCCGATGGGTCGAACGAGACCACGTGCTCATAGGGGCCCGTGCCGAACCCGAGCAGGTCATAGAAGCCGTGCTCGAAGATGCCGAGTGCCGCCACGATCGCTCCCGCGCCTGCCGCGTCGGCGAGGACGTCGGCGGTGAGGCGTCGGGCGAGGCCGCGCTTCCGACCCACCCACGACGTGGTCACAGAGGTCACGAGCACGGCGTCGACGTCCGTCGTGCGGTATCGCATGACTCCGGAATGTCCGGACGTGAGGCTCTCGACCGTGCCGTTCACCTCGCCGACGCGGGCGATCGCCTCCTCGAGGAACGGTGCGAGGATCGCAGCTTCTTCGTCGGACTCGATCCAGCCGCACTCCCTCCAGACCCGCTGTACATCGGTCAGGTCCTCGGCGACGTACGGGCGGCTCACGGCGTGGCTCCGCCGCTCGGTACGCGGTGTGGGCCGACCGGGGTCGCTTCGCTCACGACGCGTCGAATTCCCATCCCACGGGCGCCTTTCGATCGAACCGCTGGGTGGTGTGCACGAATCGAACGGTGCCGGTCTGGGATCGCATGACCACGCTGTGGGTCTCTGCGGTGACCCCGCTGAAGGTGACCCCGCGCAACCACGAGCCGCCCGTCACGCCGGTGGCGGCGAAGAACGTGTGGTCGGAGTCGACCAGGTGGCGCACCGTGAGTACCTGGTCCAGGTCGAGACCCTCGTCTTTGGCGAACTCGACTTCGCTCTCGTCCCGGGGCCACAGCTTGCACTGCATCTCGCCCCCGAGGGCCGCCATCGCACATGCCGCGGTCACGGCCTCGGGAGAGCCGCCGATGCCGAACAGGATGTCGACACCGCTGTCCTCGAATGCGGTGGCGATGACACCTGAGATGTCGCCGTCGGTGATGAGATGGATGCGGGAGCCGGCTTCCCGCACGTCGCTCATGTAGCGCTCGTTGCGGGGGCGATCCAGGATGATCGCCGTGACATCGCTGATCGGCTTCCGCTTCGCCTTGGCGACGGCTGCGAGGTTCGCCGCAACTGGCGCTTCGATGTCGATGGCGCCGACCGACTCGGGGCCGGCGGCGATCTTGTCCATGTAGACGAGGCTCCCCGGGGCGTACATCGTGCCGCGATCGGAGAGCGCGATGACCGTGAGGGCGCCTCGCATCCCGCGCGCCGTGAGGCTGGTCCCGTCGACGGGGTCGACCGCGACATCCACGAGTGGAGGAGTGCCGTTGCCGACGCGCTCGCCGTTGTAGAGCATCGGCGCCTCGTCCTTTTCCCCCTCACCGATCACGAC
>CAYFYC010000069.1:8357-9035 GCA_964347305.1 uncultured Acidimicrobiaceae bacterium | reverse complement strand
GACGATGCCGTCCATGTCGACCGTGGCGAGCATCTGCCGCATGGCATCGACGGCTGCCTGGTCGACCGCGTGCTTGTCTCCGCGACCCTGATGACGGGAGGCTGCCATCGCCGCCGCCTCTGTGACCCGCACCAACTCCATGGCGAGGTTCCTGTCGGGCAGACTCTGCACGGGCTCAGCCCTCGACCTTGATGATGAGGGCGTCCCCCTGGCCTCCGCCGCCACAGAGTGCAGCACCGCCGATGCCTCCACCCCGCTGCTGCAGGGCGTTGATGAGCGACACCACGATCCGGGCTCCGGTGGCACCGAGCGGGTGGCCGATCGCCACGGCCCCGCCGTGCACGTTGACGTTCGCATGGTCGATCTCGAGCATGCGGGCGGACCACAGGGCCACCGAGGCGAAGGCCTCGTTGATCTCCACCACGTCGAGGGCCGACGAGTCCAAGTCGAGTCGCTTGAGGGCTCTGCGCAGGGCCTCGGCAGGGCGCTCGTGCAACGTCGCATCCGGCCCTGCGGTCTGACCGTAGGCGAGGATCTCGGCCACGATCGGCAGCCCCTTCGCCTCGGCGGCTTCTCGGTCGGCTGGGTGCCCTACGACGTCGCCAGGATAACGCCCTACAGCTACGGCCAGAGCCCCGCCATCGTGACCAACGTCGAGCTGGAGGATCTGGACGGCAA
>CAYFYC010000069.1:8054-8347 GCA_964347305.1 uncultured Acidimicrobiaceae bacterium | reverse complement strand
CCCTTCGCCTCGGCGGCTTCTCGGTCGGCGACGATCACGGCGGCTCCGCCGTCGGAGATCTGCGACGCATTGCCGGCGGTGATCGTGCCGTCCCGGGCGAAGGCGGGGCGCAAACTGGAGAGGCTTTCGAGCGTGACGTCGTCTCGGATGCCTTCGTCGTGTTCGACGATCAGGGGATCCCGCTTCCGCTGCGGGACCGAGACCGGTGCGATCTCGTTCGCGGTGACGCCGGAGTCGCGCGCCGCGGCGGCGCGTTCGAGGCTGGCGACCGACCACTCGTCCTGCTCGTGGCG
>CAYFYC010000069.1:0-7879 GCA_964347305.1 uncultured Acidimicrobiaceae bacterium | reverse complement strand
GGGTGGCGTCCCCCATGCGCAGGCCCTGGCGTGCCTTCGGGAGCACATACGGGGCGTTGGTCATCGACTCCATGCCGCCTGCCACCACGAAGTGTGCCTCGCCGAGTCGGACGCGCCGGGTCGCGTCGGCGATGGCCGTCATCCCGGAGAGACAGACCTTGTTGATGGTGGTGGCCGGAACGGTCATCGGCACGCCCGCCTGGCGAGCCGCCTGGCGTGCAGTGATCTGCCCCTGGCCTGCCTGCAGGACGTGACCGAACAGGACCTCGTCGACCGATTCCGGCATGAGACCCGACCGGTCGAGGGCGGCTGCGATCGCCGCTCCACCGAGGTCCATTGCGGTGAGGGGGGGGAACACCCCGTTGAAGCGGCCGATGGGCGTGCGGGCTGCCGAGGTGATCACGGGGTTCCTCATGGAGGTGATGGTAGTTGGCGGGTCGACGGCGGTCCCCGGTACGGTTGCGTGATGCTGCCCTACAACGTCGACCACGTCGCGATCGCGGTGCCCGACCTGGATCGGGCGCTGGCGGAGTTCGCCGCCCAGTACGGGGTCGAGCCGATGTACCGGGAGGTGGTGGCATCACAGGGAGTCGAGGAGGCGATGTTGCCCGTGGGCGGTTCGTTCATCCAGCTGCTCCAGCCTCTCGACGAAGACACCCCGGTCGGTCGCTTTCTCGCCAGGAGGGGAGAAGGGTTGCACCACGTGGCGTTTGCCGTGCCCGACATCGAGGCTGCGCTGGAACATCTCGCCGGCCAGGGGGTGCGGCTCGTCGACGAGGTCCCCCGCATCGGGGGTGGCGGCCACCGCATCGCCTTCGTTCACCCGAGTGCCTTTGCGGGTACCCTCGTGGAACTCGTCGAGCACTCTGGAGACGAACAGTGACCGATCGGATGGAAGGCCTGCGCATCGATGGTGAACACGGTCCCGTCGCGGCCGCCGCGATCACGGCCGTCATCGCCGAGCTGCTCCACGAAGAGGCCGTGCGCAGGGCGATGCCGCTACGTCGACCCCGGCCCAGCGCATGGGTGGCGGCCGGTCGGCCCCGCGACCTCCAGGTTCCGCTCCCGTCGGAGGCGTACGAAGAGGTGCAGTGGCATCGCCAGTCCAACTCGACGACAGGTGATCTCGCCGACGAGTGATCTCGACCGGTGGGCGGGATCAGCCGTCGAAGAGTGACGTGACCTCGCCGGCCGGTGCGACGGTGCTCCGGTTCAGCGGCACCGTGAAATGGAACATCGACCCGGTCGGGAACCTCGCCGCGAACCACAGGTCGCCTCCCATCGCCCTGGCGAGCTTCCTCGCGATCGGCAGACCGAGCCCGACGCCCTGATCCATCCGGTTGTCGCCCTTCGTCAGCTGCTCGAAGTGCTGGAAGATCCTGTCGCGATCGGCCTCCGGCACCCCTGGCCCGTTGTCGGCGATGGTGATGCGATAGAGGTCTCCGTGGAGTTCGCCGTCGACCAGAACCTGGTCTCCGCCGTACTTGCGAGCGTTCTCCAGCAGGTTGCGCAAGATCTGCTTGACCCGACCCAGGTCGGCGTTGGCGATGACGCCGCCGGGGATCGACACCTCACAGTTGCGCTCGTCGTCGCTGAAGATGACCGATGCGATCTCGAAGGTGAGATCTCGCAGATCGAACTCCTCGGATTCGAGGGGCAACCGGCCGGCCTCGAGCCTCGGGATGACGAGGATGTCCTCGACGAGGTTCGACAGATGGGTGGATTCCCGCTTCACGATGCCGAGGAACTCCTCGATCTCGGGATGCGTCAGGTTCTCCCAGCCGTCGTACAACGTGTCGGTGAAGCCACCGATCGAGGTGAGTGGGGTTCGCAGCTCGTGGCTCACCATCGACACGAATTCGTCCTTCAGCGCCGCCGCCCGCCGCTCCGATTCGAGCGCCGACTCGAACTGGCTGCGCGCCGCGTGGAGCGCCTCGATGGCCACGAGGAGCAGGCGACCGACGATCGCCACGAACACGAACGGGACGAACCGCACGAGCTCTGCCGTCGCCTCCGATTGCACCGGGGAGTCGAGTGGTGCCCAGAGCATGGTGGGGACCAACCAGACCGTGGCGTAGGCGAGGACGGCGGCGGCCCGGGTCTGGCTGAGCAGGAGGAGGCTCGCCGTCAGGACGTAGACGAAGGGTCCGACGATGGACGAGTTTCCCTGGCCGACGAGGAGACCGATGGCTCCGATGATGGTGGTGTCCACGAGGAGGACGGGAAGGGCATCGGTGTCGGTGCTGCGGCGATAGATGGCGTCGCCGAGGATGACGGCGCCACCGCTCAGCGTGATGACGGGGATCGATCCATCGGCGAGGAATCCGGCGATGGCGAGCAGCATGATGGCGAGACCACCGGCAGCGCGCACGGTGTTGTACGCGACCCGGACGTCGCGATACCGGATGGGCGCTTGCGCTGCGGCTTCGGGCATGATCGTCGGCGGACCCCTCGTTGGTCTGCGTCTTCTATCGGCCCGCCGGAAATGGTGCTTGACGCTTCGTTAGGCACTCGACGCCTTGGCTCGCAGGGCTTCGAGCACCTCATCGGACACCACGAGATCGCCCTTTCCCGTCCCGACGGCGAGCCCCGGCTTGTAGGTGCCGTGGTAGTCCGAGCCACCGGTTGCGACGAGCCCGAGATCGCGGGCGATCCCGGCCAGATGTGCACGCATGGCAGGCTCGTATTCGGCGTAGTGGGCCTCGATGCCATGGAGACCGAGGTCGGCGAGCTCGCGAAATGTCGTCGCATACTCGTCACGCCCCACACCGACGGTGTGGGGATGGGCCAGCGAGGTCACGGCTCCGGATGCGATGGCGAGTTCGATGGCCTCCGGGGCGGCCAGCCGGTCCCGCGGCTCGTAGACGAGACCACCCGCCGCCAGGTAGCGATCGAAGGCCTCGGTGATGGTCTGCACATGGCCCTTGCGGAGCATCACCGCGGCGAAGTGCGGTCGCCCCACGCCTCGTCCCAGCGCCTCCTCGAACACCTCCTCGAAGGTCATGTCGAGACCGAGCTCCCTGCATCGTTCGATCATGCGGAGATTGCGGGCGTGCCGGCTCTCCTGGAGCCAGCCGAGGCGGTCCTGGAGGGGGCCGGGCCCCGGTTCGAGGAAGTAGACGAGGAGGTGGACGGCGCGGCCGTCCCAGTCGACCGAGAGCTCGGTGCCGCTGACGACCTCGAGGTCGGTGGCGGCAACGTCGCGTGCTTCGGCGATCCCGCCGAGGTTGTCGTGGTCCGTGAGCGCGATTGCGCTCAGACCCGTCTCGACGGCGAGTTGGACGATGCGAGCCGGGGGATCGGTGCCGTCCGACGCTGTCGAGTGGAGGTGCAGGTCGACGGCCACCGACGTCTAGAAGACCAGGGCGGCGAGCACGACGACGATGATCACGACCACGAGCCAGATGGCACCGCGGCGTATCGTGTTGAGCAGCTGCCGGCGTCTCCGGAGCTTGGCCTGCTCGGCCTTCCGCTGCTCGCGATTCGCCCGCTGCCGTTCGCGTTTGTCGGTAGCCATGACCGGAGTGTATCCAATCCCGGCGGACCGGGACCAGGGCCCCGGCACCTCGCCGAAGCCTTCGAGCCGCCGCCGGCCGGTGGTGGTCACGTGGACCTCGTCACGGTGCTGCGTTCGTCATGGCGCTGTGGTGGTCACGGGGCTGCGATCGTGACGCCCTCGATGTACACCGTTTCCAGGGGCACGCTCCGTTCACCGGTGCGGCTCGCCGCGAGGGGGATGCGAACGATGTCGAGCAACGTGTCTTCACCCGAGAGGACGCGCCCGAATGGGCTGAAGCTCGGGGAGAGCCCGGCCTCGCCGACCATGATGAAGAACTGCGAGCCGGTGCTGTTCGGACCGGCATTCGCCATGGCGACGACTCCGAAGTCATAGGAGAACCCGGCCTCCGGGTACTCGTCGGGGACGACGTATCCCGGCCCTCCCCGTCCCGTGGCCGTCGGGTCTCCGCCCTGGATGACGAAGCCCGGGAGGACGCGGTGGAAGGCCGTGCCATCGAAGTAGCCGCTCTCTGCCAGGAACACGAAGGACTTGACCGTCTCGGGTGCGGCCTGGGGGTCCAGCTCGATCACGATGTCTCCACACGACGTCGTGATGGTGGCGGTGGTCCCCGGAGCGACTTCGATGTCGTCGTAGCCGTCGAACTGGAGCTCGGCGGCCGCGGCCGGGGCCGTGCCACCGCATGCCGTCTCCTGGGCTCGGAATCCCTCGTAGTCGCTCGGGGGCGCCTGCAGAGGGATCAACGGCGCGATCGTGGTGGTGGTCGAAGTCTCGTCGTCGGTCGACGCGCCGCACGCCGTGATGACGATCGAGAGGATGGCACCGAGCGCGGCGACGCGGCGGAGAGGACGGGTCGTGGTCATGACGGGCAATGCTAGGACCGCCCGGGGACTGCGCCACTTGGGGTGGCCGACCCACCGGTACACTCCTGCGGCCATGGCTTTGATCGTCCAGAAGTTCGGCGGCACGTCCGTTGGCAGCGCCGACCGCATCCGCAACGTGGCGCGCCGCGTGACCGATGCGGTGACGGCCGGCAACGACGTCGTCGTGGTGGTGTCGGCGATGGGCAAGACGACCGACGACCTCATCTCGCTCGCCAGGGACGTCAGCCCTCGAAGGCACCCTCGCGAGATGGACATGCTCCTCACCGCGGGTGAACGTATCTCGATGGCGTTGCTGGCGATGGCGATCCAGGACCGCGGCGTGCCTGCGATGAGCCTGACCGGCTCCCAGGCGGGCATTCTGACGACCAACGTCCACGGTCAGGCCGAGATCATCGACATCAGGGCCGACCGGGTGCGGGAGGCGCTCGACGGCGGCAAGGTCGTCATCGTGGCGGGGTTCCAGGGTGTCGATCCGGTCGCCAAGGAGGTGACGACGCTGGGTCGCGGCGGTTCCGACGCCACGGCCGTCGCTCTCGCCGCAGCCATGGAGGCCGATCTGTGCGAGATCTACACGGACGTCGACGGGGTGTTCACCGCCGATCCACGGCTGGTCCCCGACGCCATCAAGCTGGACGAGATCACGTTTGGAGAGATGCTGGAGCTGGCGGGTGCGGGTGCGGGCGTTCTGATGGCCCGATCGGTCGAGCTCGGCAGCAGGCGCAACATCCCGATCCACGTCCGCTCGTCGTTCCATGACGGCGAGGGCACATGGGTCAAGGAGGAGACGATGGAAGAAGCGATCATCCGCGGGGTGGCCCACGACACGTCGGAGGCCAAGGTCACCGTGCACGGCGTCCCCGACAAGCCCGGCGTGGCGGCCGGCATCTTCGAAGCCCTCGCCGACGAAGGGATCAATGTCGACATGATCGTTCAGAACGTGTCGATGGAGGGCGTGACGGACATCTCGTTCACGGTCCCGAGAGCGCAGGCGGGACGCGCCCGGGACGTGACCGCAGACGCCATGGCGTCGATCGGGGCGGCAGGCGTCGACGTCGATCTCGACATCGCCAAGGTCTCCCTGGTCGGGGCCGGCATGAAGAGCGAGTTGGGGGTGGCGGCGCGCATGTTCCGCATCCTCTCCGAACACGGGATCAACATCGAGATGATCTCGACCTCGCCCATTCGCATCTCTTGTATCGTGCGCGGCGAGGACGTCACCGCCGCCGTCCGCTCGCTCCATGACGGGTTCGAGCTGCGCGGCACACCAACCCAGGAGTCGGCATGACCGCACCCAGCGTTGCCATCGTCGGCGCCACCGGCGCCGTCGGCACCACGATGCTCTCCATCCTGGAGGCACGCGACTTCCCGCTCGGCGAGCTGAGGCTCATGGCCTCTTCCCGCAGCGCAGGCAGGACGGTGCCGACGAGGTGGGGTGACGTGACGATCGAGGATCTCGGCGCCGCCGATCCCTCGGGTATCGACATCGCTCTGTTCTCTGCGGGCGCCAGTCGATCCCGGGAATTCGCCCCCGCGTTCGCTACGGCAGGGGCGACCGTCGTCGACAACTCGTCGGCCTTCCGTCAGGTTCCCGACATCCCGCTGGTCGTGGCTCAGGTCAACGACCATGCGGTTGCTTCCAACCGAGGCATCATCGCCAATCCGAACTGCACGACGATGGTGTTGATGATGGCCGCAGGGCCGCTGCATCGGGCTGCCGGCCTCACGTCGCTCGTCGCCACCTCGTATCAGTCCGTGTCCGGGACGGGCATGAAAGGAATGGAGGCCCTCGCCCACGAGATCGACGTGCTCGGCAAGGACAGAGAGTTCCTCGCGAGCGGTGGATGGTCCGACCCACAGTCGGGCGTCTACGCCCGGCCTATCGGCTGGAACGTGCTCGCCCACGCAGGCGACTTCACAGAGCAGGGCTACACCGACGAGGAGTGGAAGCTGGTCAACGAGACCCGCAAGATCCTCGAGCGCGACGACATCCGCGTCGAGCCGACCTGCGTCCGTGTGCCGGTGATGGTGGGTCATGCGATCGCCGGGACCATGTTCTTCGACCGTCCTGTCCAGATCGACGAGGCACTCGAGATCCTGGGCGATGCACCCGGGACCCAGCTCTGGAACGACGCCAAGGTGCCCACGCCGCTCGACAGCGCAGGTATCGACGACGTTCTCGTGGGCCGGGTGCGTGCCACGGTCGGCACGCCTGGCGGCATCTCCTTGTGGACGGTCGGCGACAACCTTCGCAAAGGTGCGGCACTCAACGCCGTGCAGATCGCGGAGCTTCTCCTGAACTAGGTCGAAAGCCATGCCGATACTCATCTCGGTGCGGTACCGTGTGAGTGCCCAGGGAACCGAGCAGGTGAAGCGATGAAGGCCATGGCGACGATCACCATCGATCGACCCGTCGAAGAGGTGTTCGGCTTCGTCACCACCGTGACCGAGATGCCGCGGTGGGTGTCAGGAGTGAAGTCCGCCAAGCTCCTCTCCAAGGAAATGGGCAAGGGCGCCCGCTATGTGTTGGATTACATCCAGGGATGGCGCCCCGACTCGATCGAGCTCGAGGTCACCGAATTCGAGGCGCCACGGGTGTTCGGCTCGCGCAGCTTCCGCGGACCGTTCCAGTTCGAGGGTCGCATGGAGCTCGAAGACGGGCCGGACGCGACCACCGTGACGAACATCATCGCGGCCGGTCCGGACTCGGTGGCGACCCGGGTGGCATCGTTCCTGTTCGGACCTCTCCTGCGCCGCTCCTTCACGACCCGGCTCCGCAGCGAGCTCGAGCAGCTGAAGGCTGCGATGACGAGTGGGGCCTCTGACGCCCGCCGCTGAGCTCGCGGCTCGCCACGTCGCCTTCGTGCGCAACATCATGATCGGCCGCGAGGGACTGACTCGCACCGTGTTGCTCGGGTTCTTCGAGGAGCACGGGGCGACGGATCCCGTCTCGTACATTTCGACCGGGAATGTCGGATTCACGTGCCCACCCGGAGCCGTCGATGCCATGGTCGCCGGTGTCGAGGAGTCGATCGCCGGCGTGCTCGGGCGGACCGAGCCGCTCTATGTGCGCACCCTCACCCGCCTGACCGAGATCGCCGCCGGCGATCCCTTCACCGGGCCGCTCGCCGACGCGGCCTACGAACGGGTCGTCACGTTTGCGCATCACCCGGTCGACCTGCCCGTCGAGCTGCCGATGGTGACAGAGCGGGGCGATGTCGCCATCCTCCGCGCCGACGATCGTGAGATCTACAGCGTCTCGATCATGGTTGATGGTCGGACCAGAGGTTCGGGGGGGATCATCGAGCGTCTCCTCGGCAGCCGGGTCACGACCCGCGGCTGGAACACGGTCCAGCGAGTCGTGACCAAGGAGTTGGCGAAGTCCTGAACCGTCTGCAGCGATCCACGTGTGAGCGGCGCGAGTGTGAGGGTCGCTCCGTCCGAGCAGCACTCCCTCCCGGCTTGTCGGCCCGATGGACCT
>CAYFYC010000068.1:6819-18069 GCA_964347305.1 uncultured Acidimicrobiaceae bacterium | reverse complement strand
ACGACGCCGCGAACGTGTTCGGTGAGATCCCAGAACTCGTTCGATGTCGTCGTCGCGAGATGGAGCGCCTCGGTGCGGATCGGAGGGGCTGCGTGCTCGGCGAGGACCGTGATCTCACCGTCGGGGCGACGAGTCGCCTGGCGTGTGATGGCCTGTTCTTCCAAGGTGTCGTGTCTCCAGCGGTTCGGCGGGCGGAACACTAACTGAGTCCGTGCGCAAGCCCTAGTCAGAGACGGTCACGCCGCGAGACCCGAACGTAAGAACTGCACGCGGTCGTCGAGAAGTTCCCGACGACCTTCGTTGTCCAGTTCTGCGTCGTGGATCGTCTCGATCGTCGCGACGAGGTGATCGACGACGATCTGCTGCATGACCTCCGGGTTGCGACCCCGGATCTCTCCCCTGGCGACACCGCTCCTCACGATGCGTCGGATCTCGTCGATGACGGGGTCGAATGAACGCCACACCTCGGCCCGGCGGTCGGCGGGGAGTTCCCGTGCAACCCGGAACAACAAATGGGTCGCCTCACGGTCGGCGACGGCATGTGCCACGCACGCTCGGAAGAGCTCGTCGAGCCGATCGACTGGATGAGCGTGTTCCAGGGTCGCCACGGCGCCGTGCAGTCGGTGCGGCACCCGATGGTGGACGAGGTCGGCGAGCAGCGATTCCTTGGAGCGGTAATACTCGTAGACCGTCGTGCGCCCGATCCCGGCACGATCGGCGATGGCGCCGAGCGTCACGGCGACGAACCCCATCTCGAGAAAGAGATCTGCGCCGGCACGATGCAGTGCTTCCACCGTGCGTCGCTTGTGATCGGCGATGTTCTCGCCTCGGATCTTCGGCACGGGGAGCTCCCTGGCCGGCCGGGCCCCCCTTCCGCCGGGGAGTGTACCGGCAGGCGGCGGCCCGCGCCGACGCGAGTCTCATCGGGGTGGGGGCGGCTCAGGCCGCTCCGTATACAATCCGGATCACTCGAGGGGAGCAATCCATGCCAGCCACAGTGGTCATCGGCGCGCAGTGGGGCGACGAGGGCAAGGGCAAGATCACGGACACACTGTCTCGCGAGGCAGATCTCGTGGTCCGCTACCAGGGTGGCAACAACGCCGGTCACACCATCGTCGTGGGTGACGAGAGGTTCGCTCTGTCGCTGATCCCGTCCGGGGTCCTCTACCCGCAGGTGACTCCCGTCATCGCCAACGGCTGCGTGGTCGACCCCAGCGTGCTGCTCGACGAGATGGCGATGCTCGCAGAGCGGGACATCGATCCGGATCGTGTGCAGGTGTCGGCAAACGCCCACGTGATCATGCCGTACCACCGCAAGCTCGATGCCGTGATGGAACGGTATCTCGGTCGCAACCAGATCGGCACCACCAAGCGTGGAATCGGGCCTGCCTACATGGACAAGTTCCAGCGCCACGGCATCCGTTTCCAGGACCTCTCCGATCCGAAGATCCTCCGCGAGAAGCTCGAAGTGGCCCTCAAGGAGAAGAACAAGATCCTGACGAAGGTCTACAACCAGCTGCCGCTCGACCTCGAGCCCATCCTCGAGGAGTACCTGGAGTACGGCGAGACCCTCCACGATCACATCACCGACACGTCGCTGCTGATCCACGAAGCGCTGGTCGCCGGACGCTCGGTCGTGTTCGAGGGTGGGCAGGGAACGCTCCTCGACATCGACCACGGCACGTATCCGTTCGTCACGTCGTCGAACCCGACGGCCGGTGGCGCCACCATCGGCTCCGGCATCGGCCCCACGATGATCGACGACGTCCTCGGGGTGGCCAAGGCCTACATCAGTCGGGTCGGTTCCGGTCCGTTCCCGACGGAACTCGACAACCCGATCGGCGAGAAGATGGTCGAGATCGGGGGCGAATTCGGCACCGTCACCGGACGACGGCGCCGTTGCGGGTGGCTCGACCTCGTGGCGCTGCGGTATGCCGTGCGTGTCAATGGGATCACCCAGATCGCACTCACCAAGCTCGACGTGCTGTCCCACTTCGACGAGCTGAAGATCGCGGTTGCCTACGACTCGCTCGACCAGCGCTACACCGAGTTCCCGCGGCAGCAGCGGGTCCTCTACAACTGCTACCCCGTCTACGAGACGCTCGCCGGGTGGTCCCAGGACATCTCGGAGGTCGAGACGTACGAGGACCTCCCGAACGCCGCCCGCGCGTACGTGGAGTACGTCGAAGCAGCCATCGGTGTCCCCATCACCACCGTGTCCATCGGTCCGCGCCGCAGCGCGACCCTGAGCCGCTGACATGCGCGTCTTGCTCCTGGGAGGCGGAGGCCGCGAGCACGCCATCGGCTGGAAGCTGGCGCAGAGCGAGCGCCTCACCGAGCTGATCTCGGCGCCTGGCAACCCCGGGCTCGCCGAACTGGGTCCCGTCGTCGCGCTCGACATCACCGATCCGGCAGCGGTGCTGGAGACCGCCCGGCAGCTCGAGATCGACTTCGTGGTCATCGGTCCGGAGGCTCCGCTCGCCGCCGGCGTGGCCGACGCCCTCCTCGAGGCCGAGGTCCCGGTATTCGGCCCGACACGCGCCGGGGCCATGCTCGAGTCGTCGAAGGCCTTCGCCAAGGAGGTCATGGCGGCGGCAGGCGTGCCGACCGCCGGGTCGGCGACCTTCACCGACGCCGACGCCGCGGTTGCCCACCTGGCGTCGATCGATCCCCCGTACGTCGTGAAGGCCGACGGTCTGGCCGCGGGGAAAGGCGTCCTCGTCACCGACGACGTGGTCGCAGCCCAGGGCTGGGCGCGGGTGTGCATCGGAGGAAAGTTCGGTGCGGCCGGAAAGAAGGTCGTCGTCGAGCAGTTCCTCGACGGCCGCGAGGTCTCGGTGTTCGCGATCTGCGACGGCACCGACGCGGTCGTGCTCGAACCGGCCCGCGACTACAAGCGACTCCACGACGGTGGGCGGGGACCGAACACCGGGGGCATGGGGTGCTTCTCCCCTCCCACCGATCTGCCGCCGGACCTGCTGGCGTGGACCGCAGACCAGGTGGTCGCACCGGTCCTCGCCACGATGCTCGCCCGGGGCATCCGCTATCGCGGATTCCTCTACGTGGGGCTGATGCTCACCAGGAACGGCCCGATGGTGCTGGAGTTCAACTGCCGCCTGGGGGATCCCGAGACCCAGGTCGTGCTGCCGAGACTCGAATCCGACCTGCTGGAGATCCTCTCGGGAGCGGCACACGGCGCACTCCCCACCCGGCTCGAGTGGTCGCCGACGACGGCCATCGACATCGTGCTGGCGAGCCGTGGCTACCCCGAGTCTCCCGAGAAGGGCCATTCGATCACCGGCCTCGAGAGCCTCGCCGGACGGGACGATGTGCTCGTGTTCCACGCAGGGAGTGCCCGCACCGACGAGGGTCTCGTCACGGCCGGGGGCCGCGTGCTCAACATCGTCGGTCTGGGTGCCGACCTCGCGGCTGCCCGCGCGGTTGCGTACGACGCTGTGGCGCAGGTGTCCTTCGAGGGCGCCCAGCACCGCACAGACATCGGTGCCGAATCAGGTGCCTGACGGATCGCTCTACGATCGCACCACGTTCACAGACGAGAAGGGAACAAGGTGAAGGTCGCAATCCTCATGGGCTCGGAAAAGGACTACGACAAGATGCAGCCGGCCGCGGACGTGCTGGCCGAGTTCGGCGTCGAGCACGAAGTCCACGTCATGTCCGCACATCGCACCCCCCAACGCGTTGCGGCCTTCGCCACTGCGGCACGAGCCGACGGCTACGGCGTCATCATCTGTGGAGCAGGCAAGGCGGCGCATCTCGCCGGGGCCGTGGCCGCCCACTCCACCGTTCCCGTCATCGGCGTGCCGATCGCCGCCGGCAAGCTCGGTGGCCTCGATGCACTCCTTGCGACGGTGCAGATGCCCACCGGCATCCCCGTTGCAACGGTTGCCGTCGATTCCTCGGCCAACGCCGCCTACCTGGCGGTCGCCATCCTCAGCCTCGGCGACGACGCCCTCACCGCGAAGCTCGATGGATACCGGGAGTCGCTCAAGGGATGATCGAGCGTTACTCCCGACCCGAGATGGCCGGTCTGTGGTCGGAGGCGCACAAGTTGAAGATGTGGAAGGAAGTCGAGACCCTCACCACCGAGGGATGGGTCGAGGCCGGGGTCGTGCCTGCCGCGGCGGCGGTCGCGATGCGCAACGCTCCCGAGGTCGACGTCGCCGCGTGGAAGGAACGCGAGAAGGTCACGAACCACGACACCGCCGCGTTCGTCGACGTCCTCGCCGCATCGATGAGCGAGGGCGGCGAATGGGCCCACTACGGGCTCACATCGTCGGATGTCATCGACACCGCGCAGGGTGCGACGCTCGCAGCCGCCACGGACCTCCTGGTGGACGACGTGGCCGAGCTGTTTGCGGTCACGAAGCGACGGTCCCTCGAACATCGCGACACGGTGATGATCGGACGCACCCACGGGATCTGGGCGGAGCCGACGACGTTCGGTCTCAAGCTGGCGACGTGGGCCTTCGAGCTGGCGCGTGACCACGAGCGGTTGCGGCGGGCCCGAGCGAGCGTCGCCGTCGGGAAGATCTCCGGTGCGGTCGGCACCTACGCCCATGTCCCGCCCGGGATCGAGCGGTACGTGTGCGATCGCCTCGGTATCGAGGTCGAGCCGGCCTCGAGCCAGGTGACGCATCGCGATCGACATGCCGAGCTGATCACGACGATCGCCATCGTTGGTTCTTCGCTCGAACGCTTCGCCACCGAGATCCGTCACCTGCAGCGCTCCGAGGTCGGCGAGGTGCGCGAGGCGTTCGGGAAAGGCCAGAAAGGATCGTCGGCGATGCCCCACAAGCGGAACCCCATCGCCTCCGAAAACCTCACCGGCGTCGCCCGACTGCTGCGTGGCTACGCCTCGGTTGCCATGGAGAACGTGGCGCTGTGGCACGAGCGCGACATCAGCCACAGCTCCGTGGAGCGGGTGGTGTTGCCGGATGCGACGATCCTCCTCGACTATGCCCTGGCGCGGATGACGAGGCTGGTCGATGGGCTCGTCGTCGATGCCGACCGCATGCGGGAGAACCTCGAGTCCACCCGGGGCCTGGTGTACTCACAGGCCGTGCTGCTGGCGCTCGTCGCGACCGGGTTGAGCCGCGACGACGCCTATCGGATCGTGCAGCGGGCCGCCTTGTCGGCGTGGGACTCCGGAGCGACTCTCCGATCACGTCTCGAAGCGGATCCGGAGTGCACGCTCGACGCCGCGACGCTCGACGAAGCGCTCTCTCCGGAGCGCTTCCTCGCACACGCCGGCATCGTGTTCGACCGGCTCGAGGCGCTGGGGCTCGCTCAGTAGTCGATGACGATACGGACCCGGACGACCGACACGCCGTCGGCGACGTCGGTCGAGGCACCCATGGAGCGCAGCGGCACGAGGTCAGCGGCCACATCTGGTGGTGCGAACGCGGAGAAGATCCGGGCGAAGTCGACGTACATCACCATGTCCTCGCCGATGAGCCCCGCGAGCCTCTGCCATCCGGCGTCGTCCGTCAGCCCGCCTCCGCTGCGACCTGCGAGGCCGTCGACGGTCACCGGATCGCTGGCCACGATCAGCCTGCTGTCGGTGACCCCGTAGCGGACGATCTCGCCGTCACCGAGATCCACCGCCCAGAACCCGTCGTCGGCCCGCGTGATGATGTCGCCGTCGGGCCCGAGCGCTTCGGGAATGTCGGCCAGCGCCCCTTCGACGACGGCGGCGTCCTCCACGCCGATGGCGAAGCCGATCCCGAGCGGTCCGCCGGCGAGCGCCGGCATCGGGCCGAAGTCGCTCTGCACCGCGGCGAAGAGCATCTCGCCACCGAACTGCGTCACGAGATCCCGCAGCGACAACCCGAAGATGTCCTCGAACCCGTCGAGCAACTCGTCGACTTCGCGGACGGCGCCTGCGTCGCGAGCCGCATCGACCTGCGAATCGAAGAACTCGGCGATCTGGGCCTCGTCAGGCAGCGCCAACGAGACGTAGCCGTAGGTGCCCGCCGGCAGGTCGCGAGCCCACGTTCCGCTGACCGCCTCACCCGAATCGTCGAGCGTGATGGAGGCAGCCGAGAACTGGACACCGTCGTCGTCGAGGGTGGCCACGGCGAGCACGGCCCCGCTCGGCAGGTCGCCGGTCGCCACGCCGCCCGTCTCGGCCACACCGGACGCGATCTCATCGATGAAGTTCTCGCTCACGTAGAGCGAGGCGAAGGCGGCATCGCCGTCGGCTGCGGTCCACAGGCGGTCGTACGCCGACCGCTCCGTGATCGGGTCCGTCGGCTCGATCATCTCGGCGAGCCGGCCCGGGTCGTTGGCCAGCAGGACCCGGCCCGAGTGCACCGTCACCAGCGCAGGCGTGGTCTCACTCGCCACCGAGTAGACGTCGACCCCGGCGATGGTGATGATCTCGATCTCCGCACCGTCGCTCCGGGCAGAGGCCACGACGTCGTCGATGAATTGGCGCGCCGCGCCCTCGTTGCGCGTCATCACGGCGATGGCGATCTCGGGCTCGGCATCGAACGTCTCGAGGAAGTCGGCGGGCGCCCACACCGCCACGGCTGCCGTGCGACCGATCCAGGCGCGGACGTCCTCGAAGACCCTGAGCCCGATCTCCTCCTCGACTCCGTCGTCGATCTCGGCGATGAGCTCGTCGAGATCGAACCCACCGTCCGGATCGAACGCCCGGACGATCCGCGCAAACCGATCTCCTTCGATCAGTTCGAGCGCATCGATGGTCACGACCATGTCGGCGGAGCCCGGTAGGACCTCGGCGGCGCCGAGCGGGCCGCGAATCACGTTGACCCACCACAGCCAGCCGCCGACGACACCGATGAGGAGCACGGCTGCCGCCGCACCGGCGACGACCACCCACGGCGAACGACGGCTCGGGATGGAAGCCGGGACCGTGTCGAGCGGGGTGCCGGCCTCATCGAGTGGCCGCACCGAGCCGACCGGCTCGCCGCCGCCCATCCCTGTTCCGCCCCTGTCGGTGCTATCGGCGTCGGAGCCACCGAAGTCGGTGCTGCCGGTGTCGTCGGTGCCGGTGTCGTCGGTGCCGGTGTCGTCGCGATCGGTCATTCGAGGGAACCCCTCCTCGTTCAGAGTACTCCTGCCTCGATATCGGCGACGGTCGCCACGGCTTGATCCCCACAGATCACGGTGACCGAGGGTTCCGCGGCGGCCAGCACCTCTCGGACGCTCTCGAGCAAGGTGCCGTCTGTGAGCAGCGGATAGAGGTTGGCGCCGGGACAAGTGGTGGCGGCCCAGTCGCGATGGCCCCGCATCGTGGCGGGATCGACGTCGAACTCCCGGGCGGCCCAGGCCAGCATCGCGACGAGGCTGGCCAGCTGCGCCGCCGACGGCTCCTGCTGATCGAAATTGCCCTCGCAACAGACGAGGAAGTGCCCGGTCGGGTCGTACGTGGTCCCGGTGTCACCCCTCGCCCAGAGCGGGCGTCCTTCGTAGACGTGACCGTTCAGATCGATCACGAAGTGATAGGCGAGGTCGGGCCATCCCCGATCGCGTTGATGGAAGCGCTGGTGACCCCGGACGTGGTGTGGTGCTCTGGTGTTGGTGTCGAGCCGTGATGCGGTGTGGTGGATCGTGAGCCGCTCGATGACGTGCTCCTCGAATTCGCCCTGTGGCGGCTTGCCGCCCCAGGCGGCGACGCAAATGGCCTCGATGGAGGTTGGAACATCGCCCAGGACGGTCGTCGTCGAGGTCGGCGTCGGCGCAACAGACGTGGTCGTCGGAGCGTCCGTGGTCACGGGAACCTCGGTGGTCGTTGTCGGAGGGCTCGTCGTCGTCGGAGGGCTCGTCGTCGTCGGAGGGCTCGTCGTCGTCGGTGCGGAGGTGGTCGGCCCCGCCGTCGACGGCGACGCCCCGAGCGTCGTCGTGGTTCCTGTCTCGCCGAGACGCGACATCGCCCACACCACCGGCGCCGCCAGGGCCACGCCGGCGGCCGTCAACGCCGCTGCGAGCAACCGGCGACGGCCCGGATCGCGCGGTGTCATCGGTTCTGCATCCAGTGGGCGGAGTGGCTGAACCGCTCGTCGAGGAAGGTACGGAGCGGCCCGTCCACGCCGAGCTCGTCGAGCGCGGCGCCCATGCAGCGGAGCCACTCGGCGACCTCGTCGGGCCCGATGGCGAACGGGAAGTGACGCATGCGGAGCCTCGGATGGCCTCGCTTCTCGATGTAGAGCTGGGGACCGCCCATCCACCCCGACAGGAACTCGTAGAGCTTCTCTCTCGAAACGGAATCGTCACGAGGCAGCATCGCACGCAGCGCGGGGGCCGTGGCCGCAACGGTGTCGTAGAAGATGTCGGCGAGCAGACGCACCCGCTCCGCCCCACCGATGGCGGCAAAGGGCGTGGCCGCATCTCCCCACGGGTTGCCGGCCCGCTGCTCGATCATGCGCACAGGGTAGGCCCTGCACGGATTCACGCCTGTCACCCGGGGGTGAATCCGGGCACCTTGCGGTGGGGTTACCATGCGCGCCGTGCTGGCGCTCAAACACCTGGGATCGGGGAAGGTACGCGAGATCTACGAGGTCGACGACGACCGTCTGCTGATCGTCGCCTCGGACAGGATCTCTGCATTCGACGTCGTGACGGCCGAGCCGATTCCCGACAAGGGAAGGGTGCTCACCGGTCTCTCGTTGCACTGGTTCGACGTGCTCGACACGCCTCACCACCTCCTGTCGGCCGACCCGGCCGACGTTCCCGGCGTCGGCGCCGACGAGACGGAGTATCTCCGCGGCCGGATGATGCTCGTGAAGCGTGCCGAGGTCATCCCGATGGAGTGCGTCGTGCGCGGCTTCCTCTACGGCTCGTCGTGGAAGGAATACGCCGCCGGCGGGGGTCCCACGACGGAGCATCTGCCAGAGGGCCTGCAGATGGCGTCGAAGCTCGAGCAGCCGATCTTCACCCCGGCCACCAAGGCAGAGTCGGGTCACGACGAGAACCTCGACGAGGCGGGGGCCCGGGCCCACGTCGGCGACGAGCTCTACGAGCTGCTGCGGGATCGCTCGATCGACCTTTACAACAAGGGCAGGGACTACGCCGCCGAGCGCGGCATCATCCTCGCCGACACCAAGTTCGAGTTCGGCATCGTCGACGACGAGGTCATCCTCATCGACGAGGTGCTCACCCCCGACTCGTCGCGCTACTGGCCCGCCGAGTCATGGGCGCCCGGCTCGACGGTGCCCTCGTTCGACAAGCAGCCGGTGCGGGACTGGCTCGACGGCCAGGACTGGGACAAGACCCCGCCGCCGCCGTCGCTCCCCGACGAGGTCGTGGCCGACACCCGGCGCAGGTACGTGGACGTCTACGAACGACTCACCGGCCGCTCCTTCGACGACTATCTCGGGACGGCGCGTTGAGGTTCCGTGTCGACATCCGTCGCAAGGAAGGCCTCTCCGATCCCGAGGGGCTGACCACGCACCGGGCCCTCGTGGACCTCGGTTTCGAGGACGTGACCGAGGTGCACTTCGGCCGCTCGATCTATGTCGACCTCTCCACCACGGACACTGCGGCAGCCGAAGAGCAGGTCGACGAGATGTGCCGCAAGCTCCTCGCCAACCCCGTGATCGAGGACTACACGATCACGCTGCTCGACGCCGTCACGTCATGAACGGCCGCATCGCCGTCGTGCAGTTCCCGGGAACG
Source organism: uncultured Acidimicrobiaceae bacterium (assembly GCA_964347305.1). GTDB lineage: Bacteria > Actinomycetota > Acidimicrobiia > Spongiisociales > UBA5794 > CAYFYC01. The sequence goes on along the minus strand of CAYFYC010000068.1, from coordinate 8,409 downwards.
AACTGTGAGCTCGACGTGGTACACGCCTTTTCGCTGCTCGACGCCGACGCCGAGCTGGTGTGGCACCGCGACACCTCGCTCGCCGGGTTCGACGCCGTCGTGCTCCCCGGCGGCTTCGCCCACGGCGACTACCTGCGCACCGGCGCCATCGCCAGGTTCTCCCCGATCATGGACGAGGTGGCGACACTGGCCTCGGCCGGGGCGCCGGTGCTCGGCATCTGCAACGGCTTTCAGATCCTCTGTGAAGCGGGGCTGCTCCCCGGTGCGCTCGTCGCCAACCGTGACCTGCGCTTCATCTGCCGCCCGATCCACCTCCGTGTCGAGCAGACGAACTCGGCGCTCACCTCGGCGGTGGCCGCTGACGACGTCCTCCGCATCCCGCTCAACTCGTACGAGGGCAACTACATCGCTCCGCCCGAAGAGCTCGCCGCCCTCGAGACCAACGGCCAGGTCGTGCTGCGCTACTGCGACGAGGAAGGCAAGGTCGGCGAGGAGAGCAACCCCAACGGCTCGACGAACTCCATCGCGGGCGTCGCCAACGAGGCCGGCAACGTCGTGGGGCTCATGCCGCATCCGGAGCGGGCCGTGGAGTCGATCCTGGGCTCGGAGGACGGTCTCCGGCTGCTCCGATCGTTCGCACAGACAGCGGCGGCGATCCCGGCATGACCCCGGAGCCGGCCCACCGTCAGCTCGGCATGACCGACGACGAGTACGACTCGGTCGTCGAGATCCTCGGGCGAGAGCCTCGGCCTGCGGAGCTCGCCATGTACTCGGTGATGTGGTCGGAGCACTGCTCCTACAAGTCGTCGCGGGCCCACCTCGGCCGGTTCCCGACGGAGGCACCGTGGGTTGTCGTCGGTCCCGGCGAGAATGCAGGCGTCGTCGATCTGGGTGATGGCTGGCTCGCCGCACTGCGCATCGAGAGCCACAACCACCCGTCGTTCGTCGAGCCCTACCAGGGGGCGGCGACAGGGGTCGGTGGCATCCTGCGGGACATCTTCACGATGGGAGCCCGACCTGTCGGCGTGTGGGATCCGCTTCGGTTCGGGTCGCTCGATGACGCCGCCAACCGCTACCTGCTCGGCGGGGTCGTGTCGGGCGGGTCGGTATGGGAGCGGGTCCGGGGGCTCGCCTCGGCGGAGAGATCGAGTTCGACCGCCGCTACGCCAAGAACCCGCTCGTCAACGTGATGGCGCTGGGTCTGCTGAAACGCGACCAGCTGGTGCTGTCGGCAGCCTCGGGTGAGGGGAACATCGCCATCCTCCTCGGCGCCTCCACCGGCCGCGACGGCATCGGTGGCGCGTCAATCCTGGCGTCGGCGAGCTTCGACGAGAGCTCGGGTGCCAAGCGTCCATCGGTCCAGGTGGGCGACCCGTTCGAGGAGAAGAAGCTCATCGAGGCGTGTCTCGAGCTGTACGAGCGCGGCCTCGTCGTCGGGATCCAGGATCTCGGGGCAGCGGGCATCTCCTGTGCCACGTCGGAGACCGCCGCCAACGGTGGCATGGGCATGGACGTCGACCTCGACGAGGTGCCGTTGCGCGAGCACGACATGACCGCGGGCGAGATCCTCATGTCCGAATCGCAGGAGCG
>CAYFYC010000068.1:0-6809 GCA_964347305.1 uncultured Acidimicrobiaceae bacterium | reverse complement strand
CGCCGTCAATCACCCCAAGACCGACCGCATGCTCCAGCTCGCCGAGAAGTGGGAAATCAACGGAGCCGTCGTCGGCACGGTCCGCAGCGGCGGCACATTGAACGTCCGCCACGGTGGCGAGCTGGTGGCCGAGCTGCCCGCCGCGTCGTTGAGCGAAGACGCACCGCTCTACCACCGTCCCTACGAGCAGCCGACGTGGATGGATCGGCTGTGGGCCGACGCGCCGGTGCTGCCTGCCGGGGTCGACGCCGGCGATGTGCTGCTGAGGCTGCTGGACGATCCGGCCATCGGCGACCGCTCGTGGATCTACGAGCAGTACGACCACCAGCTCTTCCTCAACACCGTCGTCGAGCCGGGACACGACGGCTCGCTCATGCGGGTGAAGGGCACCACGAAGGGCCTGGCGGTGTCGACCGATGGCAACGGGCGGCTCTGCTATCTCGATCCTCGCCGCGGCTCCGCCCGCATCGTCTACGAGTCGGCGCTCAACGTCGCCGTCACCGGGACGCGGCCGTATGCGCTGGTCGACAACATGAACTTCGGGAACCCGGAGAAGCCCGACGTGATGTGGCAGTTCGTCGAGGCCGTCGAAGGCATCTCGGAGGCGTGCGAGGCGCTCGGCATACCCGTCGTCGGCGGCAATGTGTCGTTCTACAACGAGACCGACGGCGTCGACATCTTCCCCAGCCCGGTGGTCGGCATGCTCGGGTTCACGGAGGAGATGCCGGAGCACCCACCTCGACTCGACCGTGCCGAGGCCGGCATGGGCATCTGGCTGGTGGGCGCCGACACCCGGCGTGACTTCGCCGCCTCGGCCTACACCAGAGTCGTGCTCGACCACTTCGGGGGCAGGCCGATCGACGTCGACCACGAGCAGGCGCCCCGGGTCGTGGCTGCGGCCACGACGCTGGCGTACGACCACCCGGTGCTCCACGACGTGTCGCTCGGCGGAGTCGCGGTCGCCCTCGCCGAGATCGCCATCGTCTCCGAGATCGGCTTCGAGCTCGAGGTGCGGGACTGGCACCACCTGTTCTCGGAGGCCCCGCACCGCTTCCTCGTCGTCAGTCACGACGAGCCGGACACCGGCGACGTGGCCAAGTGGCGGCTGGGCACGGTCGGCGGCGACCAGCTCGACTTCGGCCGCCATGGCACCGTCTCACTCGACGAGGCCGCCCACGTCTGGCGCCACGCCCTCCCCCGCAGACTGGGCTGAGTGCGCCCGGCAGGTCCGGTGAGGCTCCCAGGGATCCCGCGCAGACCGAACAAGACGAGAACGAGCAGCGGGAAGGACGCCGAGCCGCCACGCGGATGATCTGTCACTCCATCTCTTGGCAGGGTCGCGGTGCGCGATTCAACCCGTGGTCGTGTACACCTGGCTGTCGAAGGCGGCGTTCTCCGCCGGTGAGAAGCACGATGCAGCCCAGACCGTGTCGCTCCTGAACACCGCGACCGCAGTGGCCTCAGCCCCGGCATCGACCGCACTCTCGGCCAAGCTGCCCCGGGCCTCGAGGAACACTCGCCCATCACTGGGCGTGTAGCGCGGTGGCAAGCGGAAGAGGGACAGGAATGCGAACTTGTCCGACGCGTTCCGGAAGGTGACGAGTGCGGCCTCCCCTGAGGCCGGCGGATCGTCGGTCGCCACCTCACACATCTCGCCGTCGAATGACACGTCGACGGCGCTGGTCGGCGGGGGTGCGGTGACATCGAGCGCGGCCACGTCGACGGTTTCCGGCCACCCGGCGAAACTGCAGCCAACCGTCCACGATCCGCTGTACCGGGCGACGGCCGACAACGTCGACGCTTCTCCAGGGAGCACCGCATCTACCGTCGCGGGGCTACCGCCGGGCTCATAGATGCCCACGAGGATCGGGGCCGCGGTTTGGTTCGAGTAGTCGACTTGAACGATGTCCTGGACCGTGACGGCGAGGCCATCCGGCGCTGCGACGCATCCGGTCTCGTTTGCGGTGACCATGACGACGTGGTCGGGTGGTGCCGGAGCCGTGACCGGGCCAAGCGGTGTCGGGCGCACGGTCACGGTGCCGTCGATGATCGCCGCCTTGGCCTCCTCGACCCGTGCGACCACATCCGTCGCAAGCCTGTTGCCGGTGTCCGAGTAGTCGACCCCGCCGCTCGCGAGGTCCAGTCGAACGTCCTCATGCACATCCGACAGGAAGTTCTCGATGGCGATGTAGATGCCCTGGTCATGCCGCTTGAGCATCGACGTGAGGATGTACTCGCTGACGTCCTGATCGGCGGTGCGCACCTCATCGACGTCCACTCCGATGGCCCACACCGTGCGGAGCGCACTCGTTGAGCCGGCGGCAGTCTCGAATACGCCACGTCCAGCAGGACCGATGGCGTGATACAGGACGTCAGCGCCGTTGCCGACCAGCCGCTCTGCTGCCTCGGCGGCGAATCCTTCTGCCGTCCAGATGTTGAACGAGGAGCCGAGGCTCGTCGTCGACAGGACTTCGGCGCCCGCGCTACGCGCTCCCTGTTCGTAACCAGCTCGGAACGAGTCGACCGAGATGGGCAGCCCGCCGACGAAGCCGACGACACCCGTCCTGGACGTGAGAGCGGCAGCAAGGCCGACGAGATATGAGCCCTGTTCGGTGGCGAATGTGAAGTGGACGAGGTTCTCGGGGTCGTCCGGTCGCCGGACTCCGTCGATCAGCACGAATCTGGTGTCCGGGTGGTCGGCCGCGATGGCACGAGCGCCTCCGTCGACCTGGGTGTCGACGTCGATGCCGAGCACTACGAGATCCGGCCCCGATGCGAGGGCTTGGCGGAGCTCACCCTCGACGTCGCTGATGGAGAACAGTCTGTCGGTCACGATGTCAAAATCCCGCTCCGCCTGTTCCAGGCCGGCGGTGAACTGCAAGGCGATCTCGCTGTCGGGTACCGAGCCCTCGACCAACAGAATGCGCGGGGGTTCGGGAGCAAGCCAGCTCGCGGCCACGACGATCGCGACGATGCCGAGCGTGCTCATGGCAGCAACCAGACCCCAGCTCCGACGCCGGTCGCGGCGCTCGATGACATGGGCCTGCTCCTCCTCGAGCGTCTGGCCCGCAATCGACTCCTCCAGAAACGCACGATCTGTCTGGGTCAACTGGATGGTGGCTGTGGCCGCCCACTGCTCGTAGTCGCGGAGCCGACGTCCTTTCCAGAGATAGTCGGGATCATTCCCAGACCGGGTCCATTCGTCGGCGGCGACCGCCAGTGAGGCATATCTGCGGAGGTCCTCGCGGGCGTCGTCGATCCAGCCCTTCAGGCGAGTCCACTCCGACAGGAGCGCCTCGTGCGCCACCTCGACGGTGGGTTCTCCGGTCGTCGGGCCGCGATCGAGTGTCAGCAGGCGATGGCGTGCGAACTCATCGATCACCCGCTGCAGGTCGAGCGTGTCGATCTCCAGCTGCAGCAACTCGGCGGCTGTGACCCTGCGGCGACCCTGTTCCTCGCCCTCCGTCAATGCAACCAGGCGGAGGAACAGCTGGCGCGCTGCTTCCTGCTGTTGGGTCGTGAGCGACTCGTAGAGCCCTTCGGCCCGGTTCGTCAGCGAGCCGGCCAGGCCCCCGATCTCGCGATAGGCCGCCAGAGTCATCGTCCCGTCCTCAGCTCCGTCGTACAGATCGGTGAGCGCAAACTCGAAGAGCGGCAGACCCCCGGGGCGTCCCAGTATGTCGGAGATGAGCGCCGCGAGCAGCGACGGTTCGATGGTCGCGCCCGCGAGTTCGGCCGGGCGTGTTGCTGCTTCCTCGAGTTCGTCAGGTAGCAGGGGGACAACGTTCACGACGCCGTCAGACATCGTGGTGCCGAACTGGGGTGACTCGAGTGCGTGGGTGTAGAAATCCGAGCGAAGCGTTGCGACCACGATGATGCGACCCCGTGAATCGGATGCGGCGGCGACCAGTCCTTCGAGGAAGTCGCGTGCGTCGTCCTCACCGGCAAGCGTGAACAACTCCTCCAATTGGTCGATGACGAGCACCAGGCGGCTGTCGTCGTCGGGAAGCACACGGAGCGCGGCACGGAGCACACCGTTGTCGCGGTCGGCGAGCTGGTCCCCCAGGCTCGATGGAGCATCGAGGGCGCTGCGCAAGAGCGCTGTCTCGAGTTCGACGAACGGATGTGCGCCGGGAACCATCGTCGCGACGAGCCACCGGTCGCTCGACGGCAGGCTCTGCTTGCGAAGCGCCGGGATGAGTCCGGCTCGCACGATGCTCGACTTTCCCGAGCCGCTGGCACCCACCAGGGTGATCAGCGTCTGACCGTCGCCGATCCGGCTCAGCAGGGTCGCAGTTGGCCGATCGCGTCCGAAGAACACCCCGCTGTCCTGCGCGCGGAACACTTCGAGGCCGCGGTAGGGGTTGGTCGCGATATCTCCGACGTGTGACGGATGTGCCCCCTGACCCATGTCGTGCAAGAGCACCTGCTCTTCGAGCCGGCGGAGCTCGGGTGAAGGCTCGAGACCGAGCTCCTCGCCGAGTCGTTCCGCGAATCTCGAGTAGGCGCGGAGGGCATCCGCCTGGCGCCCCGCCCTGTACAACGCGGTCATGAGGAGGGCGACGGGGCGCTCGCTCAATGGTCTGTCGGAAACGAGCTGATCGATATCGGCGATGAGCTGTGCGTCGACGCCCTGTTCCAGGCGGGCGGCGCACGACTCCTCGGCGGCGCCGTCTCGCAGCAGAGTGAGGCGTGTGATCTCACTTTGTGCGAAGTCTTCGTACCGCAGCTCCTCGTATGGCTCGCCACGCCAGAGCTCCAGCGCCGCCGACAGGAGGTCCGCCGCCTCCGTGGGATCTGTTGATGACCTGTCTGCGTCGCGGACAAGCGATTCGAAGCGGTTTGCGTCGATCGTCAGGGGGTCGATCTCCAGGGCATATCCGTGGTCGCGGGTCACCAGGATCTGATCTGAACCGTGGCCGCTGCCATCGGCCAAGGCAGCCCTGAGCCGCGAGATGGTCACCCACAGGGCGTTCTCCTTGCCCGACTCTCCCGCCCAGACGGCCTCGAGGATGCGGTCGGTGGCGACGACCCGACGCGGATTCATGAGCAACAGGGCGAGCACGGCGCGCTGCTTGAGGGGCCCGAGGTCGATCGGACGACCGTCACGGGTCGCTTCGATCGGGCCGAGGACTCTGAATTCGAACATCGTGAGCCTCCGGGCGGAGTGTACCGATACGGGCCGGTCTCCAGACAAGAGAGGGCACCTTTCAGCGACCTTTCATCGGCCTCGCCACGCCCGAAAGCCTGTGTTCACGGCCCTGAAAGCCGTATGCCGCATCGTTCTCGGCAAGGCGGATCGACCGCCACGATGTCGAAAGGACACGGACATGGCACAGGCAACACACATCACGACCGTCCCCCGCAGCAGCAAGCGCCGCGTGGTGCTGATCGTCGCCGCAGCCCTCGTCGCATCGGCCCTGATCGCCGGCTTCACGCTCCCCGCAACGGGTGGTTCTGGCTCGCCGACGAGCGACGGCATGAGCACGGCTGCCAGGCAAGCATGGGCCGACCGGTATCAGGGTCTGGCCGACGCGTTCCCGACCGGCACTCCCACCCCCTTGCCCACTCCTGTGGTCGAGGGCACTCCGGAGGCAGCGAGCGGTACCGAGCTCTCACCTGCGCACAACGCCGAGGCCCAGCGTCTGAAGGGGATCGCAGGGCTGTACGGAGTGGACACATCGGCGTCGTCGCTGTCGCACCAGGCCGAGACTGCCCGCTGGCAAGGCATCGTCGACTGGTACCTCGTGAGCCCGAGCGGAATGTCGCGGGCGCATCAGGCAGAGGCGAACCGGTGGCAGGCCATTGCAGATCAGTACTTCACCGGGCTCGCGCGAGGGCATCAGGCAGAGGCAGATCGCTGGCAGGGGATCGCCGACAGCTTCAGCGACTGACGGCAGACCTGCTGCATCGGAATCGGGCCCGGCTCCGGCCGGGCCCGATTCGCGTCTGAAGCCGCTGTCCGAGTTCGTCGATCGTCCGGTGACCGGTCGACATCAACATGAGTCGATTGTCCCCAACAGGTGAGACAGAAACCGACCCAAACCAGCCGAATCCAGGAGAGATCTCGGCAAGTCTCAGGCCGAGATCGCCATCGGCTCCGGCGTCGGCTTCGAGCTCGAGGTGCGCGACTGGCTTCACCTGTTCTGGCGGGCACGGGTCGCACGTTGGTCGACCGGATGTTCCTCGAAGGCAGCAGCTGGAGACACGTGGATTGGGATGATGCGGGAGCCGAGCTGGCACGCGCACTGAGCGATCTGGGTGAAGAAGTTCTCTCGCTCACCGCCGTTCCCGGCGACATCGGACAGAGCGACCTCTGGGAGCTCCTTGAGCACGGGAACCTGCGAACCATCCGGGCGCGGCTCGGGCTCGACAGCGAACTCTTCAACGTCCTCCCGATGGACGCAGATGTGACCGATTATCTGACGATGCGTCTCCGGCCCTATGTCGCCGCTTCTGTGATCGAGACCATCGGACACGATGTCGAGTGGAGTGTCGACTGGTCGGGATCGGCCGGTGTAGGCACGCCCGGCTACGAGATCGACCGGATGGTCGACGACCTGTTCGCAGGAGGACCTGCCGCGGTCGCGGTACGTACGAGATAGGTCGGCGACCGCTCGGGCTGAGGGGTGCGGTGCAGGACCAGGCAGACGCATCGCCGTCAGGTCGTCACGGAGTGCTCACCTCGGTTGGATCCGAGCCGGATGCTCATCGCAATGGCGAGTGCCCTGCCAGCCATGTTCTCGCTGCGCCCGAGGTCGCCGCACGCCGAAGTGCCGATAGGCGCTATTCGGCGAAGTGATCGTTAT
>CAYFYC010000067.1:8578-18497 GCA_964347305.1 uncultured Acidimicrobiaceae bacterium | reverse complement strand
GTCACGCAGGATGAACGCCCGCACCTGGTCGTCACTCGGCTCGTAGGCGAACCCCACCTGATGGCGGGCGATGTCGTCAGCATGGAACTCGAGGAAGCGCAACAGGTAGCGGGAGTCCTTCGCCACCTCCAGCGTGGTGAACCACTCCGTCTTCTTCGACAGCAGCTGTCGCAGGAACCAGATGTGGATGGCCGCCACGGTGAGGTTCACCACGGCAATGGGATACGCCTCGATGGCGATGCTGTAGCCGAGGAATGTCAGCGATCCGGCGAGACCGATCACCCGCAGCTTGACGATCGACTTCTGCAGCAGCGACAGGATGATGAGTGCCGAACCGAAATAGCCGACGAGCTCGGTGAAAGACAGATCCACCAGCCGAGGCTACCGCTCGCCCGCGTCAGTCAGGCGGCCCGGGCTGTCAACCTCAGGCTGGCGGCCCATCCTCCATCGTGAACGGTGCGCCGTGCCCGGGGATGATGAGCGACGGCTCGGCGGCGAGCACGCGGCGCCGGCCGGCGTGGAGGGCGTCGTTGTCGACGGCGAGGGGGTCGTCCGGCGGGCCGGCGAGGTACCACCACAGATGGGTGCAGACGACCAGGCCGTCCGGGGTGCCGATGAGGGTGGTGATGTCCTGCGGGGTGTGCCCCGGCGTCTCCCACAGGACGATCGACGGCGACACGGCGAATCCCTCGGCGGGACGCGAGGTCCACGTGTCCCGGTGATAGGTCGCCCAGTGGTCGTGGACCCGGGCCTCGCCGAACAGCCCGACATTGACGGTGTGATCCGGATGATGGTGCGAGATGACCACGTCGGTCACCGCAGATGGCTCGACGCCTGCGGCACGCAACGGATCGAGGATGGCGTCCTGCGACGGCGCCATCCCCGGATCGATGACGACGATGACATCGCCATCGGTCACCAGCGTGCACGACGACCGCACGCGGGGGCTGCCCGAACCCTCGAGCAGGACGGTCACGGTGGCGTCGGAGGCAGCAGGGAGGGTCACGAGGATCGAGTGTATGCGAGTCGCGAAAATCCTTCTGGTTTGCGTCACGAACCGCCATAGGCTGCGGGTGTGACCGCGACGAGACCCGTGACGCCCGACTTCGCCATCGACCATCCGGTGATGCGCCAGCACTGGCGCTCGCTGACGTATGTCCACTGGCCGGTGCCCATCACCGAGGTCGCCTCGCGTCTCCCCCACGGGCTCACCGTCGACACCTTCGACGGCCACGCCTGGGTCGGCCTCGTCCCCTTCGAGATGGTCGGGATCCGCTTCGGCCGGCTCCCTGCCGTGCCCTGGCTCGGCACCTTCCCCGAGACCAACGTGCGGACCTATGTCAACGGCCCCGACGGCCCCGGAGTGTGGTTCGACTCCCTCGACATCACTCGCCTCGCCCCCGTCGCCGTCGCCAGGCTCACCTACGGCCTGCCGTACAACTGGGCGGAGATGTCCATCAGCCGCAGGCTCGACCTCATCCGCTACGAGACCCGGCGTCGCTGGCCGGAGCGCGGGCCGCGGTCGACGCTCGAGGTGGCGGTGGGCAACCCGATCAAGCAACCCGACGCCTTCGAAGTCTTCCTCTCCGCACGCTGGCGGCTCTACACCAAGCTCGGGAAGCGGTTGGCGAGCGCCCGGGTGTCACATGAGGAGTGGCCCCTCCACGCCGCCCACATCACGACGCTCGACGACGAACTGGTCGGCACCGCCGGCTACACGCTGCTCGGCGACGAGCCGCATGTCATGTACTCGCCCGGGGTCAGCGTCGCCATCGAGCGACCGCGGTTCATGGGCTCAGGAGAAGTCGCCCGCAGCCAGCTCGCGTGAACCGGCCGCGATCCCGTCGAGGATCGTCGTGGCCACATGCCCAGGCTCCAGCCCTTCCGGGAACTCGGGCGACTCACCCGCGATGGCACGGTCCGCCAGCCCCGTCTCGGTGTGCGGTGGACGGGCGTCGAGCACCTCGATCTTGCGCCGTCGCATCTCGCGTGCGATCGCCCGGGTGGCGGAGCTGAGGCCCGCCTTCGCCGCCACATAGGCGGCCATGCCGGCAACCGGCTGCTCGGCGACGACCCCGGTGATGTTGACCATGAACCCGCCGTCCATCTCCTGCGCCGCCCGACGCATCAGTCGGATCGGTCCCGTGAGGTCGGCCGCGACCAGCTCGTCCAGCGTTGCGTCGTCGAGCTCGTCGACGGGCCCGAACGCCACGACGCCCGCCGCATTGACGACCCCGTCCAGGCCGCCCATCTCCCCCGCGGCATAGGCCACGGCATGATCGATGTGCTCGGGGAAGCGCAGGTCGCAGATCACGGACGCCACGCCACCCAGCTCGGCGGAGGCGGCCCGGAGCCGTTCGGCGTTGCGCCCGGCCAGCACGACGGACGCGCCACGATCGACCAGACCCTTCGCCAGCAGGCGCCCGAGAGCGCCGGACCCACCCACGACCAGCACGCGGGCTCCTGCGATCTCGGCCATGGGTCTGCTCCTTCGCTCGACGACGCCCTCAGGGTACGGCGCTGCATTGACCTACTCTCAGCGTCATGAAGATCCTCGTCACCGGTGCGACCGGGTACATCGGTGGTCGCCTCGTCCCCTGGCTGCTGGAAGCCGGACACGAGGTCCGCTGCCTCGCCCGCGATCCCGAGAAACTCGACCTCGACCCCTGGCGCGACCGGGTCGAGGTCGTCCAGGGCGACGTGCTCGATGCCTCCACGCTCGGTCCCGCACTCGACGGATGCGACGCCGCCTTCTATCTCGTCCACTCGATGGACGACGCCAAGGAGTCGTTCTCCGATCGCGACAGCCGGGCGGCGACCAACTTCCGCGATGCGGCCGATGCCGCCGGGCTGCGCCGCATCGTCTACCTGGGCGGTCTCGGCGCACACCAGAAGGAGCTCTCCGAGCATCTCGCCTCCCGCCACGAGGTCGGTGAGATCCTCGCCTCGGGTGCGACCCCCGTCACGGAGCTGCGAGCAGCCGTCATCATCGGCTCGGGCTCGGTGTCCTTCGAGATGCTGCGCTATTTCACCGAGGTCCTACCGTTCATGGTCACGCCGAAGTGGGTCAAGACGCTCTGTCAGCCGATCGCGGTGCGCAACGTGCTGCAGATCCTCACCGCCACCATCGCCGTCGACGACGGCGAGCACCACGTCCTCGACATCGGCGGACCGGACCGGCTCACGTATCAGGAGATGATGCAGATCTACGCCGAGGAGGCGGGGCTGCGCAAGCGCATCGTCATTCCGGTGCCTGTCCTGTCCCCGAGCCTCTCCAGCCGCTGGGTCGGCCTCGTCACGCCGCTGCCGACAGGTGTGGCCCGACCGCTCGTGGACAGCCTCAAGGTCGAGGTGGTCACCGGCGAGCACAACGCCGCCGAGGACCTCACCGAGCATCTCTTCACATATCGCGAGTCGGTGCAGAGGGCGATCGAGGCCTCCCAGAGCCTCGACGTCGCCACTCGCTGGTCCGACGCCACCAGCACACCCGCCTCGGCGCTCCCCAACGATCCCTCGTGGGCCGGCGGCACCCGCCTCCAGGACGAGCAGATCGTGACGAGCGAAGCACCGCCGCCCCACGTCTTCTGGGCCGTGGCCCGGATCGGTGGGACGACGGGCTACTACACCTTCAATTGGGCGTGGCGGCTACGTGGGCTCCTCGACTCCGTCGTGGGCGGCGTCGGGCTCCGCCGTGGGCGGCGTCATCCGGAAGAACTGCGTCCGGGTGAGGCGCTCGACTTCTGGCGGGTGGCGGCCTTCGAGCCCGACCGTCTCTTGCGTCTCCACGCCGAGATGAAGGTGCCTGGCGAGGCCTGGCTCGAGTTCGAGGTCACGCCCCAGGGCACGGGCTCGAAGCTGCGGCAGACGGCGACGTTCTTCCCCAGGGGTCTCTTCGGACGCCTCTACTGGGTGGCCCTGCTGCCCTTCCATGCCGCCATCTTCGGACGCATGGCACGACGCATCGCCACCGCGGGCGAGGAGAGGGCGTCGACTCAGCCGGTTGCGTGAGCCGTCCCGCGGGGCACCACGATGTGCGCCCCGACCGGATCTCCGAAGCAGCGCAATCGATCGGGCTGTCGATTCCACAGCGCAGCGACCCAGGCGCAGATCCGCGCATCCAGCGCATCCTCGACCGCCTTCAACGCCCTCCCCCTGACGCTCTCGTCGACGGCCAGCCGGGGAGCGACGAGCCCGGGTTCCGCATGCCCGAGCGAGTCCACGAGCGTGGACAGCGTGGTGAGCCCGGCACGGCGGTCGGCGACCCTCATCCCCCGCTTCGCCTTGTACCGGAGACGCTCGTCGAGCCCGAACATCTCGATGATCGCCGGGTGCGGGTAGCACTCGAAGATCGTGCGGCTCGTCCCGGCTGCCGGGAGCCCGAACCCGCGACGTTGGAGACGCGCCAACAGGTCCTCGCCTCGAATCCGGCCATGGAAGCGGATCAGGAGCTGTCGGTTGGAAGGATGTGGCCCGGCATGGCGAGACCCATACATCGAGTGCAGCTCCGCTTCGCACCGCCGCCGCCCCGTGTCGTTCGGCACCACCAGGGGGGCATCGATGGCGACGGTCACCGGGCCGTCACCGAGCCCGGCGATCGTCTCGACGATCTCGTCGTCGCTCAACACCATCGACTCGGCGATCACCACACCGTCGGGAGCAACCATGCAGATTGCTGTCGGATGACGGTCCGACCAGGCGAGGTCGATGCCGACGGCGTGGGCCCCGGCGCTCAGACGAGGTCCTCTTCGCGCAACCCGAACGCCGGGTGGCGCAGCTTGCAGAGCGCCCTGCGCTCGATCTGGTAGATCCGCTCGGCCGTCACGCCGAATTCCTCCCCGATGTCGGCACGCGCTCTCGGCACGGAGTCCACGAACCCGAAGCGCTCGATCATGATCGTACGCTCCCTGTCGTTGAGCCGGTCCAGCGCCTTCAGCAGCGCCGTCGACACCGCGGCCGCGGACGCCACCTCCTCGGGCATCTCCGCCCCTTCCGCGACGACGAAGTCGCCGAGGGTGGCCCCGTCCTCACCGATGGGTGCCTCGAGCGACGTGCTGCTCTGGATGGCGAGCGCCTCCTTGACGTCCTCGAGGGGAACCCCCGAGTACCTGGCGAGCTCTTCGACGGTCGGGCTGCGGCCGTTCGTCGCATAGAACTGTGCGGCGGACTGGTCGATGGTCGGCATCGTCTCGGACAGCCTGGCAGGGAGCTTGATGGGACGACCCCCGGACTGGGCGGCCTTGGAGACGGCCTGCCGAATCCACCACGTCGCATAGGTGGAGAACTTGAAGCCCTTCTGCCACTCGAACTTCTCGACGGCGCGAAGCAGCCCGAGGTTGCCCTCCTGGATCAGATCGAGGAGCTCGATGCCACTGCGCCGGTAGCGCTTGGCGATCGACACGACGAGCCTCAGATTGGCCTCGAGGAAGCGTTGGCGGGCACGCTCGCCCTTCGTGATGACATGTTCGAGACGGCGTTGCTCCTGCACGTCGTCCACCTTGGCGAGGCGGACCCTTGCCTTCTCACCGGCTTCGATTGCCTGGGCGAGCTCTATCTCCTCACCGGCAGTGAGCAGATCCCGGCGACCGATCTCTTCGAGGTAGGCGTCGAGCGACTCGCCGGTCGTCTCTCTCACCTTCATCGCCGCGCTCATGGTGCGCTCCAGACTTTGTGAATGCGTTCACAAGGTATACGGAGCGATCATGCCTGGTGGATGCAGCGGACGCCGGAAGAACGTCGGGATCACGACCGATGACACGAGCGACACAGCCCGGTCACCACGAGATCCACCTGCTCGGACACGAAGCCGTGGCTCGACGAGAGGTGGGTGCGGATGTCGTCGACGAGGCTGCCGCGGTGATGGTCGACGTCGCCACAGCGAGCACACACGAGGTGGAAGTGCTCGTCTGGATGTGCCACCTCCCAGCGGGCGGCATCCTCCCCGGCCAGGTTCGACTCCCGCACCATGTCTAGATCCGAGAACAGCGCGAGGGAGCGGTAGACCGAGGAGAGGTTGACGGCAGGGTCCTTGGCGTTGACCCGCCGCGCGATCTCATCCGCCGTCAGGTGCTCGTCGGCTTCCCGCAGCACCTCCCACACGTGGAGTCGTGGAGTCGTGACCCTGTTGCCCCGACGCCGCAACACCGATGCGAGCTCACTGGCGGTGTCGAGGTCGGCGGTCATGGTGTCCCATCGGTGCGCTAATTGCGAATTATTCGCAATTAGTATAGCCTCCGACGAGGAGGGCCCATGCATGCACCGGACGGCTTCCTGAACGCCGCAACCGCCGTGGCCACCGGGGCCGCTAGCGCGGGCACGCTCGGCATCGCCATCCGCCATACGGGTCGCCGCCTCCAGGATCGCCAGATCCCCCTCGCCGGGCTCGCCGCCGCCTTCGTCTTCGCCGCCCAGATGGTGAACTTCCCCGTCGCCGCCGGCACCACCGGCCACCTCCTCGGAGGAGCCCTCGTCGCCGTGCTGCTCGGGCCGATGACCGCAGCCCTCGTCGTCGGGATCGTGGTCGTCCTCCAGGCGCTGGCCTTCGCCGATGGCGGGCTCACGGCCCTGGGGTACAACGTGTTCAACATGGCCATCGTGACGTCGTTCGGTGGCTGGGCGCTCTTCCTCGTGTTCCGCCGGCTCATGCCTCGATCCGGTACGGGCGTTGCCGCCGCCGCCGGGCTCGCCGCCACCGGCTCCGTGGTGCTCTCGTCGGTCGCCTTCTCCATCGAGTGGTTGTTCGGAGCGACGGCGCCCGTGCCGTTCGACACGGTCTTCGGAGCGATGGTCGGCGTGCACCTGCTCATCGGCATCGGCGAAGGTGTCATCACGGCGATGACGCTCGGTGCGGTGCTGGCGGTGCGGCCCGACCTCGTCCACGGTGCGAGCCACCTCTCCCCCGAGCAGCTCGCACATCGCCGTCGGGTGGGAACCAGGACCGTCGCGCTCGCCGGCGTCGGGGTCGCCCTCGTGGTGGCGGCGGTCGTCAGCCAGTTCGCCGCGGATGCTCCTGACGGCCTCGAACGCGTCGCCATCGACACCGGCATCGCGGCGTCGGCTCGCGACAGTGCCCTCGACGGCGCCCTCTTCTCCGACTACGCCACCTCTGGCGTCGACGATCCGTCGCTCAGCCTCGCCATCGCAGGCATCGCCGGAGTCGGCCTGTCGCTCGCCGTCGGCGGCGGGCTCGTCGCCGCCCTGCGACGACCGTCACGTCGAGCCACCTCCACGGGCGCTTGAGATGGGCACCGGCCACGCCCATGCCCTCTACGTCCACGAGCACTCGCCGCTGCATCGCCTTCCCCCCGAGGTGAAGGTGGCGGCGACCGGACTGTTCGCCGTCGGTGTCGCCATCACTCCCCGCGAAGCGGTGTGGGCCTTCGTCGTCGATGCCCTGGTCCTCGCCGGCGTGGCGAAGACGGCACGGCTCCGCGCCGGGTTCGTCCTGGCGAGGCTCGCCGTGGTGCTCCCGTTCGTGGCGTTCGCGCTCCTGGTGCCCTTCGTCGCCGGAGGCGAGCAGATCTCCGTGCTCGGCCTCGAGGTCTCCCGCGACGGCCTGTGGGCGACGTGGAACATCCTCGCCAAGGCGTCGCTGGGCGCCACGGCCAGCATCCTCCTCGCCGCCACCACCGAGCTCCCCGACCTGGTCAAGGGCATGGGGCGGCTTCGGGTGCCCGCCGTCGTGACGTCCATCGCCGCCTTCATGATCCGCTACCTCGAGGTGGTGGCAGCCGAACTGGGGCGCATGCGCACGGCGATGACGGCCCGCGGCTACGACCCGAGGTGGCTGGCCCAGACGCGCCCGCTGGCGGCGTCGGCCGGCGCCCTCTTCGTCCGCTCCTACGAGCGCGGGGAGAGGGTGCATGCCGCCATGCTGGCTCGGGGTTTCAGCGGCACGATGCCCGATCTCGACCCGACGCGCTCCACCAGGCGGGAATGGGTGACGACGTGCGCCATCGCCGCCATCAGCCTCGTCCTCGCCGTCATCACGCTGGTGACGTCGTGACGCTCGCCATCGAGCTCGCCGGCGTGTCGTACACCTATCCGGACGGTCACGTGGCGCTCCACGACGTCGACCTCGAGGTGGAGGTGGGCGAGCACATCGCACTCCTCGGCCCGAACGGAGCCGGCAAGACGACCCTCGCCCTCCATCTCAACGGGATCCGACGGGCCACGTCGGGCACGATCTCGATCATGGGCCTGCCGCTCGACGACGACGCCCTTCCCGAGATACGGCGTCGCGTCGGGTTGGTGTTCCAGGACGCCAACGACCAGCTCTTCATGCCGGTCGTCGAAGAGGACGTCGCCTTCGGCCCGGCCAACCTCGGGCTGCGTGGGGAGGAGTTGGCGGAGCGGGTCGACGCGGCGCTCGGGGCCGTCGGTGGCAGCGAACTGAGCCGTCGCGTCCCGCACCACCTGAGCGGCGGCGAGAAACGACGGGCGGCGATCGCCACCGCATTGGCAATGGAACCCGACATGCTGGTGCTCGATGAGCCCACCTCGGGTCTCGATCCGGCAGGACGGCGGGAACTGATGACGCTGCTCGCAGACCTGGCGGTGACGCTGATCGTGGCGACGCACGACCTCCCGCTGGCGCTCGAGCTCTGCCCGCGTGCCGTGGTCATGGACCACGGGACGGTCGTTGCATCAGGACCCACGGCCGATATCCTCGCCGACAGTGAACTGCTGTCCCGTCATCGGCTCGAGCTGCCGTACGGGTTCGACCCGGGCAACATGCCACGTCGCGACGGTGGATGATCGTCTGGGGCCGGGGGCGCACTCAATTCCCAGACCCAGATGCCGATGAGGTAGACATGACGGACGAGCGGGCGCTCACCAGCACCGCCCACATCATCTCGGGGCCGGAACCGGAAGTCACCGATGACCCGGTGGAGCTCCATCCCAGACTCCAGGCGGACTTCTCGTCGCTGAAGCTGCGCAGCGACGGCACGCCCGACGTGGAGTCGTGGCATCGCGTGGTGGCCGCCATCGACGCGGACTACCACGCTCGCGACGAGATCTCCTCGGTCGTGCAAGAGGAAGCGGCTCGCTTCGAGAACCTCTTTCGCACCTCGCCCATCCCGATGATGGAGCAGGACTACAGCGAGCTCGAACGCTGGATGGTGGGACTGCGCAAGGCCGGCGTCACCGACATCAAGGCGCACATCGGGGGTGACATCGAGCTGGTCAGGCGCATCGTGCCCATGATCAAGATCACGGCCGCCAATCCGGCGGCGATTCGTGCCGTCGGGCTGCCGCACGGACAGCTCATCGGCCCGGTCGACCCGGCCATCGTCAACGATGAGTCGTTCGACGGCTGGGTGAGCCAGATCGATGCGGTGTGGCATCGGCGCCCTGTCTCACAGGCATCCTTTGTGGCTGCCACCGCCACGGGGCGCAGATACGACGCCGAGTCGGTGCTGTCGGCGCCCCTCATGGGCGGCGCCCCCGACTTCAGCCGGGCGGTCTTCACGATCATCGACGTCACCGGCCACCGTGACGAAGAGCGACGCATGCAGGAACTGGTCGAGACCAAGAACCGCTTCTTGGCGTCGGTCAGCCACGAGATCCGCACGCCACTCACCGCCGTGCTCGGGTTCGCCGCCATGCTCGACAATCAGGACTACGACGACGACGAGGACATGCGCGGCATGATCTCGGCGATCGCCACCCATGCCCAGGACGTGGCCGACCTCGTCGAAGACCTGCTCGTCGCCGCTCGCGCCGAGATGGGTCAGGTGGAAATCACCATGAGCGAGCTCGACATCCTCGACGAGATCGATCAGACACTGCGCGCCGGCGGCTCGTTCACGACCAACGTCACCGTGGTCTGCGAGGAGCCTCCCGGCCCGGCGTTCGGCGATGCGGCCCGCGTCCGCCAGATCGTCCGCAACCTGCTCACCAACGCCAAGAAGTACGGGGG
>CAYFYC010000067.1:7068-8568 GCA_964347305.1 uncultured Acidimicrobiaceae bacterium | reverse complement strand
CGTCACCGTTTCGGTGGAGCGGCGTGAAGGCTTCGTCGACGTGGCCGTGGCCGACAACGGCCCCGGGCTGCCGTTCTCCGAGTGGGATCGCATCTTCGAGCCGTACCACCGGGCCCACCGCGCCACCGGTCTCACGGAGTCGGTCGGCATCGGGCTCGCCATCTCCCGCCAGCTCGCCGAACTGATGAACGGCCGCCTCGAGTATCGCTACAGCAGGGGCCGGAGCATCTTCACCTTGAGCCTCGTCGCCGCCTGACCCGGCCGCGAATCCGGACACGAGCGGCTGCGGACACCCGGGTCCGGGTCGTAAGGTGGTGCCCAGCAGGACAGGGGAGTTATCACGTGAGCGATGCAGATCGCACGGCGGCAGAACAGCGGTTCCGCGACGACTTCGGCTGCGGCGCCGAAGACGCTCGACTCGCGGCACGAGTGCAGGTCCCATTCGACGACGGCGCCATGCCCTCCAGCGGCCTCCAGCGCGACATCTCCGAGCGAGCCGCCCTCTTCGCGCGACACGCCGCCGACCTGCGCGGAAACGAACTCGGTGTGGCTGCCCGGCGCGCCATCGAGGAATACCTGCAACTCGCCCGTGACCATCGCGACCAGCACTACGCAGCCCTCTTCGAGGACCTGCTCGATCAGACGCACGGCCCAGCCGCCGCCCCTGAACCCGCGGAATGAGCGGTTCGCGAGAAAGGTGTCCTCACGGTCGTGCCCGTTCGTGAATGAGTGAGGCGGGAGAAACCCGCCTGGAGCACGAGGAGTTACGCATGAGTCGGTACCTGTTGTCGGTCCACAGCGTCGAGGGCGAGGAGCGCCCGGCCATGACACCGGAGACGATGGCCGAGTTCATGACGCGTATCAACCGGCTCGAGGCGGAGATGGACGAGAAGGGAGCCTTCCTCTTCACCGGAGGCCTCCACGGGCCCGACACGGCGACCGTGGTGCGCAAGCACGACGACGAGTTCGTGGTCACGGACGGCCCCTTCGCCGAGTCGGAAGCGCACATCGGGGGCTTCTACGTCATCGAGGCCGCCGACCTCGACGAGGCGCTGGCGTGGGCCGAGAAGGTCGTGGATGCCGTCGGGCGTCCTATCGAGGTCCGCCCGTTCTTCGACTCGCGAGGTGCCTGAGCCGGCGTCTCCCGAGACGGTCACGGTCAGGCCATCGCCACGGTCTCCCGCGGGCCGGTTCGCAGTGCTGCGTCACACCTCACGGCAGGGACGGTCTCACCGGACGACCGGGGGCGGACACCGGCATCGCACAGGCGCGATCGCTATGGTCGCCGCAGGGAGGGGCGCTGCAGACGCAGCGCGCAGATGCGTGCCTGCCTCACGTGCCATCCCGCACAATCCGTGAACCGGGAGAGCGCGCATGGCCGAGGAAGACCTCACTGAGGTGGTGTCGGAGTACGACGACTGGGAAGAGGAGGAGCGGCGCCGCAGGCGGGAGGCCATCCGCAATCGTCCCCAGTTCCAGGGCCTGCAGGTCGACCCCGAC
>CAYFYC010000067.1:6774-7058 GCA_964347305.1 uncultured Acidimicrobiaceae bacterium | reverse complement strand
TCGCTGATCGGGAGCCGGGTGACACCAACATCGTCAAGTGGGGCTTCGACATCCACCCCCAGGTGACGTTCTGGTCGGCGGGGTTCCTCATCGTCTTCATCAGCCTCACGCTGCTCTTCCAGGACACTGCGTCCGATGTCTTCGGCAACGTCCTGAGCTTCATCGGGACCAGTTTCGGATGGACGTACATCCTGGCCGCCAACGTCTTCGTGCTGGTGGCGCTGTTCTTTGCGTTCAGCCGATTCGGGAAGAGCAGAATCGGGGGGCCCGATGCCAAACCGGAG
>CAYFYC010000067.1:3472-6707 GCA_964347305.1 uncultured Acidimicrobiaceae bacterium | reverse complement strand
CCCGGTACGCGATGTTGATCAGCGCCGGCATGGGCATCGGTCTCATGTTCTGGTCGGTCGCCGAGCCGATCTTCCACCTCGCCGGGCCGCCTCCCCTCTTCGGAGTGGAGCCGCTCACCGGTGACGCAGGCAAGGCGGCGCTCGCCACGACGTTCTTCCACTGGGGTATCCATCCGTGGGGGATCTACGCCATCGTGAGCCTCGCCCTGGCGTTCTTCGCCTACAACCGGGGGCTCCCGCTGACCTTCCGGTCGGTCTTCTATCCCCTCCTCAAAGAGAGGATCTACGGCTTCTGGGGCAACGTCATCGACGTGCTCACGGTGCTCGCCACTCTGTTCGGCCTGGCCACCTCACTCGGCTTGGGCGTGGGACAAGCGGCCGCCGGCCTCAACTTCCTGTTCGGGACACCGACCGGCACCGGGTTCCAGGTGGTGCTGATCGCCATCATCACGGGGATGGCAACGATGTCGGTCGTCGCGGGTCTCGATGCCGGCGTGAAGCGTCTCAGCCAGATCAACATCAACCTCGCCCTGGTCTTCATGCTGTTCATCATCATCGTGGGACCGACGGTCTTCATTCTCTCGATCTTCACCCAGGGTCTCGGTGAGTACATCAGCGTGCTGCCGCAACTCTCGTTCTGGAACGAAGCGTTCACCGGGACGACATGGCAGCAGGGATGGACGATCTTCTACTGGGGCTGGTGGATCTCCTGGTCCCCCTTCGTCGGAATGTTCATCGCCCGCATCTCCAAGGGGCGTTCGGTTCGCGAGCTGATTCTCGGCGTCATGGTCTTCCCCACCCTGCTCTCCGCGCTGTGGATGTCCGTCTTCGGCGGCACCGCCATCAAGTTGCAGCTCGATGGAGTCCGCGACGTCGCTACAGCGGTCAACGAGAACGTGGCAACGGCGCTCTTCGACATGGTGCAGGCGTTCCCGCTCTCCGACCTCACATCGCTCGTCGGGATCATCCTCGTCGTCTCGTTCTTCGTGACCTCGTCCGACTCGGGCTCGCTGGTCGTCGACCACCTGACGTCAGGAGGCAAGCTCGATTCACCCAAGCCGCAGCGTGTGTTCTGGGCTGTCATGGAGGGCCTCATCGCCGCAGTCCTGCTCATCGGTGGCGGGCTCGGCGCACTCCAGACCGCCGCGATCACGACCGGACTCCCCTTCACCCTCGTGCTGCTCGTGCTGTGCTGGAGCCTGCTCGTGGCGTTCAAGGAGGAGTTGGATCTCCTCGAGAGCCACTACGACGCCGCGATCTTCCGGGCGAGGCACGGGGCGCTCCTCGAGAGGGTCGCCGCAGAGGAGGAGGAAGGGTCATGAACAGATCGATGTTGCGCCGGGCCGCAGCTGTGTTGTCGGTGATGGCCTTGCTCGCTTCGGCCTGCGGCCCCGAGGACGCTCAGGATGGCGACGGCGGCCCCGCGGGTGGCGACGTCACCACCGGTGTCGAGGTGACGATGGCACGCGCCACCTGGGACACCGGATGGTTCCAGGCGGCCGTCTACGCACAGCTCCTCGACGAACTCGGCTACACGGTGAGTGACCCGGCCGCGCTGACACGGGATGCGAACACCTTCTATCCGGCGCTCGCGCAAGAGGAAGTGGACCTGTGGGTCAACGGCTGGTTCCCGCTCCACGACATCTACCTCGATCGTCCGCTGTTCAGCGGGCAGCTCATCTCCGAACCGATCGAGCCGGTGGGCTTCCAGGTGCAACAGGGAGCATTGCAGGGCTATCTGATCGACAAGGCGACAGCAGACGCCCTGGGCATCACGTCGATGAGCGATCTCGCCGACCGATCCATCGCGGCCACCTTCGATCGTGATGGTGACGGCCTCGCCGACATCTTCGGCTGCAACGACGGCTGGGGTTGCCACCTCAAGATCGACGAGCACATCGACGAGCTCGATTGGGGCCCCAACGTCGAGCAGGTCTCGGCAGACTATGGAGACCTGATTCGTGACGTGGTCGTGCCGTCGGTCGCAGCCGGTGAGCCGGTTCTCTTCTACACGTGGACGCCGAACTGGACCATCGACGTGCTCGTGCCGGGCGTCGACGTCGTCTGGCTGGAGTCGCCGGCTCTGGAGGACGACGAAGGGCTGACGAGCGTTGCGACCCTCGAGGGGTGCGCAGGGGACTTGCCGTGTGACCTCGGCTGGCCCGTCAATGACATCCGGGCCGTGGCCAACGAGGAGTTCCTCGAGGAGAACCCCGTCGTGAGGCGATTGCTCGAAGTCGTCCAGATCCCCCTCGGGGACATCGCCGATCAGAACGCACGACTACACCGAAGCCGACATCCGCGCCGACGCTGCGGCCTGGATCGAGCAGAACCGCAGCCTCGTCGACCAGTGGTTGGCGACGGCGAGGGGTTGATAGCGCCTCCCTCACAACAGGTGGCTACAACTGGACTGTCTCCCTGCGCGGTCGGACAACGCGGCAGACGGGTGCACACACCTGCAACAGCACAACATCGCCCGACCCGCGCTACCCGGCCTGCCCGGGGTGACCACCGATGCGGTGATCGCAGAACAGCTGCCGGTCGTGGTGCCGATGCTCACCGCTCGCAACGGTGACGACAACCCCCGCAACGACGTGGGGCGCTGAACACACCGGACGACTGGGTCGGCGGTGCCGACTGTCTGCATCCGACCGACAGCGGCCACGCCAGGGTCGCAGCCATCGCAGCGTCGGCAGCCGGCTGACCCACGAGAAGGACGCCGGCTCCCCTCGTAGCGGCGTGGGGAGCCGGCGTCGCTTCGCGTCGTCGAACCGTCAGCCCTCCACCGTGATGGTCCCCTGCATCTGGACGGGGTGGATCTCACAGAAGTAGGTGAAGACACCGGGCTCGTCGAAGGTGAACGCAAATGAGCTTCCCTCGGCAATGAAGCCGGAGTCCCACACACCGTCCTTCACGTACGTCCCCCCGCCGGTGCCCGACGTGCTCGTGTGACTCCCCTGGGTGTTCCTCCACCTGACGGTGTCGCCGACGGCGATCGTCAATGAACCGGGTTGGATGGCGAAGTCGACGAGATCGACCCGCCACGTCTGGGCCGGGGTCTGCGTCGTCGTGGTCGTCGGGGCTGCCGTCGTGGTCGTGGTGGTCGGAGCGGCGGTGGTCGTGGTCGTGGTGGTCGGCGCTGCGGTGGTGGTCGTGGTGGTGGTGGTGGTGGTGGTGGTGGTGGCGACCGTCGTCGAGGTCGTCGACGGGACCCCGGTGGTCGTGGGAGATGTGG
>CAYFYC010000067.1:210-3462 GCA_964347305.1 uncultured Acidimicrobiaceae bacterium | reverse complement strand
CGTTCCAGATCAGCTTCTCGTAGGCCGAATTGAACGGCGGCGACGAGTCCGCGGTGGCCGATGTCGTGGCTGTCGACGCCACGACCGTGGTCGACGGCGTGGAAACGTCGGCAGCAGGAGGCGCACCGTCTGTGCCGGAACAGGCGGCTGCGACGAATGCGATGGCCACCAGGCTCCACCATCGTGCCGTCAGGCCAGACCGAACGGAGGCGGTTGCCCTCCCCGTGATCGGGGAGGGCAACTGGCCGCCGCGTGCCTCCGGTGAGGCTGTGCGTCGGTTCATCGAATGGCGAGCTGCCCGCGGACCTCGCCTGCGGGGTTCTGCGCCGTGTGGATGTTGACGTAATAGCCGGCCGGGTTGTCGATGATCGCCTGGAGCACGGTCCTGGCGACCTTGCGGGTGCATCCCTCGCTCCGGCGCTGGATGTTCATGCCGAACGTCCCGAAGTCGACGGCGATCGGACCGGTTGCATCGACCGCGCCCTCGTGGATGTGTGCCGCCACCGGCATGCGCCCGGTCACGGAGTAGTCGTAACAGATGAGTCGCTTTTCGACATCGATCGTCACGTGGGCGATGCCCTTGGTCGTGGAACCGATCGGGGGCACCTGCCCACTCCCGGTGAGTGTGGCGACGTACTCGTTCACGTTCGTCGTTCCGTCCGCGGCCACGACCCCGATTGCCGGGATCGCCACCGCGATGGTCGCAACGATCGTCCCGACCAGCACTGCCATGCGTCGTCTCATTGGAACTCCCTCCGTTGGAGACTCGGTAGCGATACGCACCGGAGCAGGAGACGGTTCGCGGAGAACGACGAAACGAATCCCCACGATGCGAGCGGCAGCTGACTCCTGGACGCCAAGAGGCCGACGAGAGACAGGACAGGTGATCGTGCCGGCCCAACCCGACGTTCACGGCCTGACAGTCCCGGGGGAGCAGCTGCGCCCGCCGGGTCGTGGCGAGCGGATCAGTTTCGGCTACTGCTTGTCGGCCAGTCGCCCGTCGGCGGCCAGGAAACCTCGAACGGTGGCCGCGATCAACTCGTCCGTGATCCGGGTTCGCAACATGATGTGCTGCTGGAGGAGTGGTCCGGCGAGTTGCGCGGCCGCTTCGTCGAGTGAGCCGGACAGATGCAACTCACCTCGCTCGACAGCTCCATCGACGATTTCGCGCAACGGTGCGAGGACGCCGGCCACGAAGCGACGCTGCGCCGGCACGAGCGCTCGGGACCGATCGGCATGTTCCAGTAGAGCAGAGAATACGGTTCGGACCGGGCGGCGATCGAGCCGGCGCCGAAGTGCGCGGAGGGCAGTCTCGAGATCGACGCCCAGGTTCCCGCTGACTTCCAAGGTGGCGTGCGGGAGCACGATGACGTCGATCGTGTCGCGAAGGAGGGTCTCTCGGTCAGGCCAGTGGCGGTAGATCGTCGACCGCGCCACCCCGGTCATCTGAGAGACACGCTGCGGCGTCACAGCTCGATGCCCTTCCTCGACGAAGAGGCTCGTTGCAGCGTCGATCACGATCCTCCGCACCCGCGTCGTGCGCGGGTTCTCACTGGTCGATCGGCGCGCTTCGGACACCTGTCTCCTCGTACGTGCGCGTGTGGTGAGCGTCGGTAGAGCTCGGCAACGAACGGCAGCACAACCACCGACATCGTCTCTCGTGACCCGAGTCTAGACGCCCTTCCGGCATTGGGCTACAGCGTGGCGCTTACACTACATTGTGTTGCGCAATAGAGGGAGCCAGGGGTCTCAACGTCATACCGGCTGCGGGGAGCCCGACTGAACGAACTCCGGGCGGTTCCCAGGTTGGTCCCCGGCCCTGGAAGGGTTCGATGAAGATCCGTGGCAGACACAGGCAAGATTCGGCCCAGACGGGCTGGGATTCGGAGATGACGGATGAAGTGTCCACAGTGCGCATGGCGCGGCAAGCTCTCATCATCGGCGGGCTCCTCTTGGCCGCGGGACTCGTGGCCTGTTCGGCCGACCCGACCCCCCAGCCGACATCCGACCGGGAGCCGGAAGTGACCGAGCCACGACCTGTGAGCGTGTTCGAAGAGACGGCGGTGTGGGGTGAAGCACCGGGCGGCGTCCGGTTCGCAGCGCCGAACGGGTTGACGGTCGACTCGAATGGTCACGTGTACTCGACGGAGTTCCAGGGCGGCCACCTTCGCAAGTTCACATCAGACGGCGTCTTGCAGTGGGAAGTCGGAGGCCCAGGAACTGAACCGGGGATGCTCGCAAATCCGATCGGCGTGGCGGTCACCGGCGACGGCGCGATCTATGTCTCCGAGTCCGGCAGCAGCCGCGTCTCGCGGTTCGAGCCCGACGGCACGTTCCACTCCACATTCGGCGGTGCAGGCAGCGAACCGGGTCGGTTCCGCTCCGCGATGGGCATTGCGGTGTCCGACAAACCCGAGGTATTCGTGGCTGACTTCGGCAATCACCGTGTCCAGGTGTTCGACGCAGCTGGCGGGTTCCTTCGCGAGTGGGGGCAGCACGGATCGGCACCGGGCGAGTTCGACAACCCCATCGGTGTGCAGATCGGCCCCGCCGGCAATGTCTGGGTCGTGGACTCCGGGAACGAGCGTGTCCAGGTCTTCGCACAGGACGGCACCCTCGTTCGCGTCTTCGAGGACGTCGGACCGGGACCTGAGATCATCTCGCTGAACGATGCCGGCGAGTTCTACATCTCTTTTCCGTGGACCGACAGCCAGGTTCGCCTCTTCAGCCCAGAGGGTGAGCTGATCGCACTCGTCGGCGATGGCCTCTCCGGTCCACACGGCACGGCCACCGGGCCATCGGGTCTCCTCTACCTGGCCGACACTGCGAATGGCGTCATCCGGACGTTCACACGTTTGGAGGATCGCTGAGGAGCGGAGGCCGTTGCCGCTCGGATCACCATCGGTGGCCAGGGACCGAGAGGCCGCCGACGTCCTCGAAGCCGCCCGGCCCGTTCTATCTCAGGAGATTCGAACCTTCATGGCTCCAGCAAGCGGCACCCGACCGACCGCCCGCCGCACGACCAGCGATGCGAGCAGAGCAGGCGAGCCAGAAGACCATGTAACGGGCTGGAATCAAGGCGAGCCCGCCAGGGCGAGCCACGAACGGCGTGACACCACAGAGCGGCAGCCGTCTTCTGGGCGCCAGAAGCCGACGAAGGAAATGGTCCAGGCGAGCCAGAAGACCATGTAACGGGGTGGAATCAAGGCGAGCCCGCCAGGGCGAGCCACGAACGGCGTGACACCACAGAGC
>CAYFYC010000067.1:0-110 GCA_964347305.1 uncultured Acidimicrobiaceae bacterium | reverse complement strand
GGGCGCCAGAAGCCGACGAAGGAAATGGTCCAGGCGAGCCAGAAGACCATGTAACAGTGGAGCTGAGGGGATTTGAACCCCTGACCCCTTGCATGCCATGCAAGTGCTCT
>CAYFYC010000066.1:0-18660 GCA_964347305.1 uncultured Acidimicrobiaceae bacterium | reverse complement strand
CTCGCACCACTCCTGCCTCCGGCGCGGAGTTCGGTGGCGATCCAGATTCGCGACGATCGGATCGTCCGCTATGTGGCAGCCTGGCTCGACAGCCCGAACCTCGAGGTCGAGGACGACTACCGGGCCTGGGCGTTCGAGAACCACCCGGACGAGGCCTCCCGGATGTGGCTGGCGGAATGGGACAACCAGGTGGCCAACACCGAGGAGAGCGCCCTGCTGCATCTCGAGCTGGGTGCTGAGTACGTACGGCTCAACAGCTGATCGACAGCCGGCTGCGACGAGGGCCCGGGCCTCCAACGTCCACGAGACCGGTTGGCCGGCACAACGGGGCCACCGGGCCGAAACGAGCACCGGTCTGCCGGCGACCGGTGCCCACACCAACGATGGGAGGTCGACCATGAAACGGCTCGCCACAATGACTCTGCTCGTTCTGCTCGTGCTGACGCTGGCACTCCCGGCGGCGCACGCCAGGACCGACAAGGCTGCCGCTTGCTTCGGGCAGAACACGAGCTACTTCGTGAGCCAGGGAGTGTCCCTGAAGGAGGAGGCCGCGGCCAACGGGTTCGACAACGTCGGAGCCATGTTGCGCTACTTCCATGCGGAGCTGCCGTTCGGTTGCATCGGCGTCGGCTGAGGGCGAGCTCGGTGAGAGACGCCCTCAGCCGCGCTCGGTGATGGATTCGCGCTGGCGCCGCGCCTGCGCTTCCACGATGGCCATGAAGAGCTCGAGGGGCGCATCCACCTCTTCGAGGGAGTAGAGGAAGGCTGTCCTGTCGGCGGGATCGATCGTCGTGTCGAGGCCGGGGAGGAGTCCCCTCGATGCCATCTCGATGGCCACCAGGTACTCGAGGTCGTCGAGCATCTGCTGTTTCCAGGCGTTGTGCGAGTCGAGTGCCTCAGGATCGCGGCGGCCGGCCTCGGTCGACGCGTGGCGCAGCATTCGCGACACGACGAAGCCGGCACCCTCGTCGAAAGGGCCTGGAAGCACGGCGACGCCCGACGATGCCAGGAAGCCGAGCACATCGAGTGCCGAGAGCCGGTCGGCAGCAGCAGTGTCGGCGCGCTCGAGCCGGACCGCTCTGGCGGTATAGGTCAGGGCGAACGTCAACGCGCCGAGTTCGTCCGCCACGGCGAAGAGCCGGCCCTCACCTTCTGCTCCCGCACCGGAGATGGATTCCCGAACGAAACTTCCGTAGCCGGCGAGCAACCGGTTGAACCCGTCCGCATCCTCCGCGGCGAGCCGAATGAGCCGCCTCGCTCCCTCGGGGTCAAGCTCGAGCCCGGGGCGTGCGCTCGTCTCCTCGACCGGCCCGGTGACGGCCAGCGAGAACGCCAGGTCGGCCACTTGTGTTGCCGCGACCGCTGCGATGGCCTCTCGCACACCATCGGGCACCGTCGAGCCGGGATCGGCAGCGTGGAGGAGCAGCCGACGGCGGATGGCGTTCGTCGTGGCCGGGTCGATCTCGTCGCCGTGTGCGTCGACGATCACCAGCAGCCGGCCGAGTGCGCGCCCGTGGTCGAGACGCCAATCCGTGTCGAGCAGGAGGTCGAGGTTCGCAGCATCGGAGAGGAGCGCGATGGCCGTCGGGAGATGTTCTGCCAGCCCGTCGAGCAGCACCGCCCGGTGGTCACCTGCGTCGGGCCCGACGTGGTGCCAGAGCGAGGATCCGGGCCCGAGCAGGCCACGGAGCCCGAGACCGTCCGGCAGCTCGGGTGGGCTCGGCTCGGCGAGCCCGACCGTGGCGATGACGAGTTCGAGGAATCGCACGTCGAGGTCCTCGGCACGCAACAGCTGAGCTGCCCCTGTCTCCCCGTGGCCGAACCACGCCGTGATCTCGGCGCGGCCCCAGGCGAGGCCTCCCCGTGTCGCTGCGGCGAAGGCACCCGCCAGCGCATCGAGTGCGGCGGCGTCGAACCGTTGGACAGGCTCCGCAGCGAGGAGAGCGACGAGCCGGGCCGCGCCGGTCGGGCCGAGGTCCGAGAACACGCGAGCCATGGCGAGGTCGAACCACGCCTCGTCGGCGAACCCGTCGATCCAGGTGGCGACATCGCCGAGCTTCGCAGAGTCTCCGTCGCATCGGACATCGTGTGGCGCCACACCGCAGCGGGCAGACCGATGGCCCAGGCGGAGACCTCTTGTGCGGACTCGACGAGCCCCGCCCGTCGCTGCAGATCTCGTGCGGCATCCTCCAACCAGGCTGCGATCGAGGTCAGTCGGAAGGAGGCGGTATCTGCCGCCGCTTCACGCTCCTGGCGCTCGAGGACGTCGAGAGCGATGGCGGCGTTGCGCGTCAGCAGCGGTGCGACGTCGCCGTCCATGTGCCGGGCGAGGGCGCGCAAGAGAGTCGGGTCGGCTCCGCTGAATGGCATTCCCGGAACGTACGTCCCGACGTGCCCCGGTTCAATGGGTGCGATCGGCGAGGGTCCCGGTGGGACGCGTCAGCTCTTGCCGTACACGGGAATGGCGCCACCGTTGATGACGGCGCTCGCAGGCGACGCCAGATAGTCGATCACGGCTGCGATCTCTTCCGGCTTCGGCCAGTTGACGTAGTCGGCGTAGGCGAAGGCGGCCCGGGTGGCCGCAGTATCGATCACCGCGGGCAGCACGACGTTCGATGTGATGTCGGTGTCGTCGAGCTCCTGGGCGACGGTCTTCATGAGAGCCACGACGCCGGCCTTGGCCATGTTGAAGGCGCCCTGGCCCTCCGGTGTCTCGATGGCGGATCGCGAGCCGACGGCGATCAACCTGCCCCAGTCGGCGTGGCGCATGTAGGGGATGGCGGCACGGACCGCATTGAACGAGGAGCGCAGGTTGAGGTCGAGCATGCGGTCGAAGCGGACGTCGTCGGTCTCCGCGATGTCGCGTCCCCCGGCCCAGCCTCCGACGAGGGCCGCCATCACGTTGATGGGGCCGAACGTGTCGTAGGCGTCTTTCATGAACGCTTCCGTCGCTTCGGTGTCGGTGCAGTCGACGCGGCGCAGCATGAGCTGATCCGAGTCCAGGTCCATCTCGTCTTCGAGGGCCGTCGCCTCCTCCGGGATGAGGTACGTGATGGCCATGTTGAAGTCACGGCGGGCGAGCATCGGCGCGAGTGTTCTGCCGAGCGCTCCGGTCCCCCCGGTGATCACGGCTACGGGTCGTTCCATGAGCGCCAGCCTAGCTCCAGGCCTGTTCGATCGAGCGCCCCTCCGCTACGGCGTGAGACGCTTGAACGCCTCGGCCAGCTCGAACGGGCTGTCCTCGGCGGCGCGTGCCGCCATGGCCCGGAGCCGGTCCACGAATGCGGTCCGGGCGTCGTCTCGATCCACCGCATCTCCCATCGTGGTGGTCGACTGGCTGGAGTGCTCGAGCAGCGCCGCGACCTTCGCATCGAGCCACGCCGTGATGTCCTCACGATGGTCCGGGGCATCGGCCGACCAGAGCAGCATCGCCGATGGGCGGTGGGCTTCCACGTCTTGGTCCGGGAAGAAGAGGTGGTCCCGCGCCGCGACCATGCCGTCGACGGCAGCCATGCCGGTGGCCCTGTGATCGGGGTGGAGCTGATACCGCTGCCAGGGATCGTGAGAGAGCAGCACGTCCGGTCGGTGGCGACGGATCTGGAGGCACATCTCCGCACGCAGCGCCATCGAGTACTCGAGTTCTCCGTCGGTGCGCTCGAGCATCACGACCTGCGCCGCACCGAGGCGAGCCGCCGCCTCCTCCTGCTCACGGCGCCGGGTCGTGGCCAGCGCCTGCGGTGCGACCGTTCGATCCCACGTGCCCTTGGAGCCGTCGGTCACGATCACCATCGTGACGTGTGCGCCGCCCGCAGCCCACTTTGCGAGCGAGCCGCCACAGCCGAATTCGATGTCGTCGGGATGCGCTCCGATGGCGAGCACCCGCGCCGGTGCCAGGTCGCCCGTCGGTGCCGTCTCGAGGTCGGGATACAGGTTCGTGGTCATGTCGCCATCGCCGCCTCGTCGTCCAGCAATGCTGCGAGCCAGCGACCGGCGTCGAGTCGGCGAGCCACCTCGAGGTCGCGGGCCGTGTCGAGGTCGAGGGCGAGCCCGGGCGAGACGACGACCATTGCGGACGGAAGTGCCGCCCGATGTCGCCGGAAGCTCCCCGGGCCGTAGGAGAACCCGAAGGGTCCCGAAGACTTGATGAGGTTGGTGCCACCGTCGTGCGCAGGCGCGAGTGCGGGGCCAGGGGTGGCGAGCGCCATCGTCAGCTCGCGGCTCGACAACAGTGGGAGGTCTGCGTGGACGACGGCCCAGGCATCCGCCGCCGCGGCGGCGACGGCGCCGGCCGCGCCGTCGAGGCCCCCTCCCGCGGGCTCCTCGAGCACTTGGAAACCGAGGCGATCGGCCCACGCCGCCACTCCGTCGTCGCCCGTGACGATGCGGACGTCGGCGCCGGTCTCGGCGGCGCAGCGAGCCGTGCGGGCTGCGATGGCCTTGCCCAACCGCCGTCGGCTTCCCGAATCGAGGACGGCGCCCAGACGTGCTTTGGCCACTGTGAACGGCTTGACCGGGATGCCGACGAGCAGGCTCACGACTCGTAGCCGTCGGGTGTCCCGGCGAGGACCTCGTCGAGCGAGCGGGCGCCGACCTTCACCGAGTCGTCCCACTCGGCGAGTTGGACGAGCATCCCGTGCGAAGACCTGGGGTGGATGAACGCCTCCTTCCAACTGGCTCGATCGAGGTCGGCGCCGACGATGCGGTAGCCGTTCGCCTCGACGACGCCGATGGCGGCACCGAGATCGGTCACCTTGAGGGTGATGTGATGCATGCCCTCGCCTCGTGTGGCGAGGAATCGCACCAGAAAGTGGTCGGGTCCCGCATCCGGGAGGGGGGAGAGCAGCTCGATGGTTCCGCCACCCGGGAGCACGAACTGGACCCATCTGAACAACTTCGTCGTTTCGTCGCCCCCGCTGCGGAAGACGGCTCCCAGCGATTCGGTGAGCCGGGCGGCCGATGCGATGTCGGCGACCGCCACCGCCACGTGGTCGAGTCGCTCCACCAGGTCACCCAGGTCGCTGCGTATCGAGTCGCTCATGGGGCGGGATCCTACGCACGCCGAGAGCACTGCGGACGCAGGGCGATTGTCGTGATCTGGGTAAGCTCGGCTCGAACGAGAGGGAGGATGCCCGGTCCGGCTCCGGATCGGGATGCCACAGCACGCACGGGAGTCCACCATGGCCCGCAAGACGAAGATCATTGCGACGCTCGGCCCTGCCGTGGCCAGCTATGAGGGCATCACTCGCCTCATCGAGGCCGGGATGAACTGCGCCCGACTCAACTTCTCCCACGGCAGCCACGAGATGCACCGGCAGTTCCACCGCTGGGTCCGCCAGGCCTCCGAGGAGCTCGGCGTTCCCGTGGCGATCCTGCAGGACATCCAGGGTCCGCGCATCCGAGTCGGCACGTTCCCTGGCGGCTCCTGCGTGTTGACCGAGGGAGACGAGCTCACGCTCCTCGATGGGGCCGGTGAGGGCGTCGGGGGGATCCTCCACATCGAGAATCTCGCCAAAGCCCGCCTGGAGAGGGGCAGCCCCATCCTCATGTCGGATGGCCTCATCATCCTCGAAGCGCTCGTCGTCGGAGGCGAGTCGGTGCGGGCCAGGGTCGTCGAAGGGGGCGTGCTACGCGATCACAAGGGCGTCGCGTTCCCCGGCACGGCCATCGACGTGCCCGCGGTCACCAAGAAGGACAAGCGGGATCTCGAACTGGGCGAGGAGCTCGGCGTCGACTACGTGGCGGCGTCGTTCGTGAAGCACGGTGACGACATCGCCGAGATCAAGGAACTCGTCTCCGGCACGCCCATCATCGCCAAGATCGAATCCGCCATCGGGTACGAGAACCTCGACGGCATCCTGGACGAGGCGCAAGGGGCGATGGTGGCCCGCGGCGATCTCGGCGTGGAGCTGAATTTCCAGAGCGTGCCGAGGGCCCAGAAAGACATCCTGCGCCGCGCCAACGCCAGGGCCCGCATCTCCATCACCGCCACCGAGATGTTGGAGTCCATGACGGCTTCGCCGCGTCCGACCCGCGCCGAGGTGACGGACGTGACGAACGCGGTGCTCGACGGCTCGGATGCCGTGATGCTCTCGGCGGAGACCGCGGTCGGGAAGTTCCCGTACGGCGCCGTCGAGGCGATGGGTCGCATCTGTGAGGAGGCCGAGGCCTCGCCTGAGTTCGGCCGCGGCCCCGAGATCGAGTTCATCGTCGACGAGGCCCGGTTCGCCTCTGCGACCGCACAGGCTTGTGTCGATGCCGCCGACAACCTGGGGCTGACGGCGATCGTCGCCTTCACGGAGTTCGGGGGGACGGCTCGTCTCATCTCGAAGTATCGCCCCAAGGCCATGATCCACGCCTTCACCCCGATCGCCGCCACCCGCAGCCGAATGGCGCTCTACTCAGGGGTCGTCCCGCTGGAGTTCGGCCGGGTCGGATCGACGGACGAGATGATCGCCCACGCCGAGCAGTATCTCCTCGACATGGGCGTCGTCGACAAGGGCGAGGGTGTCGTCATGGCGGCCGGGATCCCGCCGAACCAGTCTCGCGCCACGAACCTCATGAAGCTCCACTCGGTCGGCTCGACCACGGTGGGGATCCCGGGAGCCTGATCCCTCCGGCTACCATCCCACCGATTCTCGAGCAGCTCTGGAGGACCGGCATCGTGGGACAGCTCATCAACGTCGCATCGTCGGTGGTCGACGACGTCGCCGTCTTCGACACCGATCGCAGCATCGCCGGACAGGACGGCGCAGCGTACGACCGGTCCACGGACACGGCTGATGGCACGTTCCCGGGCGAGCTGGCCGGGAAGCTCCTCGACGCCGATCCGGTGCTGGATCACGTCTGGGTCGCTTCCAACCAGGTCGTGGCGCGGCGCCCGGGGGGTTGGGACGAGGCTTCGCTGGGTGCTGCCGAGAAAGTCGTGAGCGAGCTCTTCAGGTTCTACGGCACCGACTGAGGCCGCTCACTCCTCGGGTGGAGCCTCGCCGATCCGGAGTGTGATCGTCTCTCCCGCGTCACGGAACTTGCCCGCCTGCGGCGACTGCCGGGCGACGAGACCGTCGAGGAATTGACCGGTGGAGACCGGTGCCCCCTTGACCACGACGAAGCCCAGGGCCTCGAGCTGGGCCTTGGCGTCGGCGAACTTGAGCCCGATGACATCGGGGATCTCGATCGGACACTCCAGCTCGTTCTCCTCGATCATGCACGGGTGCACCTCGATGATCTCGTTGCGCGGACGGTAGGTCCATTCGAAGGGCTCGACGACGACGGTGCCATCGGGGAACGTGATGATGCGATTCACGGTGTTCGTCCAGCCGTCCGATCCGGTCTGGATCTTGTCCTCCTCACCGGGATCCAGCGAAGGGTTCTCCCGGAACTCCGTCTTCCAGGTGCGGAAGTTGAAACGCTGCCCGAGCTCGCGGGTGCAGACCTTGCCTCCGTTGTTGCCGAAGAACGTGACGGTGATCGATGACCTCGTGTAGGACGTCTTGATGATGACCAGGGCGTCGGTGTTGTTGCGGAAGACCAGATCTGGCACGGGCCAGTTGATGGTCGCCTCGTTCACCTCGGGATAGCGGGTGAAGTAGAAGCTGTGGGGCTTGTGGGTGACGTCCTCGTAGCACCCGTAGAACACGGCGTTGTAGAACGTCGTGGCGAATTGGGACACGCCACCACCCACGGTGTCGACGATCTCGCCGCCGATGATGGTGGGGGCGGGCACATAGCCGCCTGCCTCGGTGCGAGGTCCGACATGACCGTTGAGCGAGAACTCCTGGCCAGGCAGCACGATGGCGCCATCGACCTCGTCGGCGAAGCGCTGGATGTTCTTGACGCGGTCCTGACCGGCCGGGTGCTCCGTCGTGAACTCGGAGACCTTGGTGATCGGTCCCATGGCGAGGGCGTCCTCGGTGGTGAACAGCGGGAGGGCGCCCTGTGCGAAGGGCAGCTCGCCCGTCCGGTCGTCGGTGAGCGCGGCCTCTTCGAGGGCATCCGCGATGAGCTC
Organism: uncultured Acidimicrobiaceae bacterium; assembly: GCA_964347305.1. Taxonomy (GTDB): domain Bacteria; phylum Actinomycetota; class Acidimicrobiia; order Spongiisociales; family UBA5794; genus CAYFYC01. The sequence goes on along the minus strand of CAYFYC010000066.1, from coordinate 10,655 downwards.
CATGTCGATGAGCGTTCCCGTGCGGGATGGCACGAGCGTCACCGTGTCGTCGTCCTCGATGATGAATTCGGCGTCACGCGGCTCGACCTCGAGCTCTTCCCGGAATGGCGACACGAGCAGCGTGAGGGGCGCTGCCCGATAGCCCATCTCGAAGACAGGGGGTCGCACCGCGTCGTTGCGCTCGATGAAGAACGCCCGTTCCAGATCCGCCTCGCTCACCTCGAGGACGAACTCGGGGTCCTCGGACGACAGAGTGATGGCTCCCGTGAGGTAGCGATTCGCCTCGTCGACGGCGGCGTCGATGTCGGCGTCGGTCAACTGGGGCACGAGGTCACGAGTGGGCAGCTCGATCTCCGGTCGGTCCCGTGTCCCGGCGGCCTCGAGCACCAGCGTCTGTGCGACGTCCCGGTCGATGCCCACACCGGCACGGGGATACTCGGGTTGGGCGACGCCGTTGCGCACGACGACGTCACCGGGGAATGCCGGGTCGGCGATCGCCTCGAGCTCCCACGTGGCGAGCAGGGCGTCGAAGGCATCGGCGTCGTAGCCGACCCGCACCGGTATCTCGGCCTCGACGGAGCCCCAGGAACCCCACCAGGCCCCGAAGTTGGAGAAGAGCCCGCTCGTCGGACGCTGCGCGAACGCAGCGGCGACGGCCCGCTCTTCGTCGATGTCGAGCCCGAACTCCGCCGGCTCGACCTGGATGCGCAGATCCGCGACCCGGAAGAAGGCGGGGAGCTCACGCAGCTCGGCCTCGTAGTCGAGCAGCGCCTGGAGCGCGTCGTCCTCGCCGAGGCCGCCGAGATCGATACCGGCGGCGGTCACGCCGGCCGGGATCTCTCCGCTCGTCACCATCCGGGAGAATCCGTACGCGACGAACGGGGCCAGTAGCGCAATGGCCACGGCCGCGAGCACGTATCGCGGGCGAATGTCGGGTGTGTTCACGGGAGGAGGCGAGTCGTTCTCTGTCTCGACGACGCAGTGTGCAGTGCTCACCACGTTCTGTGGGAACAGTCGAAAAGTGTACTGGTTCGGTGGGATAGCAAAGCTGCTTTGCGGGCGCCGCTCGCTCGGTCGCCGTGGAATGTCGCAGTCGGGCGATACGATCGCTGACATGGCCGTCAGCTTCCCCGAGATGGTGCAGGGCGAGGACGTGATGGTGTCGGCCACCGCGTTCCTCACCTGGCGCCGATGCCCCGAGCGTGCGCTGGCGCGCTACGAAGGCACATACGACGCCCAGACGATCGCATCGTTTCGAGGCAGCCTGGCGCACCGTATCTTCGCCAGGCACCTCCGGGAGGGACCGATCGACGGTGAGCACCTGAAGCTGGCGTGTCGTGAGGAGATCGGCAGGAGCCTCAATCCGGCGTTCGTGGAGCTGGGCCTCGGCCCGAACCGGCTCGACGGGGTCGTCGAAGAGGTTCGCGCGCTGTACGAGAACTTCGCACGGCTCCCGGCCGACAACATCCTCGAGGTCGAGATCCAATGCGAAGAAGAGGTGGCACCGGGGCTCCGGCTGCGCGGCGTCATCGATGCGGTCTTCACCCACGACGGCGGGGGAGTGACGCTCACGGATTGGAAGACCGGCGGTCTCGGCGCCGCCGAGACGCAGATCGGCTTCTACGCCCTGCTGTGGACGATGGCCCGGGGTGATGTTCCTGCGCTGGTCGAGGCGATCTCGGTGGCCAGCGGGGAGCGGGTGGCCGCCGAGCCCGACGACGGCTCGCTCACCTCACTCGCCGTGGAGGTGGCGGCGATGGTGGACGAGCTGCGGACGGCGCTGGCCACCGGGGAACGACTGCAGCGGACGGCCGGTCCCTGGTGCCGGTCGTGCCCTCTGTTGGCGGGCTGCGACGAGGGCACCGAGGCGATGGCCGTGCTGTCCTCCTGACCGGGTCGGGGCACACACGGGGTCTGCGATACTCCCGCCGATGCAGACCCTCATGGCGCTCCACGCACACCCGGACGACGAGTCGTCGAAGGGTGCAGGCACCGTCGCTCGCTATTCCGACGCGGGTGTGCGGACGATCCTCGTGACCGCCACGGGCGGCGAGGCCGGCGACGTCCTGAATCCGGCCCTGGATCCGGACGAGATCCTCCCGAGGATCGCCGAGGTGCGACGTGCGGAGCTGGAGGCGGCTGCGGCCATCATCGGCTACGAGCAGGTCGTGATGCTCGGCTACCGGGACTCGGGCATGCCGGACACGGACGACAACCGTCATCCCGACGCCTTCGTCAACGCAGACGTCGAGGAGATCGAGCGGAGGATCGTGGAGTTGATCCGCACCCATCGGCCTCAAGTCCTGCTCGGCTACGACGACCACGAGCGGTATCCCCACCCCGACCACCTGCTCATCCACGACGTCGCGCTGCGCGCCTTCATATCGGCGGCAGACGCGACGAGGTTCCCGGAGGCGGGCCCGCCCCACCAGGTGGCTCGCCTCTATGCACCGGTGTTCACGGCGCGCCGGGCACATGCACTCCACGAGGCCGCCCTCGCTGCCGGAGTCGAGTCGCCGTTTGCGAAGTGGATCGATGAAATCGACCCGGCAGTCGACAATGGCAAGCAACTCGCACACATCGACTGCTCGGCCACGATGGAGCGCGGTCGCGATGCGCTGCGGGCGCACACGTCCCAGATCGACCCGAATGGCCGATGGTTCGCGCTACCGACCGAAGCCGTGATCGCTGCGCATCCCTACGAGGATTTCGAGCTGCTCGCCAGCGTGAACGACCCTCCGTGGCCCCATGACGACCTCTTCGTCGGTCTCTGACGACTCCGTCGCCGGGTCCGGGTGTGGTGTAATCACCTGATCGTGGACGACCAGGCGCGCGCCGCAACAGCCCAGGCCTTCTCCGACATCGCCGATGCACTCGACGCGGTGCGCTTCGTCATTCCCGGCGAGGAGTGGCACGGCGCCGAGCTCGAGCGACGACGGCTCGTCGGTGTGATCCGCCACTATCTCCTGCCGAGGCTCGTCGACCCCGGCGCTCCTGTGGTCGCGGTGGTGGCGGGGCCGAGCGGCTCAGGCAAATCGACGCTCGTGAACAGCCTCGCCCAGGACGAGATCTCGGCGCCAGGGCCCTTGCGCCCCACGACTCGGCGGCCGGTGGTGTGGGGTCATCCGGACCAGGATGTGCTCACCGAGGCCTCGTTTCTGCGGCGGTTCCAGGCGGTCACCAGCGGGCAGGCCGACCTCGTGGTGAGCGACGACGATCTCGTGAAGCAGATGGTCGTGGTCGACACCCCGCCGCTCGACATCGGCGACGGTGCAGGGAGGCAGATCGCACGGGTGACGGCCGCCATGGCCGATTTGGCGATCTTCGTCACCTCACAACGCCGCTACGCCGATGCCGACTCGTGGAGCTTCCTCCAGTTCTGCCGGCGGCGCGGCCTTCCGATCCTGTTCGTCGTCAATCGCCTCGATCCGGACAGTCGTGCCGGAACCGTGCTCGACGATGTGGCCCGCCGCCTCCACGAAGGTGGGCTGCTGACGACGCCGGACGAGACGCTGCTCTTCGCCGTCTACGAGCACGACGACGTCGAATGGCACACCGGTCTCCCGGCCACCAGCGTTGCCGCCCTGCGCAAGGAACTCGGCGAGTTGTCCGATCCCGCGTTCCGCTCCGCCCTGGTGAGGGAGGCCACCCAGTCGTCGGGAAGGAGCGTGGTGAGCGGCGTCGCCAGCATCATCCCGCAGCTGCGCAGCCAGCTGGGGCTGGTGTCGGATCTGCGTCGCCGCATCGACGTTGCCTACGACCGCCAGGCCGCTGCCGTGGTCACCGGTCTCCAATCCGGCGAGTTCTCCGGGCTGGCCGTTCACGAGCTGTGGGGTCAGGTCGCCGCCGATCTGACCGGCATCGTGACGCGGCGTGCCGGGGTCGCCTCCCAGGAGGTCGCCGAGTCGTGGTCGACAACGCCGCACGGGACTGCACTGTTGAGCGCCGGCGGGCAGAGCCTGTGGCGTCATGGTCACGAGACCACCACGACGGCGCTCGACGAGCTGACTGCCTGGCAGACCGAGCTCCAGGAGCTGGCGCGCGACTTCACCAAGCGGGGCAAGCTCTCCGAACGCAAGGCGTCGCGGGTGGAGCGGGCGCTGTGGCCACTGATCATCGATCCGGCAGGCACCCCGTCCCGATTCCTGAGACGCCGCTACCGGCATCTCGTCGACCAGCTCGTGACGACGGCGCGCAAGCGGCTCGGTGATCTGCTCGCCTCGGCGATCAGAGCCGATGCGAAGCGCTTCGACGACTTTCTCCCGGAGGTCGACGTGGATGCGACCGAGCAGATCGCACGGCTGGGTCGTGACGCCGAAGCCGTGATGGACGCTGCGATCGAGGTGGGCGAGGGCGGAGCGCCCCACCATGCGTGATCTCTTCGAGCTGCTCGACGCCGTCGACCTGACCTTGAGCCGCGCCGGGCACGTGCTGTCGGAGCCGCGCCTCACGCCGCTCGCATCCAGGGCCGCATCCTTGCGTTCGCGGCGCCAGTACGTCGGCGACATCCTCGTGCTCGCCATCGCCGGTGGCACGGGTACCGGGAAGTCGAGCGTCCTCAACGCCATCGCCGGCGAGCCGATCGCCTCTGTGAGCGTCCGGCGACCCCATACCGACGAACCGCTGGCGTGGATCCCGGCAACCGCCGACGACGCATTTCGGTCGGCCCTCGCCGGCATCGGCGTCACCCGGCAGGTCGAGCAATCCGTCTATCCGCAGCTCGCCGTCGTGGATCTGCCGGACATGGACTCCATCGCCTCGTGGCACCGGCAGATGGTCGAGGACCTCCTGCCTCGCATCGACGCAGTCCTGTGGCTCTTCGAACCGGAGAAGTATCGAGATCGGCTCGTCCACGAGGAGTTCCTGGCTGAGCTGGCGACCTATCGCCACCAGTTCTTCTTCGCCCTCAACCAGATCGACCGATTGCGGCCGGGTGACCGTGACGCCGTCATCGGCGATCTCGAAGCGGCGCTCATCGAGGACGGGTTCGACGACCCTCTCGTGTTCCCGATCGCAGCGGCGCCGATGAGCGGTCTGCCCGAGGGGATCGCCGAGCTGCGGGACTTCCTCGGTACCAGGCTCGACGTCAAGCGAACCGCAGTCACGAAGTCGATCATCGATGCCCGCAACCTGGTGCGCGACATCGGTGAGGCGGCCGGAGTGTGGAACGCCGGTCCGCTCGACTTCGAGCGGAGGTGGGAGGCCGCCCGCGGTCAGGCGATGCACGATCTCGAGGATGCGGTCGGGCCGGCGGCTCGCGAGGAGGCGATGTGCCGGGTCGAGGACCTCGTGGCGGCACTCAGCACCGAAGCCGGGGTCGTCTTCGGTGAGATCCTGCGCGAGCGTTTCGACCAGAAGCGCATCGAGGCCGCCGTCGACGAGGCCGTCGAGCTCGTGGGATCGGATGGCGCCGATCGGGCCCTCGACGAGTTGGGCGAGGAGATGCGACAGGTCGCATGGGACCGCTCACGACTCGCCGCGACCACGGTCTATGCCGCCGTCGGGGCCGATCAGCTCGCCGACCGTGTCGGTCAGCTCGCCCGCCGGTCCTGGGTGGGGACCAGCACTTCCAGTGCGTCTGCCTCGTAGTCGATGGTGAATTCGCCGACGAGACCGAGCGACTCGCCGTCGGCCTGGGCGGGCACCGCCGGGTCGGCGTGACCCTCGATCCGCGTCACGTCCTCGAACACCTCGCACCCGTTCGCCGCAGCGCTCCCGGTGAGCGCGGCACCACCGAAGATCCGGATGGCTCGCAGCGCGGTCAGCTCCGCACACGAGAGGGCCACCAGGCCGTGTTCCGAGGAGCCGAAACGGAGCGGTAGACGGCCCAGGTACGTGTACGCATGATGGATCTGGATCATGAGCGCCACCGCATCGGTGCGCCGCTCGCCGGTGCGCACGGAGATCGTCGGCGCCTTGCGCCGGTAGTCGCCGAACACCATGCCGACCGTCGTCTTCGCGTAGTGCAGTGATCCGAAGCGCAGCTTGGCGTAGGGCCGGGTTTCGGCCCGGTTGACCACGTCGGCGTCGAAGCCGAGACCGAGGCTGAAGAGAGCGTTGCGGCTCCGCACGCCGTCGGGGCCGTCCCATTCGATGCGCGCCGTCGGCAGGCTGACGGCATCCTGACCGGCGATCGCGGCGGCGGCGTCATCGGGTCGTGAGGGGATCGACAACAACTGGGCGAGCACGTTGGTGGTGCCGGCAGGCACGATGCCGAGTGCTGTCGGGGTTCCGATGAGGCCGGAGGCGACGTGATGGACCACCCCGTCTCCGCCCATGGCGAACACGGCATGAAGGCCGGATTCGGCTGCGGCAGCCGCCGCCTTGCGCGATCCGTCGGGGCTCTCCGGCCAGACGGTCTCGAGATCGTAGGAGCGGGCGAGACTCGCCGAGACGGCGCGATAGCGGGCTCCGGTGAAACCAGACGCCGAGGGGTTGGCGACGAGGAGGGCGCGTTGCACGGTCGGGACGATAGGCAGGTGAGACGCGCCGTGACGCCGGAGCTCAGCCGGCGAGCAGCTTCTCGATGCGCTCGCGCAGCTCCATGGGGCGGAACGGCTTCGTCATGAAGTCGTCGGCTCCACCCCGGACCGCCTGTTCGGCGATCTCCGGCTGGGCATGCGCCGTGAGCACGAGGACCTTGATGTCCTTGGTGTCCTCGCCGCCGCGAAGATGCCGCAGCACCTCCCACCCGTCGATGCCGGGCAGACCGACGTCGAGGACGATGATGTCGGGGAGTTCGCTGCGGGCGGCGTCGAGACCGCGAATCCCGTCTTCGGCCGCGTGGAGCTCGATGTCGAGCACACGCAGACACACCTCGATGAGGCGGCGCACGCTCGCCGAGTCTTCGATGACGAGGATCTTTGCTGTCACGAGTACTCCTATCGGCAGGAAGGCGATGTTCGTCAAGCACTTCCCTGCGCGTCCGATAAACGAGTGTATGCCCCAGCCTTCCCCCGCCGGTGGATTCACTTCGACCGGACACACCTTCACCGAGCAGCCGACGGCGGCCACCGGCCCCGCGGCGGCCCTGGCGCGTGGCGTCGGGGCTCTGGCTCGCACCGCCTCGGTGGCGGAGCTCCTGCCCGCGCTGGCGACTGCAGCGCTCGACATCAGCGGCATGCACCGAGCGGTGGTGCTGCTCGTGGATCGCCGTGGCGCGAGCGATTCGGCCACGGCGCGTGACGCCGCAGGGCATCTCGACGCCGCATTGCTCGCCGCCGTCCGCGGATCCGTCGGTCGTCGAGGGATCGTCGATGTGCTGATGACGCTGGACCACGCGGTCTGGAAGTCGTCGGACGAGCTCGTCGTGCATCACGAGCCATGGCTCGACGCCCACGACGTGCGAGGGCTGCTTGGGATCCCCATTCCTGTGCGCAACGGCGCCGCAACCCTCATCCTCACGGCGGCGACGGGCGCGGCGCCCGACGTGGCGGTCGTCGAATCCGTGGAGCGTCTCGCCGAGGTCGCCTCCGGGATGATCGAGGCCGCACAGCGGCTCGAAGGGGAGCGGCGCGGACGGAGATCCGCCGAGCGACTCCTCGACGACCTCGAGGCGATCGGTGCCGCAACCGATCGTCGTCAGGTCCTCCGGATCGTGACGGATGCGGTGCATCGGACCACCCGCGACGAGACGGTTGCCGCCGGAATCCTCGTCGACGGCATCGTGGACATCGTCGAGTCGGAAGGAGACTCGATGTTCGTCGCGGAGGTCCTGCGCACCCTGGATCGTGTCTCCGCAGCGACGAGCGCCGTGCAGATCGATCTCGCCGGCCCGGCGTGGTCCGCCGTCAGGGCTCGCGACGTCGGACGATGTGTGGCCGTGCCGATTTCGACTGGTGGCGGGGCCGACGACGGACGGCTCGGTTGGATCGTGGCCTTCTCGACCTCTCGCCGGCGGTACGGGACGGAGGAGCTGGGAGTTGTCGAGAGAATCGCCCGACAGGCGTCGATGGCGCTCTCGAACGTGGCCCGTCTCGAGGCCGAGCGCGACGCCGTCCACCGGCTGGAGGAGCTCGATCGGTTGAAGTCCGGCTTCGTGGCCAGCTTGAGCCATGGGTTGCGCACTCCGCTCACGGCGCTCGTCGGATACTCCGAGCTGCTGGCAGAGCGGTCGGCCGAAGACCCATCGCTCTCGTTCGCCGAGGACATGCGTCGTGAAGCGGCTCAGTTGCACACGCTCATCGGCAACCTGCTCGACGCCTCTCGTCTCGAGGCGGGCATGTTGCAGCTCAACCCCCGCCCGGTCGACGGCATCGGCATGGTCGCCGAGGCGGTCGAGGCGGCACGCCATGCGCATCCGGCGCGTCGTGTCGAGTTCACCACCGATCTCGAGCGCTTTGCGATGGTCGTGGACGCCGAACGGGTGCGTCAGGTGCTGGCGATCCTCTTCGACAACGGGCTGCGGTACTCGCCACCGGAGACCCCGCTCGAGGTCGATGCCGAGACGACGGTCGAGTTCGGGCCGAGCGGCACCCTCCAGAAGGGACTGCGGATCCACGTCGACGACCACGGTCCTGGGGTGCCCGCCGACGATCGCGAACGGATCTTCGAGCGATTCGCCAGGGTTCGTGACGACATCGAAGGCACGGGCATCGGTCTCTTCCTGGCGCGGGAATTGATCCGCGCCCACGGTGGTGTGATCGACGTCACCGACCGTGTCGGCGGTGGGACCCGCTTCTCGGTCTGGATCCCCCAGCGCGAGCAGTGACCGTCGAATGGGTGGAGAGACAGGCGCCGTCTGCCGATGAAAAAGCCGATGAGCAGTTCCGAATCCGGTCTAGGGTTCATGACTGCGCTGTGATCTCCGACCGCAACAGAGGGGACTGACGTGCCGAGATCCTCCGCCGCTCCCATTTCCTCGCGTGCCGCCTTCGTGGCGCTCGTCACCGCCGCCGCCGTGCTCGTCCTGGTCCCCGCTCCGGCTCGTTCCGTCGAGCTGTGTGACGGTCTCGAGGTCACCGTCCCCGGGGCGACCGAGGGTGACGACGTGCTCGTCGGCACCACGGGTCCCGACGTGATCGCCGGGCTCGGGGGCGACGACACCATCGACGGCCGGGGTGGCGACGACGTCATCTGTGGTGGTGACGGCAACGACACGATCTACGGCGGTTGGGGCGCCGATCGAATCCTCGGCGGCGACGGCAACGACACCATCGAGGGTCAAGGCTCCAACGACGACATCAACGGCGGGCGCGGCAACGACGTGCTCGACGGTGGGGACGGGCCCGACCTCGTGGTGGGCGCCGGCGCCAACGACACGATCACCGGAGGCAAGGGCAACGACGACCTGCGCGGTGGCTACGGCGCGGACACGGTCGACGGCGGCGACGGCAACGACACCATCACGGGAGGCACCGCAGACGACGTCCTGCTGGGCGGGGCCGGGGCCGACGATCTGCGCGGCAACGCCGGCAACGATCTGCTCAAGGGTCAGGGTGGCGACGACTACCTCGACGGCGGCAACGACGACGACGAGCTCCGCGGCGCCAACGGTGCCGACGACGTCCGCGGTGGAGCGGGCAACGACACCCTCTATGGGGGCAACGGCCCGGATCAGGTCCGGGGCGGAAACGGCGACGACTCGATGTTCGGCGGGGCAGGTGACGACGCCATCACCGGGCTCGGCGGCAGCGACACGGCCAACGGCGGCCCCGACGAGGACGACTGTCTCGCCGAGACCGAGAACGACTGCGAGGCCGGCCTCATCGACTTCGCCTTCGAGCGCTTCTACATCAACCAGGCCGTCCCGGCGGCGGACTCCTCCGACAGCCCGGGCGACCGGATCGAGCCCGTGGTCGGCCGCGCCGGCATCGTCCGTGGTTTCTTCAGCGCCAACCGCTTCGACAGCGACTACACCCCGACGGTCAAGCTGCACTGGAAGAAGTCCGGCGGTGCGACCGGGGCCATCGTCCTCGACGGTCCCAGTGCCCTGAAGGTGTTCCCCGGCGAGGGCAGCCTGGACCACACCCACAACTACGTCCTCGACGAGTCCTTCCTCGAAGCGGGCATGGAGTTCTACCTCGAGGTCGACGGCGACGACGCCTACATCGAGGGTCTCGAGACCAACAACCGCTACCCGGCGTCTGGCTGGCTCGATCCGAGCGTGATCCCGGTCCCGACGTTCGAGATCACCTTCGTTCCGATCGGGTTCGACGGTGGCCCGGCACCCGAGGTCACCCAGGCCTCGGCCCTCGGGCTCCTCGAGGACACGATGGATCTCCATCCCATCGCCGACGTCGACATCGAGATCCACTCCGACATCAACTACAACCCCGTCGGGTCGTTCGAGGACTGGACCAACATGCTCGAGGACGTTCGCGATCTCGCATGGGCCGAGAACAGCGATCGCGCCTATGCCGGCATCGTGCCAAGTGATCCGTCCGGATCGGGAATCGCGGGCATCGGCTACGTGACGTGCCCGCAGTGCAGTGTGTGGCCCTACTCGGTCAACATCCCGAACCCGAGCACGCTCGCCCACGAACTCGGGCACAACTTCGGCCGCAACCACGTCAACTGCGCCGGCTGGGAAGGAAACCCGGACCAGTCCTACCCGTACGCAGGTGGTGGCATCGGGACGTGGGGGTACGAGGCGGACACGGGCGATCTCAAGGATCCCGCCGTCTACAACTCGTTCATGTCCTACTGCAACACGG
>CAYFYC010000065.1:10900-18897 GCA_964347305.1 uncultured Acidimicrobiaceae bacterium | reverse complement strand
GGAGCGCCGGCCACCGCAGCGCTTCCCGGCCCGCCGGGGCATCACGTCGGATCACGATGCCCCCAGCCGTGCCTTCCTCCTCGACGCATTCTGCGAATGCGCCTTCGTCGTCCAGCCTTCGCCGGATGGCGAAGATCTCTCGGCCTGGCGCGCACGGCAGGAGCGCCGGCCACCGCAGCGCTTCCCGGCCCGCCGGGGCATCACGTCGGATCACGATGCCCCCAGCCGTGCCTTCCTCCTCGACGCATTCTGCGAATGCGCCTTCGTCGTCCAGCCTTCGCCGGATGGCGAAGATCTCTCGGCCTGGCGCGCACGGCAGGAGCGCCGGCCACCGCAGCGCTTCCCGGCCCGCCGGGGCATCACGTCGGATCACAACGCCCCCAGCAGTGCCTTCCCCCTCGAGGCATTCTCCGAATGCGCCGTCGTCGTCCAGCCTTCGCCGGATGACGCCGTGGGCCGCTCAGTCGGCTTCGTTGATCGCCTTGAGGGCCTGTCGTGTCGCCCAACCGAGGAGACGGCTGCCTCCGAGCTTGATGGGCAGCAGGTAGAGACGACCCTTCCAGTTCGATGCCGTGCGGTCCCAGGTCACTGTCAGGTTGGTACCTCCGCCGTCGGACGGATCGAGGATCATGGCGACGTGGCTGCCGGGCTCACAGAAGTTGCTCTCGAGCGTCGTCCAGGTGATCCGTCGTTGGTCCTCCCAGACGTAGCGTTCGCGGGACCAGACGAAAGGCCGCTTGCTTCCCTCCGTGACCTCTGCCGACGTCTCGCCCACGTGGTGCACCTCGTAGGTGGCCGGGTCGAGGGTCTTCGACCACGTGACGAGCCGCTTGTCGCTGAAGTCGAGGAGCGCGGCGCGGATCCGATCGGGACCGATCGGTGTCTCGACCTCGGTCGTGATCCGGACCCTCACCCGCAGCTCCTCATGCGCAACACCATAGGTGGCGTGGGTGGACCGTCGCGAGTGCGATACGCCGCAGATGCCGTGCCGTGGACGAGAATGGACACCGCATGAGCGAGCGACAGTTGTTTGGCACCGATGGGGTTCGGGGGAGGGCGAACATCGAGCTGACGCCGCAGCTCGTGTTCGACCTGGCACGAGCCGCCGGTGACGGTATGAACGGGCCGGTCCTCATCGGCCGCGACACCCGGCGCTCCGGGCCCATGTTGTCCGCGGCACTCCAAGCGGGCTTCAATGCGGTCGGGGTCGACACGGTCGACCTCGGCATCATCCCCGTCGGCGGGGTCTCCCGTCTGGTGCGAACCACGCAAGCCGCGTGTGGCGTCATGGTCTCGGCCTCGCACAATCCCGCTGCCGACAACGGGGTGAAGTTCTTCGGGCGTGACGGTGTGAAGCTCACCGACGACGCCGAAGCGGCGATCGAGCGGCGTCACCGGCGCGGGGCGCCGTACCGGGTCGCCCAGGGTGACCACATCGGGATTCACACCGTGATGTCGGATGCGGTGCATCGCTACATCGACTTCCTCGCATCGGGTGGTTCCTACACGTTGCGCGGCATGGAGTTCGCCCTGGACTGTGCGCACGGCGCAGCCTTCGAGGCGGCTCCCGAATTGCTCATCCGGCGAGGCGCGCACGTCGAGGTGTACGCCGCCGAACCGGACGGCACGAACATCAACGACGGCGTCGGTGCCACCAATCCGTGGTTCCTCGCCGAGCGAGCCGCGGGTCGGGTCGGGTTCTCGTTCGATGGCGATGCCGATCGTCTCATCGCGGTGGACGAGGACGGCAACGTCGTCAACGGCGACGTTGTCATGGCGATCCTGGCCACCCATCTCAAGCGGCAGGGCAGGCTGAAGAACGACGTGGTGGTTGCAACCGTCATGTCGAACCTCGGTTTCCACCGCGCGATGCGAGAGCACGGCATCGAGGTGCTCTCGACGCAGGTGGGTGACCGGTACGTCACTGAGGCCATGCGGTCATCCCGTGCCGTGCTCGGTGGGGAGCAATCAGGTCATGTCCTCCTCGAGGATCGGACCACCGGCGACGGGCTCCGCACCGCACTCCGGCTGGCCGAGGTGATGGCGGCGACCGGCAGGGAGCTGCGCGAGCTCCGCACCGTCATGACCGAATACCCCCAGGTGTTGCGGAACGTGGTGGTGGGGGACAAGACCGCGCTCGCCGGGGCCGCTCCGGTCTGGGAGGCCGTGCGCGCCGCTGAGGACGAGCTCGCCGGCGACGGCAGGATCCTCGTGCGCGCCAGCGGCACAGAGGATCTCGTTCGTGTGATGGTCGAGGCGCCGAGCGAAGAGACTGCGGCTCGAGTTGCGGCCCATCTCGGTGGTGTCGTCACCGACGTCCTCGGCTGAGTCGGCTTGCCGAGCGCCGGATCGTCGGTAATCTCGCGTCGACAACAGAAGTTCGACCGGTGGTCGATGTTCCACGAAGCGCCTGCCCTCGACATTTCGAGGCGACGAGGAAGAGGGAGTATCGAAACGTTCGGCGGATGCCCTCTCGGCCGCCCACGGTCGTGACGATGCGGACGAAAACCCTGGAGTGATCCGGGAGACAGAGACCGCATCGAGGTGGGGTGTGAGCGATCCTCGCCCACACGCAGCGGCTTCCGGTCCCGTCACAGGAGGTACACGCGCGCGTGTGCGGAATCATGGGATATGTCGGCCCCCGGCAGGCCGCTCCGCTGTTGCTCGACGGTCTGCGTCGGCTCGAGTACAGGGGCTACGACTCGGCGGGCATCGCCGTCACCAACGGCGCCATCCATGTCAGGAAGGCCGAGGGGAAGATCGATCGGCTGGCGAGTCTGCTCGATCTCGAGCCGCTCATCGGATCCATCGGCATCGGCCACACCCGCTGGGCGACACACGGTGAGCCGAGCGACGTCAACGCCCACCCTCACACGGACCCGACCGGTCGATTCGTCGTGGTCCACAACGGCATCATCGAGAACTTCCAATCGCTCCGTGAAGAGCTCGAGGAGGGCGGTGCCACCCTCACCTCGGAGACGGACACGGAGATTCTGGCCCACCTCGTCGCCGGCGCCTACGACGGCGATCTGGTCGCCGCCGTTCGCGCTGCGGTCGCCCGCGCCGATGGCGCGTATGCGCTCGTCGTGATGTCAACCCACGAGCCGGGCCGCATCGTCGCCGTGCGTCGGGTGAGCCCGCTCGTCGTCGGCCTCGGCGAGGACGAGACGTTCCTCGCATCCGACATCCCGGCGATCCTCCATCACACCCGCAACTTTCTCATCATCGAAGACGGCGAGTTGGTCGTCGTCGATGCCGGCGGTGCGGTGATCGAGACCATCGAAGGCGAGCCCGTCCACCGCGAAGTCCTGTACATCGATTGGGACGCCGAGCGGGCCGAGAAGGGTGGCTACGACCACTTCATGTTGAAGGAGATCAACGAGCAGCCTGCCGTGATCACCGAGACCTTGGCGGGCAGACTCGACGAGGACGGCTCCGTGTGGCTCGAGGATGTCGGCTTCAGCGACGAGTTCGCCGGCCAGATCGAGCGGATCTGGGTGACCGCGTGTGGCACGGCCTATCACGCAGGCCTCGTCGGCAAGGAGATCTTCCAGCGGCTGCTGCGCCTTCCCACGTCCGTGGAATACGCCCACGAGATGCGATACGCCGCCCCGCTCTACGAGAAGCAGACGCTCACGGTGGCGATCAGCCAGTCCGGCGAGACGGCGGACACGCTCGCCGCCGCCCGGCTCGCCAGAGAGCGCGGTTCCCGCCTGCTCGCGGTCACGAACGTGGTCGGCTCGACGCTGTCGCGTGACGCCGACGACGTGCTCTACACGCGGGCGGGCCCCGAGATCTCCGTGGCGTCGACGAAGGCGTATCTGGCCATGCTCATCGGGCAGTACCTGCTGGCGCTGCGAATCGGCACCACTCGTGGCTCGGTCGACCACGATCTCGCCGCCGTCGTGTCGCACGGACTTCATCTGCTGCCTGCTCACGTGGAGCACGTGCTCGGCGCCTCGCAGGAGGTCGTCGAGGCCGCCGAGAGGCTCGTCGACGCAGACGACATCTACTTCATCGGACGTGGCCTCGATTACGCCGTCGCCATGGAGGGCTCGCTGAAGCTCAAGGAGGTCAGCTACCTCCATTCCGAGGCGATGCCGGCCGGTGAGCTCAAGCACGGGACCCTGGCCCTCATCACGAAGGACGTTCCGGTCGTCGTGGTGATCACGCAGCAGGGCGTGTACGACAAGACCATCTCGGCCGTCCAGGAGGTCAAGGCCCGCGGGGGCCGTGTGATCGCCGTCGCCTATGAAGACGACGACCAGATCGCCAAGCACGCCGATCGCGTGCTCCGGATCCCGCGCACCGACGATCTACTGGGGCCGGTGACGGCGGCCGTGCCGCTCCAGCTCCTGGCGTACCACGTCGCCCGGCTCCGGGGCCACGACATCGACCAGCCCCGCAACCTCGCCAAGAGCGTCACCGTCGAGTGACGGGTCGGTCAGGTCGCGGTGAGGCCGGCGTCGAAGGTGATGTCGCTGCTGGTGGGCGACTTCTGGTGGATCTCGACGGCGAGGACGTTGTCCCCTGCGACCAGCAGTGACGGGTCGACACCGAACGTGAACCAGGTGGACTCCTGGGAGCCACCCACCGTCAGCGACGCGGTCGTCGACGACGTGATGAGACCACCGGGCATGTTGGATCGTGCGATCTCGGTGCCGTTGAGATAGGCAACGGCGCCGTCGTCCCGCTTGAGCCGCAGCTGGAGGCCGGTGACGGCTCCCGGGTCGTTCACGGTGAACGTCTGGCGGAAGTAGGTGGTGATGTGCTTGTCGCCGGTGGGTCCGGAGTCGACGAGCGTGGTCTCGTCGCCGTCTCCGTAGCCGAGTTCGGCGCGGCCGAGGAACCACGACGAGTCGTCGAAGCCGTTGGCGCGCCACGCGGTGCCCTGGTTGGAGCCGTTGTCGAGGAACCTCCACACCGAACCCTCCGCAACCAGGATCGGGTCGACCACGATGGTGAGGCCGGCGTCGAAGGTGATGTCGCTGCTGGTGGGCGACTTCTGGTGGATCTCGACGGCGAGGACGTTGTCCCCTGCGACCAGCAGTGACGGGTCGACACCGAACGTGAACCAGGTGGACTCCTGGGAGCCACCCACCGTCAGCGACGCGGTCGTCGACGACGTGATGAGACCACCGGGCATGTTGGATCGTGCGATCTCGGTGCCGTTGAGATAGGCAACGGCGCCGTCGTCCCGCTTGAGCCGCAGCTGGAGGCCGGTGACGGCTCCCGGGTCGTTCACGGTGAACGTCTGGCGGAAGTAGGTGGTGATGTGCTTGTCGCCGGTGGGTCCGGAGTCGACGAGCGTGGTCTCGTCGCCGTCTCCGTAGCCGAGTTCGGCGCGGCCGAGGAACCACGACGAGTCGTCGAAGCCGTTGGCGCGCCACGCGGTGCCCTGGTTGGAGCCGTTGTCGAGGAACCTCCACACCGAACCCTCCGCAACCAGGATCGGGCTCGTCGTCGCCTCGGGTGTGGTGGCATCGACAGGCCCGGCGTGCCCCGACACGTTCCCGGTCGGATCCACCGCCACGACGCTGAACGCATACGTGGTCTCGGGACTGAGACCGGTGGCCAGATGGCTGGTCCCTGCGAGTTGCTTGATCACGGCCCCGTCCTGCTTGACGCGGTAGAGCACGGATCCCGAGTCGTCGGTGGAAGGGAGCCACGACACGAGAACGCTCGTCGACGACTGCGGCACCGCCGTCAGACCGGTGGGTGTGGTGGGAGGAGTCGTGTCGGGATCGGTGGTTGCATCGATCGGGCTCGATGCCGTCTCGTTGCCCGACGGGTCGGCTGCCGTCACGACATAGGTGTATGTCGTGTCGGGATCCAGGCCGACGTCCGTGAACGACGTGGACGCCGTCGTGGCCACGAAGGCCCCGTCGCGCTCGATCCGGTAGTTGACGGATCCCGAGTCGTCGGTCGACGTGCTCCAGGACAGGTCGATCGTCGAGATCGTGGTTCCGTCGACCGTCACCGGGTTCGGCGACGTCGGCGGTGTGGTGTCCGGGTCGCCCGGTGCGGCGAGGCCGGTCAGCTCGAGATCGAAGCTGATGTCGGAGGACGTGCCGGATCGCTGGTGGATCTCGACGGCGATCGCATTCGTGCCGGTGACGAGAAGGCCCGCGGGCACCGTGAAGCCGAGCGGCGTCGACTCGCCGGATCCGCCGACCGTGCCGGTGGCGAGCGTCGTCGAGTCGATCGCTCCGCTCGGCAGGTTGTTGCGGAACACCTCGGTGCCGTTGACGTAGACGATGACGCCGTCGTCACGCACCACCTGCCCGTCGACACTCACGACTCTGGCTGCATCGGGAACCTGGAACGTGGTCCGGAAGTACGTCGTGATGTGCTTGTCGTTGGCAGGTCCGGAGTCGACGACCGTGGCCTCGTCGCCATCGCCGTATCCGAGCTGCGCCGGTCCGGATGCCCACGAGCCGTCGTTGAACGTGGGGTTGCGCCACGATGTCCCGAGACTGGACCCGTCGTCGCGGTACCGCCAGGTCGAGCCAAACCCGACGTAGGTGACAGGTTCAGCCGTGGGATCCGGCGGGGTTCCGTCGGTGAGCGCGATGTAGGCGACTCGCTCTCCGACATGGCCCATCTCGCTGTCGCCGAGCTGATCCTCTGCGATGTAGAGCGGCAAGCTGCTCGACGGGAACGTGGCGTCGTCGATGATCGCCCACCCGCCGTCACCGCCCGTTCGGCCCGTGTCGGAGACGACGGCCGTCAACGCAGTGGAGTCGAGCGCGTAGGAGCCTGCAGCTCCGGTCCCGCCGATGGTGGCCGGTCCGACGCCCGCTTCGAACACGGATCCGCCGTCGGCGAAGGTGCCGGCGTCCGTGACGATGTAGCCGATCATCTCGTTGGCCCGCACTCCGACCGGGTCCTCACCCACGTGCTTGCCGACACGCAGCGTCGAGGCCGAGGGTGGCGATGTTCGCGAAGAACCTCGTGACCAGAACACCGACCAGCGGGGGTCGTTCGACGTCATGACCTGCCCGAGGACGACCGGATCGGTGAAGGTGGTGCCGTAGGCCCGCGGCTCGCCGTTCCAGCTGCCGGCGTCGTCTGTGATGGTCGACGTGAAGCGGCGCGCTTCCAGAGCGAAGCCGAAGATCGAGGCGTCGTACACGCCCTCCTCGGCGACGAGGTAGCGGACCGTGACGGGCCCGGCCGCTGCACCAGATGGATTCTGCACGCGGAGGTCGAACGAAGTGCCCGTCACGTTGTCCAGCCGCGTCACCACCGGCGGGCTCCCGATCGGCTGATCGACAGAGGCGACGATGACCGGCGTCGAGTAGCTCTGGGGCAACGACACCGTCTGCCAGCTGTCGGTGACGCCCGGAACGACTCCGGTGGCCAGCAGCGGTCCGGGGTCAGGCTCGAACGTTGCCGTGAGAGTGGCGTCGCTCGACGGCGCCGAGATCTCGTGCGACTGGGCGCCGCCGTCGGACCACGATTCCCAGCGCCATGCCGCGCCGTTGGCGACCTGATCCTGGGCGGACACGCTCACCACCGAGTTGACGATCACCGTCTCGGTGAAGGGCGTCGTGCCCACCTCGACACCCGCTCCGAGCTGGAGCCCCGACGGGGACGACTCGAGTGTCAGCTCGATGGTGTTCGGTTGCAGCTCGACGTTGGTGGTCGTCGTCTCGCCCTTGGAGTCGCTGACCCGCAGCACGAGCTCGAGGAACGACGGGTACTCGTGTGTCGGTGCGAAGAACGACCCGGACGAGCCGTTCGGCGATCCGATGAAGTGGACGTGGCATCCGCCGCCGGGCACGCAGTGATGCAGGTTGATGTCCCAGGCGTAGGCGCTCTCGGGCAGCGCCTCGTCGGCGTCGGTCGCCGTCGCCGAGAACACGATCTCGTCACCGACGTCCCAGGTGGTGCCCGTTCCGGACCTCGTGATGGAGGCGTTGTCGCCGGCCATGACGTCGAAGTCGCTCGGCAGATCGGCGCCGTTGCTGCCGCCGTACATCGTGTCGCCGGCA
>CAYFYC010000065.1:0-10890 GCA_964347305.1 uncultured Acidimicrobiaceae bacterium | reverse complement strand
CGGTCCCGGGCTCAGTGAGGTGATCACCGGTGGCGAGTTGCCCGGGTGGATCAAGACGGTGGCGACGTCGCTGGCGCCCTGGGTGTCGGTGACCCGCAGCGACACCGTGAGATCGTCGGCGACCGTGTACGTCGGGTTGGCGGTGATGCCGTTCGTCTCGAACGAACCGTTGCCATCGAGGTCCCACTCGTAGGTGAGGGCACCCGGCGGGTCTTCGAAGTCGCTGGAGCCGGAGGCGTCGAAGTTCGGCGAGAAGGGGAGCGGGCCGCTCGTGGCGTCGACGTCGATGACCGCATCGGGGTCGGCGTTGCCTGCGTCGAACGTCAGGCGGACGACGTTGCCGGCGAAGATGTCGACACCCCAGATGTCGCCGTCCGGCCCGGCCTTGAGGGAGACCGGCGACGTGTCGTCGAACATGCGGATCCACTGGTCAGGATCGGGCTCCCCATCGCCTCCCAGCGGAAACGCCACGACGCATTGGGCGGCGTAATTGGCGACGAAGAGCGCCCCGTCGAACAGTGGCGGGTAGTCGCCGCCCGGGTAGAAGGCGAGTCCGGTGACGGCTTCTCCGTTGCGCCCGCCGGGGCCACCGCACCCGACGAGTCCGTCGGTGTGGGGCCATGCGTAGAACGGCGGCGTCGGCGTGACGGTCGAGTTGCCTGTGTAGTGGTCGACGCAGATGTCGAGGTCGTTGTTCTCGTATCTGCTCTCGATCCTGTTGAAGCCGCCACCCGATGAGTTCCAGCCGCCTTCGTAGCAGGGCCATCCGTAGTTGCGGACCCTCGACAGGTCCGGGATGACGTTGACCTCTTCCCACGTGTTCCAACCGGTGTCGCCGACCCACACCTCGCTCGTGCCGGGTCGGTGTGTCATGGCGTACGGGTTGCGGAAGCCGTAGGCGACGACGGCATCGTCATTCGTGGTTGCGCCGCCGATGAGCGGGTTGCCGGGTGCGGGGTTGCCGGACCGATCCACGCGGATCACGGATCCGCTGAAGGTCACGGGATCTCCAGGCGTTTCGAGATCCTGCGCGCGCAATGCGCCGCCCTCGGCATCGGGAGGGCTCAACGCGGTGCCGACGCCGCCGGGCGGATCGCCGCACGGGTTGGCCGGAATATCTCCACCGGCGGAGCCGCCGTGCTGACCCCAGTCGGGCCCGAACGGCGTCGCCCCGTCACCGGCGCTGGCGTAGAGGTAGTCGCCGCGGAACAGGAGCTTGCCTATGGAGTGCGAGAAGAACTGCTGGCACCAGGCCCCGTCGACGAGCACGGACTCGCCACCCGACGTCATCGTCGGGTTGCCGCCGAGGTCGATGGTGAGACGGGAGAGGCGGCCCGTGCTGGGGCAGCCGTCGATGTCGCCGCTCACACCGTCGGGGCATCCGTCGTTCCAGGTCCCGGTCCACGGGTTCGAATCGTGCGCGTAGAGCACGTAGAGATATGGGGCCGCGGGCCAGTCCGGATCGATCTCCATGCCGAGCAGACCGTGATCGATGTAGTCGTACACGGCGCTGCGAAGATCGGCGACGAGGTGCTTCGTCGTGTCGTTCGGGCCGTCCCACACGTAGATCCGGCCGTTCTTCTCCGCAACGAAGATGTGACCCGTTGGAGCGAAGACGATCTCGGTCGGCCGGGTGAGCCCTGAGAAGACGGTCTCGATGTCGAAGCCCGCCGGCGCCGCGGCCGGGATCGGCTCCGAATGGTCGTGGACGCTGCCGTCGGCGTGGACGTGGATGTCGGCGGCCATGACGGCCTCTGCCTGTACTGCCGCCGCTGCCGGGTCAGCCGCCGCCGGCGCGATCAGCAGCGCCGCGAGTGTCGCGACCACCATGACGATCCTGGCCATGGACGTCTTCACCCCCACCTGGTCTAGCCCCGCGGCAACGCTAGAGGTCACGTGCGTTCGTGTAAAGACCGGTTCTCTGCCCGGCGTCGATGACCACACCAATCCGCATCGGATTGGGGCATGAATTCGGTCAGGTTCCGCCGCTACGACGTGCCGATGGCGGCGCCGATGGTCGGCTAACTTCACGTGATGCGCATCGTGGGCCTCGGAACGGATCTCGCCGAGATCGAGCGTGTTCGCCATCTCTACCGCAGGTACGGCGAATCCTTCAAGCGAAGGTGCTTCACCGACCACGAATGGGAGTACGCCCATCGCTATGCCGACCCTTCCGCCCGGCTGGCTGCTCGTTTCGCCGGCAAGGAAGCGGTGATGAAGAGCCTCGGCATGGGGTGGCGCAGGCTCAGGTGGAGGGACATCGAGGTCACCGGCGGGGGAGCTCCCCGGGTCAACCTCTCGGGGACGGCGCACCGCCGCGCCGAGCAGCTCGGTGTCGACCGGGTGCTCATCACGATCACGCACACCGATGACCGGGCGCTGGTCTTCGCCATGTCGATCGACGACGGGTGACCGGATGGAGCCGATCATCACGGCTGCGGAGTCCCGTCGCCTCGATGCCGAAGCCGGAACCGAGGTGAGTGTGTTGATGGAACGTGCCGGGCTGGCGGTGGCGCTCGCCGCCGTCGACATGGGCGTCGGGTACGGTGACCGGGTTGCCGTGCTGGCGGGCAGAGGAAACAACGGTGGCGACGGCTACGTGGCGGCGCGCCACCTGTGTGGCCGGGGGGTGGCAGTCACCGTCCATGCGCTCGGTGATCCCGAGCCCGGTTCGGTTGCAGGCCAGGCACGTGATCTCGCCGTCGCATCGGGGGTGCGTGTCGTTGCCCTCCAACCGCCGACCGCCGCAGATCTCGTGATCGACGCGATCTTCGGCGTCGGGTTTCGAGGTCGGCTGCCGGATCCAGTGGTTCCGTGGACGACCCACCCCGCCCCGGTGCTGGCTGTCGACGTCGTCTCGGGATGCCAGGCCGACACGGGTGACGTCGAGGGCCCTGCATTCACAGCAGCCCGCACCGTCACGTTTGGGGCCCGCAAGCCGGCGCATGTGCTTGGCGAAGGGGCACGGCGGTCCGGTCCGGTGACGGTCGTCGACATCGGCCTCCCACAGCCGCGCGCCGAACTGCACCTCGTGACCGATGACGACGCACTTCGCCCGGTGCGGGCACGGGACGCTCACAAGTGGTCGGCCGGTGCCGTGCTCGTGGTCGGCGGGGCTCCGGGGATGTCGGGTGCGCCGCTTCTCGCCGCCCGCGCCGCGCTCCGCTTCGGCGCCGGTGCGGTCCGGCTCGCCGTGCCGGGGTCGGTGGTGGAACGAGTGGCGGCCGCCGCCCCCGAGATCATGGTGACGGGGAGCAGGGCGGAGCGGTTCACGGTCGACGATGCCAACGACCTCGCCACCATGGGCAACCGATTCGACGTGCTGGTGATCGGGCCCGGTCTCGGCCGCGAGTCGGATCCCTTCGCTCGTTTGCTCCTCGATTCGTGGACCGGTGGCAAGGTCGTCGACGCCGACGCCCTGGCCGCCGCCGGTTCCTTGTCGAAACTCGACGATGAGAGCACCGTCATCACACCCCACAAGGGCGAATGGCAGCGGCTCACGAACCTGCCGGCGACGCTCGATGCGGTCCTCGAAGCATGCCGGAACCGGAGCCTGACGGTGCTCCTCAAGGGATCGCCGACGCTCGTCTTCGGCGAGGCCGCCGCAGTCGTCACGAGCGGTGGGCCCGAGCTCGCGACGATCGGGACGGGTGACGTGCTGGCCGGCATGATCGGAGCCCTGGTGGCACGAGGTCTGGACGTCGAGGAGGCCGCCCGCTCCGCGGCGTATTGGCATGGCGTGGCCGCGTCCGCCCTCGCTGCCGAGGGCACCGTGACCGCCGATCGACTCGCCGACGCCGTCGGGAGGTGGGCCTGGTGAGACCATCGTTCGTGGAGGTCGATCTCGACGCCATCGAGCACAACGTCCGAGCGATCGCCGCTGCGGTGGCTCCCGCCCGGATGTGCGCCGTCGTGAAAGCCGACGGGTACGGGCGCGGCGACGGACCGGGGGCGGAGGCCGCCGTGCGCGCCGGTGCGACGTGGCTCGCCGTGGCACTCGTCGAGGAGGGAGTGCGGCTGCGCGAGGCGGGGATCCGGGTTCCGATCCTGCTGCTGTCCGAACCACCCGTCGACGCCTTCGAGTACCTCGCCAGGTGGGATCTGACCCCGACGCTGTACCGCCTGGAGTCCGTAGGCGCCCTCGGGAGCGCCGTGCAAGCGTCGGGTGCCGGCCCGCGGGCGGTCCACTGCAAGATCGACACCGGCATGCACCGTGTCGGCGCCTCGCCTCAGGACGCAGATGCGATCATCCATGCCATCGACGACCACCCGGCCCTGCGTCTCGAGGGTGTGTGGACCCATTTCGCCGTCGCCGAGTCCGACGACGAGTTCACGAGCGAGCAGCTCGGGCTCTTGCTGGCGTTCAAGGCGATGATGGAGGGAGCCGGGGTGGACGTCCCCATGTGGCATGCGGCCAACACCGCAGGCGCCCTGGCACGAACGGATGCGAGGCTCGACATGGTGAGGGTCGGCCTCGGTGTCTACGGGCTCCGGCCTGCACCGGAAGTGGCCGCCGACCTCGATCTCCGTCCTGCCTTGCGGGTGGTGTCCCGGGTGTCGCACGTACAACATCTCGCTGCCGGAGCGCGGCCCTCTTATGGCCGGGTCCGCCCGATGCCGGCGGAGGGCACGGTCGCCACCGTCCCCATCGGCTATGCAGACGGGTTTGCGAGAAGGCTCACCCAGACGGGGGGCGAGGTGCTGGTCAACGGGCATCGCCGACCTCTTGCCGGGATGGTGACGATGGACCAGATCGTCGTCGACATGGCCGGCGATGCCGTCGCAATCGGTGACGAGGTGGTCATCATCGGCTCGCAGGGGGATGACGCGGTGACGGCGGACGAATGGGCCGACCGGTTGGACACGATCAACTACGAGATCGTCTGTGACTGGGGACCCCGCCTGCCGCGGCGCTATCTCAGGAGTGACGCATGAACGACACCATCACCTCCGTTCCTGGGCTGCTCGTGGGTCACCACACGGACACGACAGGTGCGACCGGTGTCACGGTGGTGGTGCTGCCCGAGCCCAACGTCACGGCGGTGGATGTGCGGGGTCACGCGCCCGGGACCCGAGAGACCGCACTGCTCGCTCCCGGAATGAAGGTGGAGAACGTGCAGGCGATCTGTCTCGCCGGTGGCTCGGCGTTCGGTCTCTCGGCAGCCGACGGTGTCGTGGCGGCGCTGGAAGACGACGGCCGGGGCCATGTGACGCCTGCCGGCGTGGTGCCGATCGTGCCCGGGGCGATCATCTTCGATCTCCCCATCGGTGAGCCTGGGGTCCGCCCGGGACCCGCCGAAGGCCGGCTGGCCTACGCGGCGGCATCCGCCCGGCCCGTCGCCGAGGGGTCGGTGGGGGCGGGGACCGGCGCCACGGTCGCCGTGTGGCGTGGCTTCGAGCACGTACGCAAGGGGGGCATCGGATCGGCGATGCGAAAGGTGGGGGAGGCGACCCTCGGTGTCCTCGTCGTCACCAACGCCGCCGGTGACGTCTGGAGCGTCGATGGAACTGCTCTCACCGGGGGCGATGCCGTGCCGGGTCCACCTCGGTGGGAACCGCCGGTCGCAGCGAACACGACCCTTGCCGTGGTGGCGACGGATGCCTCGCTGTCACGGGCCGAGCTCCAGGTGCTCATGGTGCGCGCCCACGACGCCTATGCGGTCTGCGTGCGACCCGTCCACACCCGCTACGACGGCGACGTGGTGTTCGCGGCCTCCTGCGGCGATGTCGCGGCAGACGTCGATGCACTCGCCGAGGCGGCCTTCGACGCCGTTGCCGATGCGATCGTCCGCAGCGTGCGGCTCGCCACGGGCCTCGGTGGAGTAC
This sequence comes from uncultured Acidimicrobiaceae bacterium, assembly GCA_964347305.1. Lineage (GTDB taxonomy): Bacteria > Actinomycetota > Acidimicrobiia > Spongiisociales > UBA5794 > CAYFYC01. The sequence continues at coordinate 5,064 of CAYFYC010000065.1, read as the reverse complement.
CGGCGGTGGGAGAGACGGAGTCATGACCCTGTCGACCGAGGTGCGACGGCTGAAGCTGTTCGATCTGCGTGACCGTGCCCTCGTCTGCACGAAGTGCCCGCTTGCGGAGCATCGCACCAACGTCGTCTTCGGCTACGGGGACCCGGATGCCGATCTGATGATCGTCGGCGAGGGTCCGGGGCAGCGTGAGGACGAGCAGGGCCTGCCCTTCGTGGGCAGATCGGGCCAGCTCCTCGATGATCTCCTCGGCGAGATCGGCCTCACCCGAGACGACAACACCTACATCGGCAACGTGGTGAAGTGCCGGCCCCCGGGGAACCGTGACCCGCGACCCGACGAGATCGATGCCTGCGCCGACTATCTGCGGGACCAGCTTCGCCTCGTCGATCCGAAGGTCGTGCTGACCCTGGGCAACTTCGCCAGCAAGCTCCTCCTGCGCACCGACACGGGAATCACGCGGCTGCGGGGCCAGGCGTACGAATGGTGGGGACGGTTTCTGGTTCCGACGTTCCATCCGGCAGCAGCCCTGCGCGGCTCGGCCCGGGTGCTGGAAGAGATGCGGCACGACTTCGGACTGGTGCGGCAGGTCGTCGAGGGTACACTCCGCAGGTCGGCGGAACCCGCCGACACCACGTCGACCGAGCCGGCGCCCCCGGACGCCTACGTCGACGAGCCCGACCAGCTCGACCTCTTTGGTTGAGGCCACATCACGATCGAACATGCTCGCTGTCACCACGACCTCCCCCGATGAGACCCGCGCCCTCGGCATGCGCCTCGCCGGCATGCTCCGGGCGGGTGACGTCGTGCTCCTCAACGGCCGTCTCGGCGCAGGGAAGACGCTCTTCACCTCGGGGATCGCCGATGGGCTGGGCGTGGATGTGCCCGTGACGAGTCCGACGTTCGTGATCGTGCGCCGCTACAAGGGCTTCTTGCCGCTCGTCCACGCCGACATGTATCGCATCGCGAGCACGGGCGAGTTCGACGACCTCGATCTCGTCGAGGAGGCGACCGATGGGGTCCTGGTCATCGAGTGGGGCGCTCCGGTGGCGGCGCAGATCGGAGCCGATCATCTCGGTGTGGAGATCGAACGTCTCGACGAGTCCTCGCGGCGCTTCGCCTTCCACCCGAGCGGTGTGTGGTGCGAGCGAAACCTGGGAGAGCTGACGGCATGAAGGTGCTCGCCATCGAGACGGCAACCCCGGCATCGTCGGTCGCGCTCGGCGCCGAAGGCGCACTCGTGGCCATGTCGCTGCAGGTCGATCGCAGGAACCACGTGGGCTTTCTGGTGCCGGCCATCGACTTCTGTTTCGAGCGCGCCGGCTGGAAGCCGGCGGATCTCGACGCCGTCGCCGTCGACATCGGGCCCGGCCCCTACACGGGTCTGCGGGCCGGGATCGCCACCGCACAAGCGATCGCCGCCGCAGTGGGCGTGCCGATCGTCGTGGCGAGCTCGCTCACCGTGCTGGCGCTGCGGGCTGCCACCGGTCGGAGAACCATCCATCCGATCGTCGACGTGCGGCGCGGCCAGGTGGCAACGGCCGCCTTCAAGCCGGTGCCGGGCGGCGTCGTGCGCGACTCGGCCCCCGAGGTCCTCGATCCCGAGGAGCTGTCGGCGATGCTCGACTCCTCTCCAGACGACGCGCTTCTCGTGGGTGATGTGCAGTGTCTACCCGAGGGCTTCGTTCGCGGACTCCACCGGGTGAAGGTGGGTCGACCCCGATTCCCGGGCGCCGATGTGTTGCTCGAGATCGCTGCTCTCAAGCTGGCCAACGACGACGTCGTGGATCCCGAGGACGTTCGCCCCATGTACATGCGTGAGCCGGATGCGCGAATCAACTGGACCGATTTTCGAGAGGAGGGCATGTGGCCGGGAGCTCCGTCGTGACCGCACCGACGGTCAGGTCGATGACACCGGGTGATCTCGGTTTTAAGGACACGGCGACCCCCGAGATCTACCCACAGCCTTGGTCCGAGCACGTGTTCCGTGACGAACTGTCGCTGCAGAACCGCTCCTATCTGGTCGTCGAGCACGAAGGACGCCTCGTGGGATACGGCGGGATGCTCGTGGTCGACAAGGACGCCCACATCACCACGATCGCCGTCGACCCGGCCACTCGCCGTCATCGCATCGGGACGCGGCTGATGCTCGCGTTGGTGGATCAGGCGCTCGGTCACGATGCCCAGCACCTGACGCTCGAGGTGCGGGCCTCCAACGACGCAGCCCACCGCTTGTACGACCGCTTCGGGTTCGTCCCCGTCGGGGTCCGCAAGAACTACTACCTCACCGAGGATGCCGTCGTCATGTGGGCGATCGACATCCGCTCGGACGACTACCAGGCCCGGATCGCGGAGATTCGGGCCGGATTGGAGCAGTTGGAGTGAGCGGTCCTCTCATCCTCGGCATCGAGACGAGCTGCGACGAGACGGGCGTCGCCGTGCTCGAAGGGCTCGAGGTGCGCTCGTCGGTGCTCGGCACCCAGACGGACGAGCACGCCCGTTTCGGTGGCGTGGTTCCGGAGGTGGCGGCCCGTGCCCATGTCGAGGCCATTCGTCCGCTGGTCCACCTGGCGCTCGCCAGAGCAGGCATTCATTCGCGAGATCTCGACGCCATCGCGGTGACCGAGGGGCCGGGTCTCGTCGGTTCGCTCTCGGTCGGGTACTCGTTCGGCAAGGCTCTCGCCTGGAGTCTCGACGTCGCCTTCCTCGGCGTCGATCACATGGAGGGCCACCTGTTCGCACCCCGTCTCGATCACGACCGCTTCGAGCCGCCCGCCATCGTGTTGTTGGCGAGCGGCGGCCACAGCCAGATCGTCCACATGCGGGGCTGGGGCTCCTACGAGACGATGGGATCCACCATCGACGACGCTGCCGGCGAGGCGTTCGACAAGCTGGCCCGTTTCATGGGTCTCGGCTACCCAGGTGGGCCCGCCATCGATGCCGCATCGGAAGGGGGAGACCCCGAGCGGATGAGCTTCCCCCGTGCGCTCCGCGACCGGCCGTACGACTTCTCCTTCTCCGGTCTCAAGACCTCGGTCATCACCCAACTCGAGAAGGCCAAGGCGGTAGGCACGGTGCCGCCGCTCCCCGATGTGGCGGCCTCCATCCAGGAGGCCATCGTCGACGTCCTCGTCGAGAAGACCTTCAATGCCGTGGAGGCGACCGGTGCGGAGATCGTCGCCGGTGGTGGCGGCGTGCTCGCCAACCGCCGCCTGCGCGAGCGGCTCGCCGAGGAGGCGGATCGTCGTGGTGTGCTGCTGGCCGTGCCGTCCAAGTCGCTGTGCACGGACAACGGAGCGATGATCGCGGCCGCCGCTCTCCACCACCTCGAGACGGGCATGGCGACACCCTGGAATCGCGACGTCGATCCGGGGCTCCGTCTGGCACCGTGAACCGTCCCCTCGTGCTCGGCCGCTTTCGCGGCGTCGAGATCGTGCTCGACATCTCGATGCTGCTCCTCACGTTCCTGCTCGTCGTGTCGCTCTATGCCGACCTCGCCGGCGGTGGGGGAGGGGGTCCCGGTACCGCGATCCTGGCGGCCCTGGGCGGCGTCCTCTTCCTGGGCGGTGTCGTGCTCCACGAGCTGAGTCACACGCAGCTCGCCCTGCAGCGGGGCCTCACCGTTGCCCGGATCCGGCTCTTCCTCCTCGGCGGCGTGTCGGAGATCCAGGAGGAGGCGACCACCCCGCGCGACGAACTGGCGATCGCAGTTGCGGGGCCGATCACGTCGGGCCTGCTCGGGGGTGCGCTCGTGCTGCTGGCGCTCACGCTGCCCGACACGTGGGAACAGGCCGCCCGTGTGGTGCTCGTCTCCGGCTGGGCACACCTCGCGCTCGCCGTGTTCAACATCCTGCCCGGCTTCCCGCTCGACGGGGGACGTGCGCTCCGTGCGGTGTTGTGGAGCCGGCGGGGCGACAAGACCGCTGCGACCATGACGGCGATCTGGTTCGGACGTCAGTTCGGTCTGGTCGTCATCGGTGTGGGGGCCTGGATGGCGTTTCGAGGCCTGCTGGTGGCGGGAATGTGGGCGGCTCTCGTCGGATGGTTCGTGAACCGGACGGCGGCGGCGGCGGCCGCTCGGGAGCAGTTTCTGGCGAGGATCAGAGGACACACGCTGCGTGATGTCATGCGGCCGATCACGGAGACGGTCGACAAGGACATCACCGTGGAACGGCTCGTCGAGCTCTACACCGTCGGCCCCCGACTGGCGACGCAGGCGGTCGAGGACGGAGGGCGCATCGTCGCCCTCGTCGGAGAGGGCGAGATCGCCGATCTCGAACCCGAGCAGCGCATGTCGAGCCGGGTCGCCGAGATCATGGTGCCGGTCGGGCCGGACGATGTCGCAGACGCGGACACGGATCTCGTCGAGGTGCTCCAGCGGGAGTCCAGCCCATCTCGCCGTCTCGTGGTGACCGAGGGCAACCGGGCCGTCGGGGTGGTCACGAGCGATGAGTTCGGGCGCTTTCTGCGTACTTCCTGAGAAGGCCGATCAAGGTGCTGGCAGTCGCCGAACGGTCTGCTAGCAGTCGTTTCCGAGAGTGCTAATATCTGGCAGTCATCACTAACGACTGCCAACGCACCTCGGAAGGAGGAGTGGATGAGTCTGAAGCCTCTGGGCGACCGCGTCGTGGTCAAGCCCACGGACGAAGACGAAGCCCGCACCGCAAGCGGGCTCGTGATCCCGGACACGGCCAAGGAGAAGCCCCAAGTGGGCGAGGTACTCGCCGTGGGCCCGGGCAACTGGAACGAAGACGGTGACGAGCGTATCCCGCTCGACGTCGCCGTCGGTGACCGGGTCGTCTACAGCAAGTACGGCGGCACCGAGGTCAAGTACGAAGGTGAGGAGCTCCTCATCATGTCTTCCCGCGACATCCTCGCGGTTGTTTCTTGAGGAGAGACTGAATGGCTGCCAAGGAACTCAGATTCAGTGAAGAGGCGCGGCGAGGCCTCCTCGCCGGCGTCGACAAGCTCGCCGACACGGTCAAGGTGACGCTCGGGCCCAAGGGCCGCAACGTCGTGCTCGAGAAGAAGTGGGGCGCCCCCACCATCACGAACGACGGGGTGACG
>CAYFYC010000064.1:10608-19280 GCA_964347305.1 uncultured Acidimicrobiaceae bacterium | reverse complement strand
GAGTCGCAGAACTTCGAGATCCGCAAGAACGTGCTCAAGTACGACGAGGTGATGAACACCCAGCGGACGATCATCTACAAGTGGCGCAACCAGGTGCTCGAAGGGGAGGACGTCGAAGACCTGCTCGCCGAGTGGCGCACGGAGGTCATCGAGGCAGAGGTCCTCGGCCTGACGGAGGGTGTCGATCCCGCAGATTGGGACTGGGACGAGCTCGTCACCCGCATGACGCAGATCTACGACACCGAGCTCGGGAAGCACGCGTTCGCCCATCCCGACGATCTCGATCCAGAAGAGGTCGTCGACCGGTTCCACGCGGAGTCCCACGAGGTCTACGAGCGACGCGAAGAGGAGATCGGCACCGATGTCCTGCGCACGCTCGAGCGCCAGGTGGCGTTGTCGATCATCGACAACAAGTGGCGTGAGCATCTCGCCGAGATGGACTACCTGCGGTCAGGCATCGGGCTGCGCGCCATGGGTCAGCGTGACCCGCTGGTCGAGTACCAGCGCGAGGGATTCGCCTTGTTCGAGGCGCTCGTCGACGCGGTCAAGACCGACACCGTCCGCTATCTCTATCACGTCGAGGTGGTCAAGCAGCAGGCTCCGGAGCGGCCCAAGAACATCCAGACGAACCAGCCCGGCTCGTCCGGCAAGGGCCGCACCGTGACCAACAAGGGCGCCAAGATCGGCCGCAACCAGGCGTGTCCCTGCGGTTCCGGCAAGAAGTACAAGCACTGTCACGGCAAGCCCGGGGCAGAGCCGCTGCCCGGCTGAGATCCACCAGTAGCATCGCGAGCCATGTCCACGACCCACGAGATCGACCCGAACGCGCTCATCGCCGAGCTCCGGTCGCGCCTCGACGACGCCAGGAGGTTCCTTTGACGTCGCAGGCAAGGAAGAGGAGCTCGTCGAGCTGAGGCAAGCGGCATCGGCTCCCGATCTGTGGGATGACCAGGACCGGGCGTTGCAGGTGACACGGAAGCTCGCCCGCTACGAAGGCACGATCAACGATCTCGCCGAACTCGACCAACGGATCGAGGACGCCGAGGTGCTGCTCGAGATGGCTCGTGAAGAGAACGACGCCGGCTCGCTGCAAGAGGTCGTGGGGGAGCTGGGCGACCTCGATGCCACGCTCGCCGCACTCGAACGCACCACGTTGTTCTTCGGGGAGTACGACGACTCCACGGCCATCATCTCGATCAACGCCGGCCAGGGTGGCGTCGATGCCCACGACTGGGCGGAGATGCTGTTCCGCATGTACGTCCGGTACCTGGATCGCAGCAACTTCTCGTACACGATCGACGACAGGTCCTACGCCGAAGAGGCGGGTATCAAGTCGGCGACCATCACCGTGAAAGGCGACTTCGCCTACGGCACGTTCGAGTCGGAGCGAGGCGTGCACCGTCTGGTGCGCATCAGTCCCTTCGACTCCGCCGCCCGCCGTCACACCTCATTCGCGGGTGTCGACGTGGTGCCGGAGGTCGAGGCTGCCGCGTTCGAGATCAAGGAAGAGGATCTCCGTATCGACACGTACCGCTCCCAGGGCGCCGGTGGCCAGCACGTGAACACGAGCGACTCGGCCGTGCGGATCACCCACGTCCCGACGGGTGTCGTGGTGGCTGTGCAGAACGAGCGCTCGCAGCTGCAGAACAAGAACCGGGCGATGCAGATCCTCGCTTCCCGCCTCGCCGAGGAGGCACGCCGCCAGCAACAGCAGGAGATCGACGCGATCCGGGGCGACCAGGTCGAGGCGGGGTTCGGCCGCCAGATCCGCTCCTACGTCATGCAGCCGTATCAGATGGTGAAGGACCTGCGCACCGACTTCGAAGTGGGCAACATCCAGGGTGTCCTCGACGGCGATCTCGACGGTTTCGTCGACAGCTATCTGCAGTGGCGGCGCGAACAGCAGGAGCGTTCGTAGGCGGCGTCCCCGGTGCTTTGTGTACCCCGTGCCACTGGTACCATTTCTGCGTCCGCCGGACAGGGGCTTTCGGGTGGACGCAAGCGGAACACGAACGAACGGTCGTGGCGCGCGCTGCGTGACCACGTTGAGGTGGAAGAACATCCATGATCCGGCTGCAGAGCGTCACCAAGGTCTATGAGGGTGGTGTCGTCGCGGTCAAGGACGTGGAGCTCGAGATCGCCAAAGGAGAGTTCGTTTTCCTGGTCGGTCCTTCGGGCTCGGGGAAGTCCACCCTCATCCGCCTCATGATGCGGGAGGATCGCCCCAGCAACGGCGACATCTGGATCGCCGGCAAACACGCTTCGAAACTGCCCGCATGGAAGGTGCCGCACCTGCGTCGCTCGATCGGCACGGTGTTCCAGGACTTCAAGCTGCTGCCGAACAAGACGGTCTACGAGCACGTCGCGTTCGCACTCGAGGTGACCGGGCGGCCCCGCCACGTGATCAACACGCAGATCCCGCAGGTGCTCAAGCTCGTCGGTCTCAGCGCCAAGGCCGACCGGTTTCCCAGACAGCTCTCCGGTGGCGAGCAGCAGCGGGTGTCGGTGGCGAGAGCCTTCGTCAACAGGCCACTCATCCTGCTCGCCGACGAGCCGACCGGAAACCTCGATCCGGCGACCTCGGTCGGCATCATGCGCATACTCGATCGGATCAACCGGACCGGTACCACCGTCGTCATGGCCACGCACGATCACGCCATCGTCGACGCGATGCGCCGCCGCGTGGTCGAGCTGGAGAGGGGACGCGTCGTCCGCGACCAGTCGAAGGGCGTGTACGAACGCGCCGGCCGCCCCAAGGGCGCATCGGCACCCACCGGCGAAGACGAGCCGGCTCCGGACCAGAGTGACGACGACCTCGCCATCGACGAGACCGCCTCGGAGGACGAGTGATGTCGAGCCTGACGTACATGCTCAGCGAGGCGTTCCGCAACATGGGACGCAATGCGCTCGTCGTGCTCGGAGCCGTGCTCGCCGTCTTCGTGAGCCTCTTCCTCACGTTCGGCACCCTGATGTTCGGAGAGGTGGTGAGAGTCAACACGGTCCAGTGGTCGGACGACGTTCGGGTGGAGGCGTTTCTCGACGACGACCTCAACCTCGAGGCGATCAGCGAGCTCCAGACGACGATCGGTGGCTGGGAGGACGTCGCCGGCGTGGAATTCATCTCCAAGACGCAGGCGCGGGAGATCGCCCTGGAGCTGTTCGCCGAGGATCCTGCAGTGATCTCGGTCCTGGAGGAGAACCCGGATCTGTTACCGGCCTCGTTCCGGATCCGCCCCGTCAACCTCGGCGACTACGACCGGATCACAGCCCGGCTCGAGGGCACGCTCGGGGTGTCCGACGTTGCGTCCGCCGGTGATGCCGTCGATCGGATCGTCGCCCTGCGCGACGGGCTCCAGGTGTTCTCCTGGGGTTTGGCCGTGCTGCTCGGCGTCGCCGCCGTCGCCCTGATCGCGAACACGATCCACATGGCGATCTACGCCCGCCGCGAGGAGATCGAGATCATGAAGCTCGTGGGAGCGAGCAACTGGTACGTCCGCACGCCGTTTCTCCTGGAGGGCATGCTCGAGGGCCTCTTCGGTGCGCTCATCGCCGTCGGGCTCGCCCTCGCCGCATACCGGTACGGCCTGTCCGAGCTGCAGGAGCTGCCCGAGTACATCTCGCTCACCATCGACGACGGGTTCCTGTGGACGAGAGGCATCCAGATGCTCGTCTTCGGGGTGGCCGTCGGTGCGCTCGGAAGTTCCATCTCGTTGGCGGTGCATCGCTACATCCGGACATGAGGTGGCGGCGAGCGTTCGTCCTGCTCACCTTGGGTGTCGTGCTCATGGGCGCCACCCCTGCGGTCGCCGACCTGGAGGACGACCTCGCCCGGATCCAGGATCGCATCGAGGAGATCGAAGCCGCAGTCGCCGAAGCCGGAGGCGACCGGACCGAGCTGGTCGAGGAGCTCGTCGCCACTCGTGACGAGCTTGCGATGTTGCTCTCCGAGCTCGACGTCGCCAGGGAGGAGTTGCGTCTCGCTCGTACCGCTCGCACCGAGCAACGTGACCTCGTTGCCGAGCTCGACCGGCAGCTCGAGCTGGCGCTGCGTCGCCTCCAGCTGTCCGAGACGACCATGGCCGAGGCACGGGGTGAAGCCGAGCAGCTCACCCTGGATCGCTACATGGGGATTCGGCAGGGGAGTACGGCGACCTTCGTGGTGACGGCGTCTTCGGTTGCAGACGTCGAAGCCAGGCTCACCTATCTCGACCGCGTCGCCACCTTGTCGGAAGAGGTGCTCGCTCGTTTCGATGCGCTGCGCGCCCACCAGCTCGGTCAGCGGGATCGCATCGCCGCCCAGGAGGAGGAAGCGGCGTTCGAGCTCGCGGAGCTGCGCACGATCGAACGAGACCTGGCCGGGGTCCGCGCCGATGTGCAGGCGCAGACGGACGAAGTAGCCGCAGTGCTGGCACGTCAGGAACGCGCCCTGGCCGAGCTCGATGCGGAGCTCAATCGATTCGAGCGTGAGCTCGACCAGCTCGCCGCCGAGCAGGAGCGCATCGAGAGCCTCATCGACGGGGAGTCATCGGGCGGCGGCGAAGTCCCCGGAACCCTCGTCCGTCCCGTGCCCGGGCGGGTGACGTCGCCGTTCGGTCCGCGAACCCATCCCATTCTCGGCACGGTGCGGATGCACACCGGCATCGACATGTCGGCACCGTACGGGCAACCGATCCGGGCCGCGGCAGGGGGGCGTGTCATCCTGGCGGGCGCCTACGGAGGCTATGGGAACACCGTCATGATCGATCACGGCGGCGGCATGGTCACGCTCTACGCCCATCAGTCCGCCATCCGCGTCACGTATGGCGAAGCCGTCGATGCAGGTGAGACGATCGGCGAGTCGGGTTCGTCGGGTCTCGCCACCGGCCCGCATCTCCATTTCGAGGTGCGAATCGGCGGTACCCCGGTCGACCCGCTCGACTACCTCTGAAACCCGACCCGTCCCTGTCCTCCACTGCCGGGTACGATCGGGACGGTCGCAGCCGGGTCGGACGTTGTCCCGGCACTAAACGATCGCCCCGTCGGGCCGACATCACCTGTGAGGCATGGTCTTGCAGCGTCGAGGGAGGCAACGGAGAGAGGGTTCGTCGTGGACGTCAGATCTCACGTCTTTGATCGACAGTCGGGATGGTCGCCGTCGCTTCCAGCCCCCGGCGAAGCGCGCGCCGACCTCGTTCTCGTGTTCGGCGCGCGGTCGTTCGCCGGTGAGGTCGAGCCGTTCAACGACCTGGCTGCCGCGTATCGCTCGGCTTCGCTCGTCGGCTGCTCGACCTCCGGCGAGATCCACGATCAGCTCGTCGAAGACGAGACGCTCAGCGTGGCCGTCGTCGGGTTCGACTCGACGCCGATCGAGGTGGCATCCGTTGCGATCACGGCGGAGACGTCGAGGCATGCCGGGGCGACCCTGGGCTCCGAGCTCATGCGCCTACCTGGTCTCAGTGCGGTGCTGGTGTTGAGCGACGGTCTCGATGTGAACGGGACGGAACTGGCGAGCGGCATCAACGCCGAGGTGCCGCGCGGGGTGCCGGTGACGGGAGGGCTCGCAGGGGACGGCGACCGATTCGAGAGCACGTGGGTGCTGGTGGACGGCAAGCCGGCCTCCGGGCACGCCGTGGCCGTCGGCTTCTACGGTGACTCGATCCGGGTCGGCCACGGTTCGAAGGGCGGCTGGGACATCTTCGGAGTCGAGCGCGTCGTGACCCGTTCCGAGGGCAACGTGCTGTACGAACTCGATGGGCGTCCGGCCCTCGAGCTCTATCGCGAGTACCTCGGGGATCTGGCGAGTGAGCTCCCGGCCAGCGGCCTGCTGTTCCCGCTCGCGCTGCGCCAGCCCGGTGAAGAGAAGCAACTCGTGCGCACCATCCTCGGCATCGACGAGGAGTCCGAATCTCTGACCTTTGCCGGCGACATGCCCGAGGGATTCCATGCCCAGCTGATGCAGGCCAATTTCGATCGCCTCGTCGACGGGGCAGAAGACGCAGCCCGCAGCACGCTCACCCCGGGTGGAGCCGACGCCAAGCTCTGCATCGCCATCTCCTGCGTGGGTCGCCGGCTCGTGTTGGGAGAGCGCACGGAGGACGAGCTCGAGGCCACGATGCACGTGCTTCCGGACGGGGTCGTTCAGGTGGGGTTCTACTCCTACGGCGAGATCTCGCCCTATGCAGAGGGGACGTGCGACCTGCACAATCAGACGATGACGCTCACCACGTTCGCCGAGGTCTAGATGCACAATGTCCTCGCTCGCCAGTTGCGCCGGTTGGGGCTCTCGCCCGAGAGCCCACCAGCCGCCGTCGAAACGTGGGTGCGATTCCTGGAGCGTGTCGAGGGCTACTACGCCAACGCCGATCAGAACCGGTACCTGATCGAACGCTCACTCCGCAGGTCGTCAGACGAGCTGATGGCCGCGAATCGCGAGCTTGCGACACGAGCTGAAGCAGAGATCGCCAAGCGGGAGGCCCGATATCGGGATCTCTTCCAACTCAGCCGAATCGCCACGTGGGAGGAGAACTTCGTCGGAGCCGCCGAGGCGCTGGACGAGTTGCGGTCCGCCGGCGTCACCGATCTGGTCGCCCATCTCCAGGAGCACCACGAGCTGCTCACCGAGATCTGCACGCGTGTCGTCGTCACCGACGTGAATCCGGCGGTGGGTGCGCTGTTGCGGACCGACGATCTCGATGCGCTCATCGGTCCGGTGACGCCCGACATGGTGGACGACGACAACGCCGAGGCATGGGTGGCCCAGCTCGAAGCGGTCTGGGAGCGGCTGGGATCCGTCCGGGTCGACGATCTGCGTGGTCTCCGCACCGACGGGACGCTGTTCCACGGAGTGCTCGAGTGGCACGCCCCTCGAGTCGGAGACCGCTACGACTATCGCCGCGTCGTGGTGACGATGGTCGACATCACCGACATGGTCGAGGCCGAGCTGCGCATGCAGGAGGTACTCACCTCCAAGGACGAGTTCCTCGCGTCGATCTCCCATGAGCTGCGGACGCCGTTGACGTCCGTCCTCGGGTTCGCCGAACTGTTGAAGGACATGGAATCGGACACGATCGACGAAGAGTGGAAGCAGATGCTCGAGGTGATCGTGACCCAGGCGGCCGATCTCTCCGACATCGTGGAGGATCTGCTCGTCGCCGCCCGGACCGGGCTGGGTCAGTTCGCCGTCGGCTCGCTGCCGGTGGATCTGCACGCCCAGGTGGCGCAGACCCTCGAGGCCGGCCGCGACATCTATCAGCGCGTCAGGCTCAGCCCCCGGTCATCGCCGCCCATCCGCGCGATCGGTGATCCGAATCGGGTGCGGCAGATCATCCGGAATCTCGTCACGAACGCCATGAAGTACGGCGGTGACAACATCGAGGTGACCTTCGATGCGGATGCCGATCATGCCTATCTGCGAGTGGTCGACGACGGAGGTGGGCTCGACGAGGAGGCCGCCGCCAAGGTGTTCGAGCGTTACTACCGCTCGGAGGGCGAGGAGAGCCTCACCGGATCGGTGGGGATCGGTTTGACCATCGCCAGGGACCTGGCGCGGATGATGTCCGGCGATCTGTACTACGAGCCGCGAATCGGGCATACCGTGTTCACGCTGCAGCTTCCGAGGTACAGCTCCGTGGTCCGGTCGCTCGACGAACGCCGGGCGGCGTCCGATCGCGTGGAGCCACCGGAATCGACCCAGGCGCGCGCGAGCGGCGGCGGTGCCGGCCGGTAACCTCGCGCCGTGAACAAGAAGTCGGACGGCCGCAAGGTCGTCGTCAGCAACAAGCAGGCGCGTCGCAACTACGACATCCTCGAGACCTTCGAGGCGGGCATCGTGCTCGTCGGTTCGGAGGTGAAGAGCCTGCGGGCCGCCAGGGCCGAACTGAAGGACTCCTACGCCACGTTCCGGGGCGGCGAGCTCTGGTTGGAGAGCATGCACATCTCCCCCTACGCCTTCGCCCGCTCCGGTGGCCATGACCCGGAACGTCCCCGCAAGCTGCTCCTCAAACGCCGTGAGCTGGAGCGGCTCGTCGGCAAGGTCGCCGAGCAGGGCCTGTCGCTCGTTCCGCTGAACGTCTATTTCACGCACGGACTCGCCAAGGTCGAACTCGGGCTCGGCAAGGGCCGGCGGACGGTCGACCGTCGTCAGAAACTCAAGGAGCGCGAGATGCAGCGGGAGATGGAGCGCGCCCAGCGGCATCGCTGAAGCCGGAATACATCTCGGCCGACGTGGTTACCATTCGAGTTCCTGACCCGGGACACCGGGTACGGGGGTGAAATGGTTTCGACCGTGAGGGTTGAAGCGCCGGAAGCGAGCCGAGGTACCCCGGAGTCCTCGTAAAAAGCCGGGACAAACACAAGTGCAGACAACGATCTCGCACTGGCCGCCTAACAACTAGCGGCCTGTCCTCCCGGGGGGTGCCTGCCCCGCCGGACCAGGGCATCGCAATGCAGGATGCGGCGCAGCGGATGTCGGGACGCTGCGCCAAAGACCAATTCCGACTAGGTCCTGGGGATTCCGCCAACAGCGGCCCCGGGTCACCGAATTGCTCGCTGTTGGCTGCGCTCGGAGATGCCGACGCGGAAACCTCATGGGACGGGGGTTCGACTCCCCCCACCTCCACGATTTCGATTCGCCTGGGAAGGCGAATCGAGCTGCTCGCCTGCGGCGGCTGAGGCCGCCTTCGGCTCGTGTCTGT
>CAYFYC010000064.1:0-10598 GCA_964347305.1 uncultured Acidimicrobiaceae bacterium | reverse complement strand
GCCCTTTCGGGCGCTCGCTTGTCCTCGGTCGGGGCGCATGTCCCCTCCCTCGCTGACGAGGGGGACGGCACAAGGGCCTTTCCCCCTCGAGCACCCCCTTTGCTCGCTCGCTGCCGCTCGCATCGCAAGAGCACGTGCGTCGTCTGCGCGATCGGGTCGGACGCGTCAACAGGGTGGATTCCAGGCGAGCCCGCCAGGGCGAGCCACGAACGGCGCCCGGGCACCCGGCGGCAGCTGTCGGCTGGGCGCCAGAGGCCGACGACACAGTTGGTCGCGGCGAGCCGGCCGACCATGGATACGGGGTGGAATCCAGTCGAGGCCGCCAGGCCGAGCCACGAACGCGGCGTCACCACGGTGCGGCAGCACGCAGTTCGGTCGCCATCGGGCGGACGACACAGCGTCGCGCGCGATCCGAACTGCAAATAGCGAGAGCCCCCTCGGGAGGGGGCTCTCGCTATTTGCAACGGGTATGAGTCCGGTGATCGGAGACTCATCCGACAGCTGTGCCATGGGAGGGAGGGGGAATGGAAGTCGTACTTGCGGCCCGGTGAGCGTGGGAACAACCGTGCTGAAGGGGAGTCGACACGGTATCGATGACCGGGTGTGTTGTGCAGAGTGCGACGGGGGTTCCCTTGCGTGTATCCGTACCTCGTTGGCTCATCCGTCGGAGAGGGTTCCCTCTACCTGGGCGATGCATCGGCCGGGTGACTAGACACTTGAACGGAATCGGTCGTGATGACTGGTTTCGGGTCAGAGATCTGCCGCAAGTGCAGCCATTGCAGCCGATCCGCCGCTGAGAACCGGTTCCCCGTGCCCAAACAGGATCGTCTCGTAATCGAAGCGGGCGAGGGCACCGACGGACGCGTTGGCGAGGTCGATGTCGGTGCTGAAGCGATCGCTCGGACCCTGCAGGGGGCTACCGACCACGGCGTCCCCGGCGACGAGTACGCCGGCGACAGGGTCGAGCACGGATACGTGGCCCGGCGTGTGCCCCGGAGTGGCGATGATCCGCAGATCGAACACGTTGTCGCCGTCGGCGACGGCCACGAGGGGGCGAGGTGCGTCGATACCCGGGATGTCAGCCGCGCCTGCATATCCCGTGGCAGCGGAGGCTCGTTCCATGACGTCCAGCATGCTGCCGGCGTGGTCGCCGTGCAGATGGGTGACGATCACGTGTCCGACGTCCTCCCATCCGAGCCCGAGGACCGAGAGGCTCGTCTCGATCGAATCCGCACTGCCCTCCGTGCCGGTGTCGACGATCGCTGCTTCGCCGTCACGGGCGAGGACATAGGCGGACACGAACCCGAGGTTCACCCGCTCCCATCGCAGATCGGTCGACGGGGCTGCGGTGTCGGGTGGACCGGTCGTCGAGTCGGGCGGTGCTGCCGTGGTCGAAGGCGCCTCCGTGGTCGTCGTGATGGGCTGCTCCGAGGTGGTGCTGGAGTCGGGGGCACCCGACGTCGTGGTGAACAGCAGTGTCGTCTCGGTGGAACGGGTGGAACATGCCGCCAGGACGACTGCGGCGCCCACGCCTTTGCCGAGTGTTCGGATGAAGTGACGCCGGCTGGTCACGTGCTGCTCCTGGGTGCGTCGGCTCTGACGCAAACCTACTCGTCAGCCACGAACCGCAAGAGCGAGTGGCAAAGGGCCAGGGAATCGAACGATAAATCCAGGCAAAAGCCGTTCTCATTGCGCACGGGGTTCGGTACGGTCTCCGTCGATGGGGGCCCCGGCATCGTGAGGTGCCGGCTGAAGGGGACGCCGCAAACGGCGGCGCACGACCACATCGTGGTGATCCACGTGACATCGACACTCGCACACGCTCTTCCGCGTCGCCGCCTTCTGGCCGGGGCGCTCGTCGCGGCTCTCGTCGCATCCTTGCTCGTCCTGGTGCCGGTCGCGCCCGCCGAAGCGGGATACGACCGCTACATGCGCTTTGGCGGCACCCTCGGCTACGCCAAGGGCGAAGGGTCCACGATGGGCACCGGCGACTTCGAAGTGGTCTTCTGGGCCGCCGCCGCCGACTGGAGTCGATCTCCCCGTCAGGTCGTGTTCGCGAAGTGGAACGGCACGTCGTCCGGCAACGGCATGCGGGTGCAGTTCGACGATGTCGGCAATCTGCAGCTCGTCGTCAAGGATCGTGACGGTGTCGACCACGTCTACACCGCAGGGGAGGAATTCCTCGATCAGCGGAACGGCCACGGGCGTTGGTACCGCATCCGCTTCGTGGCCTCCGCCGACGCTGGGACTCTCTCCGGCATCAGGGTGTGGGAGTCGAAGGCGTCGATCACCACCGAGATCGAGGACATCTGGTGGGGGAGCGCCGTCGCCGCCGACTTCCGTCCGGGTGCGGCTCCCCTCGCCGGTCGCGTGGTGTGGCCGTGGTCGGTCGGGGCCAGGGACAACGGCGCCGAGGATCCGTTCGTGGGCCGTATCGGCTACGTGCACTTCATCCCCGACGGCTACTCGTCGGACGGGCTGGACCCGACCGTGGCCGTCGACTTCCGTTACCGGTGGCGTGCCGCCGAGACCAACAAGGCCTACGACACCTGGGACAACGCCGGCACCGCAGACATCCGATGGCGGATGGTCGGAGGCAAGTGGGACTACATCGGCGGCGAGACGACCAAAGACGAATCCACCGGAACCATGTCGTCCGGTGCCTCGACCCGGCTACGCAGCACCGACAACACGGCGGGCGCCCTCGACTTCTCCGACAACGGGAAGATCATGGTCGTCCAACAGACGGCCGCAGGTCTCGAGCCGCACGCCACGATGTTCCACACCCTCTCGGGTCACGGCCGGTGGGCGAACAAGTTCGACAAGCGACCCCAGCCGACGTTGCACGAGGTGATCGAGACCAAGAACGGCGAGAACGTCGCTCTCGCCCCCGACAACTCGCGGGTCTATGTCGCACCCGAGGGCAGGAAGGGCACCGACTGGGCCATCGTCTACAGCTATGCCATCGACGTCGACGTCGCCACCAACGTCGTGAAGACCGACGGCAAGGAGCGCAAGGAGTACGACGCCGCAGCGCTGACTCGGGTGAAGGGCGGCATTTCGGGCATGTGGGTGTCACGCAAGAACCCCGGCGTGCACTGGTTCGTCGTCGACCACACGTACGAGTCGCCCGACGGCTACACGCTGTTCGCCGTCGACGCCGTCAACGAGAAGCTCATCTGGCGTGGCGAGTTCGAGGAGTCCTCGTCGTCGAGCACCATCACCGACTGGAGCGACGTCGAGGACCTCACCGGGTACGAGGCCGACGGCCGCTGGTACCTGGAGATCTGGGACAACGGCAAGGACGAGGTGTACCGATTCGTCGAGCCCAGGCTGGAGCTCGGCCAATCGCTCGTGTCACGGCGTGACCTGCGACCGGAACGCATCATGGAGATCCACGGTGGTGTCGCCGGATCGGGCAACGTCGAGGCGATGGCCTACAACCCCGCCGAGGATGCCATGTACTGGGTGGGTCCACGCGGGTCCGACAGCTCCGACAGCGACACGGGTCGCGAGGTGCGCAAGGTCGGCAACTGGGCGGACCGGCCCCATCGCGCCGAGCCGAAGGCGTATCTCGTGGGGCGAGTGGTGAACCGTCCGGACTGACGCAGACGGCCGTGCGGCCGCGTCGGCGTGGCTCACGCCATCGTCGTCATCGCCATTGCGAAGCGCTGCTGGTCATCGCTCCACCAATCGGTGATCTGGAGCCCGGCCGCCTCGAGCTGGGCTGCGATCGTCTCCCGGCGGAACTTGCACGACACCTCGTTGTGGAGGAGCTCGCCGGCTGCGAACTCGACCCGCATCGCCAACGCCCCGATCGTCACGACGAGGTCGCGCCTGGCCACGAGACCCATGTCGATGCACTCGGACTCGGCGTTCCATGCCGCCGAGTAGTCGAAGTCGTCGAGAGGGAAGTCTGCATCGAGCTCACGATTGACCACGTGGAGGATGTTCTTGTTGAACGCGGCCGTGATACCCGCCGAGTCGTCGTAGGCGGCCAGCAGCGTGTCGATGTCCTTCACGAGATCGAGCCCGAGGAGAAATCCATCCCCGGGCTCGAGCATGGCTGCGACCGCCCTCAGGAACGTGATCCGCACGTCAGTGGGGAAGTTGCCGATGGTCGATCCGAGGAACGTGACGAGACGGCGTCCCTCACGGGGGACCTTCCCGAGATCGGTGAAGAAGTCACCGACGAGCCCGTCGATGGCGAGCCACGGGTAGTAGTAGCCGAGGTGCTGCGCCGCCTCGGTGAGTGCCTCCTCGGAGATGTCCATCGGGACGTATCGGGTGCCCGACCCTGTCGCCTGCAGCGCATCGATGAGGAGCTTCGTCTTCACCGAGTACCCGGATCCGAGCTCGACGAGCTCGGTCGGCCGGATGCTGTCCACGATCTCGGTCGCGTACCGCTCGAGGATCGAGGTCTCGGCGCGGGTCAAGTAGTACTCCGGGAGCCGGGTGATGTCCTCGAAGAGCTCCGACCCTCGTGCGTCGTAGAAGTACTTCGAAGGGAGCGTCTTGCGTTCGGCACCCAGTCCCTTGCGGACATCGTCGGCGAGCTCGCTGCGATAGTCGGCGGGCGGCGAGAGTCGCCGGATCTTGACGAGGGCGTCGTCTTCGGACTTCATGCCGGGCTGTCCCATGCCATACGCATCCCGGCGAAGATCTGACGTCGGATCGGGTAGTCCCAGTTACGGAACGTCGAGCGGGCGACCCAGCGGGATGTCGCCCACGATGCCCCGCGCAGGACCCGGTAGTCGTCTCCAAAGAAGACCTCGGAGTACTCGGGGTAGGGGAACACGCTGAACCCTGGATAGCCGACGAACTTCGACGAGGTCCATTCATAGCCATCGCCGAGCATCTGCTCGACGCCGGTCGGGGCGGCGCCTGCCGGATATGACCCGATCGGAGCCGGCCCCCAGCCGACATGACCGAGGTTGGCGTGGTTCGGGGTCGGTCGCGTCTCGCCCCACGGGTAGGTCGACGAGCGGCCGGTCGCCGGATCCCAGGCCGCCGCCTTCTCCCACTCGGCTTCGGTGGGCAGACGGCCTCCGGCGTGGCGGGCAAACGCTTCGGCTTCGTGGAAGCTGATGTGCTCGACGGGCTCGGCGGGGTCGAGGGGTGCGACGTGCCCGAACCTGCGGACGAGCCAACCGCCGTCGAGGTCGGGGATCCATCCCTGAGGCGCCTCGTGACCGACCTCGCAGATCCACGCCCAGCCCTCTTCGGACCACAACTCCTGGCGCTCGTAGCCGCCGGCTCGGACGAACTCGGCGAAGCGGCGCACGGTCACCGGATACTTGTCGATCCAGAACTCGTCGACGTGCACGTCGTGCGCCGGGCGCTCGTTGTCGTATGCGGCCGACCGATCGTCGGTGCCCATGGTGAAGCTGCCGCCGGGAATGTGGACGCGCTCGAGGTCATCGGCGGCTGCGGTCCGGGACGGGAGGCGGCGGGTCGATGCCAGCACGTAGGGGGCGAGATCGTCGCGCAGGTCGAGTGCCTGCAGCACGGTCTCCTGATGTTGCGCCTCGTGCTGGGCGACCATCGACCACACGTAGCCGTCCTGCAGCAGCGGTGCCTCCGGGTCGAGATCGGTGCGATGCATGATGTCGAGCGCCTCGCCCCGCACCTCGTTGAGGTACTCGGTTGCGCCTTCCTTGTCGAGGATGGGGAGGTCGGCGCGAACCCAGCGGGGGTTGTCGAACGGGTTGTAGACGATGTCGAGGTTCGGGTCGTGTGGCGCTCGGCCGTCGAGTTCACGCAGCAGCCAGAACTCCTCGAAGTTGGCCACGTGACCCATGTCCCACACGATGGGCGACATGAGCGGGTGATGCTGAGTGTGGAGGTCGTCGTGGGTGAGCGGATCGGTCATCCGGAAGGTGCGGGTCCGAATGGTGTCGAGGGCGCGTTCCACCGCTGCCGTCCGCTCGTCGTTGTGTCCCACGGTCGTCATCGCGCCTCCTGACCGAATTCTCCCAGATGCGGAACCATCGGAAGCCGTGTCGGTATTTCACGATTCGCGAAAACGCGTCACCCGAGGCCGATGCCACCGACCGGGTGCGTCTCGTGGCGCTCGTCGAAGCCGGCGATGAGCGGCCGTCCTTCTTCGATGGCGGCTTGCACTGAGGGCAACCGAAGCGATGCCGCGTGGGTATCGGCGCTCTCCCATACCTCGGTCACCCACACCACGTGGGGATCGAGCGGGTCGAGCGCGGAAACATAGCTGAGGCAGCCGGGCATGTCGCCCATGCCGGCGAGGATCGAGGCGAGGCGTTCTGCCTGCCCTTCGACCGCCCGCAGCTTCCCGATGAGTCCGTACATGTGTCCCCCGATGACGTGGCGAGCGGCGCAGCGTAGAACGCCGAGTTCGCAAAGAGACGGCGTGGACCAGAAGCCCTCGGCTCGTTGCAGGATCTCGCGTCGTCCCTGCGTTGCTACCGTCGAATCAAGGGTGAGTCTTCCTAACCGGTGACCTCTCCGCTTCTCGGGTATGCCGTGGCCGGCCGGGCTGCGAGAAACCTGTCGTGGATTCTCGCGTCCGATGGCTCTCTGTCCGTGGAGGATGGACACATGGCCGTGATGACCACACGGAACGCCTCATTCGACGAGTTCTTCGAAGAGGCCGAGCCCCGGCTGAGGCGGGCGCTGTGCGTCGCCTTCGGACGGGAACTCGGGCTCGAGGCCACCGCTGATGCGCTCGCCTGGGGCTGGGAGCACTGGGACCGCATGCAAGAGCTCCACAACCCGACCGGGTACCTCTACCGCGTCGGTCGCACCAGTGTCCGCAGCGAGTGGAGGCGTCGGAGCAGGCGCGCTCCACTCTTCGACGTGGCTGATCGCGATTGCGTTCCCTGGGTCGAGCCGCGGTTGCCGAAGGCGATGGCCGAGCTCCCTGAACGCCAGAGGCTCACGGTGGCCCTGGTGCACGGGTACGGCTGGACACAGCAGGAGGTGGCCGATGTGTTGCGAGTCGCTCCGGGAACCGTGAAGAACCATCTCGACCGCGGCATGGCGAAGCTCCGCAGAGCATTGGGGACGGAACGATGAAGCTCGAGACTCAACTGCGCATCTTCTTCGGGGAGTTCGACACGACGCTCACGCCGGTGACGCAGGATGCACTCGGCGAGCCGAAGGTGCCGAGCAGCCGGGCTCCCACCGCCCGTCCTGCTCGCTCGCGATGGGCGGTGGCGTTTGCTGCTTTCGTGGCGTTGCTCATCGGGGTGGGTGGCATCGGCCTGTTCATCGATCTCGACAGGGATGAGCCGGTCAACGCTTCAGAACCTCCCACAACACCCGTTGCGACCACGACACCTGTCTCCACAACGGTCGCAAACACCCCTGATTCGACGACTGAGGCGCCGAGAACGACCTCGGCCCCCGTCGCGATACAGGCGCCTCTGACGTGGCGCTTCGTCGACGGAATCGACGCTGCCGACGCTCAAGACTCACCGATCGAGGCGATTGCCGTTGGTGGCCCCGGCTTCGTCGCCGTCGGATCCCAGCAGACGCCCAGGGAGGGCGGCGGGTACGCCGTCGATGCGGCCGTGTGGGTTTCGGCAGACGGGAACGACTGGCAGCGCATCGCGAGTCCGGAGTTTGGCGCCGGGATTGCTGATCCATCGGGGGGGCGGGGCACCCAGTGGATGAGTGACGTTGCCGTGGATCGAGGCCGGATCGTCGCCGTTGGCTACGAAGGCTACGCGGCTGCGGTGTGGACCTCTCGCGATGGGCTTTCCTGGGAGCGGGTGACCGACGACGGCCTGCTGCCGCTCACCGACGACAGCTCCATGAATGCGGTTGCGGTCCACGAGGGCGGCTTTGTCGCCGTGGGCAATCGCGGGAGTGACGCGGGCGTCTGGCTGTCGTCTGACGGCGTCCACTGGATGGGGGTCACAGATGATGACCTGCTCGGTGACAGCGACGGGCAGGTCAAACTGTGGGATGTCGAGACGTTCGATGGTGGATTCCTCGTCGTGGGCCACCGGGGATGGGAGAACCCGGGAGGCGTTCCGTCGTACGTCCCCTTCGTGGCGATCTCCGCGGATGGTCGCAACTGGGATTCCGTCCCCGCTGTTGAACCCGGTGGCGGCGAGGGCGGTCTTGCGATTCCCGTGGAGGTCTCGGGGCGGAACATCGTCATGATCTCAGCTCTGGTCCACGACGGAAGGTTCTTCGCCCTCGGTCTGGTCGGTGCCGGTGACGCCCTTCTGCTCACGTCCCAGGACGGCCGTTCATGGGATGCCGTACCGCTGCCCGACCTGCGCTATCCGGGTCGACTGGCCGCGTCCGGTGAGCACCTCGCGATGATCGCCCATTACGACGGCCAACCATCCGTGTTCCTCACGTCCGGCGACATGATGGAGTGGCTGGCTGCCCCGGTCCCCCAGATGGCGGATCTCCGCGTGGTGCTGTCGGTCGGCGAACGCCTGCTGTCGGCCGGGGCGTGGCACGGACAGGACGGCAGCGAGTTTCGGACCGGAATCTGGCTTGGTACGTGGGACGAGTGATCCCGCAGCGGATGAGGAGTGAGACATGAGAGTCCGAGTGATTGTGATGTTGATGGTCGCGAGCTTCGTTCTGGCCGCCGCTCCGGCAGCAGGGAAACCGACCCGACCTCCCGATCCGCTCGTCGACGCCGTCTTGACCTTTGCCGATGCGGCGGATGGGCTGGCCGGCGATCTGACGATGCGGATGGAGACCTCTCGCAATGGTGCGACCGAGTACTTCGCCGATGGCACCGGAGGATCGTCCCCTGCCAACCTGGAGCTGCGAGGGTTCGCGGGGTCGCTCGACCAGGGTCTCCACCTGGGACTGGCCGTTCTCGATCCGAACGAATGTGGAGAACCGCCACTGTACGAGGGAGTGTTCTGGCTCAGCTTCGACCGTACCGGTGAGCTGTCGGCAGTGACGTGGCACTTCGACATGGACGCCAGTTACTTGGCGGCTCGCAAGAAGGGGTGCTCGTGGCTCGTGAACGAGCGGCTCACGATTCGCTCCCTCTCACCCCAAGAGCTGTTGCCGGGCGAACCGGTGCTGAGCTTCGTCGATGGTGCGGTGTCAGGCACCTTCAAACTGCACAGATACGACGCCGATGCTGCAGAACCCCACGTCGAGTTGTCGCGGGCCGCGATGCAGTTCGGTCTCGTCATCGACGGCTAGATCCATCGGGGGAGCCCCGGGGTGTGGAAGCGGCGAGCGGGATGAGGGCGGGCTACTGTTCGCTACCGCACCGCGTCGAGGCGTCTCGAGTGCGGAGGAGCAGCCACAGTGATGACGAGTTCGTTCCGGCGCGGAGTCCAACTCGCCGCGCTCGTGGCCATCGGCCTTGCCCTGGTCGTGTCGAGTTGCGCGTCACCGGGTGACTCGGCCCCACCGACCACGGAACCGACTCAGAATTCGACGACGGCGGCACCTTCGACCACGGTCGCTCCCACCACCACGGTCGCCCCCACCACGACGAGCACGCTCGTCGACGAGGACGCCGCGGTCGCCGGGCTCTACCAAACGGCAGGCGACCGCGACGCGGACACGGTGCTCGTGTTCGCTCAGGGCGGGCCGGCGGCGGGGCTCGACTCGGTGGGCTTCGGTCTCCTGACGGATGGTCTCGACCTCGACTCCTTGTACGTGCTCAACGTCCACCAGGCGCAGACCCTCGATCCGGACGCCTTCACGACATCCGACATCGACTTCGAGGCCGCGATGGCGGCCGACGACGAGAGCGTGAGGATCTTCGGCGAGGTCGTCGCCCACTTCCGGGGGAGGGGCAAGCGAGTCGTCGTCCTCGGCATCTCGTATGGCGGGTTCCTCGTGCAAGACCTGCTGGCGACGCAGGGCAACGTCGCCGATGCGTATGTGATCGTCGTCGGACGTCTCGCGGTGCCCGAACAGGCATGGAGTGTCTTCGCCGACGGGGGCGCGGTCGAGTTCATCGACGGTGTCGACCCGGTCGAAGTGCCGATCAGCACCTTCGGGTACGGCACAGGAACTCCTGAAGGGGAGCGCAACATGTCGCGCATCCTCGCCGGTGTCATGTCCAAGCGGTACACGGAGCTCTGGGCGGATCTCGATCTCTCCAACGTGACGTTCGTCTATGGGGACGCAGACGAGCAGGTCGGCCGTCTGACCGACGGCGAGATCGCGTTCCTGGAGGAGCGCGGTGCAACCGTGCTGAGCGCGCCCGGCGGTCACGTTGACGCGTTCTTCGCCCAGACCGGTCCGGCCCTCGAGATCGCGTTGGAGTAGGGCGTCCTGAGACCGCGCAGTCGCGCTGGGTTGCGTCGTCCTGTTGGCAGGGGGCTTCAGCGCCCAAACCGCGAGCGGAGGCTCTGGGGCGTCCGGTGCAGAGGCGAGCGACGATCTGTCGCTTTGGGTGGGCTGTGCCAATAGCCCGGGATGGGAGGATTCGGGTAGCGTTCTCGTGATGCCCGCTGAACCTGCAGCCTCCGTGTTTCTCGACATCGCCGAAGAGGTGGCGATACCGGTCGAAGGGACGCTGAGCCAGGTGCTCTACCGAGATGACCTCATCCGTGTGGTGGTGTTTGCTTTCGATGAGGGGCAGGAGCTCACCGATCACACGGCGGCGAAGCCGGCCATCGTGC
>CAYFYC010000063.1:12409-19492 GCA_964347305.1 uncultured Acidimicrobiaceae bacterium | reverse complement strand
TCATGGACATCGACGAGTACACCTGGACCGAGGGCGGCGCCTGGTGGGAGGTCGGGATCCCCGAGGTCAGCGACCGGGAGCAGGTGCGGGTGGCCCGTGCCGAGTGGGAGGCCGAGAAGAAGCACCAGCGAGTGGGCATCTAGCTCACCAGCCCCAGGTGCCGGGTCCTCCCTTGAACGGTCCGACGATGTCGCTGGTGATCCAGCCGCCGTAGAAGTCGCCCTCTTGTGCCTTCACCTGCTCGTCGCCGACGAAGCAGGCGTCGACCCAGCCCGGGTAGAAGGCGACCATGTCGCGCAACGCCTCGTAGCGCAGGCTCGGCTCGGAATAGAACCACCCGGCGTCGACGGAGCGCCTGCCGTCGCTCGCAAGGGTGACGTAGCTCGCCCGTCCCTTGTACTCGCAGAAGGTCGTGCGGGCACTCGACTCGACGACGTCGGGATCGATGGCGTCGCGGGGCACGTAGTAGACCGGCGGGTGGCTCGTCTCCAGCACCCGGACGGCGCGGTCGGTGTCGGCGATCTCACGCCCGGCGAACCGAACCCGCACCCGTGCCGCCACGGGCTCGACCGAAGGCGGTCGCGGGTAGTCCCAGACCGACTCCTGGCCGGGTCCCGGCTCGATCCTGCGTCGTCTCGTTCGCATGCGAGCACGATATGGAGGTTCGGTGCGCTATCCGAGAGCGGTTGTCAGGGGACGGCTGCGATCAGATCGGCGATCTGGCCCTGGACCGGGTCACCGTGGCCCGGGTAGACCATTCGCGTGTCCAGTGTGGCGAGCCGTTGCAGCGACTCCCTCGCCCGGGCCGGGTCGTTGTGGAAGACATCCGCAAGCAGCTGGGGACCGGGATCTCCACCTGTCAGCGACATCGTGACGAAGGCGTCACCGCTGAAGAGCACACCCTCGGCGGCGAGCTGGAAGGCGGCGTGCCCCTCGGTGTGCCCGGGCGTGTGGACGACGGTGGGCCGCCCGGGGGCGTCGACGGTCTCCCCGTCGGCAAACGTCTCGATCGAGCCGACGAAGGGAAGCTTCATGACGCCGCGCCGCACGAGGTGGAGCGTCCACCTGATCACGCTCGGCTTCCAGAGCGGCAGTTCCTGTGGCGTGACGGCGAACTTGCCGCGATACCTGCCGAGTGCCCGCTCCTCCTCGTCCTCGTGCACCCGCACATCGAGCCCGACATCCATGGCCTCCTTGGCGAACCCGAAGTGGTCTGCATGAGCATGGGTGACGAGGACGACCTCGACGTCGGCGAGGGTGAGGCCGGCGGACGCAAGCCCGGTGATGAGATCCGGGAACTCCTTCGAGCATCCGGCGTCGATCACCGTCGCCTTGCCGCCGTCCTCGACCACGTACCAGTTGTGGGCGGGGCTGCCCATGCGCTGTATCTGCACGGGGCCTTCCTTTCGTTGCACCTGGTTCCGACGATATCGGGCGCGCCGGTTGGAGGCGTCCTATGTTGTCGGCATGAACGTGATCATCACAGGTGGCGCCTCGCTCATCTCGCTGGCCACGGCGCGGCGGCTCGTCGCCGACGGTCACCGGGTCGTGCTCGGCGATCTCAATCCGGAAGTGGAGTCTTCCATCGAGGACGAGTTCGGAGACAGGGTCCGGTACCTCGTCGGCGACGTCACCGATGACGCGTTTCTCGAGCAACTCGTGGCAACGTGCGTCGACGAGTTCGGTGGTGTCGATGGGCTGGTGCATGCCGCAGTGACCTTTGCCGACGCCGCCTACGACACGACGCGCAACGACTGGCACCGTGCAATCGACATCAACCTCGTCAGCGCGGCCCTGCTCACCCAGAAGGCGATACCGGCCATGCAGGAGGGCGGCGGAGGGGCCGTGGTCTATGTGTCGTCGATCTCGGGAGTGCGGGCCCAGCCGACCCGGATGGTCTACTCCGTGACCAAGGCCGGCCTCCACATGCTGGCCAAGGCCGGTGCTACCCAGCTCGCCAGACACGGAATCCGGGTGAACACCGTGTCTCCGGGTTGGACATGGTCGGCGAACATCGCGGGTCGGTACGGGTCGCGCGAACGTGCGGATGCCTTCGCCGCCGAGTTCCAGACAATGGGTCGGATGGCCGACCCCGAGGAGATCGCCGCCGCAATCGTGTGGCTGCTGTCCGACGACGCGTCGTTCGTCACCGGCACGGATCTCGCCGTCGACGGCGGCTATTCGGCCTTGAGCCCGGAAGCGCTGGGTCAGCCACAGGCGAAGTTTCCCACCGGGTGAGAAGGAACGGTCGAGACTTCGACCTCGGGTCTGCGGGTCAGGCTTCGAGAATCCCGCTCGCGCCGGCGCCGTGATCGATGAGGACGAGTGGAAGCCGCAGCTGGAACGTCGAGCGACCGCCTGCGTACGTGTAGTCGAGCCTCCCATCCATCAGCACTGCGAGCTCGCGACTGACACTGAGGCCGAGACCCACCGACGGCGCCTGCCCCTGCGTGTCGGCGGATCGGTAATACGGTTCGAACATCCTCGCCTGGGCGTCATCCGGGATCGGTGGTCCGTCGTCGCTCACCTCGACGACTGCGTCGTCCGACGTCTCGGACAACGTGACCCAGATCTTCGGCCCGCCGTGACGCATCGCATTAGTGATGAGGTTCCGTACGATCTGTCGCACGCGCAGCGGGTCGGCCCACGCCGTCCCGCTCCCGCTCACGGAGACGCTCTCACTCAGGACACCGAGATCCTCGATGATCATGGTCACCTGATCGGAGAGGTCGATCGGCCGGGGCTGGACGGTCACGGTTCCCGCCTGGGTGCGGGCTGCGACGAGAAGATCCTCGACGAGCATGGCCATCTCGTTCGACTGGCGCGCCATGATCCCGGTCAGCTCTCCGATCTCCTCGAGGGCGAATCGATCGGGGGCGTCGGCGATCTCTGCGGCGAGCCCGACGATCGACGTCAGCGGAGTGCGCAGTTCATGCGACACGGCGGCGATGAACCGGTCCTTGTCTTCGTTGGCCTCGTTCGCCGACTTCAGCTGGTCGACCTGTGTCAGCCAGCGGCGCCTCGTCTGCACCCCGACGACATAGGTCAAGAGGGCGACCAGCAGACCGAGGCCGAGAGTTGCCAGGGCAGGGATCGCCGGATCCTGAGGTGAGAAGCCGGGTCCCTGCGTCGCCGTGATCTCCCAGCGCCTGCCGAAGGCCCCGAGCGAGAGAACCGACTCGAATGGGGAGCCGGACTCCGATCCGGTGTCGGCGACCTCCACGCCGGTCACGGCGTCGACGACTGCGAGATGGACCAGCTGGGAACCCGTGCCGGTCACAGATCCGGCGACGACTCGTTCGAGGTTGACGATCGCGACGTTGAGGAGCCGGTCGCTGATGGGGGTGATGTGGGCTAGGAGGTGAGGTCCGTCCGCGTCGAGCTGGAACGGATCGGACACCGCCGATCGCTGGTCGGACACGGCCTGTGCGATCACACGATCCACTGCGGGGACCGGCTCCGGTACCGCCGTGAGGCCGGCTCGGTCGAGCACCATCGCCAGATCGACGGATCCGTCCGGTTCGACACCGATGAAGCCGACTCCATCGAGTCCGTCGAGCGGGCTCGCCGCGAGCATCGGTGCCGCGTTTCCCGAGAACAGCCCCGTCCCTGCCATGAACTCCTCGATGAAGTCGATAGAGATGTCGCTGAATTCTCCGGACATGACGGCGGGGATGAGCAAGGTGATCAGGCTGAAGGACCGGATGCGGTCGCGCAACTCCGACTCGGCAGCTTCCACCCCGACCGCGAACTGCTCTTCGTTGTTGTCGACGACGGCACGGTGCACCGCTATGGAACCCGCGATGGAGGCGAGCGCGATGGCGACGGCTACGGCGAGCCACGCCAGGGAGGGCACGTACGTGCGTTGTCGCATGTGCTTCTGGTCGGCAAGCGATGGCCGGTGTTGAGGGCCGCACGGGCGTATCTCGATGCCGGCGCGGACGATCCGCCCGGCTGCGATCGAACGCCTCAGTCGCAGCCCGGTGGCGACTCGCTCGTCGGCCGGTAGACCACGGTCACGCCCCCGGCGGTGGCGCGCAGCGTGGGCGCCGGCCCCTCGGACATCATGACCGACACGTCGAGTGTCTCGGAATCGGTCACGAGCGCCTGCCACTCGGGGGGCATGGGCTCGTCGGTGAACCACATCACATCGTTGAGCTCACCGAGCCACTCGATGCCGCAGTGGACGAAGAGGCGATACGGGTCGGCGGGAGGGAATCCGGGCTCGATGTAGTCGCCCGATTGCAGGTAACGATCTCGGGGCTCGAAGACGCCCTGCGTGATCTGGTCGGGCTCGACGGTGGAGCCAGGGACACTCAGGTCGGCGTCGACGTTGGTGCGCTCCTCCGGGACTCCGCCGGGAGGCCCATCGGCGTCGAGTTGGATGGAGAAGGGCCCGCCGGGCAGCAGAGCCCGATCGAGAGTGACCACGAAAGCGAAGGGGTTGGCGTCCATGTTGCATGAGACCGGCGAGTCGGGCAGAACGATCTCGGCGTAGACCAGGTTTCCGGCGACGATCACGTCGTCGAGGCGGAGGTTGTCGCAGCCGCTCCCGAACACGGCGCCGAACCAGATCACGATCTTCGACTGGAAGTCCACCGTCGGCACGGCGTCGTCGAGGCCGGCATCCCGCCAGAGCGCTGCGAGGCTCTCGGCGTCCCACGCGAGCTGCGTGTGGTAACTCCTCCCGACACCTTTCTCGGCAGCCAGGAGCTCCCAGCCGGTCCCGGACGGCGGCTGTGGCCCGGGAACCGGGACCGAACCGGGGGGTGGCTCGGACAGGCAGACCGGCTGACCGGCGTAGCGCTCGGCGAGCTCGACACGCTGGTCTTCGGTGAGACGTCCCACCCCGATCGACACGACCCCTTGCGTTTCGAGCACTCCGACAGAGAACGAGTCCAGCATCTGCCGGAGATCGGCACCGATCCGATCCTGCAGGTTGCGCAACGCTCCGAGCCTCCAGTCGACGGCCACGGCCACCACACCGACGTCGGGGAAGAGGCGCACCAGATCGGCCTGGCGCTCGACCGCGGAGTCGTCGAAGACCACCGTGATCCATCCGTTGTGCTCCCGATCGATCCAGATGGTCTGGAAACCCGGCTGGGTTGCGGCCCAGTCGCGCACGGCCTCCACCGGCATCTCGTTGCCCACGTAGACCGGCGTGTCGCGATACCAGTCGTCCGGCGCCGCGATGCGAGGCACGGTCGAGCATGCCGGTATCTGGACTGCGGCGGCAGGGAGGGTGGTCGCCGTGGTCGCACCCGCGGGTCCGGGCGCAGTCGTGGATGGAGGTTGGCTCGCCACGGTCGTGGGTTCGCCGGCACACGCAGCCGCAACCAGGGCGAGAGCAAGGAAGCAGAGCATGGTGCGACGCATGTTCGTGTGACGCTCGCTGGTGGTGCCCGGGTTCCCCGGTTCGTCGCCATCTACGATCGATGCCATGGAACGGGTTCTCCTCGTCGTCGCCATGGAAGCAGAGGCTGCCCCGATCGTCGACGCACTGAACGCGGTCGAGATCGAGGGACGGAGCCCGCTTCCCATGCGGCTCTTCGAGGCCCGACCGGACGATCTCTCGGTCAGAATCGCCATCAACGGCCGCGACTCGCGGTTCGGCGCAGATGGGATCGGCACGTTGCCTGCGGCGCTGACCACCCACGCCGCCATCGACATGTGGCGACCCGATCTCGTGGTGAGTGTGGGGACCGCCGGCGGGTGGCGCCGGCAGCGAACCGAGATCGGCGACGTCTTCATGGCGTGGGACCGATTCGTGTTCCACGACCATCGGATCGGGCTCCCGGCATTCGCCGCCCTGGCCACCGCCGACATCCCGGCCGCCGATCTGCGTGACGTGGCCGGACCGCTCGGATTCAAGCTCGGTGTGGTCACCACCGGGGACTCGCTCGACGAGTCCGAGCCCGATCGCGAGCGGATCCTGACCAGCGGGGCCGCCGTCAAGGACATGGAGGGCGCTGCCGTGGCCTGGGTGGCGAGTCTCCACGGTGTGCCGGTGACGGCCGTGAAGGCGGTGACGGATCTCGTCGACCATCCGACACCCACGGTGACGCAGTTCACGGCGAATCTGGGCATGGCCACGGCCGCGCTCCGACTCGCCGCCGTCGGGTTGCTCAGGGAGCTGAGCCGACGGCGCCGGTCGGGAACCTGATCGTCCGGCTCAGCGGGCCGCGATCGGTTCGGTCAAGCCGTAGACATCGGGGCTGATGATGTAGGCGCGCTGGTCGAGCGTCAGCGCCGCATCGCGGGCCTTCGCCATCTCTTCCTCGGTCAGCCTCACGACCTCGACGAGCTCGAGTTCCTCGATCGACGTGTCGTCGCCGCGCCAGCCGACCTGGACGTTGCCGATGCCCCAGGCGTAGTACTTGAGCTGGTGGGCGCCCGGCTCCTCCTCGTTGAACTCGTTCATGACCAGCACCTCGCCATAACAGTCGACGCGCACGCATGCGCTGACTCCCTGTTCCCACAGAAAGGCCCGGTCGGTGAACTCGACGGCGGGACCCCATCCCTGCGAATAGCTCGCGGTGGTGGCGTCGGGCGACCCCCGCATGGCGATGCCGGCGCGCGCGTCTGCGATACCCGCCAACCAGGCCGGTGCTTCGATGAACTCGCCCTCTTCCCACTCCTCGGGGTACTCACCCATCCGCCACACGGTCCCGTCGTCGTCCTGGGCGTAGAACGCCAGCTCGGTCTCGACGAGATCGCCATCGCTCCAGTCGACGTCCCAGGCGACCAGGGACGGAACTCCGTCGATCACCTTCACGAGGTCGGTCACGGTCAGGACGAGCCGGTGGGGCAGGACTTCGCCGTCTTCGCGTGTGAAGCCCTCGTACACGAGGCGAGTGCCGGGCACGAGGGGGAGCCACGGGTTGTCCACCGTGGTCGACGCAGAGAAGTTGGCGTGGTCGAACGACTCGAAGAGCCCGGCGAGCTCGCCGGTCGACAGCTGCACTGTGGGTGCAGGAAGTCGCTCCGACACCGGTGTGAACAGACCCTGTCCCGCGGCGGCGGGGATCGCCATGGTCGTCGGGGTCGTCGTGGGAACGATCCTCGGTGCGGATGCGCTCTCGG
>CAYFYC010000063.1:0-12399 GCA_964347305.1 uncultured Acidimicrobiaceae bacterium | reverse complement strand
GCTGGCGGAGTACCTGGCCGGAGGACACCTCACGGCGGTGCATCCGCCCACGCCGGCGCAGGAGGCGGCGCGCGATCTGTGCCGGGCTCGCGAGGATGCGAAGCAGGACCGGATGCGCTCTCGGCACCGGCACAGGCAGAGGCCAGCATGAGCAGACAAGCCGTCAACGCCAGAGCCCGGGTCCTCGTCATGGTCACTCCTCTCCTCATGCCGTCACCTCCACCGCTCTCGTCCTTCCGCCCCGCGGCTTCGCCCATCCGAGGTACAGCGACGGAACCACGAACAGATTGAGCAGAGTGGCGCTGAGCAGCCCGCCGAGGATGACGATGGCCATCGGGTACTCGATCTCCTGACCGGGAATGTCGCCACCGATGATCAGCGGGATGAGCGCCAGACCCGTCGTCAGGACGGTCATCAGGATCGGCACGACCCGCTCCTGAGCCCCCCGCAGCACGAGCTCGGGTCCGAAGGCGACGCCTTCCTCGTGCTCGAGATGCTGGTAGTGGCTGATGAGCATGATGCCGTTACGGGCCACGATGCCGAGCACCGTGAAGAAGCCGATGAGCGACCCCAGCGTCACGATGCCGTTGCTGAAGAACACGGCGATGACTCCACCGACCAGCGCAAACGGCAACGTGAAGAACGACAGCGTGGCCAGTCGCCAACTCCGGAACGAGGCCTGGAGCAACAGGTAGATCGCGGCGGCGGCCCCAATCGCAAAGAGCATCAGCCGTTGCGATGCCGCCTGGCGCTCCTGGAACTCGCCGAGGAGCTCGGCGCGGTACTCGAGCGGCCAATCGACCTCGGCCGTGATCCGATCCTCGAGTTCGCGGACCACCGACCCGAGATCCCTCGTGCCGTCGAGGTTCGCCCCGACGTCGATGCTCCGGTTGAGATCCTCGTGATGGATGATGTTCGGCACGGCCACGATCTCGACCTTGGCCACCTCGTCCAGCCGGACCTGATCCCCGCTCGGCGTGTCGATGAGCGTCGCGGCGACGTCGAGCACGCTGTCACGGTTGGCCGGCACGCTCCAGAGCTGGACGTCGTAGGCCTTCCCGCCCTGGAAGATGTCACCTGCCTCCTGGCCTGCGATCAGCCACGCCGCGGCACGACGAACGTCGCCCGGCTTCAAGCCGTACTGTTGGGCGGCGGCGAGATCGACCTCCACCTGGACCTGGGGTATGTCCTCCTGGAACTCGACGTGGTTCTCCTTCACCCCCGGGATGGAGCCGAGAACCTCGTTGACGGCCGATGCCTGACTTCGGAGCACGCCGAGGTCGGGTCCGTAGATCCGGACCGTGATCGCCTCGCTCGAACCGGTGAGCACCTCCCTGATCCGCTCCTTGAGGTAGGTGAGCACGTCACGGAACAGCCCCGGATAGCCGTCGACGACCTCCTGGACGCTGGCGAGGGTCGCGTCGTAGTCGGCCTCCGGGTCCACGCTGATCCAGTTCTCGCCGAAGTCGATGCCGACCGGTTCGTCCGCGAGCAGCGCCTGGCCGATGTGGGCGCCGAAATTGCGAACTCCCGGTATCTGCCGCAGCTCCACCGACGCCTGTGTGGTGATCCGCACCATCTCCGGCTGGGACGTGCCCGGTTTGGCGAGCCAGTGCATGAGGAAGTCCCGCTCCTTGAACTGAGGCAGCAGAGCCTGTCCCATGAACGGCAGCATGACGAGCGCGGCGATCGCGATGATCGCCACACCGGCATAGGCCTTGCCCGGGCGAGGTATCACCCGGTCGAGGACGCGGCCATAGGCACGCTTGAGGGCGGGGACGACGGGAGACTCACGATGCTGCAGCGAGCCGGGCTTCTTGAAGAAGATGTAGCTCATTGCCGGCGTCACGGTCAACGCCACCACCATCGATGCGATGAGGGCGAGCGCATACGACGCAGCCAGGGGTCGGAAGAACGACCCGGACAGGCCCTCGAGCATGAAGATCGGCGCCACCGCCGCCACCTCGATCAGCGTTGCGTAGACGATCGCGCTCCTCACCTCGAGGGAGGCGTCGAGGATCACGCGCGCGGTCGACTTCTTCCCCCCGGCGGCGCGATGCAACCGCAATCGACGCACCACGTTCTCGATGTCGATGATCGCGTCGTCGACGATGTCCCCGAGTGCGATCACGAACCCCGCCAGGATCATCGTGTTGATCGTCGCCCCCCTCCAGTACAGGACGAGACCGGCGGTGATCAGGGACAACGGGATGGCGATGACGCTGATGAGGGCGGTCCTCCACTCGTAGAGGAACAGGCCCAGCATCAGGATCATGAGGATGGCGCCCAGGAACATGGCACCGCTCAGGTTCTCGATGGACTGCTCGATGAACGACGCCGGTCGGAAGATCTCGGCGTCGAGCTCGATGCCGGGCAGTGCCGGCTCGAGTTCGGCGAGCGCCGCCTCGACGCCCTTCGTCACGTCGAGTGTGTTGGCCCAGGGCAGCTTCTCGACGATCAACATCAGGCCCTCGCCGTCGTTGATCACGGCGTCGCCGATGAGTGGCTGGTGGTCCCACAGCAGGTCGGCGACGTCACCGAGGCGCAGCGTCGAGCCGTCGGCGGCGGTCTTGATCGGCACCTGTCCGAGGTTCGACGGTGCGAGCAGGGGGAGCTGATGCTCGACGTTCAGGCGCGACGCCGACGTCTCGATGAAGCCACCCTGACCGATGAACGCCCCCGTCGAATACGGGAGCAGACCCGCGTCCAGGGAGTCGGCGGTCGTGTTCATGACCTCTTCGAGCGTGACCCCGCTGGCGCGAAGCCGCACCGGATCGACCTGGACCTGGAGCATCTGGAGCCGCTCACCCCAGATGGGAACGTTCGCCACGCCGGGGACGCGCAACAACCTCGCCCGGATCTTCCAGTACGAGATCATCGAGAGATCCATGGTGGACAGCGTGTCCGAGGTGAGCCCGATCTTCATCGTGCGGCTCGTCGCAGACAGCGGCTGGATCATGAAGGGGGGACTCGCCCAGCTCGGGAGGGTGGGAACAACCGTGGCGATTCGCTCCGCAACCAGCTGGCGGGCCGTCAAGAGATCGGTGCCCTGTTCGAAGATCAGCTCGATCTGGGACAGCTGCTCGATCGACCTGGACCGGATGACCTCCAGGTCGGGGATGCCGTTGAGCACGTGTTCGAGCGGCACGGTGACCAGCGACTCCACCTCGGAGGCCGACAGCCCGAGTGCAGGTGTCTGCACCTCGACCCGGGGTGGGGCGAACTCGGGGAATACGTCGATCGGGGCGTGGCGCAGCTGCGTGACGCCGACCACGATCAGGCCGGCGGCCAGTGCCACCACGATGAAGCGGAACTTGAGACTGCTGCCGATGACCCATCGCAACATGGCCGCCCCCTACTTTCCGACGCCGACTTCGGTACCGAACAGCTCCGGCACCCCGATGCTCACCACCGTGGTGCCGGCATCGGGGCCGGCTGTCAGGTAGGTGACAGCGCCGTCGTGGTCGATCGGGGTGACGGCGTGCCGCACGTAGGTGAGAGGCTCAGGGTTGGTGTAGACCCAGAAGACCCCTTCGATGTCCATCCACAGGGCACTGCTCGGAACCACCAGGTGCGACCCCGACAGCGACACCTGTGCCGTCTCGATCCCGATTCGCTCGGTGGCGCGCTGGGTGAGGACGACCTTCTTGAGGTCGGTGCCCGCGATCTCCTCGAGCGTGAAGGGCTCGTTCTCGATCTCGTACTTGTCCGAGATCGCCTTGCCACACGCGCCGGCCAGGAGCGCCAGCGCCATCAGGCATATGACCAGACCGGTGGATCTCACGACTCCACCTCCATCTGCTCTTCGATGTCGGTCAGTGAGATGCCGAACAGCTCCTCTCCCCAGATCACCGCGTCCTCGGGGTCGCCGAGCGTCAGGTAGAGCGCCGGGAGCGCCAGGACGACGAGAAGGGTCGTTGCGATGACACCGCCGATGGCGACCACCGCCATCGGTTGTGCGATCTCGAACCCGATCGACGGCCCGCGGATGGCGATCGGCAGGAGGAACAGCACCACTGCCACCGCGGTCGTGATCAGCGCGGCGAGTCTGCTCCTGGTGCCCTGGACGACGACGTCGGGCCCGAATGGTCGCCCGCCCTCGCGCTGGAGCCGCTGGTATTCCCGGATCGTCACCACGCTCTCACGTATGGCAAACCCGAACACGACGACGAGCGCCGCGATCGAGCCGAGACCCATCGAGCCTCCGGTGACCCACGCCGCGACGAGTCCGCCCCCGACCGCTCCGGCGACCACCGGGAAGAGCCCGGCAGCCAGCTTCCAGCTGTTGAGTGCGGCCTGGAGCAGCAGGAACACGAAGATGGCGGTGCCGATCCACAGGGCGGTCATGAGCACCTGCTGTGACCGGCGCTCGGCGAAGGTGCCGAGCAGCTCGGCATGGTGCTCGAGCGGGAAATCGACGCCGGCCACGACGGCGTCCACCTCGGCGGCGACGTCGGTGACGGAGCGGCCCGCCACGTTGGCGGTGACGTCGAGATAGGTGAACACCGACTCGTGGCGGATCGCGGCCGGGCTCGGCTCGGCCGACACGGTCGCCACCTGATCCAGACGCACCCGCCCGAATGCCTCCGTCTCGATGAGGAGGTCGCGCACCGTCTCGGGGGTCTGTCTGATGGCGGGTGTTCCCCACACCACGACGTCGAACACCTTCTGTTCGTCGAAGAGGTTGCCGACCGTGATCCCGTTCAGCAGGATCGCCGCTTGCCGTCTCACGTCGCCAGGCTTGAGCCCGACGGCCTGGGCCGGCCCGAGATCGACCATCACCTGGAGCGCCTGCTCCTCCGGCTGTACGTCGATGCGGAGGTCGGCGATGCCGTCGACACGACGCATGGCCAGTTCGATCTCGGCACTCTTCTCTTCGAGCACGGCGGGGTTCTCGCCGTAGACGCGGACCACGATGTCCTGCTCGGTGCGACCGAGCACCTCGTCCACGCGTTGCTGGCTGTGCGTGGTCACGTCGGTGAGCAGGTCCGTCTGCTCGGCTGCGACGGCACGGATGCCGTCGAGTGCGCGGTCGTAGTCCGCGGTCGCATCGATGCCGACCCAGATCTCGGCCTCGTTGACGTTTGCGACCTGATCGGAGAAGACCGCCCTGCCGACGTGGGCTCCGACCGTCCGGACGCCGGGCACGTCGGCGAGTTCGGCCACGACTGCCTCGGTTCGCTGCGTGATCGCGGTCAGTGATATCCCTGGCGCGGCTTCCATGGCAACCAGCACGTCACGCTCTTCCAGCGCCGGGTCGAGTGACGGTCGCAGGAACGCCAGTGCGGCTGCACCGAGTCCGACGACGACGACGAGCACGCCGACGGCGAGCCCGATCGACGTGATGCGGCCGGCGATCCTGCCGTCGTAACCACGATGGATCGCACGCACGACCGGCGAGCTCCGTGGGCCGTCGAGGATGAGCGAACTCACAGCAGGGGTGAGGAGCAACGCGGCGGCCAACGACACGAGCATGGCGAGCACGTATCCGGCCAGGATCGAGGGGAGGAAGGCACCGCCGACTCCTCGCATGAAGAGGAAGGGGACGATCGCGGCGCCGACGATGAACGCTCCGAACAACGCTGCCGAGCGCCGGTCCATCATGGCGTGCCGGATCCTGCGCTCCAGCGGCACGTCACCCGTGTCGTCCGTGGCGCTGAGCCTGCCCGCGAGCCGCTCGGTGTCGAGCATCACGTCCTCGATCACCACCAGCAGCCCGATCGTCAGGCCCGCGAGCAGCATCACGTTGAGCGTGACTCCCAGGACGCCGAGGATCACGAAGGCGGTGGCCAGGGAAACGGCGAGCACCACGGCAGCGACGGCCATCGATCGCCAGTTCAGAAGCAGGCCACCGATGGCGGCGAGCGCAAGCACGAGTCCGATGAGCACGGCCGTCCGCAGGTTGCCGGTTGCCGCGTCGATGTAGTCGGCCGGACGGAAGATGGACGTGTCGATGGCCATCCCTTCGAGCCCGGGTCGCATGGCCGTGACCGCCTCTTCGAGCCCTGTGGCCACCGCCGAGGTGTCGGCTCCGGGGAACTTCTCGATCACCAGGAGCTGACAGTCACCGTCCGAACACAGCGCGTCGCCGATCAGTGGCTGGTGGCCCTCCACGATCTCGGCCACCTCGCCGAGGGTGACGGGTGCGCCGTCGACGAAGAAGGCGGTGCCGTCCTCGTCCTCGAGGGGGACCAGGGCCAGTTCGTCGGCGGTGCGGATCGTCTGCTCGTGGAACACCTGGAAGCGCTGGTTCACGGTGTCGATGAACCCGCCGGTGCCGGGGGACGACGCCTCGAGGAAGGTGAGGGGAGAGACCTCGAGGGCGTTGCCCGAGCTGCGGATGATCTGATCGAGGCTCACGCCTTCTCGTTCGAGTCGTGCCGGGTCGACGAGGATCTGCAACTGGCGTTCCCGCTGACCGAAGATGGCCACGTTCGCCACGCCTTCGACGCCGAGGAGCCGGGGTCCGATGACCCAGCGGGCGAGCACCGACGTCTGTATCGGGGTGAGTTCCTGCGGCGTGAGACGAACGATCGCCACCCGATTCGTCGACGACAGCGGCTGGATCATCTGCGGCGGGCTGGCGACCTCGGGGAGACCGGCGACGCCGACCGCCTGGGTGAGCCGTTCGTTCACGACCTGTCTGGCGTCGAGGATGTCGGTACCCGGCTCGAATGTCAGGACGACCGACGAGAGACCCGGCATCGAGACGGATTCGATGTCCTCGAGGAAGGCCACCCCGTTCAGGAGGTCCTGCTCGAGCGGCACCGTCACGAACTGCTCCACCTCCTCGGCGGAGAGACCGAGTGCCTCGGTCTGCACTTCCACGACGGTCGGTTGGAACTCCGGTAGCGCGTCAACCGGTGCGTTGAGCAGTTGGGTCGTGCCCAGTACGAGCAACGCGACGGCCGCAGCGACCGCGAGACCCCGAAACCTGATGCTGGACTCGATGAGCCACTTCATCGATCGTCTCCCTCCAGACGTCTGACGAACAGCCGACAGACCCACCGTCGCTTGCTCGGTGGGTCGGCCCCAGGCGCCACGCCGGCGCGCTGGAACCAGCGGCTCCGGCGGATCCGGCTGCAGGTCCGAGCAACGGGTTGCGACGCGTTGGTCTGCCCCGGTGATTCGGACGCGTGATCACCACTCGTGATGGTGACGATGCTGCATGCCGTGGTGGTGACGGCTCGCGGTCGGAACGAGTGGCTGTTGGTCCTCCCGACCTGCCACTCCAGCACGACGTGGGCCCGACGGGCCCCCGCCACATGCGCGAGCCGTCGATCACGGTGCGCCCCCTCTCGTTGTCGAACCTATAGGACGATCTCCCCGACTGGGCGGGCTTGACCACAGCTAGCCCAAAATGGGTCCATCGCACGTGATCCACCCGGCGAGTTGCGGGTCGCGGGATGGGCCATCGAGGTGCTCGTGTCGGGCGGCCGCTCGACAGCTAGTCTCGCTGCGCCGTGAGCAACGTCGACTGGTCCGATTACGACGCCGTCCTCTTCGACCTCGATGGGGTCATCACCGACACCGCCGGCGTCCACGCGGCGGCGTGGAAAGCCGCGTTCGACGACTTCCTGGACGGTCTCCCCAACGAGCACGACCCCTTCGACATCGAGTCGGATTACCGCGCCCACGTCGACGGGCGCCCTCGCTACGACGGCGTTGCCGCCTTCCTCGAGTCGCGGTCCATCACCCTGCCGCGTGGACTCCCGTCGGACCGGCCGGGCCACGACACGATCTGTGCGGTCGGCAACCTCAAGAACGATGCGTTCGGCCGCGTGCTCGCCGAGCGCGGCGCCGACGTGTTCGAAGGCTCGCTCGATCTCCTCGACCACCTCGATGTGATCGGCATGCCTTATGCCGTCGTCTCGGCGTCCAAGAACGCAGGTCCCATCCTGGAGTCCGTCGGCCACCTGCCGCGATTTCGGGCGATCGTCGACGGGCTCGTCGCCGCCGAGTTGGGGCTGCTCGGCAAGCCCGAGCCCGATCCGTTCCTCGAGGGAGCGCGCCGCCTGGGCGTCGATCCGCAACGGGCCGTTGTCGTTGAGGATGCCGTCAGCGGCGTGCAAGCAGGTCGCGCCGGTGGCTTCGGGCTGGTCATCGGTGTCGACCGTCACGACGATCCCGATGCGCTCGCCGCCGCCGGCGCCCACGTGGTGGTCGAGGACCTCGCCGCGCTCGTGCCGTCCGGTTGGCCCGACTTCGCCCTCGGCGACGACCCATGGGTGCTGGTCAGGAGCGGTCTCCCGGAGGATCCGGGAATGGACGAGACGCTCTTCGCCCTCGCCAACGGCAATCTCGGGATACGAGGCGCACTCTCGCAGGGCGCGCCGCGTCATGAGCCGGGTGCGCTCCTCAACGGCTTCCACGAGACATGGCCGATCAAGTATCCGGAGCATGCCTACGGATTCCCCACGATGGGCCAGACGATCGTCTACCTGCCCGATGCCACCCATCTGTCGCTCGCGTGGAACGGTGAGGTGCTCGATCTCACCGCTGCCAGGGTGACCCGCTCGCTGCAGCTGCGCACGGGTGTCGTCACGACGGAGGCCGTGTGGGACGAGGTCACCGCGGTGTGGCGCAGAATCGTTCCTCTGGGAGAGCCGGCGGTGCTCGCCATGGATCTCACCATCACGGCGGCGCTCCCGGGCACCGTCGAGGTGCGACATGAGGTCGTGAACGTGCAGGACCTCGAGCACACGACGACCGAGGAGGAAGATCCCCGGCGTGCGCGCGGCTTCGGGCGCAGAGTCCTCGTCCCCACCGGCCAGGCGGTGGACGGGCCCGTCGTCGGGCTCGGGTATCGCACTCAGCGCTCCGGGCTCCCGCTGGCGGTGGTGAGCCGGGTCGGCGGTTCACTCGACCCCGGGCCATGGGACGTCGGCGACGATGCCGCCGCGATCGTCATGAGCGGCGAAGCCCGTCCCGGCGAGTCCCATCGCGTGGAGGTCACCGTCCGCTACGACCGGGCCGATCTGACCGGCGATTCGATGTCCGAGGTGGGCGGGTTCGCCGAGCTCGCCGCACGTCAGGTCGATGACTTCGCATCGCTCTGGAGCACGTCGGAGATCACCATCGATGGCGACGATGCGTCCCAGCGAGTCGTGAACTTCGCCCTGTTCCAACTCCACCAGGCGTCGGCCGCCGTCGACGGCACCGGCATCCCCGCCAAGGGCCTGACCGGTCAGGCATACGAAGGCCACCACTTCTGGGACTCGGACGTCTTCGTGGGCCCGTTTCTCTCGGCGACGAACCCGCGTGCTGCGGAGGCCGTGATCCGGTGGCGGCATTCCCTGCTCCCGAAGGCGCGGCAGCGAGCCGAGGAGATGTCGCTCGAAGGCGTGCTCTTCCCCTGGCGGACGATCACGGGTGAAGAGGCGTCCGCATTCTTCGAGGCCGGCACCGCCCAATTCCACGTGGCGGCCGACGTGGTGTACGGGCTCCGCAACCACGTCGCGATGACGGGTGATCAGGCACTGCTGGTCGACTGTGGCGCCGAGATCGTCACCGGCGTGGCCCGGATGTTCGCCAGTCTCGGGTTCTGGCGCGGCGAGTCGTTTCACATCCACGGTGTCACCGGACCGGACGAGTACACCGCCCTGGTGAACGACAACGCGTACACGAATCAGATGGCCCGGATGGCGCTCCGTTTCGCCGCCGACACGGTCGACGGGCTGCGCGACGATCGACCCGACGCCTACGACGAGTTCGCAGAGATGATGTCCCTCGACATCGCCGAGGTCGGGGAGTGGCGACGGATGGCCGACGCCATGACGGTCATCGTCGACGACGAGCTCGCGGTGACGGCTCAAGACGCCACCTTCCTGAGCCTCGAGCCGTGGGACTGGTCGACCCCGCGGGAGAAGTACCCGCTTCTCCTCAATTTCCACCCCCTGGTCATCTACAAACACCAGATGCTCAAGCAAGCCGACGTGGTGATGGCGCACTTCCTGTTGCCCGAGGACACACCCTTCGATCGGAAGGTGGCCGACTTCGATTTCTACGACCCGCTGACCACGGGTGACTCGTCGCTGTCGCCGGCCATCCAGTCGGCGGTCGCATCCCGGCTCGGCCGTCCCAACCTCGCCTGGGAATACTTCAAGCAGGCAGCTGCGATCGATCTGGCGAATCTGGCCGGCAACACCGCCGATGGCATCCACCTCGCCGCCGCCGCAGGCGTGTGGCTGGCCATCGTCAAGGGCTTCGCGGGGTTCGAGCTGGGGACCGGCGGCACCGTGCACACCGATCCCCGGCTCCCCACCTCCTGGCGATCGCTCACCATCCGCATGCAGGTGCGCGGTGAGCCCGTGGAGTTGTCGCTGGGAGGATCCTGACTCAGCCCGCCGGTGCCTCCGTGTCCTCCCGGGGCTCGTCCTGACGGTCGGCGAGTTCGGCCTTGGCGTCCTCGATCCGTCTCGTGTTGAGCCGGGGCAGGGCGAAGAAGTAGAGCATGAAGTAGACGGTGGCGGCGAAGAGGAACGGCATCCGCAGTGCCAGGTCGCGGGAGGCGACGAGGTCGGTTCCGGCGACGAGGAGACCCCCGACGATGCCACCGATCGGCATCATGCCCCAGGCGAAGAATCGGTACACGGAGTTGACCCGGCCCAGAAGACGGTCGGGGATGAGGGTCTGGCGGAGCGACACGGTGATGACGTTCCACAGCACGGCCACGTAGCTGCCGACGGCGAACATCACCCACACGACGATGGCGCTCGACGTGAGCCCGGTGACCAGCAACGTGACCCCGCTGATGATGAGCGTCGTGAACAGCGAGGCACCCTGGCCGATCCGCTTCGAGACGTTCGACGCCGTCACAGACCCCAGCACCCCGCCGACCGCACCAGCGGTGAGCAACAGACCGAACGAGGAGGCGTTGAGGCCCAGGATCTCCTGGACGAACAGCACGTAAGTGGCGAGCGCAACCATGAAGAGCGCATTCATCACGCCGAGGATGAGCCCCATGCTCCTCAGCAGGCGATGCCTCCACAGCCACTTCACACCCTCCGTCAGCTCTTCGCGGAAGGAGCGGCGCTCGGTCGTGCCCGTCGGGGCGAAGGATCCCGAGATGGCGAAGATCAGCAGCGCGGCGACGGCGAACGTCACGCCGTCGATGAAGAAGGGCAGCGAGAAGGCGATGGCGATGAAGAGACCGCCGAGCGGCGGCCCCACGAAGGAATTCATGACCATCTCCGCTCCCCACATCCGGCCGTTGGCCTTCTCGAGGAGCTCGTGATCGACGATGGCCGGCATCAGGGTCTGGGCGGCGTTGTCGCGGAACACCTCGGCGATGCCGAACCCGAGCGTCGCCACGTAGAGCATGACGAGATACCAGCCGGCATTCGGCGGCGGCGCCCCGACGCCTGCCGCGATCTCGGACGGGCTGGAGAGATCTCCGGACACCGAAAGCACGACGAACGCCACCACCATCGTGATGCCGAAGCGGGCCACGTCCATCCAGGCGATGAGCTTGCGACGGTCGACGCGGTCTGTGATGACGCCGGCAGGGAGCGAGAAGACGAGCCATGGAATGCGCTGCACCACGGCGATGAGGGCGATCTGGACGGGGTCGCGAGTCAGGGCCGAAGCGAGCCAGGGATAGGCGATGATCGAGGTCCCGTCGCCGAAGTTCGACACGACCGACGACGTCCACAGCTTCCAGTAGTTGGCGCCGAGCTTCATGTGTCGTCTCCTCCGATCACGGGGCGGACCGTCGGGTACAGCCCGAACACGAACCCGTAACTGGTGTCGCCCCCACGGGGTTGCTTCATGAACTCGTCCAGCAGGGCGTGGAGTCGTTCGACCCACTCCCTGGCGCGCTCGTCCGGGATGCGGACATGCCGGATGGTGCCGGTGCCGGGCTTGCCCTCCAGCCGATCACGGTGCAGATATGCGGCGGCGATGTCCTCGAGCGCTTCGCGAAACATGAACCCGGGTTCGTAATCGATCTCCTCGGTGTCCTTCGTCGAGCCGAGGAGGAACGTGCGCGCCGTGCGCCCGTAGTACTTGGCTTCGATCGCACGAACCTTCTCGGTGCGGACGATGCGGACCAGGCCCGCTTGTTCGAGCACCTTCATGTGGTGCCCCACGGTGCCTTTGGGCATGTCGAGCGCAGCCGCGATCTGACTCGTCGTGGCAGCGGTGTCGGACAGCAGATCGAGGATGGTCATGCGGGTGTCGTCGAAGAACACACGCAGCTGGTCCGGTGTCAGCGCCAGATGCTCCTCGAGGTCGTAGCCGGGAGCATCCGGGGGCGAGGTATGGTCGGGCATTCCGGAATTGTCGGGAAATCCCGACCATTTGTCAAGAGGCGGGTTCGGCGACCGGCATCAACCCCCGTAGCCTCGTCCGACGATGCCGACGAAGCCCCGGGCGATCACGTATCCGAGCGGCCTCCCC
>CAYFYC010000062.1:4842-19632 GCA_964347305.1 uncultured Acidimicrobiaceae bacterium | reverse complement strand
GCCTTGAGCCGCTCCTCGAACTCGCCGCGGTACTTGGCTCCTGCGACCATCGCCCCCAGGTCGAGCGCGACGAGCCGCTTGTCGTGCAGACCCTCGGGGACGTCGCCGTCGACGATGCGCTGGGCGAGGCCTTCGGCGATGGCGGTCTTGCCGACGCCGGGCTCGCCGATGAGCACCGGGTTGTTCTTGGTGCGCCGTGACAGCACCTGGATCACGCGTCGGATTTCTTCGTCACGACCGATCACGGGGTCGAGCTTGCCCATCGCGGCCAGCTTCACGAGATCACGACCGTACTGCTCGAGCGGGGCCATCGTGTCCTCGGGGTTCTGCGAGGTGACGCGCTGGGCGCCCCGCACCTCGGTGAGTGCGGCGAGGATGGCGTCCTTGGTCATCCCGAGATCGCGAAAGGCTCTGCCCGTCGCGTCGGAGCCGATGGCGAGGGCGAGCAGGATGTGCTCGATCGAGACGTACGAGTCCTTGAGCG
Organism: uncultured Acidimicrobiaceae bacterium; assembly: GCA_964347305.1. GTDB lineage: Bacteria > Actinomycetota > Acidimicrobiia > Spongiisociales > UBA5794 > CAYFYC01. The sequence goes on along the minus strand of CAYFYC010000062.1, from coordinate 19,148 downwards.
TCTGCATCTCGCGCTCGGCGGCCTCAAGGAGCCGGATCGTGTCGTTGGCGAACGTCACCTCGCCGCGGTCGCCGTACACCTGGGGGATCGAGTCGAGCTCCTCGTCGACCATCGTCTTGAGATCGCCAGGGCGCACGTCGAGTGCGGCGAGGAGGGGATAGAGGATCGTGTCGGTCTGCCCGAGCAGCGCCTCGACGAGGTGGGCCGGCGTCGCCTGCTGATGCTGACGCCGGGCGGCGGCGTCACGGGCGGCGAGGATGGCCGTCTGTGATTTCTGGGTGAAGGCGTTGATGTCCACGAGTGTCAGATGCTCCTTGGGAACACGTCGGTGGTCCCCCCGCTTTCTTGCGGTGTCTGTCAAAGATCAACGCAGATGGTACCAGAACATTTCCAAGAAACCTGAGCGCACTAGTATCAAGTAGGGACCCCCAGGGAAGGTCTGGGGGCGGTTCCCCATGGCGGCCGCGTGCCGTTGGGAGGACAATGGTGTCGTGAACACGACCACCAAGATCGGACTCGGAATCGGGCTCCTGCTCGTCGGCGCCATCGTCGTTGCACTGGCGCTCGGACAGGGAGGCCTGCGCACCTACCCCGCCGACTCGCCCGAAGCGGCCATGCAGGACTTCCTGCAGCACCTCTTCGCCGACGAGATCCGGGAGGCCCGGGAGGACCTGGCGCCCGGGGTCGAGGCACGGTGTGACGTCGAGGCGCTCCGCTATTCACCGGCCTCGTACCACGACGTCGCCCGAATCGACGACGTCGAGATCGACGGCATGACGGCCATGGTGACCGTGGCGTTCACCGACGAATCGGGGCTCTTCGATGAGCCGTACGAGTCGATCTACGAGTTCGGCATGGAACAGATCGACGGTGCCTGGCGCATCGCCGATCTCGACGAGAGGTTCGGTTGCAGATGACATCCATCGTTGGTCTCCTGGTCCTGATCGCGATCGGCGGTGCCATCGTCAAGGCCGTCGGTCGAGGCTCGTCCGACGCTCGTGGCGCCGAGCCCGAGACGACTGGCATCTTCTTGTATCTCGCCATGTACGTCGCCCTGCTCACCTTCGCCATCGGGCTGTCCGGCGTCCTCACCGGGATCCTCGATCGCCCTTCGGCAGGTCGTGCGGTGTCGGCGGGCGAGTTGTCGTCGACAGTGATCGGCCTGCCGGTGTTCGTCGCCCTGGCCCGGACCGTCTTGCGCCGGCTTCGAACCAATGTCGCCGAGCGCGGTGGCAACGGCTGGAGTCTCTACATCAACGTGGCGCTCGTGACGACCCTCGCCGTCGCGGCCGTCGCCACGTATCTGCTCATCGACGGTCTGATCGGCGGGAGCCGGGTGGGCACCGAGATCGGACTGCTCATCGTGTGGGCGCCGCTGTGGTACCTCCACTGGTACGCCTGGGACGAGTTCGGCGACACCCGCCGTCCCGACATCTACTGGCTCGTCGCTGCAACCGCAGGCGTCGTCGTCCTGACGATCGGCGGCGTCGGAATCCTGGCCACGGCGGTGCGGCGGATCTTCGACGCGCTGGGCACCGCGTCGGCAGCCGTGCGGGCCACCGCATCGGACCTCGAGACCTCGGCCATCCTCTTCGGCCTCGGCGCAGTCATCTGGTGGTGGCATTGGCTGCGGACCGGGAACGGCCGCACAGAATCCCCGGCTCGCCTCACCTACCTGCTCATCGTGGGCGTGTTCGGCGGCGTCGTGCTCATGTACACCGGTGCCGTCGGGTCGCTCATCACGGTCCTCGTCTGGTTGGTGGGTGAGCCCGACACCTCATCGGCGAGGGTCCACTTCGACGCCATCGCCGTCTTGGTGCCGCTGGCGCTGGCCGGAGCCGCGCTGTGGTGGTACCACCGCACCGTGCTCGGCCCCCGTCGTGACGCCGATCGCACGGAGACCGACCGGCTGTACGCCTACCTCGTCGCCTTTGTCGCCGCGCTCGTCACGACCGGATCACTCATCACCCTCGGCGTCGTGGTGTTGTCGCTGCTCGCACCTGCGGACGCGGTCTCCCGCGAGGCGGCCACCTCCAACATCGTGCTCGCGGCCGTTGCGCTCCTCGTCTTCGGTGGTCCCACCTGGTTCCTGCAGTGGCGCGACCTCGAGGTCCGGGTCGCGGCGGACGACGCAGAGGCACGATCACGGGTGCGGCGTCTCTATCTCCTCGTGCTGTTGGCGATCGCCGGCACGGTCGCCTTCGCGGCGGGTATCGCCACGCTTTCGACCGTCCTCGGGGCGATCACCGGGGAGCGCGGGGGCAGCGTCGCCCGCAATCTGCGCATCCCGCTGGCGTCTCTGGTGGGTGCTGCGGGGCTCGGGGTCTACCACCTGCAGCGCTATCGCGCCGAACGACACCTCTTCGATCGTGAACGTCTCCGCGACGTGACCGTGGTCGTTCCCAGGGGCACCGATCTGTCGTTGCTCGAGGGTCTGGCCGGTGTGGCGTTGACCCGGATGGATGCGGTGACACATGACAACGGTGTGGTCGACGCTGCTGCCGTCGCGGCCGCAATCGAAGCCAGCGATGCGGAGCGGCTCCTCATCGTCGTGAGTGGCGACTCGATCGACGCCATCCCGCTGGCGCCCGAGCAGGGTTCGTGACGCCCGGCCGCCGGGCGTGGTGACGCTCAGCTCTGCTTGGCGGCGATCTTGCGCGCCGACTCCGTGAGATGCCGCTTGCGGACCCTGACGGCTGCCGGGGTCACCTCGACGAGTTCGTCGTCCTCGATCCACTCGATGGCGGTTTCGAGCGTGAGATCCCTCGGTGGCTTCAGCTTGATCGCCTCGTCTGCGCTCGCCGCCCGCACATTCGTGAGCTGCTTCGCCTTGGTTGGGTTGGCAGGCAGGTCCTGGGGGCGGGCGTTCTCACCGATGATCATCCCCTCGTAGACGTCGTCGCCCGGATCGATGAAGAGTTCGCCGCGTTGCTGGAGGTTGTCGAGGGCGAAGCCGGTCGCGGTTCCCGCCCGATCCGAGATGATCGCACCGCCCACCCTGCCGGGGATCTCACCTGCCCAGGGCATCCAGCCGTCGGCGCGCTGGTTCAAGAGGGCCGTGCCCCGCGTGGCCGTCATGAGTTGGGAGCGGAACCCGATGAGACCCCGTGCCGGGGCGCTGATCGTCACGATGGTCCGGCCGGCGTCTCCAGGACGGAGCTCCACGACCTGACCCCGCCGCGGCGCGACCGCCTGGGTCACGGTGCCGATGTACTCGTCGGGCACGTCGACCTCGGCGAGCTCACGGGGCTCGTGGCGCACCCCGTCGACGTCCTTCACGATGACCTCCGGTCGGCTGACCTGGAGCTCGAAGCCCTCTCGACGCATCGACTCGATGAGGACCGCGAGCTGCAGCTCGCCTCGTCCTGCGACCTCGATCACCTCGGGTGACGATGTTGCGCCGATGCGAATCGACACGTTGCCCAGGACCTCCCGATCGAGGCGGTCCCGGATCTGTCGTGACGTCAGTTTCGAGCCGGCCCGACCGGCCAGCGGAGACGTGTTGACACCGAACGTCATGCGCAACACCGGCTCGTCCACCCGGAGACGGGGGAGTGGTGCGGGGGTCTCCGGATCGGCCAGCGTGTCGCCGATCTCCACTTCGGGGAATCCCGCCAGCACGAAGAGATCTCCTGCCGAGTGGCTCGGAACCTCGACACGGTCGAGCCCCTCGAAGGCGAGGAGCGCACTCGGCTTGCGTCTGATGATCGATCCGTCGAGACGGCACAGCGCCACGGGGCCGCCGGCGGTGAGGGTGCCCTGGACCACCCGGCCGATGGCGAGCCGACCCAGATAGTCGGACGCATCGAGATTCGTGACCAGCGCCTGGAGGGGTGCGGCAGGATCGCCCTCGGGTGCAGGGATCGTGTCGAGGATCGCTTCGAAGAGCGGGCTGAGATCGGCGGTGGCGTCGGGGAGCCCGACTCCGGCGGCGGCGCGGCCTTCCCTGGCGATGGCCGAAACGACCGGAAACTCGATGTGGTGATCTTCGGCGTCGAGATCGAAGAAGAGCTCGTAGATCTCGTCGAGGACCTGGTCGGGTCGCGCCTCGGCTCGATCCACCTTGTTGATCACGGTCACGACGGGGAGACCTCGTTCGAGCGACTTGGTGAGCACGTAACGGGTCTGCGGCATGGGACCCTCCGCGGCATCGACCAGCAGCAGGACGCCGTCGACCAGGGAGAGGGCCCGTTCCACCTCGCCCCCGAAGTCCGCATGACCCGGTGTGTCGACGAGGTTGATGCGTGTGCCCTTCCAGACGACGCTGGCGGCTTTGGCGAGGATCGTGATGCCTCGCTCCCGTTCCTGATCGTTCGAGTCCATGACCCGATCGACTGCGGCCTCGTGGCCGGCGAAGACGCCGGTGGCGCGCAGCATGGCGTCGACGAGGGTCGTCTTACCGTGGTCGACGTGCGCGACCAACGCGATGTTGCGGAAAGGGGAGCCGGTCATGGCGGGGCGGATGTTACCGGTGGCCGGGGCCCGGGTCGCCGTCGCGGGTGACTAGTCACCATGGCATCACCCCGTATGACGTGCGGAGGCGCATCGGTCCGGCCGATACATCCTGCAACGAGCGGGGTTCGGCCCCGCCGCCCGACCCGATGACGAGGACACCCATGGTCCGGTTCATTCTCGAGATCACGAAGCCACCCGTACCCAGCCCGCGGCCCGGCTGAATCCATCCCGAAAGGGATGCTCAGCGTCGGCCGGGTTCGTGCCGATAGGTGATGGTGATGGAACGCTCGGCACCCCGACGACCTGCCGAACGACGGCCGACGCGCGTGCTACGGGTCAACGCCCGATTGCTCGCGCTTGTCGTCGCGATCACTGCTGCCGCTGCCTCGGTGACGGTGTTCGCAACGCGAATCGCTCCCCTCGATGCTCCCATCAGGCTCGGGTGGTGGTTCATGCTGCCGATCGTGTACCTCGGTGAGCGCCTGGTCGTCCACAGCCGGAGCAGCCGGCTCATCAGATCGTTCTCGTTGAGCGAGATGCCCATCATCATCGGGCTCTTCTTCGCGGCCCCGATCGACCTGCTGCTGTCGGTCGCCGTGGGGAACCTGCTCGTGCTCTTCGCCCATCGCGGGCAACGCGGCTACCGCCTCGCGTTCAACGTCGCTCAGTTCACACTGGGGGCCGGGCTGTCGGTGTTGATCTTCCGGGCCATCGTGGCCGGAGCGACGCCGATCGGATCCGCCGGGTGGGCGGGTGCGCTGGTCGCGGCCGCCATCTCGGTGCTCCTGGCGGCGGCGCTGATCGGTCTCGCCATGCGGGCTGCCGGCGCCGAGGTCGATGCGCAGGACGAGCGGAGGATCACGGCCATCAGTCTGCTCGGAGCGCTCGTCAACACCACGCTCGCCCTGATCGCGGTGACCATTCTCTGGTACCAGCCGGGTGCGTTGTGGCTCGCCTTCTTCCCGACGGGCATCGTCTTCGTCGGCTATCGCTCCTACGTGACCCAGCAGCACGAGCGTGCGCAGATGGGACAGCTCTATGAAGCGTCGCTCTCCTTGCACCATTCGCACGACCTGGAGACGGCGGTGCTGGCCGCCGCGGAGCAGGTTCGCAAGATGGTGGATGCCGAGATCGGCGCAGTGATCCTCTACGAGGACGGCCCCGCCGGCAACGCGTTCGTCACCGACGTCGGCTCGGAGAGCCGTCCCATCGTGATGCGATCCGTCCCGGGTCCGGCAGTCCCGGTCGAATGGGCACCGATCCTCGTCGGTCGGCCCGTCGTCCACGACAGGGTCAGTGTTCGTCCCGGAACGGGGTACGGGGAGGTCGACGACGGGGTTGCCGTCCCGCTCCTCGGCACCGACCGGAGGCTCCTCGGTGTGCTGTTCGCCGCCAACCGTCTCGGCGATGTCGACGGTTTCGGCCCCCATCACGTCGAGCTCCTCGAGACCCTGGCGAGCATGCTCACCGTGGTTCTCGAGAAGGAGCGGCTGGAGGACTCGCTCTTCACGATCACGGCCCTCAAGGAAGACCTCGAGGAAGCCGTCCGCTCCAAGGATCAGTTCATCGCCTCGATCAGTCACGAGCTCCGTACGCCCCTCACCGCGGTCGTGGGACTCTCGGAGGAGCTGGCCGGGAACATCGACCTGTACGGAGCAGAGGATCTCGACGAGTTCCTGCAGCTCATCGCTCAGCAGAGCACGGAGCTGTCCTACATCGTCGAGGATCTCCTGGTTGCGGCTCGCGCCGACTCCAACGAGATCCCTCTCCATCCCGAGGCGCTGGATCTGGTGGCGACGGTGGAGCAGGTCATCGAGAGCCAGCAGCTCGCAGGTGGCCGCAGGATCCGGCTGCTGACCTCGGCCGAACGCTGTCTCGATGCGCATGCCGATCCGCTGCGGGTGCGCCAGATCGTCCGCAACCTGCTCACCAACGCAGTTCGATACGGGGGTGCCGACATCGCCGTCGAGATCGGCGTTGCGGATTCCGAGCCGATCGTCGTCGTATCCGACGATGGTCCCGGTGTGGCCACCGGCGAGGAGCACGCCATCTTCGAGGCGTACGCGAGGGCCAGCGGCGGCAGGCAGGCGCCAGAGTCGATCGGTCTCGGACTCGCCGTCTCCCGTCAGCTCGCCCGGTCCATGGGCGGCGAGCTCCGCTATCGACGCAGACGGGGCCGGACCGAGTTCGTGCTCGAGCTCCCGGCTCACGCTCCCGTGTCACGTCGCACCTGAACCCTTCGGTACGCTGCTGCGGTGGCTGCACGATCCGATGTCCTGTGGGTGGCTGCGCAGTTTGCGCTCTTCGCCGTCATCGCGGTGGTTGCGGTGTCGACCGGGAGTAGCCCGCCGGTGTTCTCCGTGGTCGGCGGCGTCGTCTGTGTGATCGCCGGGCTGGTCCTGGCGATGGACGCGATCCGGCGGATGGGCCCATCCGTCAGCCCGTTCCCGACACCGTCACGGGATGCGGCGCTCATCACCGCCGGCAGCTATCGCCTCGTGCGCCATCCGATCTACGGCGGCGTCGTGTTGGTGGCGATCGGCGTGAGCGCTCTCGCCTGGTCTCCGGCCGCCCTGGTCGCATCGCTGGTCCTCGTGCCGTTCTTCCTGGCGAAGTCCTCGTACGAGGAGCGTCTGCTCGGCGCTCGCTTCGACGAGTACGAGGGCTACGTCGCAGCGACCCCGCGACGTCTCCTGCCGTGGATCATCTGAATGGAGGCGTTCCAGGAGATCGGCCGCGACGGCGACTCCGTGTCGATGCGGGCATTCGGCGCCACTCGCTACGAGCTCGTGGAGCACGCCTCCATGGCGATGTTCTCGATCGGGCGTGACCTCGCCGACATCGCTCCGACGTACTCGCGGCCTCTGGTGGCTCCCGGCGACACGCTCGTGGAACTGGTGGAGAACTGGCTCGAGGAGCTCCTCGCACTCGGCGCCGAGGAGGGCATCGTGTGGAGTCAGGCCACGATCGACCGGATGGAGGTCGGCGGCGTCCAGGGGTCGGCTGCCGGACAGTACCGCTCCGGCGTCGCCCGGCACGGCCCGGTGGCCGTGCGCGTGGAGTCGGTCGGGCCGGCGATCGAGATACCCGATGGGTTCTGGATGGAGCTCACGCTCGGGATCGACTCGGGCCTGCGAGGCGTGTGATCGGTATGTCCGGGTCCGCCCGTGGGCGGGTCCGCCCGTGGGCGGGTCCGCCCGTGTACCGTCCCACCGCGAATCGGTTCGATCCGGGAGGAAGATGTGAAGAATCTGGTCAAGGAGTTCAAGGAGTTCGCCTTCAAGGGGAACATCATCGAACTCGCCATCGCATTCGTGCTCGGTGCCGCGTTCGCAACGGTTGTCAGCTCGCTCGTCGAGAACGTCCTGCTGCCGATCGTGGCGGCCATCTTCGGCCAGCCCGACTTCTCCGGCATCTCGATCCACATCGGTGAGGCCGAGATCTTGTACGGCTCGTTCTTGAACGCCGTGATCTCGTTCCTGTTGATCGCCATCGCCCTGTTCTTCTTCGTCGTCAAGCCGTACAAGGCGATCGAGGCGCAGAAGGAGCAGGAGGAGGAAGCCCCCGCGGAGGACCCCGGGCCCAGCGAGGTCGAGTTGCTCACCCAGATCCGTGACGCGCTGAGGCGCTGACAACACCTGCGCAGCCGTGGGGCTCGATCCGGGCCCCACGGTCGCGCACGAGGTGGTTGCGGAATACGAGCCGCGGGCAGTCGGTTGGCTCGGTGAACCCCTGAAGACGAAGGAGTCGACGATCATGGCGCAAGCCATCTGGAACGGCACGGTGCTGGCCGAGAGCGACGAGACGGTCGTCGTGGAGGGCAATCACTATTTCCCGCCGGACTCGCTCAAGCGGGAGTACTTCGCCGAGTCGTCGCGGCACACGACCTGTCCCTGGAAGGGCGTGGCCAGCTATTACGACCTCGAAGTCGACGGCCAGCGGAACCCGAACGCCGCCTGGTACTACCCGTCACCGAGCGCGGCGGCTGCCGACATCAAGGATCATGTCGCCTTCTACGGGAGCGTGCGGATCTCGACCTGAAGGCGATCTCCGAGCGGCACGAAGCAGCTCCCTGTCGAGACCAATACACTCCGCCGCCATGATCCCGCTGCGCATCAACGAACGAGACCACGAGGACTTCGATCAGCCGCTCGTCGAGCTGTGGCGTGACGAGGACTTCGTGGGGTACGTCTTCTGGGACGAGGACACGCCGGTCGTCCAGGTCTTCCTCGACGAGGACGGCGACCCGTACGACCTCGATCTCCGTGATCTGATCCGGATCCTCGACACCGCCGACAGGATCGTCTCCCCCGAGGCCTTCGGCGAGGAGGAGCTCGAGGAGCTGCGGGCGAGGGTCGCTGCCGCTTCGGGCGAGTCGGACGACGGATGGGAAGACGAGGATCCGAAGATCCTCACGCTCTTCGAGGAGTTCGACCCTCGCGTAGCCCATCGCAACGAGGACGGCGAGGGATTCTTCCGCCGCACCGATGCCGAGGCCTTCATCACCCGGTGCAACGAGCTGGACCTGGCGGTGATCGAGATGGAGGGGTTCGATCTGGAGGGGCCCGAGTTGGTGCAACGGCCCAACCTGGTTCTCAACGTGCAGACGCTGTCGAGCATCTGGGACAGCTTCCGGCCGCAGGCCAACTTCACCGCGCTCGACACACTCGGTGACTGGCCGAAGCGCGATTCGCTCGTCGTGGCGTTCGTGGTGCAGCTCCAGAACGGGGAGACCCGGGTCGCCTGACCTCAGGCGATGCTCACGATGAGCATCCCTCCGATGAAGTAGGCGAGCCCGAAGACGATCGGCAGATTCACGTGCGCCGGCTCGACGTGGGATGTCTCCCAGTTGTACCCATCACGGAAGAGCCTCCACATGGTGGTGATGACGGGTCCGATCGTCATGAGGAGGAGTCCCGCGGCGGTCGACACGTAGCCGATCATGCGGGTGGTGCCGATGGGAGCACACGACGTGCCCCGCCGGTTGAGAGGTGTGCAGAAGTCGACCCATCGTGGCGAGATCCACCATGCCGCAAGGACGATGGCGGCCGTTCCGATTCCCACCCAGACCAGAGACCGGAGCGCAACACGAGACACCCGTGCCAGACGGGCCCTTGCCTCCATCGAGCCAGGCTACCGGAGTGTCAGGAGCGTCCGAACGGGTTTCTGCGACGGATGTCCGGCAGGTTGCGCGAGGACGAACCACCGACGGCCGTCGTTCCCGTCGCACCGCCGTAGCGGGCCTCCGCCTCGCCCAGCAGACGGCGAAGTCGGTCGACCTGGGCTCGGAGACGGCGGTTCTCCGTCTGCAGATCCAGGATCTGGCGAACCCCCTCGAGGTTGACACCTTCGGAGGTGAGCTCCTGGATGAGACCGAGCCGCTCGAGGTCCTCGTCCGAATAGCGGCGGGTTCCGCCGGGCGTGCGATACGGCTCGATGAGCCCCTTGCGCTCGTAGATGCGCAGCGTCTGGGGATGCACGCCGGCCAGCTCCGCTGCGACCGAGATGATGTACACGGCGTCTTTGGCGTCGGGCATGGTCACACTCCCAGGTGGGCTCGTGGGTTGTCGTCGTCGTCGGCGGCGAACTTCTCGAGGAGGTGGCGCTGGGCGTCGGTCAGCGTCTTCGGCACCTCGACGTTCACCGTGACCCTGAGGTCGCCTGTCACTCCCTTGGCGTCTTCGATGCCCTTGCCTTTCACTCGCAGGACGGTGCCGTTGGCCGTCCCGGGGGGCACGCGCAGCTTCACCGTGCCGTCGAGGGTGGGCACGGTGATGTCGGCACCGAGCGCTGCCTCGGCAAACGTGATCGGCACGTCGAGGTGGATCGTGTTCCCGGTGCGGCGGAAGGTGGGGTGCTTGCCCACGTGGACCGTGACGTACAGGTCACCCGGAGGCCCACCACCGAGACCGGGTTGGCCCTTGCCGCGCAACCGGATCCGAGATCCGTCGTCGACTCCCTTCGGGATCTTCACCTTGATGCGCTGCCCGTCCACGCTGATCTCCCGGGTCACGCCGGAAATGGCTTCGTGGAAGGTGAGCGACAGATCCGTGCGGAGATCGCTTCCTTGGCTGGCGGCGCTGCGCCGGGTTCGCTGGCCACCGCCGCCGAACAGATCGGTGAGACCGCCGAAGAGGTCGAAGGGCGACCCTCCGCTCTGTTGCCCGAAGAGGTCTTCGACACGGACGTACTGCTGGCCACCGCCGGGGCCGCCCACGAAGTAGCCCATCTCACGGACGTGGTCGTACTCCTTGCGTGTCTCCGGGTCGCCCACGACGTCGTACGCCTCGTTGAGCTCCTTGAACCGGTCCTCTGCCGAGGTGTCCCCGGGGTTGCGATCGGGGTGATACTGCTGGGCGAGCTTGCGATAGGCCTTCTTGATGTCCTTCTCGGACGCGTCTTTGGATACGCCGAGCACGGCGTAGTAGTCGGTGTCGAGCCACTCCTTACGCATCGTCTGGTTCACCGGAGTCCTCCCCGACGTCGCCGTAGGAGAGCGTCACCAGTGCCGGCCGGACGACCCGGCCGTCCACCTTGTAACCCCGCCGCACCTCGTTGTCGACGACGAGGGTGCCGTCGCCCTCGGTCGGCGCAGAGATCGCCTCGTGGACGGAGGGATCGAACGGTGCCCCCACGGCGTCGATGGGCTCGAAGCCGTGCGAGGAGAGGGTGTCGACGAGCATCGTGAACGTGCCCGTCATGCCGGCGAGGAGCTTGTCCTCCCGATCCGTCTGCGGCTCGTAGGCGAGTGCCGCCTCGAAGCTGTCGAGTGCCGGCAGCAGCTGCTCGACGAGTCGTGACGTTGCGAAGGAGGCCAGGTCGATTCTGTCCCGTTCCATCCGGCGCCGGTAGTTCTCGTACTCGGCAGCGACTCGCTGCAGCTGCTCCAGGTTCTGGCCCGCCTCGGCGCGCGCATCGGCGACGGCGTTCAGCAGAGCGGTGCGCGCCTCGTCCGGATCGTCGGGGAGCTCGAGCCCCAACGCCTCGGCGGTGGGGCTGACGATCTCTATCTCGACGACCTCATCCGAGACGCCTTCGTGCACGGCGGTTTCCTGAATGTGGTTCTCAGTGGTCATGTGCGTGTCCGGGTGACGGGTCAGGACCCGTCACCGTCCTCGTCCACGATCTCGGCGTCCTCGACGATCTCTGCCTCGACGACGCCTTCCTCTTCGCTCGACTCCTCGGTGTCGGTGGCCTGCTCGGCCTCGTAGACCTTCTGGCCGAGGATCTGGCTGGCCTGGAGCACCGCATCGGCGGCTGCGTTGAGGTCTTCGGCGGACGCATCGTCGGCGAGCTTCTTGCGCAGTTCGGTCACGGCGTCCTCGACACCGGTCCGTTCGTCGTCGGTGAGTTTGTCGCCGTGCTCGGCGAGCGCCTTGTCGGTCTGATACGCCACGTTGTCGGCGCGGTTGCGAGCCTCGGCCTGCGCCCGGCGCTTCTCGTCCTCGTTGGCGTGGGCCTCGGCGTCGTTGATCATCCGGTCGATCTCGTCCTGGCTCAGCGCCGTGCCGCCGGTGATCGTGACCTGCTGCGTCTTGCCGGTGCCGAGGTCCTTGGCCGAGACGGACACGATGCCGTTGGCGTCGATGTCGAACGTCACCTCGATCTGGGGCACGCCGCGGGGTGCCGGAGCGATGCCCTGGAGCTTGAACCGTCCCAGCGACTTGTTGTCGCCTGCCATGGCGCGCTCTCCCTGGAGCACGTGGATCTCCACTTCCGGCTGGTTGTCCGCCGCGGTCGTGAAGATCTCACTGCGGCGGGTCGGGATGGTGGTGTTGCGCTCGATCATCTTGGTGAACACCCCGCCCTCGGTCTCGACACCGAGGGTGAGCGGCGTCACGTCGAGCAGCAGGATGCCGGACACGTCGCCCTTGAGGACGCCGGCCTGGATGGCGGCGCCGAGTGCCACGACCTCGTCCGGGTTGACGCCCTGGTGCGGGTCCTTGCCGGCGAGCTCCTTGACCAGCTCGCGCACGGAGGGCATGCGGGTGGACCCACCGACGAGCACGATGTGGTCGATCTGGTCCACGCCGATGCCGGCGTCCTTTACGGCCCGCTGGAACGGAGCGCGGGTCCGCTCGACGAGATCCTCGGTCATCTGCTCGAACTCGCTGCGGCTCAGCCGCTGCAGCAGATGGATGGGGCCCTCGTTCGTGGCCGTGATGAATGGCAGGTTGATCTCCGTCTCCGACACCGAAGACAATTCGATCTGCGCCTTCTCGGCGGCCTCCTTGAGACGGGTCAGCGCCATGGCGTCCTTGGACAGATCGACGCCGTGGTCGTTCTTGAAGTTCTTGACGAGCCAGTCGATGATTCGCTCGTCCCAGTCGTCACCACCGAGGTTGGTGTCACCGCTGGTCGCCTTCACCTCGAAGACGCCCTCGCCGATCTCGAGCACCGACACGTCGAACGTGCCACCGCCGAGGTCGTACACCAGGATGATCTCGTCGTTGTTCTTGTCGAGCCCGTAGGCGAGAGAGGCGGCCGTGGGCTCGTTGACGATGCGGAGCACCTCGAGGCCGGCGATCTGGCCGGCCTCGGTGGTGGCTTGACGCTGGGCGTCGCCGAAGTATGCCGGGACGGTGATGACGGCCTCGGTGACCGGCTCTCCCAGGTACTGCTCGGCGTCCCGCTTGAGCTTCTGCAGGATGCGCGCCGAGATCTCCTGGGCCGTGTAGTCCTTGCCATCTGCGGTGATGGACCAGTCGGTGCCCATGTGCCGCTTCACCGACCGCACGGTTTTGTCGGGGTTGGTGATCGCCTGGCGCTTGGCCTGGTCACCGACGAGAACCTCGGCACCCTTGCCGAACGCCACGACGCTCGGTGTGGTGCGGTGTCCTTCCGCGTTGGCGATGACGCGCGGCTCGCCGCCGTCGAGGATGGCGACGACGGAGTTGGTGGTGCCGAGGTCGATTCCGACTGCTCGTGCCATGGTGGTAGGTGCTCCTCGTGAGATGTGTGATGAACGTGTGATCGGCACACGTGCTGATCGGTTTAGTGAATGCAAATACTATAACTTGAGTCTGCCATTGTCATATTCCTGATCTGTCGTGGCGGGGGTGTCTCGTTCAGTGCGTTCCATTGGCGCTCGGCCCCGTCCTGCGGCATAGTGACGATTCGCTCTGGTGGGGCCGAGCGAGCCGGGCCGAAATGAACGTGTAGGAGGCGACATGGAGCTGTCTCGGTGAGCGACTCGCGTCGTGTGCCGATGACCGTGTGGTGGGCACTCCTTTTGTTCGTCGCCCTTTCCGTGACGGCGGTGTTCTGGGCGACTCAGCGCTTCGAGAACGATCTGACGGCCGATGCCCGCGCCGCGCTCGCCGCCGCCGGCATCGAGATCTCGGTCACGTTCGACGGCCGCGACGCAACGCTGTCGGGGTCGGTCGAATCGAGTCTCGAGGTCGATCGAGCGGTTCAGATCGTGACAGAGCTCGAGGGCGTCCGGGACGTCTCGGCCTCGGGTGTGGTCGTCGTGTCCACCACGGAGCCCCCCGCTCCATCGACCACGGCAGCGGGTGAGCTCTTTCCCGCCGTCGTCGAGATCGGCATCGAGGGCGGGGTGGTGACGCTCGCCGGTCTCGTCGACGCAGAGGTGAGGGTCGTTCTCGTCGGTGCCGCCGAGAGGGTCTACGGTGCCGACGCCGTGGTCGACAACCTCCAGGTCGGCTTTGCCGCCACCCCTGCCTGGCTGCTCACGCTCCCCGACGTATTCGCCGAGTTGGGGTCCGTCGATGCGGGCAACGTCCTCGTCGGAGACCAGGGGCTGGAGATCTCGGGTTCGGTATCGGATCAGGCCGCGGTCGAGAGCGTCGGGATCCGACTGGCCCAGATCACGAATCTGCAGGTCACGA
>CAYFYC010000062.1:3684-4832 GCA_964347305.1 uncultured Acidimicrobiaceae bacterium | reverse complement strand
CTGGCCACTGCGCGGCGCTCGATACCGGCTGCGCGAACCGTCTCGCCTTCACCTCGTTGCCTCTGCCGTCGATCTCGATCGTGGCGTCGGGCGGAGTCATCACGATGACCGGGGAGCTGCCGGGGCAACCGATCATCGACGCCACGGTGACGGCTGCCGGCGGGTCGTTCGACGAGATCGACAACCGGGTGGTCGTCGCAGACGTCGCCGACCTCGCGTGGGTCGAGCGTCTGCCGGAGCTCGTCCTCGCCCTCGGAGAGTGGCCTAGTTGGATCATGACGATCGAGGGCGAGACGGCGACCCTGGGCGGATTCGCCCCCTCCACCGAGGCACTCCAAGAGACGGTGGACGTCTTCCTGCCCGCCTTCGGTCTCGAGTGGGATCTCGGCGCTGTCGAGGTGGATCCCGAGGCACTGGCTGCCGAACTGACGGAGGCCATCGCCGGACAGATCACCTTCTCCAGCGGCAGCGCCGTGCTGTCCAGCGCGTCGACCGCGATCCTCGATGAGGTCGTTGCCGCACTGTTGTCCAACGGCTCCGCCCGACTGCAGGTGCGCGGTCACACCGACGACGTGGGCAGCGCCGCGACCAATCTCCGGCTCTCCCAGGAGCGCGCTCAGGCCGTGGTGAACTACCTCGTGGCCGGGGGTGTCGACCCGGACCGTCTGACGGCACTGGGTCTCGGGGAGGCCGAGCCCATCGCTTCGAACAGCACCGCGGCGGGGCGGGCGCAGAATCGCCGCATCGAGTTCGTCGTGTTCGTCGATGGAGTCGGGGGCTGATCATGCGCGGTTCGACATTCGTGGTGTTCGAGGTGCTCCTGTGGATGGCCGCAGCCCTGGTCCTCGGGATCGTCATAGGCTGGCTGATTCGGGGATGGCGCAGCGAGGAGAAGCTCAGGGCCGCCGTCGAGGAGGCCCACGCAGAGGACCTGGCCGAGCGAGGCGGCCTGGCCGATCGTCTGGCGGTTGCCGAAGCCCGCGTCGCAGAGCTCGAAGCCGGCGACGCGTCGAGCCGGGCACCGGCGCTCGCGGAGGATGCCGGAGTTCCCGACTCGGCTGCGGACGATGAGGCGGGCGATGGTGACGCCGCCGCCGCCGTTGATGAGGCCGCCGTTGATGAGGCCGCCGTTGATGAGGCCGCCGTTG
>CAYFYC010000062.1:1035-3584 GCA_964347305.1 uncultured Acidimicrobiaceae bacterium | reverse complement strand
CGTTGATGAGGCCGCCGTTGATGAGGCCGCCGTTGATGAGGCCGCCGTTGATGAGGCCGCCGTTGATGAGCCTGCCGTTGATGAGCCTGCCGTTGATGAGGCCGCCGATGACGACGATTCGGGCGAAGCGACGGACGAGCGGGTGGTGGGCGAGAGCTGAGGCCCGCCTCAGGCGTCGTCGCCGTCCCAGGGGCCTGCCAGCGGGCCGGGAGGGAGCCCGCGTTGTGATTCTCGAAGCCGCTTCTCCCTGGGAACGCCGGCGATCACGTCGGCCTGGAGCCAAGCGAGCGTTGCCCCTGCAACCGCGGGGATGACGACCACGAACGGGATCCACTCTCGGGCGTCGGCGGTGCTGGCGAGGACGCCGATCAGTGCGATGAGCGACGGCCCGGTGGCGGCGATCGCCGCGGGCGGCTCGAGCGCCGCTCGTTCGGCGCGCACCGCCCACGCCACCGCGACCCCCACGGCCAGGCCACCGACGAGGCCGTATCCAAGTCCGGCGGTCGCTCCGAGTGCCAGGCCGATGGGATGGAACTGAGCGAGCATCCACCCGAGCAGCCCGCCGGCGCCGACGCCCGACACCAGACCGAGGCCGATGCCGCGCGCGACGATGCGCCACGCGGGCGAGTCGGCTGGCGCCGGTGCTCCTGTCATCGGGACTCCGTGACGTCGGTCGTCTCATGATCGTCGGCTGATAGGTGACCCGGCTGGAGCGGATGGCAACCGCCGCACCGGCCATAGACTGACCGAATGGTGAGCAGCCGAGGTGACATGATGCGGTCGCAATCACGTGGAGTCGCGGTCGTCCTTCTCGTCGTGTCCATGTTGGTCGCGGCGTGTGGCGGCGGATCGACGACCCGCGTCCTCGAAACGGTGTCGGCTCAGGACGCCGCAGCGAAGCTGGCCGCGGAGCCGGCAGCGGTCCTCCTCGACATCCGCACGCCCGAGGAGGTGGCGGCCGGGCACCTCGGCGGTGCGGTGAACATCGATTTCTATGCCGACGACTTCGCCGACCGTATAAGTGAACTCGATCGCGATGCCAGCTACGTCGTGTATTGCCGCAGCGGCAACCGATCCGGGCAGGCCATGGAGCTGTTCGACAGCCTCGGCTTCTCGGACGTCACGGAGATCGACGGCGGCATCCTCGCCTGGTCGGCGGCAGGCCTGCCCGTCACGCTCGAGTAGCCGCTCAGGCGCTCGCTGCGGCTCGGTACTCCGGCAGCAGGGCACCGAATCGGGCATCCCAGTCGAGGGTGTTGCCACCGGTTGCCATCGCCTCGAGCTGGTCGAGATGGGCGTGCCAGCCGGCTCCGTACCCGACACACTGGTCGAGAGGGAGCAGGCGATGCTCCAGCACCAAGCGGGTCCCGTCGTCGGTTTCGGCCAGTTCGAAGCGGATGATCGAGTCCGGCTCGCCAGGGAACTGCCAGTGGTATTCGAGCAGCACCGGCGGATCGACGTGCGTGATGGTGCCCCCGGCGAGTCCGTCCTCGCGGAAGTCGATGTCCATGGCGCCGCCGACACGGAGGTCGACGCGGGCGGGAGCCAGCCACTTCTCGAGACCGTCGCCGGTGGCGATGAGGTCCCACACCACGTCGATGGCGGCGCCGATGCTCCGCTCGAAGCGCACGATCGCCCGATCCACGTCCTGCTGCACTGTCCCGTAGTCGCTCATTCCTGCTCCTTTGCTGCCTGTTCGAGAGCTGCCTGTTCGAGCCGCTCGAGGCGGTCCGCCCAGTAGGTCCGGTATCGATCCACCCAGGCGGCGACTTCGTCGAGCCCTGCCCCGTCGATCTCGTAGATCCGGCGCTGCGCCTCGGAGCGAGCAAGCACCAGACCGGCCTCGCGCAGCACTCGCAGGTGCCTGGAGACGGCGGGCCTGCTCACCTCGAACTCCGCCGCCAGGGAACCGGCGTCCCTCGGGCCGAACGCCAGCAACTCGACGATGCGTCGTCGGGTGGGGTCGGCGAGTGCGTCGAATCTGTCCACGTGGCGAGTGTAACGTATTCGTTACGTAACGGTCAAGTTACACACTTCGCTCGTCGGTTGTGAAGTAGCCCGTGGTCCGGCGGCCCGATGCGGAGACCGAAAGGTCGGTCAGGGGCCGGAGAGCTGGCTGTGCAGCTCAGCTCGATCGAGGAGTTCCCACACCTCGGCGATCCTTCCGTCTTCGAATCCGAGAAAGAACATGTGCTCCACGGCGATCGTGCGACCGGTGGGATCGAGCCCACCCCATGGGCCGTCATGGGTGCCCTCGAGTGTGGCGTGTACGGCAGCTCGATCCCCGGACGAAACCACCGAGTGGATGTCGAACCGGAAGTCGCTGAATCCTTCGTGCCACGTATCGACGATGTCCCGGAGCTCTCCGACCGTCGTGGTTCGGCTCGTCGCACCGATGTGGAGCTGGATCCGCTCGGCCAGGAGCACCTCGGCCGTCTCGAAGTCGCGACGATTCCACACGTTCTCGAACAGCGCTCTTGCCATTGCCTCGTGAGTCATCGCCCCACTGTATTGCTCCCCGGCCGTAGACCCTGGGTCGACGTGTCAGG
>CAYFYC010000062.1:0-1025 GCA_964347305.1 uncultured Acidimicrobiaceae bacterium | reverse complement strand
CCGATGCATACTCGTTGCCGTCGTCGAGAGGAGGGCGGGGTGTTGAGGGAGTTTCGTGAGTTCGCCATCAAGGGGAACGTGGTGGACATGGCCGTGGGCATCGTGATCGGTGCCGCCTTCACCGCCGTGGTGAACTCGGTCGTGGGTGATGTGCTCACGCCGATCATCGGGGTGCTCACCGGGGACCTCGACTTCTCGAACCGCTTCGTCGTGCTGGAAGCGGGCTCACCCGCCGGTCCTTACACGACGGTGCAAGGAGCCGAGGATGCGGGGGCCAACGTCCTCGCCTACGGGCAGCTGGTCAACCAGGTCATCAGCTTCCTCATCGTGGCCGCCGCGCTCTTCGTCCTGATCCGGTGGATCAACCGGCTGCGCCGGTCGGACACGCCGCCTGCTCCGACCACCCGGGCCTGCCCCTTCTGCAAGTCGCACATCGATCAGGAGGCCACCCGTTGCCCGCAGTGCACGTCGACCGTCGAGCCCGCCCCGGCCACTTGACCGGCGTCAGCGGAACGCGTCGATGATCGGGGCGAACCGTGTCACCGCCTCCGCCCCCACGGCGTCGAGGTCGGGGAGGACGACGATCGCCGTGGTGACGCCGGCGTCGGCGAGGAGGCGGTAGCGGCCGATGTGGTCCCCGATCGTGGCGGCGTTCAGAGTCGACGTTGCGTCCTCCGGTGTCCTCGTCGCACCGGTTGCCGCAGCGACCCGGCCGGCGAGGTCGTCCTCGTCGATGGCGACCAGGGCGGGGGCGAGGTGGGTGATGTCGATCTCGCTGCGATCCCTGCCGACGTCGGCACAATGTCGGTCGAGGACCTCGAGCTTTGCCCGCACCCGGTCCGGGTCGCCGAACAGGTTGGCGCCGTCGGCGTACTCGGCGACCAGCCGCAGGGTCCGCTTCTCGCCACCGCCGCCCACCAGGATCGGGATGTGCTCCTGGAGAGGGCGGGGATAGCAGATGGCCTCGGCGACGGAGAACACCTTCCCCTCGAACGACGGTGCTCCCGGTCCCCACAACAACGGCA
>CAYFYC010000061.1:0-19722 GCA_964347305.1 uncultured Acidimicrobiaceae bacterium | reverse complement strand
CGAAGAGGTGCGTCATGGTGATGGCCTCGGTCGGGCACGCCTCGACGCAGAGCGCACAGAAGATGCAGCGCAGCATGTTGATCTCGTACACGAACCCGAACCGCTCCCCGGGACTCACCGGATCGTCCGGCGGGTTGTCCTGGCCACGCACGTAGATGCAGCGGGCCGGGCACACGCCGGCACAGAGCTCGCACCCGATGCACTTCTCCATCCCGTCCGGGTATCGATTGAGCACGTGACGGCCGTGGAAGCGCTGTGGCTTGACCCGCTTGACCTTCGGGTACTCGGTGGTGACGCGGGGCTTGCCGATCTGACGCAGGGTGGTGGCGAAGCCCTTGAAGGGACCGAGCACCTCGGAGAACCAACCGGCCATCACGCGCCTCCAGTCCAGGGGAACCCGAGTTCACGGACTCCGAGGGCCACCATCGACAACACGATCCACAACAGCGAGAGCGGAATGAGCCGCTTCCAACCGAAGGCCATCAACTGGTCGTAGCGCATCCGGGGCAGGGTCGCCCTGATCCAGACGAACACGAAGATCAGCGCCGTCGTCTTGGCGAGGAAGTAGACGATCGGAAGGACGAACTGCAGCCAGTCCGGGCCGACCAGCGGGCCTCCCCATCCGCCGAGGAAGATCGTCACCGTGTTGAGCAGGGCATTCTCGGTGGTGTCCAGGAGCCGGCACACCACCCCGGATTCGCGGAAAAGGTCTCGGCCACGCCCGAGATGAAGAAGATGAGGAACGACGGGAGGAGCACCACGTGCCACGGGCCGAGGAACCCGAGCACCCCGCCTTGCTGGCGCTCGACCAGCTCGATGAGTGACGTGGTCCCGGCGAAGAGAATCACGGGTACGAGGGCGAGACCCATCGCCGCCTCATAGGAGATCATCTGAGCCGAGGCCCGCACCGCACCGAGGAGCGGATACTTGGAGCCGGAGGACCAGCCGGCGAGGACCACGGCGTACACGGCGAGCGACGAGATCGCCGAGCGTGAACGAGTTGCCGACCGGCACGACGAGGAAGATCAGGAGGGCGGGCACGAGCGCCGCCACGGGCGCAGCGATGTAGGTGGCGAACTCCACCTTCCTCGGTGTCACCGACTCCTTGAAGATCAGCTTGACGCCGTCGGCGACGGTCTGCAGCAGCCCGTACGGACCGGCACGACTCGGTCCGACCCGGTTCTGCATGTCGGCGACGACTTTGCGCTCGAACCAGATCACGAAGATCGTGATGTTGAGGAGCAGCGCGAACGCGAGCACGACCTTGATCGCCGCTTCGACGAGGATCGCCCATCCGCTCATCGGATCGCCTCGATCTCGACACCCAGCGAGCCGCGCAGGATGCGTGTCTCGGGGAGGTTGGCAACGACGGCGACCGTCCGCTCTGCCAGCGAGTCGTCGATGACGACCGGCAGCTCGGTCGAGCCGTGCTCCGTGCTCACCCGGACCGCGTCACCATCGGTCACCGCGAAGATCGCAGCCTCGCGAGGGTGCACGGCGAGGGCAGCCTCGGGAGCCAGGGCGGCGAGCGACGGACTCATGCGCACCATCACTCCGTCGTCGTAGAGGCTCCGGGCGGCGTGCAAGGCGTACCCGTCTCCTGCGGACGAGAGGCCGGCGTCGACGGGCACGTACTCGAGCACGGGCACGTCGTCGTCCGACGGCACCACCACCCCGTCTCGTCCGTCTCCCCAGTCGACGAGGTCCCACGTGATGTCCCGATACGCCGGGGCCACCGTTGCGATCTCCTTGGCCACTGCCTGCGCCGACGGGAAACTCGACGTTCCACCCATGCGCCGGGTGAGATCGTCGACGACCGCCCACAGGGCCCGGGATTGGCCGGGTCCCGGCACCTTGCGGTTCACCTTCTGCACTCTGCCTTCGAGATTCGTGACCGTGCCCTCCGTCTCGCCGAATCCCTCCAGCGGCAGCACGACGTCGGCCAGCCGCGAGGTGTCGGTCAGGAAGAGGTCCATGGCAACGACGAATTCGGCGCTCTCGATCGCCTCGGCGGCGAGGCCGGGCGTCGGGTGGTCGTTCACCGGATCGGTCCCGGTGAGGACCATCGCTTTGATCTCGCCCGCGACCGCAGCCCGCAGGATGCCGGTGGCGTCCTTGCCCTCCGTCGTCGGCAGCGGCCCCCACTCCTCTTCGAGGTGGGTTCGGCCGGCGGCGACAGACCGACGACCCGGGAGCAGCGTGGGTGCCAGGCCCATGTCGAGCGCACCGAAGATGTTCCCGCGGCGCAGCAGCGGCATGATCGTGGCGTCGGGCAGCTCGCGGGCGAACGCTGCGACCGCTTCGGCGAGCCGTGGGTCCTCGGCATCGGACGTCCGGCCGACGATGGCGACGATGGGCCCCTCGGCGAGGGCGGCGGTCACGTCTTCGACCGAGGCGTCCCGGTCGACCAGCGTGCGCAGGAGATCGGAGCCTTCACCCGGGCGGTACCGCAGCGTGTGCGTGGCGTCACCGTCGAGACCGTTGCGCCGGGGATGGACCACGACGAGGTTCGCACCGAGCTCGGTCGCCGCCCGGCGCACCCGCAGATACAGCACGGGGAACTCTTCCTTGAGGTCCTGGCCCCAGACGAGGATGGTCCGCGCCCGCTCCAGGTCGTCGATCGTGGCCCTCGGCACGACGGCTGCGGCGAACTGGTGGTCGAGCCCGTCGCCGACCTGGGCGTCGATGTGCGGCGTGGTGACGGTCTTGCGGAGGAACTTGCCGAGGGCGTAGGCCTCCTCGTTGGTGTTGTGGGCGCCGCCGATGGCGCCGACCTCGTCGCCTGCGTACTCGCCGAGCCGGTCGGCCACGATCTCGAGTGCCTCGGGCCACGTCGCCTCCACGAGCTCGCCGTGTCGCCGGACGAGCGGCACCGTCAGGCGGGCGTCGGAGTTGATGTACTCGAAGATGTAGCGGTCCTTGTCCGACAGCCAGCCCTGGTTGGTGAACTCGTTGTCGACGCCGTTGATGCGCACGACCTCGTTCTGGCTCGATTGCACGGAGACCTTCGACCCGACCGGGTCGACCATCGACACACTCTCGACCGCTTCCAGATCCCATGGCCGCGCCTTGAAGCGATACGGCTTGGCGGTGAGCGCACCGACGGGACAGATCTGCACCGTGTTGCCGCTGAAGTAGGAGGCAAAGGGCTCGTCGGGGAACGTCAGGACCTGGGTGGTGTTGCCGCGCTCCTTGAACTCGATGAGGGGGTCGCCGGAGATCTCCTCCGAGAACCGGGTGCACCGGGCACAGAGGATGCAGCGTTCCCGGTCGAGCAACACGATGTCGCTGATCGGGATCGGCTTCTCGAAGTGGCGCTTCTCCTCGACGAACCTCGACTCGCCTGGGCCATACGCCATCGTCTGGTCCTGGAGCGGGCATTCACCGCCGCGATCACAGATCGGGCAGTCGAGCGGGTGGTTGATGAGGAGGAACTCCAGGATTCCCTCCTGCGCCTTGGTGACGACGTCGCTCTCGGTGTGGATGATCATGCCCTCGTTCACGGGCAGTGTGCACGAGGTGGTGAGGAGCTTGCCGCGGGGGGTCTCGACCTCGACCAGACACATCCGACACATCCCCACCGGCTTCATCCGCGGGTGCCAGCAGAAGCGGGGGATGTAGGTGCCGTGCTCCTCGGCCGCCTTGATGGCCAGCTCGCCGGCCCGGACCTCGGTGGCGACGCCGTCGATGGTGATGGAGACGGTCTTGTGCGTGTCAGCCACCGGCACCACCTCCGATCATGGCCTCGACCTCGTCGCGGAAGTACTTCATGATCGAGGTGATGGGCGACACGGCCGACGGCCCGAGCGTGCCCTCGCGACACGGCGTGCACTGGCCGCAGGACTCGTGGGCGAAGAACTTGACGATCCGGTGGGCGGCGGCGACGACGTTGGTGGTCTCGTCCATGACGACGACTGCTCCCGACCCGAGCATCGAGCCGGCCTGCGCGGTGTCGTCCTTCGTCACCGGAAGATCGAGATGCTCGGCCGGCACGAACCAGGGGGCGGACGCTCCCCCGGGGATCCAGGTCTTCAGCTCACGATCGTCCCTGATGCCACCACCGATCTCGTAGATGAGCTCACGCCACGTGATGCCCATGAGGATCTCGTAGTTCCCCGGCTTCTTCACATGACCGGACAGGGAGAACAAGCGGGTGCCGCACGATGCCTCGGGACCGAGCACCGCGTAGGCCGATCCACCGTTGTTGACGATCCACGGCACGTTGGAGATCGTCTCGACGTTGTTGACGATCGTCGGCTTGGAATACAGACCCTCGACGGCGGGGAACGGCGGCTTGATGCGAGGCTCGCCGCGCTTGCCCTCGAGGCTGTTGAGGAGCGCCGTCTCCTCGCCACAGATGTAGGCACCCCCACCGAGGTGGACCGTGATGTCGAGGTCGAATCCCGAGCCCAGGATGTCCTTGCCGAGATAGCCCGCCTCGTAGGCCTCGTCGATCGCGCGTTGCACCCGGCGTGCCGGCTTCGGGTACTCGCCCCTGATGTAGACGAATGCGTGGTTGCAGCCGATGGCATAGGAGCTGAGCACGATGCCTTCGATCAGCTGGTGAGGGTCACGCTCGAGCAGCTGACGATCCTTGAACGTACCCGGCTCGGACTCGTCCCCGTTGACGACGAGGTAGGAAGGTTTCATGGGCGCGAGGAATCCCCACTTGACCCCTGTGGGGAAGGCGGCGCCACCCCGGCCCTGGATGTTGGAGGCCTTGACCTCGGCCACGATGTCCGCAGGCTCCATCTCGAGGAGTCCCTTGCGGATCGCCGCGTACCCGCCCGCGGCCTCGTATGCGGCCAGCGTGTCCGAGTCAGCGGGCCGCGCCGTCATCTTCTCGGTCAGGATGAAGGGGTAGCTCATCGGCCGCCCCCGTCGGATCCATACCTGTCGAACGCAGGCACCGGCAGCACCGCTCCCACGGGCTCGGCGGGGCCCCAGTCGAAGGAGCGCCGGCCGCCGAACAGCTCCTGCATCTCGTCGCCGAACACCACGTCGGGGCGGGCATCGCGGAGCCAGTTGCACAGTGCGGCGCCCTTCTCGGGCGTGACGCCCTCGACGAGCTCGTAGTTGACCTGGACCGCCGGGGCTCCGCCGCAGGCGCCGATGCACTCGACGTGCTCGACCGAGAACACCTCGTCGACGGACGTCTCGCCGTCGGGGGTGCCGGAGGCCTCCTCGATCGCGGCGAGGACGTCGTCCGCACCCACGAGGTAGCAAGAGATCGAGGTGCACACGGATACGAGATAGCGGCCCACGTGCTCTCGCTTGTACATGGTGTAGAAGCTGGCGACGGACTGGACCTGGGCGGCGGTGAGCCCGGTGAGTTCGGCGACCTCACTCATGGCGTGCGCGCTGACGTAGCCGTGCTCCTGGCTCGCCAGGTACAGCAGCGGCATGACCGCGCTCCGCGGATCGGGGTACTGCTCGAGAAGCCCCCGAGCCCGCTCCTGGTTGGCGGTCGACCAGTCGGCCACGGCAGCGTGTGTGCTCATCGGTCGACGTCTCCGAGGACGGGGTCGGCCGAGGCCAGCGTGGCCACGGCATCGGCGACGAGGGAGTCGGTCATCATGACCGACAGCGCCTGGACGTGGGCAAACGAAGGACCGCGCACGTGGACCCGGTAAGGGCGGGCGCCACCGTTGGAGACGACGTACACACCGAGCTCGCCGCGGGGTGACTCGATCGCCTGGTACGCATCGCCCTCGGGGACCTTGAAGCCCTCGGTGAAGATCTTGAAGTGATGGATGAGGGCTTCCATCGACTCGTCGATGCGCTTGCGCGGCGGCGGGGTGACCTTGCGATCCTCGGTGCGATAGTCTCCGGCGGGCATCGTCTCGAGCAGCTGGCGCACGATGCCCAGGGACTGCCGCACCTCTTCCATCCGCACCATGTAGCGGTCGAACACGTCGCCGTGCTTGCCGAGCGGCACCTCGAAGTCGTAGTTCTCGATGCCGCTGTAGGGGAAGGCCTTGCGCAGGTCCCAGTCGATACCGGAGGCCCGGGCGATCGGCCCGGTGACGCCGTAGGCCTTGCACTCCTCGACAGTGATGACGCCCACACCGACGGTGCGGTCGAGGAAGATCGGGTTCTCGTTGAGGAGCTCGCCGTACTCCGTCATGCCCTGAGGGATGACCTCCAGGATCTCCTCGACGTCCTCTTCCCACCCGTCGGGCAGATCGGCGGCGACGCCTCCCGGCCGGATGTAGTTGTGGTTCATCCGCAGGCCGGTCGTCTTCTCGAAGAACTCGAGGAGCAGCTCCCGCTCCCGCCAGCCGTAGAGCATCATCGAGATGGCGCCGATGTCCATACCCTGCGTCGCCAGCTCGTTGTGGAACGGCGACAGGTAGTCCATGCGTGTGACGTTGGTGCCGCCCTGCATCCACGTCAGCGTCTCGGCGGTCTTCTCCATGCCTGTGTGCAGGTATCCGATGATCGGCTTCACCCGACGCAGCGTCTCCCCCTCGAGCTCCATCTGGAGCCTGAGCACGCCGTGGGTGGAGGGGTGCTGTGGTCCCATGTTGATGATCTGGCGCTCTTCGTCATCGATGGTGTCGTCGATCTCGTAGTCGTCGTCGACGACGGTTCCGCGCTGGATGGCGAGACCCGGATCGTCGGCTGCGGGCAGCAGCTCCTGGGCGCCCTCGTTGGTGCCCTGACGAACCCACTCCGGTTCCTCGGTACCCGCCACCCAGATGTCGTGCACGGTGCGACGCGCCGTCGCAGTGGTGGACTCCGGCGTCGTGGCGGCGGGAGGGGCCTCCGTGGTGGGTGCCTCGGTGTCGCCTGATACGAGATTCGGGGTGTCGCTCATGTCGCCTTGTGTGATCCCTTGAACTGAACGGGCACCGACCCGACGGCGTAGTCCTTGCGCAGCGGATGGCCCTCCCACTCGTCGGGCATCAGAATCCTGGTGAGATCGGGGTGCCCGTCGAAGCCGATGCCCATGAGATCGAATGTCTCGCGCTCGTAGAAGTTGGCACCGGCGAAGAGGTCGGTGATCGACGCCACGGTCGCGTCGTCACCCGGCACTCCGACCCGGATGCGGACTCGGCGGCGCAGCGACATAGAGGTGAGCACGACCACGACCTCGAACCGCGGTTTGCGGCGCAGATGGTCGACGGCGCAGAGATCGGCGAAGGCGTCGAACCCGGCGGCCTTGAGGGCCGCCACTGCAGCGTGATAGTCCTCACGCTCGACGAGGACCACGTCCTGCGCCGGGCCGGAGACGGGCTCGAAACGCTCCAACGTGGCCGACGGTGCGACCTCGCTCAGGAACGCAAAGACCGGATCCTCCGCCACATCGACGATCGATCGCATCGTCATCGGGTGATCTCCCCGGCCATGATCTTCTCGTGGAGGGTGAGGATCCCGTGCATCAACGACTGGGGACCCGGCGGGCAGCCCGGCACGTAGATGTCGACCGGGACGACCTCGTCCACGCCCTGAACCAGTGCGTAGTTGTTGAACATGCCACCCGAAGACGCACACGCCCCCATCGAGATGACCCACTTCGGCTCCGACATCTGGTCGTAGACCTGGCGCAAGACCGGAGCCATCTTCTGCGAGACGCGACCGGCGACGATCATGAGGTCCGCCTGGCGGGGCGAGGCACGAAAGACCTCCATGCCGAATCGACCCAGGTCGTTGTGGGACGCCCCGGTCGCCATCATCTCGATGGCACAACAAGCGAGCCCGAAGACGGCACCCCACATCGAGTTGGTGCGTGCCCAGTTGACGCCCTTCTCCAGCGTCGTCGTGAGGAAGCCTGGTGCGGTCGCCACCTCTCCTGCCATCAGGCGGCTTCCTCGAGGGACGCCGACTCTGCGGCGACGCGGCGGTAGCGGGCACGACGGGCGACGTTCCAGTCGAGGGCGCCCCGCTTCCACGCGTAGACGAGCGTCTCGACGAGGAGGGCGATGAAGACGAGCATCGCGGCGATGCCGGCCCAGCCGAACTCGGTGAAGCGGCTGGCGAAGGCGATGAGGAAGATGATCTCGACGTCGAAGATCACGAAGAGCATCGCCACGACATAGAACTTGACGGGAAAGCGTTCCACCGGCTCCTGCAGAGGAACGATGCCGCACTCGTAGGGGGCCAGCTTCTCCGGTGTCGGCTTGTTGGGAGCGATCTTCCACGAGGCGAAGAGCATCACTGCCCCGAAACCGATGCCGAGCACGAGCATCAAGATGATGGGCAGATAGGCTTCGAGCGTCACGAGTACTCCCTTCGCCGCCGGAGATTAGAAACGCGAAGGCCCTCGGGAAAATCGGACACCGCAGGCCGCCTCGGTCTCGACCGGGCACTCACTACCCTGCCGTGTCACAGGCAGAGAGGTGACGGTTGGCAACGATCCTGGGCTTCGGTGGATACGTCCCCGAGCGCATCATGACGAACGACGACTGGGCTCGCATCGTGGACACGAGCGACGAGTGGATCACCCAGCGCACGGGTATCAAGGAACGTCGGGTGGCTGCCGAGGACGAGTCGACACTCGATCTCGCCGCCGTGGCGTCGGAACGGGCTCTCGAAGACGCCGGGCTCGACGCCGCCGACATCGACGAGATCATCGTGGCCACCGACACGCCGGAGGTCTACACCCCGGACACGGCATCGTTTCTCCAGCACCGCCTCGGTGCGCGTGAAGTGCCCGCCTTCGACCTCGGAGGGTCGGGTTGCGCCGGCTTCGTGCAGGCTCTCGACGTGGCGCGAAGTCGGATCGCCTTCGAACCGAAGCGGGTGCTCGTGGTCGGCGTCGAGCTCATCACGAGGTTGATCGACTGGACGGAGCGCTCGACGGCGGTCCTCTTCGGCGATGCCGGCGGCGCCGTCGTTCTCGGCCCTGGCTCCGACACCCCGCTCCTCCTCGATGTGATCGCAGGAACGGATGGGAGCCGCACCGAGATCCTCACCCTCTCCACCGGCGGCACCCGGGCGCCGTTCAACCAGAAGGCGCTCGACAACAGCGAGCACAACCGCCTGACCATGCAAGGCCAGGAGGTCTTCAAAGAGGCGGTGCGGCGGATGAGCACGGCCGTGAACGACGTCGTCGCCCGCGTGGGGGCGACGCTCGACGATGTCGCCCTCGTCATCCCCCACCAGGCCAACCGCCGCATCATCGACGCCGTGACCCGCAAGCTGGGCGGAGCCGAGGACCAGGTCTACGTCAACGTCGACCGCTTCGGCAACACGGGGTCGGCTTCCGTTCCGCTCGCCCTCTGGGAGGCGAAGACCACCGGCCGCATCGCCGACGGCGACCTCGTCGTGCTCACCGCCTTCGGCGCCGGATTCCACTGGGCGGCGGCAGCGATCCGGTTCTGATCGGCGAGCCCACCGACCGTCATCACCCGGTAACCTCGCGGGCATCCGGAGTTCGACACAGGAGGCGCACGATGGCTGATCCGACGCAGCAGCCCTTTGGCTCGGTGTTCGGCGACTGGATCACCACCGCCGTATACGCCGGCGACGCGTTCACCTACTCCGGTTCCGCAGAGCCGATCCGGGACTTCAGCCTCCACCCGGCGACGCACGTGCTCCACTACGGATCGGCGTGCTTCGAGGGCTTGAAGGGCCACCGTCAGCCCGACGGCGGCGTCGCCATCTTCCGGCTCGACGATCACGTGCGACGTCTCCGTCAGAGCGCCGAGCGGCTCATGCTCCCTGTGCCGGAGTTCGACATGGTCCGCCAGATGATCATCGATGCGGTGGCGGCCAACGCCGATGCGGCCCCGGACCCGCCAGGGTCGCTCTACATCCGGCCGACGCTCATCGGGACCGAACGCAACATCGGTGCCGCTGCCCGCCCGACGAACGAGGCGTTGCTCTACATCCTCACGAGCCCGGTGGGCGACTACTTCGCCGGTGGCGTCCGCCCCCTCACGATCGTCGTCGAGACAAAGGTGCCCCGCACCACGCCGCAGTTCGGCATGGTGAAGTCGGGAGCCAACTACGCAATGGCGCTCATTCCGACCGTGCAGGCGAGGAGGAGCCTCGGCGCCGACCAGGTGCTGTTCGCTCCCAACGGCGATGTGACGGAGACGGGCGCGGCCAACTTCTTCGTCGTCGACGCCGAGCGAATCATCACGCGAGCCCTCGACGAGTCGTTTCTCCATGGCGTCACGAGAGCTTCGCTCATCACGATCGCCGCCGACCTCGGCTACGAAGTCGAGGAGCGAGAGCTGTACGTCGACGAGCTCATCGAGTGGAGCGGGAAGGGTGAGATGTGCCTCACGGGAACGGCGGCGATCATCGCTCCCGTCGGAACGCTCGTCGTCGAAGGCCAGCCCCACCGGGTCGGGGACGGGCAGCCGGGCCCGAACACACTGCGCCTCAGGGAGGCGCTGGTGAAGGCACAGACCGGCGGGCCCGACGCCCACGGCTGGCGGACCCCCGTCTGAGACCCGAGAGTCGCCTCACACCATCAGGTCGGTGAGCGCCTCGATCAGCCCTCCCTGGAGGTGGGTCAGGTAGTGCACCATGAGGAGCTGGGGATCGGTCGGCTGCTGTGACTCCCAACGATCGTCCTCGATACCGATGCGGGCAGCGATCGCGAGACGGGCGTCGCCGATGACCCGCATCCAAGACGCGGCCTGATCCTCCGTCAGGTCGACGCCTGCGCGGCTGCGGTCGACCGTGGCGGCGAACACCGTCCGGTCCTCGGTCCTCACCGAGTCGAGCTCGGCGGTGTGGGCCACCTCGAACTCGGCGGAGGCGATCGGATCGTCGGGATACGCGCTCTGGTTGAGGCGGGGGCCGGCGGGATCCCGGGGATCGGTCCCCACGGCGTCGAGCATGGCCGGCAGCGACGCCAACACCTCGACCTCGGCGGCGGACAGCTGGACGCGAACAGCGCCGTTGCGGGCGACGATCACGTCTGCTGCTCGACCGTCGCCCACAGCCCGTGCTCGTGGAGGCGTCTGCAATCGAACTCGGCCTCCTCCCGCGTTCCGGAGCTGACGACGGCCTTGCCCTGGTTGTGGACCTGGAGCATGAGCCTCGTCGCCTTGGCCTTGCTGAACCCGAACAACCGGCGGAAGACGAGCACGACGTAGGACATCAGGTTCACCGGATCGTCCCACACGATGACGATCCACGGCTTGTCGACGCCCAGGACCTCACCGACGTCCGGGGCCACGACCTCGTCGGGGGTGATCGTGGTGCCCATGCCGCGCAGCATATTCGTGAACCCGCCCTGCGATCGAGGGTTTCGGTTGCAGAACATCCGTGCATTGGTCGTCGCGTGATGCGATCGCCTCGGGTGCGCTGCGGCACTGCGATACTCCTCCGATGCATCGCAGCACGGAGGAACTCGAAGCGCTGCTCGACGACATCCGGGCGGCTCCCGACGATCGCGGCATCGTCCAGCTCATCGTGCGCCGGCCGGCCGAAGGCGAACGAGAGGTCGTGGCCGAGGCCGAGCTGTCGGTCGAGGAGGGACTGGTGGGTGACGATTGGCTGGCGCGATCGGGGCGCCGATTCCCGGGCGACGAGGCGAGTCGCGAGAACCAGCTCACGATCATGAACAGCCGCGCTGCGGCCGCCGTCGCCGTGACCAAGGACCGCTGGCCCCTCGCCGGCGACCAGCTCTACGTCGACCTGGATCTCGGCATCGACAACCTCCCGGCAGGCACCCGCCTGGCGCTCGGCAGCGCGATCGTGGAGGTCTCCGCCGTGCCCCACTCCGGCTGCGCCAAGTTCGGTGAGCGGTTCGGGCCACGCGCACTTCGGTTCGTCAACGTCGGAGCCGGCAAGGACCTTCGTCTGCGTGGGCTGAATGCCCGCATCGTCTCCGGGGGCACGGTCAGGGTCGGTGACCCGGTCACGAAGCTGTGACCGGCGACCCCATCCACCCGGTGGCTGCTGCCGGGTTCGGCACCGATGCCGAGCGCTACCACTCCGGGAGGCCCGGCTACCCCGCCGCCGCCGTCGATCGGCTCCTGGAACGGCTTGCCATCGGACCGGGCTCCGTCGTCGCCGACGTCGGAGCAGGCACCGGCAAGCTCACGGTCCATCTGACCTCATCCGGCGCATCCGTGCTGGCGGTGGAACCGGTGGCGGAGATGGCCAGGGTGCTCGCCGCACACGTTCCCGGGGTTCCGATCGTGGCCGCACCCGCCGAGAGGTTGCCGTTCCACGACGCATCGCTCGACGGCATCACATCTGCGCAGGCCTTCCACTGGTTCGACGCCGAGCGAGCCTGGGCCGAGTTCCGGCGCGTGTTGCGTCCGGGTGGCCGCGTTGCGTTGATCTGGAATGCACGCGATCGGCGTGTGGGCTGGGTCGACGCCGTGTGGTCGATCATGGACCAGGTGGAGAAGCGGGCTCCGTGGCGGGATCACGACCGGCCGGCCCTCACCGCAGGCCCCGGTTTCGCCGCTCTCGAGCACGAGCAGTTCTGGCACGACGTCGAGGTCGACCGGCAGACGATGGTCGATCGCATCGCCTCGGTCAGCCACGTGGCGGTGCTGCCACGGGGGGAGCGCCTCGAGGTGCTGGAACGGGTGGCCGCGACGGTTCCCGACGAACCGGGCCTGACCATGCGGTACCGCGTGGATCTCTACACGACGCGGCGCGTGTGACCGTCAGCGCTCGAAGACGAGGTAATCGGTGTAGTCGTCGAGGATCCCGTACTGGCCGTTGTACTCGTACCGGAAGAAGTCCTCGAAGAGGAAGAACTTCGGCGGGAAGTACGTCAGGGTGAGGAACAGCGCCAGCATGATGACGATGGCGAGCTGGCCGATGCGATCGAACACCCTGGGCTTCTGCGGCGCCGTCAGCAGCCGGTAAGAAGCGATGTTGCCCAGGAGCACTCCGAATGCGCCGGTGCTGATGTCGGCCCACAGCCACCCCTCACCGTAGATGGGCAACGCGATGCCCAGATAGAAGTAGAAGGACGTGATCACGCCGACGGGAACGAGGGCGAGCGCCACCGCGGTGCGGAGCCAGTAGTTGTTGACCTCGTGTCGGATGAACGCATGCTGCACCGCGTAGAAGGCGAGCCCGGGATAGAAGAACAGCTTGAGGTGCTCCCAGGTGCTCTCGTTGACCGATCCGAACAGGGCCGCGATCGAGTTGAACCCGGAGAGCTCGTAGATGAAGTGGAAGAACGACCCGAAGATCATGATGAAGAAGAACGCGCCGATCTCCCAAAAGACGACCTTCCGGCGCGTCGCGGCAGAGACTGCGACCTCTCGCCTGGTTCTGGTCATCGTCATCACAGCGCCCCGACCACGAAGAGCAGCCCGGTGAGCACGAACACGGCGCCGACGAGTCGCAGCACCACCCGTCCCTGGGCATAGCGCTTGGCGACCTCGCCCACCACGACGCCGAGGAGATGGATGAAGGCCGTGCCGATCAGAAAGCCGACGGCATACGTCCAACCATTGGCGATCTCGGGGATCTCGCTGCCGTGGGCGTACCCGTGGAAGAAGCCGAAGAACACCACTGCGGCCATCACGAACCTCGTCCGCAGCCGCCGGTCGGCAGCGATGACGCCGCCGAGGAGGATCACCGAGGCGGCGATCCCAGACTCGATCGCAGTGTCACCGAGACCGAGGCCCACCCAGCCTGCCAGCCCACCCACGGCCATCATCAGCACGAAAAGGCCGGGCACGGTGAAGATGGCTCGTCCGCCGAGCATCGAGCTGACGATGCCCACGCTCACCATGGCGAGGAAGTGGTCGAGGCCGAGAACGGGGTGGAAGAGCCCGCCGAGGAACGAACCGAATCGGATCACCTGGTCCTCGTGGGCCAGCGCAACCGCGGGCTGGAGAATCAGGGCGGCGATCGTCGCCAGAGCGACGACGGCGCCCCGGGCGCGCAGTCTCCGACCGATCGAGCGAGTCCTCATGCTGAAGGCGACGATAGACATCGCGCGCCGCACACCATCCCCGGTCCGGCGACCGGACCCACTCGATTCGGGCTGGCCCTCCGGTCGGCTCCGCGACCCGGAACGACCCTCAGACGGCGACCTTCGGCTCGGGCCCGATCCGCACGATCCGCTCGATCGTGTTGTAGATGTGCTCGGCCATCCCTTCCTCCTCCGGCTCGAGGAGGTTTGCCATGACCTTCAGCACCCACGCCATGAGCGGCTTGGACCGGATGCCGACCCTGGTCAGCGTCTTCATCACCGTGGGGTTGCCGATGGCCACGACGAAGGCGCGAGCGACACGGTTGTAGTCGGCGTACTCGTCGTCGATCTGCTGGGTGTAGCGCTGCAACAACGACAGATCGTCCGCGGCGACGGCTTCGGCGATGTGGTCCGCCGCCATCCGCGCCGTCTCGTAGGCGTAGTCGATGCCCTCGCCGTTGAAGGGGTTGACGGCCCCGGCCGCGTCACCGATCGCAACCCAGTTGGCACCCACCTTGGGCCCCACCGAGAACGACATCGGCAGCTTGCCGCCGGTGGGCTTCTGAACCATCGAGTCGGGCGTCACGCCCCAGTACTCCGGCAGCCCTGCGATGAAGGCGTCGAGCACCTTGGACGTGTTGACGTCCTTCCATCCCTTGAAGGTGGACAGCACGCCTGCCCCGATGTTGATGGTGCCGTCACCGAGCGGGAAGATCCACCCGTAGCCGGGCATCGCTCGATGCTGGGCGTCCATGATGTTGAGCTGCGATTCGAGGAAGGTGTCCTTCGAATTGGGGCTGGCGTAGTAGCCGCGCACCGCGAGGCCGTAGGGATAGTCCTTGCGACGCTGCGTTCCGAGCTTGCGCCCGAACCGTGACAGCGAGCCGTCGGCCACCACGACGATCTTCGGGTGGACAACCTCGGCGACGATCGAGCCGTCGTCGAGCTTCGTCTTCAACTCGACACCCGTGAGGCGGTCACCGTCCATGACGGGCACGGCTTCTGTGTGCTGGCGAACGTCGGCGCCCTGCTCCTCGGCGAGCACGGCCACGGCCATGTCGAGATCGGACCGGCGCATCACGGCACCCCAGTTGGGGTAGATCGTGTGCTCCGGCCAGGGGAGCTCGATGGTCAAGTCCCCTGCGTACGCACGGAGCCCCGTGATCTTGTGCAGATTCGGCACGTCGAATTCGAAGCCCATGTCGAGGAGCTGCTTGACGGCCCTGGGGGTGAGCCCGTCGCCACAGGTCTTGTCCCTGGGATACGACTTCTTCTCCGCCATGAGCACGGAGAGGCCTTTGCGAGTGAGCCAGTAGGCCGCCGCGGCGCCACCGGGGCCACCGCCGACGACCACGACGTCAGGTCGATGCGAGGTCATGTCCGCAGGTTAGAAACCGCGTGTCGAAACCAGATATCGAGTACGTCACCCGGAAGCGAGCGTCGGATCGTCGAGCCCACAGCCGGTCTCGGCGTCGGCGTAGGCCTCCTGCCCGAAGGCGACGCGCTCGTACAGCGTGACCTCGCGCAGCTCCGACTCGGTCAACGAGGCGAAGCCGGGCATGATCGCCCCGCTGCCGCCCACCGCCTTCTCCGTGGCGCCGTACGTGGTTCGCCCGGTCGCCTCCGTCCATCCGTTGGTGCCGAGACGGATCCACTCGACGTGCTCGTCACACGAAGGGAACAACACGACGACCGAGCCTCCGGAGAGCGCAGGACCGGTCCCACCCTGCCCTGCCGACCCGTGGCACGAGGCACACTTGCCCTCGTAGAGCGTCTCGCCGAGCGTGAAGAAGTTGATGGCTTCGACGCCGTAGGGGGAACCGTCACAGTTCTCGGCTTCCCCGGTGACGGGATCGACGGCGAGCGCCCCCGACGTCCCGCAGTTCGGGCCGTTCGGCGCCAGGAGCGCATACGAGACGGCGAGCAGGGGGATGATGAAGAACGCCGCCGACAGCCAGCGCGGGAAGTTGGTCGTGGCCCCGACCGGCTCGGGCTCCGGCTCCTCCTCGGCAGCAGGAGCGGGCGGCTCGGCCGTCGGCTCGAGCACCTCGACGACCGGACCCTTCGCCGCCTCCGGTGGCGATTCGGGGGCGGACGCAGCAGGAGGGGCAGCCGGTTGAGCCGCCGGCGCCGGAGCGGCACCGCCTTCCGGCACGGGTTCGCCCGCCCACTGCGCGGCGAGCACCTCGGCGCTCACTCCGGCAGCGGAAGCCCGAGCCCGCACGGCGCGGTCGATCAGGTCTACGGGAACTCCGGTCTCGTCTGCGATCTTGTTGAGGAGTGCGTCCATGGGTCCTGTGACTCTATTTCAACGTCATGAGATATTCGGTGAGCCGATCGAGGTCGGCATCGGACAGGTGATCGTATGAGGGCATCGTCGACCAGGGTCTCGCCGCCTGTGGATCGGCGAGGTGGGACCGGGTTGCGTCGCGGGCACGATCCTCGGCGAGGCGGAGGATCTCCAGCCGCTCGTCGGCCGACAGGTCCTGGAGCGAGTCGACACCACGTGCCTCGAGCTCGGCGACGACCTCGGCGTCGATCGACCGCAGACCGACGTGCATCAGATCCGGACCGATCCGGTGCCAACCGAAGACCGGTGGAACCTCCCTCACGTAGTCGCCGCCCACGGACACCGCGCCGAGACCGACGTCCGTGATGTTCGCCCTGACGACCTGGGTGTGACACGCCTGGCAACCCTCGCTGATGTAGATCTCTCTGCCATCGGCGGCCGGCGTGCCGGAGGCGTAATTCCTCGAGAAGTCGGCGAGGATGGTCGGCTCCCGCTGCTCGGCCTCGATCGCCGGCAGGACGGCGACGAGCACCAGTGCAGCCGCGAACAGCCCGGTGGCGCCCACCCGCAGCTTGTTGACCCCGATCTTCTTGACCGGGACCAGATCGAGCTCCGGCTCCTCTGCCGGCTCCAGGGTCGGCTCGCTCCGCCCGAAGTCGGCCCGACCGAGCCTGGCGACGGCCGAGAACTGGGCGAGCGCGAACGCGGCAAAGCCGATGAGGAACACCAAGCGCGGTCCTTCGGTGGCCCGCAACGTGTTGATGAAGCCGTCGCCCGCATTGGCGAAGAGACGAGAGTTGGCGGCACCCGCCCACTCGAATCCGGTCTGCACTCCGGTGAAAGCCGCCGCACCGACGGCGAACGTGAGCCCGGCGACCGTGCCGCCGTAGTAGAGGCGTGACGCCGCTCCGTCGTCGGCGCCGGCAGCGAACCTGATCACGGCCATGAGCCACATCGTGATGGCGCCGAACACGAGCAATTCGGTGCCCGCGATCCAGTCGGTGAAGAGCAACACGGAGGACGACGACCGGAAGCCGTGGGCCAGCGTGAACACGGGAATGAGGGCGAAGGCGACCGCACCGGCGAAGACGAGTCGCAGCGTGACACGTTCGGTGACCGCATCGAGCCGGCCCCGGACGGCGCCGACGAGGTCGGCGAAGATGACCAGCACCGGGACGATCATGCCGATCGCAAACACCACGCCGATCGTCTCCACCCAATCGCCGGCCGCGGTGAAGGTCAGTTCAGCGGGCGAGGTCATCGCCCACACGAAGGCCAGCGACCAGAACCCGAGTACGGACAGACGGGTTCCCTTGGGGGCGGCCCGACCTGTGAGCCGCGGCGCGAGGTAGAAGACGGTGGCGACCGCAGCAGCGCCCAGCCACAGCCCGATGAGCGACGATCGGTAGAAGGCCGTCTGCAACTGCACTGCGGTGCCGGTGAGACCGGGGATGTTGCCGACGACGTGCGCCAGGATCAGCCAGGTGAAGCCCCCGCCGGCGTACCACTGGACGACACCGAGATCGTCCTCGTCACCGGCACGCACCACCGAGAGCACCGGCTGCGCCGCAGCCAGCAGACCGAGCAACACGATGACGTCCGCCCACAACGGGGCGTCGAGATAGCGCCTGCCCTCTGCGAAACCGAAGAGGATGCCGACTGTGCCGGCGAGCACACCGACCGTGAGCAGCGACACACCCGCCAACGATGCGTTGCGTCCCCCCTGCGGCTCGGTTCGCGTCGCTCGCGGCACCACGAAGAGCAGGGCACCGATGAGCCCGATCGTCAACCAGCCGGAGATGAAGAGATGGGTGAAGGCAGGCTGGAGGCGTCCGTAGGACAACGCAGCGACCCCGCCGAGGAACGAAGGCTCGACGAGTTGCGCCGCGGCGACGAGCCCGAGGATGAGGCTCAGCGCCAGAAACCCGAGCGCCGCCTTGATGTACGCACCGGCGTCGGAGTCCGACGACGGGGAGAAGTCCGAAGACTCCTCTTCTGCTGCGATCGCTGTGTCCGTCGTCACCGCGACTACGTCCTCCCGTCACCTCGCGGGCTCTCCAAGCCCTCCCGATCGGAGGGCAGCCTAGTTCGCGCGAGCGGACCCCCGGATTCCCGTCGACGACCGGTCCCGCAGTCGTCCTTTCACTCCCGCCGCACCCGACGTCGGAGCCCTCTCGCAGGCACCCGTCGCGAACTGCATAGAATGCCCGGCGTTCGATGTCGACGCTTGGTAGGTTCTCGACGATGACGAGCGAGAAGGAACTTCGACGCCTCACCCTCATGGGGGTCGGTCTCATGCTGGCCGGAGGAGCCACGGCGATCGTCGGCGCCCTCTTCGTCCACTTCACGGGAGCACCGGAGACGAACAGCTTCGGCGAGGAGATCTATACGTTGTTCCCCCGCCACTTCCTCCTCGAGACGCTCGGCCAGATCGTCAGCCTGACCGGAGTCCTCGTCCTGCTCGCCGGCATGGTCGTGGCCTTCGTCTACAAGCGGGAACTGACGTGGGCCCGGGCGTCGATCGGCGCCTTCGTGTTCACATCGCTCACGATGGTCCTCTTCGGCGCCGTCCCCAACGAATGGCTGACGCTCGCACAGGCGGACCTCCAGTGGGACAACCGTCCGTTCATCAGCTTCATCGGCTGCCCTGCCGACCAGGGTCTGCCCTGCATCGAGCTGCCCTCGGCGCTCGTCGGCGGCAACGTCCTCGAGTTCTCGTGGGCGTCGCTCAAGGACACCATCTCGTTCGGGTATGCGAACGTCGCCTTGGTGGGAATCGCGGTCGGCATGGTGAAGGTCCAGCAGTGGGTGAAGGAGCAGCGCGACGCTCCGCCGCCGGAGCCGATCTCCGAGTACGGCCGTCCGCTCCGTGTCGCGGAGGACGGCTGATGGCGAAGAACGACGTCTGGTTCGAGACCCCGCCCATCCGGGACGACTATCAGCTGGCCGCAGTGGACGGCAGCTATCTGAACGCCGCGGTCAAGCCGAAGACATTCCTCCACATCAACCAGGCCGAGTGCATCTTGTGCGAGGGGTGCGTCGACATCTGCCCGTGGAAGTGCATCCACTATCTCTCGATCGACGCCATCTCCGAGGGCGTGAACGTGGACAACCCGGGCGAGAAGATCGAGAACCAGGGATTCTTCCTGGTCGACGAGGACGAGTGCACCCGCTGTGCGCTCTGCGTCGATCGGTGCCCGACGAACGTGATCACGCTGGGCAAGTTCGCAGGATCACTCGCCGAGCAGGCGGAACAATATGGACTCAACCCGTGGGACTACGACACGGGTGAGCGCGACTTCAAGAACGGGTATTCGTACGGCATGCGCTGGTGATGCGGACCACATGGGAAGAGGATTTGGTGTGACCGGATCCAAAGGGGAAACTACGAGAACGGACCACGAGGGACACAAGTGACGAGCGGGAACGGCAACGGGCGAGTCGGGTTGAGGGAACGCCTCTCCGAGGCGGGCGACAATCTGCGGCAGAGCCAGGTGTGGGGGTCGATCTTCCGACCCGGCTCACCATTCAGGCACGGGTACTCGGACTCCCCCCTCAACCGGTCCTACGTGATCAT
>CAYFYC010000060.1:4262-20176 GCA_964347305.1 uncultured Acidimicrobiaceae bacterium | reverse complement strand
GTCCCCCGAGGGTCGATGACGCCGACACACCGAGAGCTCCCCACCGGCACTGTCACCTTCTTCTTCAGTGACGTGCAAGGGTCGACGGGTCTGCTGCAGCGACTCGGCTCCGACTATCGCGACGTGATCGAGCGCCACGCCGGGATCATCCGGAATGCCCTCGAGCGCTTCGACGGCCTCGAGGTGTCGACCGAGGGGGACTCGTTCTTCGCCGTGTTCACATCGACCGCCGGCGCTGTGAACGCCGCCGCCGACATCCAGCAGCGCCTCGCCACAGAATCGTGGCCCGAAGGCGGAGTCGTTGCGGTGCGGATCGGACTCCATACCGGCGTCGGCGAGCTCGGTCACGACAACTACGTGGGCCTCGACGTGAACCGGGCGGCACGGATCTCGGCCGCTGGTCACGGCGGCCAGGTCGTGGTCTCCGAGGCGGTGAAGGTGCTCGCTCCGGCTCACACGTTCACCGCCCTCGGTGAACACACGTTGAAGGGCCTCGACGACCCCGAGCGGCTCTACCAACTCGACATCGACGGCCTCCCCCGGACGTTCCCCCCGCTGCGGACTGCGTCGATGCGTCCCAACAACCTCCCGACGCTTGCGTCTCCGATCGTCGGGCGAGAGACCGATCAAGCGAAGCTCCTGGAGCTCATCGACGGCAACAGGCTCGTCACTCTCACCGGACCCGGCGGCATCGGCAAGACCCGGCTCGCTCTCGAAGTCGCCACCGAGGTGCTCGGACGGTTCGAGCGCGGCGTGTGGTTCGTCGATCTGACGCCGATCGACGATCCGGAGCTGCTGCTCACAGTCATCGCCACGGAGACGGGAACCGACCAGGGCGCGGACGGCGGTCTCGCCGCAGCCTTCTCCGACGGAGCCCGCTTGCTGGTGCTCGACAACTTCGAGCAGCTCGTCTCTGCCGCTCCTCGCCTCGCCGATCTGCTGTCGGCGGCCGGCCCGCTCAAGGCCCTCGTCACCTCACAGGTCCCGCTGCGAGTCGCCGGCGAGACGGTCACACGGCTCGAGCCGCTCGGATCGAATGACGACGCCTCTCCCGCGATCGAGCTCTTCGTCGCGAGAGCACTCCAGGCAGATCCGTCGTTCGATCTGGACGCTCATCATGACGACGTGGCTCGCCTGGTCGAGGCGCTCGACGGCGTTCCGCTGGCCATCGAGTTGGCGGCAGCTCGACTCAATGTGCTCACCCCGGCGGACGTGCTCGAGCGACTCGACGAAGACGTCCTGAAGACTTCACGCGCCGACTCACCCGTTCGGCACCGTTCGATCACCGCAGCGGTCGAGTGGTCCTACGAGCTGCTCGGCCCGGCACAACAGGAGGTGTTGCAGGCCCTGTCGGTGTTCCGGGGCGGGGCCACGCTGGCGGCCATCGAGACGGTCGTAGGACGCAACCCGCTCGACGACCTCGCCGAACTCGTCGATCGCAGCCTCGTCGAGACCGAAGTCGGCATGATCGGAAAGCGCTTCGACATGCTGACGTCCGTGCAGCTCTACGCCGCATCACGCATCCCAGACGACGCCGGGTTCCTCGCTCGCCACACCGACCACTTCGCTGCACTCGCCATCGCCGCTCTCGTGCCGCTCGACAGCGACAAGGGCCCCCGCTGGCGCGCCACCCTCGAGGACGACGTCGACAACCTGCGCGCCACCCTCGACCGACTCCTCGACAACGGTGACGTCGAGCGGGCGTTTGCCATGCTCGGAGGGCTATGGCGGTTCTTCCAGATCAGCGGACGTCTCGACGAGTTGGAGCTGTGGCTGGCCAGGTGCTTCTCCGCATCGCCGGTCGACACTCCGACAGCTGCTCGAGCCCGGGCGCTCATGGCTCGGGCCGCAGTCCACTACTGGCGCTCGCAATGGCGTGAAGCCGGCGCCGACTACGACGAGGCCCTCACCATCGCCGAGACCCTCGACGACGCCGATCTCCAGAAGGACGCGCTCTTGGGTGCCCTCACGACCCGCTCCAACGCACTGGCGATCGGGACCGACATCGGCGATCCACACGTACTCCTCGAACGGACCCGGGCGATGGCATCCGAGTCCAACGATCCCGTGATGATGGCCTTCGTCGAGTTCCACGAGATCGTGACCAGCCACGGCCAGGCCATCAAGGCCGATCCGCCCGGTCCCGAGATGTTCGAGAACGGCATTCGTTTGATGCAGCAGGCGGGCCGGCTCATGAACGTCGCCCACCTGCGTGCGGCACAGTCGGAGATCTACATCCATCGCAACGAGTACGAGGCCGCTCGAGAACACGCGGCAGATGGACTCGACGCTGCGGAGGCAGCGGGTGACGTGTTCGGAATGTCCTGGACACTCAATCGGCTCGCCATCGCACTGTTCGAGCTCGGCGACACCGAAGTCGCCGTCCGTCTCGCCGGCGCCGCCGACATCGCCCGGGAGCGATCGGGCGGAGCGATCCCGCCACCCTTCGTCGAGTTCCCCGACACGCTGGAGCGGGCCCGTCAGACGCTCGGCGTACAGGCTGCCGAGGCCTTGTATCAGGAGGGTCGCGAACTCGGCCTGCTCCATGCCGTCGGCATGGCCCGAGACGCCGCGGCAGGCCGAGCGACGTGACGATGAAGTACTGGACCGAGATGCCGATCGGCGACCTGGACGGCGAGCCCGACGTGCTGTGGCGTCAGGACCAGGCGACCAGGCACTACGAACGATGGGATCGCCTCAACCGGAAGTGGCTGGTCGATCCCGACGGGATCCGCGAGACGGGCATCGGCGGCGCCGAGACGTTCGAGCCGGCGACCAAGGAGACCATCGATCACTGGATCGAGGTGTGGCGCCAACGCGGCAGCCGGTTGTAGCTGATCGCACTTCCCCGGCTACACGTCGGGAATCAGAAGGTCGAACTCGAAGATGAAGTTCAGGGCGTTGTCCCCGCTGCCGTCGGCGAACACCGTGGTGTTGACGCCGTTGTGGGTCTGACGGACCGCCCCGGTCGCACCGAGGTACTTCCCCGACCCGCCGATGACCGGTCTCGTGGCGACTTGCGCTCCGTTGGTGCCCTCGAGCCCACTCGAGACGATGATGTCCTCGGGGAAGAGCCGATCCTCGGTGATCGCACCCATCACGTACTGCTGGGTCGACGTCACGTGGGGCTCTCCCCGACTGCCGTCGATCATCGTCCAGCCGCGACAGAACCAGTGGCCGATCGAGTTGTCGACGGTGGGAACGAACCCGTCACCAGGGATGGTGCCCTCGGGGTAGATCCACCCCTCGACGAAGAACGGCGTACGGAAATCGGCGTCGTTTTCCGGCATGGCCGTGTTCGACCACCGCCAGAAGTGGCCCAGACATGCGACGTCATAGGTGAAGGTTTCGCGCTTCCAGCCGCTTCCCGTGGTCGCCACCGCCGCTCCGGCGCCCACGACGCCCGCGCCCACGGCTACACCTCCCAGGGCGAGGCCGCGCAGCATCCTTCGGCGGCCGACGTCCGCCCCTGATGTGTCCTGATCGGTCATGGTCTCCTCCTTCTCATTCGTCCTGATCTTCGAGCGAAGGCCACATGTCGCATGTCGTCTGGTACGCCTCGCCTGGCGGGGCGAACTGCTGCCATTCGACCGGAGTGAGGTTGCGACCTGCAGCCCTGCAGGCGAGGTCGGGCCAACGAGCGAAGTCGAGATCCCAGACGAGAACGACGTCTTCGTCGAGTGTGACGAGCCACCGGCCGTCGCGACTCGCGTTGGTGCCCGAGTTCGGCAACGCCGGGAAGCCAGTCCCGACCTGCGCCTGCGCCTCGAGATCCCACACGCGGCCCGTGCTGTCGGCTGTCGTGATCAAGTAGCGACCATCCTCTGTGAACGCCGGCCCGATCGTGAGACCCTCGTCACCTGACGTCTGGCCGATGAGCCTCATGCGCTGCTCGAGGGTGTCCGGATCTCGCAGCAGTGTGGTGCCGTCTGCGGCGATGGTGGCGAGGTAGCGACCATCCGGCGAGTACTCCGCAAGCACCACCTGGTTCCCGCCGTGCGCCAACACGACGTGAGATCCGGACTCGAGATCCCAGATGACCGCCTTTCCGTCGGAGTTGACGCCGACGAGCCGGGTTCCGTCTGCACTGAACGAGAGCGACTGCACCGCCGATCGCAGGTCGACGCCGATTGCAGCCAGCTCAGGCGGTGTTTCGACGACCAATTCGAGGAGGGGCTCGGTCACCGCCTCTCCGGTCGTCACGTCGAAGACCTGAACCACGGATCCTGCGGGCGACGTCTCGGATGATGCGCCGGCAGCGAACAGCCGGCCATCATGCGAGAAGGCATACGCATAGATCGACCGCTCCTCCTGGAGGACCCGCCGAGTGGGCGGCGATTCGGTGAGATCCCAATACTCGGTCGGTGCCGAATCGATGCGGTTCCACGTGACCATGCCGGTCGGACCGGGGTGCCCGCTCTGCAGCCCCTCGACGCCCAGATCGACGAGCTGGTACCCGTGCTCCGTTCGCTGATAGAGCAGGATGTCGAGTCCGATCGGTGCCTGCAAGACCAACCACTCGCCGTCACCGCTCAGCACCGCTTCGGTCACGCGGCCTCGAGGCACCGAAAGGGCGGCCAGGCGCTCGCCTCCGAGTGCCCACAACGAGATCTGATCGTCGTTCTGCACCGCCACCGTCAGACCGTCGGCCGTCAAGCCGACGTCGGGCCGGCCCGGCGTGTGCGAGTCGAACTGGATCGGTGGCGCACCGTCGAGCGGCAGCACGACGACGCGGCCACCGCTGAAGGCGAGAATCGCGGCCGTGTCCGTCAGGGCGACGGCCTCTTCGAGCGTGTTGTTCACGATGGCGTCGACCCGGTCGGGAAACTCGCCGAACTCCGTCTGTGTGCCCGCTACCAC
Organism: uncultured Acidimicrobiaceae bacterium; assembly: GCA_964347305.1. Taxonomy (GTDB): domain Bacteria; phylum Actinomycetota; class Acidimicrobiia; order Spongiisociales; family UBA5794; genus CAYFYC01. The sequence continues at coordinate 15,316 of CAYFYC010000060.1, read as the reverse complement.
GTCGAGCGTGGCGACGTTGATGCTGGACGCGACGTGCACCTCGTCGCTGCTCTCCGGGCTGAACCGGAGCGCCCGCACCCCCTCGGCAATCCGCGAGCCATCTGGAGCCCGGCGCATGAGCACCGTCTCGTAGACCGCCGACGTCGTATCGGCCAGCTCCCACACGCGTGCGTGTGCGAGCCCACCGGTCGCGACTCGGGTGCCGTCGTCGCTGATGGCGAGGACGCGCGTTCCGAATTGCGCCGCGTCAGGCAGATGCGGTGGGACCACGAATCCCTCGAGCTCGCGTTCGGGATGGGCCATGAACGTCGCCACGCCTCCCGACTCGAGGTCCACCACGGACGCAGACCCGTCCAGGAACCCAACACCGATCATGCCACCCGAGCGATCGAACTCGAGTGCTGTGACGTCGCTGTCGACACCGACGTCGATTCGGCGAATCTCAGCTTGCGAGAGCACGTCGTACACGACGACCTCCGCGCCGTGGATCACTGCGGCCCGATTCGATGAGGCCGACACCGTTGCGTCCTCGATTCCGTCGACCGCTGTCAATCGCGAGCGATGACCTGTGTCGCTGTCGAACACAGCGATGCCCTCCGCGGTGACCGCTACGAGATCGCCGACCGATGTGAAGCCGATGGCGTGGGCATTGCTCTCTGGCACGACGTAGCCGAGGAAGTTGCCGGCCCTGACGAAGGCATCCTGAAGCGCCCCCAGCGTCACCGGATCATCGGGGTTTCGATGAAACGCCTCGACGGCGAGCAGCAGCGCCACCTGCCGGTTGGTGTCCATGAGCTGCGGGGCCTGCAAGGCGATGCGTCTTGTCTCGGCAACGTCTCGGGCCACGGCTTCGGCAGCGGCGTTGTCCCTGGCGTCTCCCCACTGGAAGAACGCAAAGACGCCCGCCAACGCCGCTGCGACGGCGAGTATGGACACGCCAACGAGCATCCGCCGGAGGCGCAAGCGCGTCGACCTCTCCTTCTCGCTTTCCTCCTCACGGAGCGCACGGCTCGTGTCGAGGAACTCCCGCTCCGGCGTCGTCAGGCTGATCTCGGTCGACCGCTCCCACGCCTCGAACTGCTCGAGGCGGCCCCCGCGCAACAGATAGCTCGGGTCGCGGTCGGCCGACTCCCACTCGCTCAGCTCCGTGGCGAGGAGTCTGTGCAGCACGAGCTCCTCACGCTGGGTCTCGATCCAACCGCGCAGTCGATCCCACTCCCTCAGCAGAGCCTCGTGCGCCACTTCGACCGTCGGACCCCTCGTGACGGGATCACGGTCGAATGTGAGAAGGCGGTGGGCTCCGAACAGAGTGATGGCGTCGGCGAGCTCCCGGTGCGGAATGTCCATTGCCGCCAGCTCGCTCCGGCGCACCCTGCGCCGCATGTCATCGGATGTGTCGTCGACGACCACGAGCCGCAGAAATGTCTGCCGGATCGCCGCGCGACCTGAGGGCGAGAGGCTCTGCCACAACTCTTCTGCCTTGGCACCGAGAGCGCCGAGCACTCCACCCGTCTCGCGGTACGCAGCGATCGTGAGCACGTCGGACGTGCGGCGGTCGAACAGCTCGGTCAGTGCGTACTGCATGAGCGGCAGCCCTCCGGGCTGGCCCGAGACGTCACGCACGATCTCGCCCACGAGCCCCGGCTCCAGGTCGAGCCCGACCTGGCGGGCCGGCGCGGCGATCGCCTGGCGCAACTCCTCCTCTGCCGGTGCCAGCACCGTGACGGCACCCGCGTCCAGGAGCTGACCGAATTCGTGGTACTCGAGCGGACGATCGAAGAAGTCGGCGCGCATCGTGATGATCACCTGCACACGGGATCGCTCGTCGGTCACAGCTGCGCGCAGGCAGGCCAGGAACATGCGCCGCCGACTCTCATCTGCGACGAGTGTGAACAACTCCTCGAACTGATCGATCACCAGGACGAGCCGGCTGTCGTCGTCGGGCAACGTCTGCTTGACGATCCTCAGCAGTCCGCGCTCATCACCCGCCAGCTCGTCGACGATCCCGGCGGGATGTCGCACCGCAACCTTGAGCAACGCAGTCGCCAGCTCTTCGAAGGGGTGAGATCCGGGAAACATCTCGGTGACGAGCACATGGCCTCCCAGGCCGTCCCTGCGAGCCCGCAATGCAGGAATGAGCCCCGCCTTGACGGCGCTCGACTTGCCGATGCCGCTCGGGCCGACCAGCGCCACGAAGTCGCCGTGTTCGAGCGCATCGAGCAGCTTGCCCACGAGCGCCTCGCGTCCGTAGAAGTCCGCCGCATCCACCTCCTGGAACGACCGGAGTCCCTTGTACGGATTCCGAATCTCCGAACGGCGCACGCCTTCGGCGGTGACAGCGGCGGCAGTCACGTCGACTCCGGCAGCCTGCTTCAACGACCGTACGAGCTCTTCCACCCGACCGTGCCGATCGGCGGGGTGCCATGCGCACGCACGCGTCAGAGGCGGGACGAAGACAGGATCCAGCCGAGGTGAGAGATCCGGTCCGGACACCTTGGCCACAGGCGGTTCCCCGGTGAGCAGCTGATGCGCCAACGCACCAAGCCCAAAGACGTCGGCAGCCGGATTGGGCGTGCCGGCACCATCACGAATCTCCGGAGCGACGTACTCATCTCCAGAGTGGCGAATCGCATCGATCAAGGGGAAGTCACTGAGCGCGGCCCTGCCATCGGCATCGAGGAGGACGTTGGTGGGCTTGAGAGCCCCATGCACGACACCCTGATGATGGGCGTGGCTGAGCGCCGCCCCGATCTCGTCGAGTGTCCGCAACAATGTGGGAAGGGGAGGTGGGCGTGCCGACCACCGGGTAGCCATCGACCCTCCCGCCAACCATGGGCGAACCTGATACGCGGCGCCAGGCTCGCGCCACGTGTCGAGTAGCGGAACGATGTGATCGTGCTGGAGTGATGCGATGCGTCGCGATGCTTCATCGAACCCCTCGATCAGCGCCGGCAGATTCGCAACCTCGGCTCGATACGCCTTCAGCGCGACCTCTCGCCCGAGGCCTGCGTGGAATGCCCGGTGCACCGTCGCCGTGGGTCCATCACCCACCAGCTCACGAAGCTCATACCCCCGGATCCCTCGTGTGGGGCGTTGGGCCGGTGGCGGCCGTGCCACCTCGACATCGTCGTTGAGGATTCGCAGGTGGAGCTCCTGGAGGGTTTGCGAAGGCTCGAGACCGAGCTCATGTCCCAGGAACCGTCTCGCGGTCTCGTACGCCCGCAGAGCCTCGGGCTGCCTGCCGGTCGCGTGCAATGCCCGCATCAGGAGTGCGCGAAATCCCTCGCGAAGCGGGTACTCGTGAACGAGGCTCTCGAGCTCTCCGATCAGCGAACCGTCCGCGCCGAGCTCGAGATCCGCTGCGATCCGGTCCTCCACGGCTCCGACCCGCAGCTCGCTCAGCCGGCCGATCTCGGGCTCGAGCGCCAGTACTCCGTCGAGGTCCGCGTACGGAGTGCCCCGCCACATGGCGAGCGCCTCGGCGAGTTGGCCGGATGCCGCTCTGGGATCGGTCATCGCCAGTGCACGCGCCTCTTTGGTCTGCGCTTCGAACTCGACGGCATCGATCGAGGCCGTATCGATGTCGAGTCGGTAGCCGACAGCGTCGGTCACCAGCGCCTCCCCGACCTGTGACCGCAAGTGGTGAACGTAGCCTTGGAGGGTCTTGCGGGCCGTTTCGGGTGGATCGCCGTCCCACACGCCGTCGATGAGGGCACTCGTAGTGACGGATCGGGGCGCGTCGACCACCAGTAGGGCCAGCACGAGACGCTGCTTGGGCCCGCCAAGCGGAAGCGCCGTGTCGTCTCGAGCCGCCTCAACTGGGCCGAGAACCCGGAATCTCACCTGATCAGCGTACTTATGGGTCACCGTGATCTTCCATGGACTTCTCGAGAGCCTGCCATGCGGCGGTTGGAGAGCGGTTGGGAAACCGACCCGATGCTGAACGCGGTTTCTTGGTTCCAACCGGGTTCCAACCGGTCTCCTGAACCATTGCAACCACCTGCAGGGATGGTGCACCCGTAGGCATCCCAACAGGAGGGAGACAGACATGTACACGAGCGTCGAAACACGGCCACTGCGCCGGGTTCTCACACTCGCCATCGCCGTCTTCGCCATCGTTGCTCTCGCCTCACCGGCGAGCGCAGGTGGCAACGGCACCTATCAGCTGGACGCCATCGGCTATCCGAGCGACTTGACGGAGTGCGACGATCCGGAAGGCGCGGACGCCGACTTCCCGATCCTGCTGGTGGGGAACATCAACGGTTGCCTCTACCAGTACTGGGGCCCTGGCGAGTTCCGGCCGAGCAACACCTACATCGAGCGTGGCACCGAACTGTTCATCGGCTGCACGGACGATGGGCGGTGCGGCTCGTTCGAGACGACCTACGTCTTCACCGCGAAGTACGAGGATCAGGACTTCAACGGCCAGAAGTTCGGGCGCTGCCAGCACCCGATCGTGGCCGGTTCTGGTACGGGTGACTTCTGGGGAGCAACGGGCCGTCTGGACTTCAAGGACGACCTGGTCGCCGGGAACTTCCCGCTACGAGGCCACGTGAGCGCCCCCTGACACCGGGCCAAACGGCAGATTCTCGGGCTCCGCTTCGGCGGGGCCCGAGTCGCGTCACCCGCTGTGTTTCACTCAGGTGGTCGGAGTGGGAGCTCCACCCGGAAGATCGTCCGGCCCGGCTCCGATTCGACGCCGATCTCGCCGCCGTGGCGGGTCATGACGATGGAGCGGCTGATGTCGAGACCGAGACCGGTTCCCGACCCTGGTGGTTTCGTGGTGAAGAACGAATCGAACACGCGGTTCTGGATCTCGCCGGGGATGCCGGGCCCGTTGTCCTCGATCTCGACGGCCACCCCCTCGCCCTTCGGGAAGGCACGGATGATGATCTTGCCGCCGACGATCTCGGCATGCTTGATGGCGTCGGAGGCGTTGTCGATGAGGTTCGTCCACACCTGGTTCAGCTCCGAGCCGTAGGCCTCGATCGTCGGCAGGTCGTCGGCATAGTCCCGTTGCACCGTGATGCCGTCGGTCTTCCGTTTGAGGATCAGGAGCGTATCGTCGATGCCCTTGGTGATGTCGACCTCCTGCACCGGCGCCTGGTCGAGATACGAATACGACTTGAGCGCATGCACGATCGACGACAGCCGACCGGCGCCCTCCTCCACTTCACGCACCAACGCCGCCACCGACGCCGCTGCCGTCATCGCCCCCACCACCGCTCCCGATGCATCCTCGAACCGCTCCTCGGCTCGATCGAGATCGGCGGTCTCGTAGCCGAGATCGGCCATCGCCGGCGCCATCTGCCAGGCCGGCTCGATGTCACGATCGACCAACCAGTCCTCGATGTCCGCCTCGCGGTCACTGCGCTCCAGAGGATCGAGATCGCCCGGCTTCCTGGCCCGATCCATCGCCTCGCCGACGACCCGCTCGAAGTCGGCCCGTAACTCGTCCGTGATCGCTGCGGCAGCTGCTGCATACGCCTCGCCGAACTGAGACATCGTGGCGGCGAGCTGTTCGGCACCCCGGGCGACCGCTGCGGCCGGATTGTTCAGCTCGTGGGCCAGTCCCGCAGTGAGGGTGCCCAACTGCGCCATACGCTCGCTTTGGCGAAGCTGCGCCTGGTTGGCGCGGAACCGCTCGAGCACGACGTCCATGGTGCGCCGGGCCGCCGCCGCACTGGTGTCGAGCACGTAGTCGAAGCTCGAACGGGAGATCTCGAGCAGCGTCGCATCGTTGCGGGCCCGGCCCGACGCCATGCGCGGCGCCTCGTGGAGGAGCGCCATCTCCCCGATGACGGTCCCCGGTCCCTGGACGGCGAGGAGCACCTCACGATTGACCGCCTGCTTCACGATCTCGATGTCGCCCTCGATGATCACGTAGGCGGCGTTGCCTTCGTCTCCCTCGCCGAAGAGCTCGTCGCCCTTCTGCAGCCGCACCTCGGTGACGCCGGCAGAGAGACGTTCGAGATCCTCCTCGGGGAGACCCGCAAACAACGGCACCGCCTCGAGGCGGGGGTCGTGGCTCACACCGTCTCGAGGTAGCCGTGGATCATGCTCACGCAGACGGCCCCCTGCCCGACGGCCGACGCCACCCTGCGCACGACTCCGGCGCGGACGTCACCGGCGGCGAAGATCCCGGGCACGCTGGTCTCCATGAGGTACGGGTCCCGATCGAGCGGCCACGGGATCGGAGGCTTGTCTGCGGACTTGGCATCGGGTCCGGTCAGGACGAAGCCGCGGGCATCTCGGGCGACGACACCCTCGAGGAAGTCCGAGTGGGGACGGGCGCCGATGAAGATGAACATGCCGTTCGATTCGAGTTCGTCCAGTTCTCCGGTGTCGCGGTCGCGCAACACGATCTCTTCGAGCCGGGACTCGCCCTTCACCTCGGCCACCTGGGTCCGGAACCGGACGTCGATGTTGTCCCTCGCATTGATCTGATCGACCAGGTACTGCGACATCTTCGCCTCGAGCGACTCGCCGCGAACCAGCATCGTGACCTGGCCTGCGAACTTCGACAGCATCATCGCCGCCTGCCCCGCCGAGTTCGCTGCACCGACCACGAACACGTGCCCACCCTGGTATTCGACCGCCTCCGACGGTGCGGCGCCGTAGTACACGCCGGCACCGACGAGCCGCTCGTGACCGGGCACGTTGCGCTTGTTGATCGTCATGCCTGTGGTCGCCCTGCGGGCCAGATCCTTGCCGCTGATGCCCGAGGGGAAGCCGAGGTAGTTCTCGATCCTCGAGCTGGTGCCGGCCTGGCCGCCGGTGGCTTCTCGCTCGATGACAGCTGTCCGCAGACCCTCGGATGCGCCATACACGGCTGCGCCCAAACCGGCAGGCCCTGCCCCGACGATGATGAGGTCGTAGAAGGGGTTGTGGGCCTCGGTCTGCAGTCCCACTTTGCCGGCGAGCTCGACGTGGTTCGGTTGGATGAGGTTCGAACCGTCGGGGAAGAACACGATCGGCACCGTTCCAGCACCGTCGGTGGCGGCATCGACCATCCGGGCCGCTTCGTCGTCGCGCTCGACGTCGACGAAGCGATACGGGATCTGGTTGCGGGCCAGGAAGTCCCTCACGTCGTGGCTGATCGGCGACCAGCGAGCCCCGACGACGCGGATACCGTCGAAGGGTGGCGGCACGTTGGCGCGCCAGTCGCTGAGGAGATCGTCGATCACCGGGTAGAGGTTCTCCTCCGGCGGGTCCCATGGCTTCATGAGATAGTGATCGAGAGCCACGGTGTTGATGGCATCGATGGCGGCGTCGGTGTCGGCGTATGCCGTGAGGAGCACCTTCTTGGCGTCGGGGAAGATCTCACGCGCCGCCGCAAGGAACTGGGTGCCCGTCATCGACGGCATCCGCTGATCGACCACGTACGCGGCGACGACGTCACCACGGCCTTGCAACTGCGAAACCGCTTCGAGGGCCTCGGCGCCGGATGGGGCCCGCACGATCCTGAACTCCTCGCCGTAGCGGGATCGAAGGTCACGCGCCACGGCGGAGAGCACCTGTGGGTCGTCATCCACCGCCAGGATCGCCGGCTTCGCCATCACTCCCTTTCGCCTGTTGCGGAGTGTAGGACGCAGGGCGGATTGCAGGCCTGCGGTGTCGAGTGCGGGAACGGCCCAGGTACTGCCGCGCCCACGTCATGCCGGATCGACGGCGACGCCAATGGGCTGCCGGCTCACCCGGTCCAGTCGACTTCGTAGAGCTGGACCGGCTCGGGGAAGCCCTTGAGTGCAATCAGGCCCTTCTCGGCGAACACGATGGCCTTGCCGAGCGAGAGGTCCCTGACTGCGCTCGATGTGAGGATCTGGCCTCCCGCGGCGTGATTGCAGATTCGCGCCGCCAGGTTGACCGACGCTCCGAAGATGTCGTCGCTCTCCTCGACAGGTTCACCGACGCTGAGGCCGACCTTGATCCCCAGCTGTTCGACGTCTTGCGACTCCCTCTGAATGTCGACGGTCGCCTCGACGGCCCTGCTCACGGATGGGAAACAGGCGAGGATCCCGTCGCCGGTGTGCTTCACCTCACGCCCGCCTCGCTGCTCGAGCGCCTTGCGAACGATCTCGTCGTGTTCGTGCAGCACCTCCATCGCCGTGTGATCGCCGAGACGGGTCGAGATGTCCGTGGAGCCTTCGATGTCGGTGAACACGATGGCCCTCAACCCGGTGTCGGGCTGGGAGGTGCCGCCGAGCATGGCCCTGTCCCCGTCTCCGAGGTAGTACTCACCGAGGAAGTCGTTGATCGTCGGCGCACCCACCTCGATGATGTTGTGCGGCATGAGCCCGTGCGCCACCTTGTGGACCTGCTGCGCCGTGTCCGCGTCAGGGGCCTCGACGAGGCAGAAGGCCTTGCCTTCCGGACCGTTGTACCAATAGGTCAGGTAGCGAACACCGTATTGGTCCTGCATCTCGAGATCGCGAGCGTGTGCCGCCGCAATGTCCTCGGGTGTGGCGTCGCCGAGCCCGGCGTGGACATCCATGAAGAGTGGCATCGAGGAGATGGTACGCCTGCGGCACGTCCACCGCATCTCTTGCACGCGAAGCAAGGCAGTTGGAGCAACGCACGTTCGAAGCCTCAGCGCTCGGTACGGGTCCCAGCGCGCTTCGCCGATCGCCTTGGCAGAGCGCCCAGCATGAGGGCGCCCAGGATGGCCGCACCGGGGATGATCCAGTGCACCTCGGCCTCGGGTGATGAGAGGCCCCAGCGGGCGACGGCGGCCGCCGACCCGGCCGTGAGCAGCACCCCGGCCGTCACGATCCGCCGCGCCCGGGGAGCCGGGGCCTTGCTGATCCGCCACTCGTACCGGGCGAACAACACCACCAGCCCGGCCGCGGCGGCACCCAAGACGACGATCCAGGCGGGACGGGTGAACCACCACAGCGTCGTGCCCGGCTCGATCTCGAAGACCGCACCACCGAACACGTTGAGCCCGACGGCCGCAATCAGCGACATGGCCGAGAGGTGCCAGAGGTAGATCGTCATGATCACGGCGGACAGACCGACGACGACGTGCCACGCACGGGCCCCGGTCATCCACCGCCGCACCAACGGCGCCGTTCCCCAGATGATGCCAATCTGCATCACACCGAGGAGGACGATGGCGAACGTCGGGGGCGTCATGTTGGTGAGGCCTGCCCCGGGGACGCCCAGCATCGCCACCGGATACCACCCGATCCACGTCACAACGACGAGCCATCCCAGCGCCGACCCGGCCACGAGCAGGCCGTTGCGAGGTGAGATGCCGCCCTGGTCGTCGCAGCGGGCCCAGTAGTACCCGATCTGGTGGATCGCCGCCCAGACGAAGACGAAGTTGACCCAGCCGATCCCGGGAACATCGAACACGAAGCGGGCCAGGTCGACGGCCACGGCAGCGGCGGCCAACACGGCGATGGAGGCGCTGCCGCTGCGCAACCACCAGCGGTACGTGAACGGCGCGAGTGCGGTCAGCGAGATGTAGACCGCCAAGAACCAGAGCGGCACCGTGGCCGACATGGCGCCGGCGAAGACGACCCCGGGGTCGATGAAGCCGCGCATCACGAGGATGAGCACGATCCACACCAGCAGCAGGGGCACGACCGGCGTCCAGAGGCGGCGCGCCCGCAGCGTGATCCAGTCGCGACGCAACTGCTCGCCGGCAACCACCTTTCTCAGTCCCCGTGCGTTGGCGTAGCCACCGGCGAGGAAGAAGACCGGCATGACCTGGACGACCCAGGTGATCCAGCCCGCATACGGGATCCACTCCAGCGAGTTGAGCAGGGCGATCTCACCGTCGGGCTGTTTCCAGATCGACGCCGCCAGCCAGTGACCGATGACGACGACACCGATCGCCACGACCCGCCAGAAGTCGACGATCCGATTACGGGTGGGCGGCGTCTGCTGCGCCAGGTCGCCGGTGTACTCGACATATTGCTGCAACACGCTGCGACCTCCTGCGGCCGGACGGACCGTTTCCCGAATGGTGCCACTCTCCACCGGTGCGGGCCATGAGCGATGTCCCCTATTTAGATCCGGGGGACTCGCCCTTCACAGCGGGGAGTCGTTTGGCGTATCCTGTGTTCAGCGACACGGGATTCACGTATGCGGGCGGCACTCATCACCCTCGGGGGGCTTGTGGCTTCCGGCGCGGCGCTCGCGTTCGGCTTCGCGCTCGACGGTCTACCCGGGGCGAGTCTCCTGATGCTCGCGATCATCTCCGTGACACTGACGACGGGATGGGCAATCGCCGTCGCCACCGGAACGAACACCCGACAACGCCTTCGGCGCCCACGGACGCAGGCAGGCAAGCCGATCCGAGTTCGTGCAACCCGATCCGGTCGAGTCGTGGCCCGCAGTGTGCGCAACCCGCAGCGTTGCGGCCACTGCCGTTCGAAGCGAGAGCTGCGGGGTCACGTCTGGGTGTGCCCGAAGTGCGATGTCGGAGTCGCGCAGCGCCGCACGCCATCGGCTTCGCCCGAGGAACGACCCGAGGTCGCCTGACTTCGCGAAAGGGCCCGGACCGAGTGGATCCGGGCCCTTTGTCCATTCTCCCTGTGGTGCGGTCACGTCAGGTCGTTCGGGGAAGGAGATCTCGGTCAGTCGTCCGGTGAATCGTCGTGGGAGTCGTCAGAGGAGTCGTCGTCTCCCGACTTCTCCTCGATCTCGATCTCGAGCTCGCCACCTTCCCACTTCGCCTCGAACTCGGAACGATGGTCGTTCGACTCGAACCTGACCCGGACTTCGGTGCCCGACTCGCTCTCGAGTTTCATCGAGAAGCCTGGGCTCGGTGCCGCCCCTTCGAGGTCGACGAAGCCCTGCCCCACGGTGACGCGGACCCATCCGCCCACGAGCTGGTATGTCACCGTCTCGGTCGGGATCGGTGCAGCCGTGGTCGAGGTGGTGGTGTCGTCGTCATCCTCGCCCGGGATCGTCGTCGACGTCGTGGTGTCGTCGTCGTCATCGTCGTCCGGGATCGTCGTCGACGTCGTGGTGTCGTCGTCGTCGGGAGTCGTCGTCGACGTCGTGGTGTCGTCGTCGTCGGGAGTCGTCGTCGACGTCGTGGT